>NZ_JBOITM010000086.1:0-67538 GCF_050717535.1 Clostridium sp.
AACTAGCAATGTAATAAAAGATATATTGACTAGAGAGGCTGGAATAGCCTTGATAGCTTGGGTAAACTTGCTACAGTAGTAGTATTGACCAAGAAGCTCCCACCTCTTAGGTGGTGAGTAGTTCACGAACCTCTGTTTTCTTATAGAATGCTAACAAAAGTATATATTGCGTAGAATGCATCTGAACAAGCTTTAGCAATTCTAATTTAGTTTGTTTTCAGTTGCTAAAAAATGCAAATTTGCTTGATCAAATCACAGGACACCGCCTGAAAGAATTATGGTGGTGTGAGTTAAGAAAAAATAGAAAAGCAGAAGATAATATTAAACCTTCTGCTTTTCTGGTTATATAGGAAACAGCTTATGGAAACTAATATGGGTAAGTTTCCTGCTTTATTAGATACATCTTAATGTAATATGACTTTGACTGTAGAAAACTTGCAATAAGAAGAGCAGAAACAATTAAAAATTCATTTAGAAATTCTTTTTTTGCTAATCTGAAATTCTCGTGAGACTGACAGGAAGTCAGGCTAGCGAACCCGAGACAGGAAGTCGAGTGCATAACAATTAGTAATTGTTATGTCCCCCATAGAACTACCCAGAGGAGAGCGCTAGAGAATTTTAGATTTGCAAAATATTAGAATTCCTTAATGAATTTTTATGTTTCAATCTCTTATTGCAAGTTGCTTTTTATGCTGTTTGAGATTCGGATGTTTCATTAGTTTTTAGTAAATCATTTATTAGTAATTGAAGTTCGTTAGTCTTATCTTTATTCATAGGCTCCACACCTTTTAACCTATATGGAATTCCGAGTTCTTCATATTTACTTACTCCTAGAACATGATAGGGAAGAAGTTGAACTTTATCAACTCTTGGAACTTCTTCATTAATGATTTCAGCAATCTTAGTTATATGCTCCACAGAATCTGTAATTCCAGGTACAACAACGTGTCTTACCCAAACCCTGGATTTTGATTTTCTTAGTGCTTCTAAAAATATATTAAGATCTGATGTATTTCTACCTGTCAAATTAACATAGCCCTTACTAGATGTCTGTTTTATATCTAAAAGAACTAAATCTGTATATTCTAATATTTCAGTGTAGTCACCATTTCCAAAGCCAGAGGTGTCGAGAGCTGTATGAATTCCATTTAGTCTACATAATTTTAGACATTCAAGTAGAAATTGTGGTTGCATTAATGGGTCACCACCAGAGAAAGTAACACCACCGCCAGATCTACTAAAGTATGGTTTGAATCTAACAATTTTTTCAATGAGTTCTTCTGGAGTTATTTCTGTACCACCATTTAGCTTCCAAGTATCTGGGTTATGGCAGTAGGCGCATCTTAATTTACAACCTTGAAGAAAAACAACTACTCTTACTCCTGGACCATCAACTAGTCCCATACTCTCTATTGAATGAATTCTACCTTTTACCATATATATTCCTCCTCTGCATTAGTGCAAGTATCTAATTTTAATTTAGTTTTCATTTTATATTAAAACAAAAACCTATTAGTATTTTTGCTTTAATATAAAATGAAATTTATAGTATTTTCTATAATTAGAGTTATAGTTAAGTTTTATATAAGTCGAGAAGTGTTTATATAAATAAGCACCTCTCATACTATATAAAATTATAAGTTAATTAGATTTTTTTGTGGAAAGTTCTACTAATAACTTCAAGCTGCTGTTCTTTTGATAATCTGTTAAAATGAACGGCATATCCTGAAACTCTTATTGTTAATGTTGGATACTTATCTGGATTCTCATAAGCATCAACTAAAATTTCTCTATTTAGTACATTCACGTTTAAATGATGTGCACTTTGTGCAAAATAACCATCTAAAAGAGAAACTAAATTGTTTATTCTTGAAGATTCGTCCATTCCAAGAGCCTCTGGTACTATGGAGAAAGTATTTGAAACTCCATCTTGGCAATAATTTCTATAAGGAATCTTAGCAACTGAATTTAATGATGCTAATGCTCCGTTTTCGTCGTGACATTGTGTTGGGTTAGCTCCTGGAGCAAGTGCGATACCTTGTTTTCTTCCATCAGGAGTTGATCCTGTTTTCTTACCATAAACTACGTTAGAAGTAATAGTAAGTGCTGATAAGGTGTGTTCAGCGTTCTTATATGCTGGGTGCTTTTTAAGTTCATCACTGAATTCTTTAATGAGATTAACAGCTAAATCATCAACTCTGTCATCGTCATTTCCGTATTTAGGGAAATCTCCATCTATTTCAAAATCAACAGTTATTCCATTTTCATTTCTTATTGGCTTAACCTTAGCATATTTTATAGCACTTAAAGAGTCAGCTGCAACTGAAAGTCCTGCAACACCAAATGCCATGAAGTATTTAAGATCAGTGTCATGAAAAGCAAGTTGTCCAGCTTCGTATGCATATTTATCATGCATATAATGTATAGTATTCATTGTATTTACATACATATCAGCAACATATGCGAGTACGTTTGAATACATTGCTCTAACTGATTCGTAATCAAGAATCTCATCAGTATTCTTTGGAATTCCAGGTACTACAAGCTTACCTTTTAATTCGTCAACTCCACCGTTAAGTGATAGTAATAATGATTTAGCTAGGTTTGCGCGAGCTCCAAAGAACTGCATTCTTTTTCCTATTTCCATAGCGGAAACGCAGCAAGCTATGCCATAATCTTCTCCATAAATTGGTCTCATTATATCATCATTCTCATATTGAACTGCATCTGTTTCTATGGACATTTTAGCGCAGTATTTTTTGAAAGTTTCTGGTAATTTTTCTGACCAAAGCACAGTCATATTTGGTTCTGGTGCTGATCCTAAATTTGTTAATGTGTGAAGGAATCTAAATGAATTTTTTGTTACCATAGCTTTACCATTAAGTGCTACACCACCAATTGACTCTGTTACCCAATTTGGATCTCCGCCAAATAATTCATTGTATTCAGGTGTTCTTAGATGCCTTGCCATTCTAAGTTTAATTACGAATTGATCAATAATTTCTTGTGCGCCATCTTCATTTATTGTTCCTGCGGCTAAATCTCTTTCAAAATAAATGTCTAGGAAAGTAGTTGTACGTCCAAGGGACATTGCAGCACCGTTATTTTCTTTTATTCCTGCAAGATAACCAATATAAACTGCTTGTACAGCCTCGCAAGCTGTAGTAGAAGGTTTTGAAATATCAACACCGTATTTTAAGGCCATGCTTTTAACCTCTGCAAGAGCTCTTATTTGCATACTTACTTCTTCTCTATGTCTTATAAGTGAGTCAGTAGCATGTCCTGTTAATTCATTTAAATCTTTTTTCTTCTGATCTACTAAAAAATCTATTCCATAAAGAGCTATCCTTCTATAGTCTCCTATTATTCTTCCTCTACCGTATGCATCTGGAAGTCCAGTTAGGAGTCCTACAGTTCTTGCAACTTTAGTAGCAGGTGTGTAGGCATCAAAAACTCCTTCGTTATGAGTTTTTCTGTACTTCGGAAAGAATTTTTCTATATCACTATTTAATTTATAACCATATTCTTCTAATGATTGCTCTACCATTCTAAAACCACCAAATGGGTTTACTATTCTTTTCAGTGGAGCATCTGTTTGTAATCCAACAATTACTTCATTTTCTTTATCTATATATCCAGGAGCAAAATTATCTATTCCTGAAATCTCATTAGTTTCTACATCTATAATACCTTTTTTTATTTCTTCTATAATAAGAGAGTTGGCTTTGCTCCAAACACTATCAGTCTTAGCTGTTGTCCCTACTAAAAAACTATCGTCACCTTCATATAGTGTATAATTTTTTTGAATAAAATCTTTTACGTCAATTCTGTTTTTCCATTCATCGCCTTTAAAACCATTCCATTGTTTAAACATTTTTTTTCCTCCTTTTGAAACTTAATCTATCAATACACACATTGTAATATTAATATTGAAACAGTTCAAGTACTTATGTAAAAGTTGTAATATTAAAAATATTGCGATAATTAATTAACCATTGAAATACAATGCTTTAACGGTGTTATATGTTTAACAATAAAATAGCAACAGAATGATAATTAAATGAAACAACTGTGATTATACTGCTTTATAATAGAAAAAATGTCATATTGTTTATAACTGAGATGAGTTACGTTGATCTTAATTGTAAATCTATTATCTTAGTGGATAGAAAGAAAAGTTTGTTATAAAGACGTGCCTATGAAATCTCCAAAAAATTAATATTATTTTTATTTGTAATGAGTTATAATAAGTAATAGATTAATTAGGCTGGAGGTAGATTATATGAGTAAACCAAGCATGTTTAGCAAAGATTATAAGCGTGAATTAAAAAAAAGAAGAAGGAAAATATCACTATTGATTATTTTACCTATAATAGGGTTAACTATATTTTTAGTTGCAGATTTTAGTGCGCTATCAAATAAAGGTGCAGGTATAAAAGAAAGTATAAATAGTGTCCTATTAAATAAATCAAAAGACAAAAAAGAAAAGGCAGTAGAAGTTGAAAAAAAACCTGAGGTTGTTAAACCAGTGGCAAATTCTGAAAAGACTAAAGTTCCTCACAAGGAAGTAGATTTAAAAACTGAAATATTTATTGTAAATCTATCTGATGGTCAAAAAATTAGTGTGGAATTTAATGTGGCTTCAGGAAAAAAAATTATAAAGGGAGTATCAGATACCAAAGGTATAACATATGATATAAGTCCAAGCGAAAAATCCATAGTTATACAAAGTAAAAATAATCAACAGTTGATGTATGTTAATGTAGATAAAACAAGTAAAGATATTACAAAAAAAACATATGAGTCAAGCAAGGGTGAGATTTTGACCAAAGATGAAATACTTAAAAATCATGAAACTTACAATTGGTCAGTTATGCCTAAGTTCATTGATGAAGATAATATTGCATACATTAGTGAATTGCCTTGGATAAATGAAAAAGCACAGCAATATATATGGAAGGTAAATTTGAAAAGTAATGTTTATATGCAAGTAAAACCTGCATCAGGTAAAAATATTATATTTAAAAAAATAACTACTAAGGGACTTGAGACGAGTATAGATGGCAATATTGTATATGTAACGTCTACAGGCGCGGCAATAGAGTAGAGAAAAGGGGTTTAGTATGGATATAGGATTATCTTCGGCGTGTTTTTATCCTGATTTGCATACTGAAGACAGTATAGGTAAGATGAAGGAGTTAGGGTTTAATCACGGTGAAATATTTTTAAACACATGGAGTGAGTATCAAGAAGAGTTTGTGAAGGAACTACTCCAAAAAAAAGAAAGCTATGGATTCAATATAAATTCAGTTCATGCTTTCTCCAGTTCTTTTGAACCATATCTTTTTGATAAATATGATAGACGACGTGGAGATATGTTAAAACATTTTAAGAGTGTTTGCAAAGCAGCAAAGACTTTAGGCGCAAGTTGTTATACCTTTCATGGTATGCGCTATACAGATTTTAATGAGCTAGATACTAAATTTGTTATAGATATATATAATGAATTAGCTTATATTGCTTTAGAATCAGGTGTTAAATTGGCACAGGAAAACGTATCTTGGTGCATGTCTGCTGATTTGAAATTTTTAACACTCTTATCGGAAAAATTAGAATACCCAATATATTTTACATTGGATTTAAAGCAAGCTTATAGAACTAAGGTTCCTTTGGATAGGTATATAAACGTTATGGGTAAGAAAATAGTAAATCTTCATATTAATGATAGAGACGAAAATCATTCCTGTCTTTTACCCGGAAATGGAAATTTGGATTATAAAATGATATTAAGTAAACTAAAGAGTGTGGGGTATAGTGGAAAAGGAATTATTGAAGTTTACAGTGAAAATTATTCAAATTATAAGGAAATTACAAAGGCGAAGAATTTTGTTTCTAAGGCATTTAACGACAGTTCAGAAGGAAAGTCTCCCGCTTCTATAAGTGGAATTTACATGCCCTAACAAATAGAAAACTTCAGTGGGAATACAAATCTCCTTCTGAAGTCGTTAATATGCAGCTCCGCAGGAGATGATTTAACGATGCTAGCACCTAAATAGATATATAAAATTAATAATACAACAAAAGTAAGCAATTATCTCACTTTAAATGTTAACAGACTATGACATTAGTAAAATTATCTTGTAAATTGTAAACAACTTGGTTATAATCAGTAATATTAGACTATATAAGCATATATGCTTAATAATATTTGTAAATACATTAAAAGATATGTTATAATGTTAAGGTTAACAAGCATTTCTGGTGATTAGGAGGAGTAATATAATGATAGTTAAAATGGAAAAATTAGAAAAAAATATTATTAAATTAGAAGTAACAGTAGAGGCGAAAAGATTTAGTGAATCTTTAAAAAAATCTGCTGCAAAGAAATCAAAAACTATAAACATTCCTGGATTTAGAAAAGGTAAGGCACCAATGTCTTTAATAAAGAAAATGTATGGTGAAGGTGTTTTCTTTGAAGATGCTATAAATTTCTGTTGTGATGATACATATCCAGAAGCTTTAAAAGAGTATGATATCAATCCATTGGATTATCCTAAAATTGATATTATTGAAATAGGCGAAGGAAAAGATTTTGTATATACTGCGTCAGTTGCAGTAGTTCCAGAAGTGAAACTTGGAGAATACAAAGGACTTGAAGCTAAGAAAACTGAATATAATGTAACGGATGAAGAAATTGAAAACCAATTAAAAGGTATGCAAGAAAAAAATGCTAGAATCGAAGAAAAAATTGATGGCGAAATCACAATGGGAAATATTGCAGTTATAGACTTTAAAGGATTTATTGAAGGCACTGCTTTTGAAGGTGGAGAAGGAAAAGACTTTGAACTTGAAATTGGTTCAGGATCATTTATTGATACCTTTGAGCAGCAGTTAGTTGGGTTAAAAGCTGGAGAAACTAAAGAAGTTAAAGTTAATTTTCCAGAGGCTTATGGAAGAGAAGACTTAAACGGAAAACTTGCAACTTTTAATGTAACTGTTAAAAGCATGAAAGTAAAAGAGTTACCAGCTATTGATGATGAGTTTGCTAAAGATGTATCAGAATTTGATACTTTAGAAGAACTAAGAAATGACATTAAAACAACACTTCTAAAATCAAGTAAAGATAGAGAAGTGAAAGAATTTGAAGAAGCTGTAATTGATGCAGTTTGTTCTAATGTTGCAATGGATATTCCAGAAGTTATGATAAAAAGAGAAACTGATACAATGCTTAAAGATTTAGAAATGAAATTAAAATATCAAGGTTTAGATCTTGAATCATATTATCAGTATACTAACAATACTGAAGAAAAAGTTAGAGAATACATGAAAGAAGCAGCTGAAAAGAGAGTTAAAACTGATTTAATAATAACAGAAATAGCAAAAACAGAAAAAGTTGAAGCTAGTGATGAAGAATTGCTAGAAAAAGCTAAAGAAGTTGCTAAGCAATATGGAGAGAAAGATTTAGAAAAAACAGCAGACTTAATAATGAAAGCACAAAAACAATATCTGAAAATTGATGTTGTAAATCAGAAAGTAATAAAGATGTTAGTAGATAGCGCTAAAGTTATTGCATAATATATACTAAAATTAATTGCCAGATAACTTTCTGGCAATTAATTTTAAATGTAGGTTAAAATTATATGGTTAAAAATCAATTATTTAGGATAGAATTAAATTAGATTAACGTTTCAAGGATTTATATTATAGAGTAGAGGAGTGATTTAGATGAGTTTAGTGCCAATGGTTGTTGAACAAACAAACAGGGGAGAAAGATCCTACGATATTTATTCAAGATTATTAAAAGAAAGAATAATTTTTCTAGGAGAAGAAGTAAATGATACTACTGCTAGTTTAATTGTTGCTCAATTGTTATATTTGGAGTCTGAAGACCCTGATAAAGATATTTATTTATATATAAATAGTCCAGGTGGGTCAATTACAGCAGGTATGGCTATTTATGACACAATGCAGTATATAAAACCACAAGTTTCAACTATTTGTATAGGAATGGCAGCATCAATGGGGTCTTTTTTACTAAATGCTGGAGAAAAAGGAAAAAGATTCGCATTGCCTAATAGTGAAATTTTGATACACCAACCACTAGGAGGATTTCAAGGTCAGGCAACTGATATAGATATCCATGCAAAACGAATTATGAAAACTAAAGACACATTAAATAGAATATACAGTGAAAGAACAGGCCAAACAATAGAAAAAATTCAACATGACGTTGAAAGAGATTATTTCATGAGTGCACAAGAAGCTATGGAGTATGGATTAATAGATGAAGTTATAAGTAAAAAGAAATAATATTAGTAGAAATAAGGTTAATAGAGGTGAAAATATGCCAAAGTATGATGAAAAAAAACAACTAAAATGTTCTTTCTGTGGTAAAACTCAAGATCAAGTCAGAAGATTAATTGCAGGACCGGGAGTATATATCTGTGATGAGTGTATAGAATTATGTTCTGAAATAATCGTAGATGAATTTCAGGGAGATGTTGAACTAGACCTTGGAACATTGCCAAAACCTGCAGAAATAAAAAAATATATAGATGATTATGTTGTAGGTCAAGATACGGCTAAAAAATCCTTGGCTGTAGCAGTATATAATCATTATAAAAGAATTAATTCAAATATTAATGAAGGCGATGTTGAACTGCAAAAGAGTAACATATTACTTCTTGGGCCTACAGGTTGTGGTAAAACATTACTAGCACAAACCTTAGCAAAATATTTAAATGTACCTTTTGCTATTGCGGATGCAACAACACTTACTGAAGCAGGGTATGTAGGAGAAGATGTAGAAAACATCCTACTTAAATTAATACAAAATGCTGACTATGATGTTGAAAAAGCAGAAAAAGGCATTATCTATATAGATGAAATAGATAAGATCGCTAGAAAATCTGAAAATCCTTCTATAACTAGAGATGTATCTGGAGAAGGTGTTCAGCAGGCATTACTTAAAATATTAGAAGGAACTACAGCATCAGTTCCACCACAAGGTGGAAGAAAGCACCCACATCAAGAGTTTATTCAGATAAACACAGCAAATATTCTATTTATTTGTGGTGGAGCATTTGATGGACTTGATAAAATTATAGAAAAAAGAACTAGAACTACGTCAGTTGGTTTTGGAGCTGAAATAAGATCTAAAGAAGAAGCAGATGTAGGGGAGTTACTTAAGGCTATAATGCCAGGAGATCTATTAAAGTTTGGTTTGATTCCAGAGTTTGTAGGAAGACTACCTATAGTAGTTACCCTTGAAGCACTAGATGAAGAGGCCTTAGTTAAAATTCTTAGTGAACCTAAAAATGCGCTGATTAAGCAATATAAGAAATTGTTTGAGATGGATAACGTAGAATTAGAGTTTGAAGAAGCAGCACTGAAAGCTATAGCCAAAGAAGCTATTAAAAGAAAAACTGGAGCTAGAGGACTTAGATCTATTATAGAAGATACAATGAAGGAAATCATGTTTGATATTCCATCTAATGAACAAGTATCTAAAGTAATAGTTAATGGGGATACTATTTTAACTCGAAATCCGCAATTGGTTTTAGCTGAAAGTGGTAAAAGAGAGAAAATAAAAATAACAAAAAAAGTTAAAGCCAAAAAAGGTATAGAAACAGCTTAGTAAACTTAATTTAAAATATATTAAAAAGACGGATTATTTATCTGTCTTTTTTTAATTGGAAAAACTATCAAATATAAAATATTAGAAAAAGAATATATTAATGATAACTTGAGCATAATATCAAATGGTAATATAAAATGGCAGATCATTTAGTAAAACATGACAAATTATATACGAAAGGAGGATTTGTTTAATATAGTTTATATTAAACTTTTGATAATATGAATATTCAATTTCTTATGTTAATGCAACTTTTTTTTACAGTGTTATTTGGAATATATGTTTTTAATGCGCTAAAAAGTCACCAAAGTGGCAAGGCAGCGGTTAGTAAGGATAACAAAAAGGAAATGGAAAAATTGCGACAAATGAAAAGCATAAGCCTTACGGAGCCACTTACAGAGAAAAGTAGACCAATAAAATTTGAAGATGTTATAGGACAGGAAAAAGGAATTAAGGCATTGCAAGCAGCAATATGTGGACCGAATCCTCAGCATGTCATAATTTATGGACCACCGGGAATAGGAAAAACGGCTGCGGCTAGATTAGTCCTAGAAGATGCTAAAAAAAGACAGAGGTCTCCTTTTAATGAGTGCTCTAAGTTTATAGAAATAGATGCAACTACCGTTAGATTTGATGAAAGAGGTATAGCGGATCCGCTTATAGGATCTGTTCACGATCCTATATACCAAGGAGCTGGACCTTTAGGAGCAGTAGGAGTACCTCAACCTAAACCGGGAGCAGTTACAAAGGCACATGGTGGAATTCTATTTATTGATGAAATTGGCGAACTTCATCCTATAGAAATGAATAAACTCCTTAAAGTCTTAGAGGATAGAAAAGTATTTTTAGATAGTGCTTATTATAATGGTGAAGATCCTAATACACCACTTTATATAAAAGAGGTGTTTGACGAAGGTCTTCCTGCTGATTTTAGGCTTATAGGGGCAACTACTCGTAATCCGGATGAAATAATACCTGCAATAAGGTCAAGGTGTGTAGAAATCTTTTTCAGGCAATTGCTTCCAGAAGAATTGGAGATAATCGCTGCCAACGCAATAGAGAAAATGGGACTTAAAATTGGTGATAAGGCAATAAAATTAGTTGGTAAATACTCTAGTAATGGAAGGGATACTGTTAACTTAATTCAGTTAGCTTGTGGTATCGCTATTAATGATGAGAGAGATGAAGTGAGTATTGAAGATATTGAATGGGTTATAGAAAATGGTCAGTACTATCCAAGGTCAGAAACCAGGATATCTGATAAACCGCAAATTGGTTATGTAAATGGGCTAGCCGTTTACGGAGCTAATATGGGAGCGGTAATGGAAATTGAAGCTTCTGCAAAAAGGGTAAAAATAAGAAAAGGTGTACTTAAAATCACAGGAATTATTGAGGAAGAGGAAATAAGTAGTACAAATAAAAAGTTCAAAAGAAAAAGTACTGCAAGATCTTCTGTTGAAAATGTGGTTACAGTCCTTGAAAAGTATTTCAATATAGATTGTGATGATTACGATATTCATGTGAACTTTCCAGGAGGATCACCAGTGGATGGACCATCTGCAGGTATAAGCATAACAACTGCAATGTATAGTGCAATAAAAGGCATACCAGTTGATAATATGGTTGCTATGACTGGAGAGATATCAATTCATGGTAATGTAAAGGCCATAGGAGGAGTAAATGCTAAGATTGCTGCTGCTAAAAAAGCAGGAGCCACAAGGGTTATTATTCCGAGAGATAATTGGCAGGATAGCTTTAAAAATATTGAAAACATTGTGATCATACCAGTGAGTAATATTACTGAGGTAATAAGCGAAGCCTTACTTGCGGAGAGTCCTAAAAATATTTCAATCACATTTGAAAAAGACGTGGATGTTATAGCAGCAGAAGCATTGAAACTTTAACGACAGTCTAAAGCTACTTCTCAGCTTTTTAATTGCAGTTACCCAGGAGAAGATATAATCACAGTTCAGAAGTCGCTAATTTATATTGGCTATCTTCTTTTAAATAAATAACAAGTCAATATGTTAATATATTTGACTTGTTATCTGTTTTTTTGTACTTTATAATCGTATTTTAAATTTTGTAGTATTGAAAAATAATCATATTATAGGTATACTATAGTAGTCAAGCTATGAAATGTACTTGCTATGAAATATAAAAGATTATTAATTTAATCTAGAAAAGAGGGAGAAAATGGATAAAAATACAAAACTTCTTCCGCTAATTCCGCTAAGAGGTATGAATATATTTCCATATATGGTGTTGCATTTTGATGTTGGTAGAGAAAAATCTATACTGGCACTGGAAGATGCTATGCTAAATAATCAAGAAATTTTTCTGGTTTCACAAAAACAATCAAAAATAGAACAACCAGAAGATAAGGATATATATAGTATTGGTACTGTTTGTAATATAAAACAAATATTAAAGTTACCAGGAGATACAATTAGGGTACTAGTTGAAGGACTAAAAAGAGGAAAGATATCGGAGTACAAAGATAGAGAACCGTTTGTACGAGCAGAAATAGAAATTATTGAGGACGATGAATGCGTAGACGATAAGAAATGTAAGGCTTTAGTTAGAATTATAGATAAGGCTTTTGAAGAGTACATAAATCTTTCAGTTAACAATTTTCCAGATGCACTCTTCAGTTTAGAAGAAACAAAAGAGCCAGGAAGATATTGTGATATTGTAAGTTCATATTTAATTTTAAAGCCAGAAACAAAGCAAGAATTGCTTGAAGCATTGGAAGTTAACAAAAGATTAGAAAAATTATTATTTATATTAAAAAATGAAGTTGAAGTGCTAAAAATAGAAAAGAAAATTGGAGTTAAGGTTAAAGGTAGAATTGATAAGATCCAAAAGGATTATTATCTAAGAGAACAGATAAAAGCTATTCAAGAAGAATTGGGCGAAGATGACGAGAATAAGAGAGAAATAGATGAATATGAAAGTAAAATAAACAAGGCTAAGCTTCCTAAAGCAGCAAAAGAAAAGGCGACTTATGAACTAAACAGATTGAAAAGTTCAGGGAATTTTTCTGCTGAAAGTGGTGTAATAAAAGGATACCTAGATTGGGTTTTAGCATTGCCTTGGAATAAAACAACTAAAGACAACATTGATATTAAGAAGGCTAGAGAAGTATTTGACGCAGAGCATTATGGGCTAGAGGATGTTAAGGAAAGAATAATAGAATACTTAGCAGTTAAGAAAATCAGTAAAACTCTTAAAGGACCTATACTTTGTTTGGTAGGGCCACCGGGAGTTGGAAAAACATCTATAGCAAAGTCTGTTGCTAATGCATTAAATAGAAATTTTGTTAGAATGTCACTGGGCGGAGTGAAAGATGAAGCTGAAATTAGAGGACATAGAAAAACATACGTGGGTGCAATTCCAGGTAGAATTATATATGCCATGAAACAAGCCGGATCTAAAAATCCACTATTTTTGTTAGATGAAATTGATAAAATGAGTGGCGATTTTAAGGGAGACCCTGCAGATGCATTACTGGAAGTTTTAGATAGTGAACAAAATGCAACTTTTAGAGACCATTACCTAGAACTTGACTTTGACTTATCAAAGGTTTTATTTATAACTACGGCAAACAAGTTAGATACTATTCCAAGACCATTATTAGATAGAATGGAAATTATTGAAGTATCAGGGTATACTTCAGAAGAAAAATTCCATATTGCTAAAAATCATCTTATTTTAAAGATGTTAAAGGAACATAATATGGAAGGCGATAAAATAATTTTTTCAGACCCTGCAATAAATTGTATTATTGAAAATTACACTAGGGAATCAGGTGTCAGAAATCTTGAAAGACAAATCGCATCAGTTATTAGAAAAGCAATAACAGAAATGGTAGAAAAAGATAAAGAAAATGTTAATGTTACTGTAGCACATGTTAAGCGTTATTTAGGACCTGTTATATATACTTATGATAAAGCTGAAGAGGAAGACAGAGTAGGTGTTGTAACCGGGCTAGCATGGACAGAAGTTGGTGGTGTTACATTGCCAGTAGAGGTAAGTGCTATGGAGGGAACTGGTAAACTTGAACTTACAGGGCAACTAGGAGATGTTATGAAAGAATCTGCTAAAGCCGGATATAGTTATGTTAGGGCTAATGCGCTAAAATATAATATTGATAAAGATTTTTATAAAAATAAAGATATTCATATTCATGTACCAGAAGGAGCAGTGCCTAAAGATGGTCCATCTGCGGGGGTAACTATGATAACTGCAATGGTGTCTGCCTTAACTAACCAAAAAGTGAAACATAATGTAGCTATGACAGGGGAGATTACACTTACAGGAAGAGTATTACCTATAGGGGGGCTTAAGGAAAAATCACTAGCTGCCTATAGAGCAGGAATTGATACAATTATAATTCCTAGTGAGAATGAAAAAGATATACAAAAGATACCAAAGAGTATTAAAAATAAACTAAAATTTATAATTGCAAGTAAAGTAGAAGACGTACTTGCAAATGCATTACTAGAAAATAAATTAGATGGAGAGATAAATAATGGAGATAAAACAATCTGAGTTCATAATTTCAGCAGTAAAACCTACACAGTATCCCACAGATAATAGAGTAGAGTATGCTTTTGTTGGAAGGTCCAATGTAGGCAAATCCTCTTTAATAAATACTTTAACAAACAGACGTAAATTAGTTAAAGTAAGTGGAACCCCAGGTAAAACAAGACTTATAAACTTTTTTTTAATAAACGATAGCTTTTATTTCGTAGATTTACCTGGTTATGGATATGCCAAAGTGTCAAAAACTGAGCAAGCTAAATGGGGAAAAATGATGGAGGACTATTTAATCCGCAGACCTCAGCTTCAAAAAGTAGCATTACTCGTGGATTGTAGACGTAAACCCACCAAAGATGATCTCTTAATGTACGGATGGATTAAACACTTTGGTTATGAAGTTGTAATAGTTGCAACAAAAAAGGATAAGTTAAATAGAGCAGAATTAACAAAAAATAATAAGTTAATAAGAGAAACACTCAATTTAGAGGAGGGTGAAGAAATTATTAATATTTCATCACTGAAAAAAACAGGAGTAAAAGAATTGTTAGGGAATATGTTTAGAGACTCTGAAATTGAAGAAGAAAAATTGTAAAACAAAAAATTACAAAGTAAGAAATACTATAAGACAATAAAATAGACTTACATTACCTTGTGTAAAAGAGTACTTAGTGCACAAAGTAGTAGGGTCTATTTTTTTTTGATTTTTTGTTTGAAATTTTGTGTCAAATTATTTCTATGAGAATAGTATATATTAGAATACAAAAGAAAAAGAATTTTTAATTAATGGTCAAACAGAGTTTGATAATAATTAATAATTATTGTTTAACTAAAATAAATAGGAGGAGGGAAGCAAAGTGGATATGAATGGATTACTAAATGGATTATCTAATTCTCAAGGTAATGAATGTGATCATGATCATAACAAAAAATGTTGTAACAACAACAATAACAACAATGGCATCTTCGGTGGAAACGGAATAATCTTGATCATAATTCTTTTATTCTTATGTGGAGGATTAGGTCAAGGACAACAAAATTGTGGCACTGTATGCGGTTGCGAGAAAAAACACTGTAAAGAACTATGTGCTTGTGGGAGCAACAACAGCGGATGCGGAGGACTCGGTGGATTAGGTTCAGGTTATGGCAGCTGGTGGATAATAATACTATTACTTTTATGTTTCTGTGGTGGCAATCAAAACAAAAAATGCGATTGTGACTAATAGTACCTTAGACAGCAGATTATAAATAAACACTCAGATAAATTTAAATATCAAAAAGCATCCGTTAAAAGTTATATCACATTGAAACATGCCCAGAAAGGGGGGTTTTATATGTCAAAAAAAAGAGATTGTGGAAATTCATGCTGTGGTGTTCAACCCACAAATGCATGTGGAGTTCAAAATCTATGTAGCAATCCAATTTGTGCGTTAATAATCCTAATTATACTTCAAAAAACATGTTTACTTGAAAACAATAACTCATTTTTATTAATACTCTTATACTTGGGTTTTTGCTTCTGTAAAGCTGGAAATGTAGCAAATACTTGTCAGAAATCTTGTGGTTGCTAATACTAAAAATCAGGGAGAGCTCAGGCTCTCCCATTTATAAATGAGGTGATAAATGTGTCAAAACATCATAAACACCATGGAAATAATATGGATAATGGAAATAATATGAACAATGGAAACAACAATAACAATAACAGTAACAGCAACGGTAATAATAACAGTAATGGTAACGGCAATAATAACAACAGCAATAATAGTAATGGCAATAGTAATAATAACGTTAATAATAATCCATTAGCATCTTTGCTAGGTGGAAATTCTGACAATCCAATGATGGCATTATTATCTGGATTGCTTTCTGGAAATAATGGCGGGGGCAACAATATGCTTGGGGGCTTACTCTCTGGACTCGGTGGTCAAGACAATAATATGTTATCAAATTTGCTTGGTAATTTAGGTGGGCAAGACAATAACATGCTATCAAATTTGCTTGGTAATTTAGGCGGTCAAGATAATAATATGTTATCAAATTTGTTAGGAAATTTAAATGGTCAAGGTGATAATATGCTTGGAAATTTAGTCAATGGCTTAAATTCAAGTAATACAAATTCAACATCAAATTCTAATGCTAATTCCATGGTTGCAAAAACTAATAAAAATAATTCCAATGAAAATAATGATTCATCAAACTCTAATTCATCAAATTTAAATGAAAATGAACCATTAGCAAATATATTTTCAGGTATGGGCGGCATAGATTTAAGCCAGATTTCAAATATGTTAGCTGGAATTGATTTGAATAATTTGGATTTAAGTAGTTTAGATTTAGATAATTCAGGTTTTAGTAATATGATAAATTCTCTATCCAATAATAATTCACTGGAAAATAATGATTCCATTGAGAGTAATGATGTTGAATTTAAACATACTGATCCTAAAGAAAGAACACATAGTATTATAAAAAACTTGGAGGATGAGGATGTTGGGCAACTAATATATATATTAGCTCGATTGGTAGATGGTAGAAAACTTGAAATGCTCAATAAAATTGTAGACGAAAATTCTAATTAATATATTAAAATTTTTATTTAGAGGTATTGCTATTTAGAGGTATAGCTATTTAGAGGTATTGAAATGATGCTATTCTTTATGTTAATCATCTCAAAAAAATAACTAGCTCACTAGCTAGTTATTTTTTGAGGGTGACTTATAAATTCTTACTGTCGCTATCAGTGATATTAATGCTATCAGTATTTTCATAGTCTAGCATAGTACATTTGCCATCAAGAATTCCGCCTTCGGAAATCATTAATTTTTTAGCTGAAATGTCTCCCTTGATCTTGCCACAAGGTTCTATGGTTAAAGTGCTTTTACAAGATATATTTCCATGAAGTATTCCATTTATATATGCATTGTTACATATCATATTGCCTTTTATGTGACCAGATTCTCCTAGTATTATATCCTCTTCACAAAAGAGGTCACCATCAATAGAACCATCTATTTTTAACAATCCATTTATATTTATAGAGCCAGTAACACAACATTGTTCACCAATTAAAGTTTCAATTCTATTTAATTCTTTTTCTTTATTATTAAACATATAAAATCTCCTCCAATGTTAAATTATTTTATAATTACAAGTGATATTGTTTTATAAAAACATTTCATAAAAAATAAAATAAAATATGTTTTATAATGCATAAAATTATGGGAAAAGGTTAATATTATAAAGGTAATCGGAGTTAAAATCTCCATTAGCATAAAAATAATTACTAAATTATTATTAATTATTTTATGTGAACCCCCCATCCCCCTTGGGACCGATAATACGGTCCCTTTTGTATTTTATTAAATACATTAATAGTGATTATAAAATAAATATATGATTAATACCTATATTCTATTACAATTTCATTTGGAAAGCCTGGGAGTTTTACTTGATGCTAATAGAGCTAATCTTAAAGATGGAAGTATTATCACCATTAGGTAAAAGCTTAAGAATTAATTCTATGGTACAGTTTTTGGTGTCTTTTGGAGAGTTAACATTAGTTCCTTTAAAATTTAAAGTCCATAGAATATCACTTGCATTACCATTTTTGTCCCAAGCATAATCTTTAAAAACCGCATCTTGAAAGTTGAAATACAATTTTTTATTTGATAAATCGCTTAATAGTGAAATATCATTACCATTTAATTTATCGGTGAAAAGTTTTTTTGAGATGTTTAGTTCTGCTAATGGAAAACTTGTCATGAGATTTATGAAACCTGCTATGGTGTTTTTACCCATATAATTATCTGTATAGGTATAATCAAAGGATTTTAAGCTATCTTTAATTAAAATATAACTTACAAAATTTATTTTGCCATCATTAATATTTCCAGATAAAAATTTAGGAGTTTTATTATTTTTACTGTCTATAAAACCCAAAATATTGTTTGTGCTGCAAAATATATCATCAAATTTTTCATGGTTCCAAAGAAATACATGTTGAACGGAACGATTCACTGTAGAGGATGTAGCTCCTACTGATGTTGTATCCTCAACAGAAGCTTGAGTAAATATTTCAGGTACATTGTTTCTAGATATATCCATTAGGGTTAGTCTCATTGGCCATTGCACATAATAATTTCCCACAGTGTTGATTTTTTTAGAAGGCTCTAAATAATAGCTTTTATCTTTTGAATTTATCTGAATATAATATTTATCACTATTTGTTTTTATGTAGAGAATATCTTTAGTTCCATCTCCTGTTAGATCAGCCTGCATTATTTTGTTTTCATTAACAATATTAAATGTACTTATAGAATCTTTTCTTGGAAATAATAAGGAAGAAAGCAGTATTGTTATTGCAATAATTACTAAAGTATAATAAATATTTTTCTTTTTCAAAAATAACACCTGTAATTTCATATATTCCACCCCCTTTAAATTATATGTAGAAGATGTAACAATTATATATTTAATTAATTTATATAAAATAAATTTTAAAAAAATTCATATTTATTAAGATGACGAGGTGATTTTATGAAAAAATCTTATAAATACATTAAAAATTTATGCGCGGTTATTATTATAATAAGTATTGTAGGTAACCTTTCGGCTTGTAATTCTGAAAAAAATGCTAAAGTAAAAAATCTAAATATTTTCTTGGATATAAGTGATGAGTATTCTTCTAATGTAATTAAGTTTTTAATTCAAGATTTTAAAAAAAACAATCCAGATGTTGAAATAAAGCTAAATGATACATTAGGTAATAAAAGTGATATTATGGAAACAATTAATCTAGGCACAGAAATTGATGCGATTTTTACTAACAGGAATACCTTAATAGAGCTTACTAAAAAAGGAGTTTTAAGTGATTTAGGAAGCACTTATGAAAAAAATTTTATTAGTGATAGATATTTTGATATTATGGGATCTTATGGTAGGATAGGAGATAAATTCTATGGTCTAGGAGTTGTGCCCTATTCTATTGAACTACTATATAATAAAGATTATTTAGAAAAATTAAAAATATCTTATCCTAATAATTTAGAAGGATGGTTAAAGGTTTTGAAACAAGTAAGTGCTAAGGGAATTAAGACACCTGTAACACTAACAGAAGATGTGAATGCAGATGGATTTCTATATTCATTAACAGCTAATAAGGTTATAAATATTCATGACCTTGAACAGTACTATGATAGTGGTGAAGAGGGTTATAAGAAGATTAAAGGTATGCAAAAAACATTTGACTCATTTAACACTTTAATAAAAAACAGTGGAATTACTGGGGATTCTTTTGAGGTAGGAAATGAGCAAAGTATCAGCAACTTTAATAATGGGGAAATCCCACTGATGGCATGTATTTCTTATTATAATTCTAAACTTAATGGATCCAATATGGGCATAATTGAAGATTATGATAACAATTCGAATTATGGTTCTAATGTGCCTATTATAATTAATTCTCTATTGTGTATTCCTATAAATGCAAAAAATGGAGATATTGCTAATGCTTTTATTAAATACATATACAGTGATGAGGTTCAAGCGAGAATTGTTCAAAAAGGAATTATAAGCGGAAATAAAATTGCAAATAATAGTGTAACTGGTATTGGGAAAATAATGGTTCAACATATGAATAAAGCTAATGATAATAGTATTCTTGTTTTGTATAACTTACCTGAAAAGATAAAAAACGGAGTGTTATTAGCTATAAGAAAAATTTTAGATGGTGGATATAACTCTAAAGAATGGGATGAATTATTAAAAAAGGCTTACAAGTAAAAAAACTTAAAAGTAAAAAAACTTAAAAGTAATTTGCAATAAAAAAGAAGTATAAAATTAATTTTATACTTCTTTTTTATTGCAAATTACTTTTGGCAATCTTTGCATAAACCATAAAAATATATTTTGCTTTCTAGAACCTCATAGTTAGTATATTGCTTTACGTCTTCATTTACATTTGAAAAAGATATGCCTTCTACGTCATCAACTCTACCGCAACTCATGCACTGTATGTGAGGATGTGAACTCATATTGCCATCATATCTAAAGTTACCTTCACCTACATTAAGTTCTATTATTAATTCAACTTGTACAAGGGTTTTTAATGCCTTATATATTGTAGCCAAACTCATAGTGGGGTAAGTTGGTTGAAGCGCTTTGTAAATCACTTCTGCAGAAGGGTGTTCTTTCGTGGATTTCAAGTATTTATAAACTGCAATACGTTGAGGTGTGAGCTTTAATTTTTTTTCTCTAAAAATTGTAGTAATGTTCTCCATATACACCATCCTATAATGTAATTTAATGTTATAAGGCTTATTATATAATAAAAACTATTACTTGTCAAAACATATAATGGAAGTTGTATAAATGAAAAATAAAAATTTTATTGCATTTTTAATTCATTTATAGAATAAGTAACATATATTAGTAATATAGAGAGGAGGGCTGATATTTTGAAAAATACCTACGTATTAGATACCAATGTTATTTTATATTCACCCAGCGCTATATTATCTTTTGGAGATAACGATGTAATAATACCCGAAGTTGTATTAGAAGAATTAGATAGTTTTAAAAAAGATAAAAGTGATTTAGGAGCTAATGCCAGATATGCTGCTAGACTTATTGATAAACTTAGACTTGAGGGAAAACTGAATGAGGGTGTAGAGCTGAAAAATGGTGGAAGACTTAGAGTAGAAATGAATCATTACGATACCAAAATTCCTCTTTCTTGGAGTAAAGAAAAGGCAGACAATAGAATACTACAAGTATGCAAGGGGCTTAAAGAACAAGGGGAAGATGTATGGTTGATAACCAAAGATATATTTCTACGAATTAAAGCAGATGCTGTAGATATTAAAGTAGATGATTATTATGAAAAATTTGTGCCTGAATATGATGATCAGTATACAGGGAGGAGTGAAGTATTTGTAACTTCTGAAAAGCTTCAGGAGTTTTTTAGTAAAAAAGTTTTAAAGGCCAGTACATTACTTAATTATGATGAGAATTCAGAAGAATATACCATACCAATTTTATACACAAACCAATTTTTAATAATTCATTCAATGGAAAACCCAAAACAAACTGCACTAGGTAGATATGATGGTAAAAATGTAGTACCGCTTTACAGTAAGGAAAGTAAGCCACTTGGAGTAGTCCCAAGAAATGTGGGACAGAGATTTATGCTAGAAGCATTAAGTATGGATGCAATAAAAGCCCCCTTAGTAATTGTTAAGGGGCCTGCAGGAACTGCTAAAACATTATTTTCATTAGCAGTGGGGCTTCAAAAGATACTTCAAGATAATAGTGAACACTACAGAAGAATTTTAGTTTGTAGGCCTAACGTTACCATGGATGAGGATATAGGCTTTTTGCCTGGTACAGAGCAAGAAAAAATATCGCCTTTTATGAGGCCAATATTTGATAATTTAGAAATACTTGTGGATTCTGATGAAAAAGAACGTTATAAAAATGAGAAAGAATTAACAGATAAGATAAAAGATTTATTTGATAGGAGAATTATAACCACCGAAGCGGTTGCTTACCTTAGAGGAAGGTCCATAGTTAAAAATTGGGTCATTATAGATGAGGCACAAAATTTGTCACCCAAACAGGTTAAGACAATAATAACTAGAGTTGGTGAGGGAACTAAGTTAATTCTTATTGGAGACCCAGAACAAATAGATCATCCTTTTCTTGATTCTAGATCAAATGGTTTGTGTTATGCATCTGAAAAAATGAAGGGTAGTGATTTGTGTTATCAGGTGACTTTAAAATATGATGAATGTGAGAGGTCGCCTCTAGCATATGAAGGTTCGAAAAAATTATAAATATATTGATTTTGTCGGAGAGAGTATAAGAAATTATGCTCTCTTTTGTATTAAATTATCGTATTAGTAATTATATTCACAAAAATTACATTAATATTTTGTTTTAATATGTATAGTTTTAATGTACAATAGGATAGAACCTAATAAGAAGAAGGATGGGAAGTATGAGGAAACTGAAAAAAAACAGAAAAACTAAGAAAACAAAAAAACGTACAAGCACTCTTGTTATATTATTTATTGTATTTGAACTTGTTTTCACAGCAGTTACAGGCCCATATATGCTTTATTATGGTCCATTTAAAAATGCAAAGACTACAGTAGTAGGTGCAGCTATGACTACTCTTACATTACAATGGCTAGCGAAAGCTTTTTTATCCGATGCGAAAATAAAAGAAATCATGAAGGAACAATCGGTGGAAACTGTAGCTCAAGCTAATCTAGATGATAAAACATCAGGGGTAAAGGTAGAAAATAAAGATGATGATAGCATTGAAAGATATGACATAACAGGTAAAAAGTACAAAGGCTACGTATTAATAATTAGTGATCCAACTAGGATAAAAGTTGGGTATAGTAGCAAACTTGGAGTGGAAGGTGAGCTAACTAGTGAAATTGCAAAAGCAAATAATGCAGTTGCGGCCATTAATGGTGGTGCGTTTACAGATAAAGCTGTTGACGTGGAATGGGCAGGAACGGGAGCAAATCCAACAGGAATAATAATGACTAATGGGAAAACAGAGTTTAGTGACATAAAAAATGAAAACAAAAGAACAGAGGTTGTTGCATTAACTAAAGAAGGAAAGTTATTAGTTGGTCTCCACAGCATTACAGAAATGGAAAAAGTTGGAGTAACTGAAGCGTTATCATTTGGTCCAGCTATGATAGTTAATGGAAAGAAAATGATAAATTCAGGTGAGGGGGGTATGGGTATAGCGCCTAGGACAGCTATTGCACAAAGGCAAGATGGGGCAATAATATTATTAGTTATTGATGGAAGACAAGTAAATAGTATAGGGGCTACTTTGAGAGAAGTGCAAGACATATTGTATGATGAATATGGTGCTGTTAATGCTACTAACTTAGATGGAGGCTCTTCGGCCACTATGTTTTACAATGATGAAGTTATAAACAATCCTAGTGACAGTCTGGGAGAGAGAGCAATACCTTCAATTATGTATGTGGAGAGTAGATAATTAATATTTTAAATTAAAGGAGAAAGCATTATGAAATGGAAGAAAAGAATATTTATATGGATAGTAGTGTCTTTATCTTTACAATGTTTAGTTCTCTTTTATGTGGATCATTATTTTTTAGCTCCTGATTCAAAGGTAGCATCGAAAAAAGTTGAGCCAGAAGAAACCGAAAAAATAAAAAACATTGATATTACTGTTCCAGCGAATGCAGAAAATATATTAGTGTCCTACGATGCTAAATATTTATCTTATTATGAAGAGGGAAAATTAAAAGTTGTTAACTGTAAAGATGGAACAATAAAGGATATATCTGTAGATGAAGGTTGTGCAATTTCTTTTTCCAAATGGCTTCCAGATAGAAATAGAATGCTTTTGGTAGAGAAAAACAGCTATGATGACTCTAGTAATTTAGTGTTATATCATTATGATATGTCAAAGGATGAAAAAGTAAAGATAAAAGATTTAGCTTGGGCTAACACAAATTCTGAGGTAAAAGATATTCAATCAGCAACTTTAACAGGAGTTAATTACGTAAAAGTTTCAAGTGAAGGTGAACGAAGTAGCATATACAGAATTGATAGGATGGGAACCATGACAAAAACTGATACAATTCCTAGTTTTATAAATAGAATATCGGTGTTACGTCATGAAGATAAATTAATATACGAGGGGTCAGTTTATAATAAAATATATGCTACCAATAGAGAAAATTCTATAACTGTAGAAGGTGTGGACAAGCTAACATTAATTGGTGATGATGATGATGACAATGTGTATCTGGGAGAATTAAAAGACAAATTAATAAGCAAAATTTATTATGGCAAAATATCAGATGACACTGCGGACTGGAAAGTCATTGAATTAAAAGACCCTACTGAATCAAAAGATTTATATGTTACGTCAGAAGGTAAGGTATATCAAAATGACTCACTTAAGGGCATAGTAAAAGAAATTAGTTCTGGAGCGGAAACTAGCTATGAAGGAAAATTAGTGCAGTTATATGCTAAAGGAGTAGTATCTTTAGTAAATAATAAAATATATTTTCTTCCTTTTAAGTAAGTAGGTACATAAATAAGTTGTTGTGATTTTAAACTATGCCTTAGGCATGGTTTTTTATTATATAGTAAACAGCTTCTGCAAATGATTGCAGAAAACATTTATACTCGACTGTAGCGATATTATGCTCTTATAATAACTTATCTAATAGTTTAATTTAATGAGAGTATAATGTTATTCTTAGAGAATACATTTATAGAAGTGGATAAGTTGAAATATATTTATATGTTTTGAAAATATTGGATTAAAAATAAAAAAACTTTGCTATAATAGATAGATTGAACATCTAAAAAATAACAAGTTAAAGATGCCCTAACAAGATAAATAATAATTAGCAACTGCTATTTATCTTGTAGGAATAGAATTGGGTACAGTAGATATAGTAGATAAGCTTTTGATGATACCAGCAATTTTAATAGCATTTACTTTTCATGAGTATGCACATGCTATCACAGCAGATAGGTTAGGAGACAAAACACCTAGATTTCAAGGAAGACTTACACTAAATCCCATTGCGCATATAGATCCAATGGGATTTATTATGATTTTAATATTTAACTTTGGATGGGCAAAACCTGTTCAGACAAATCCTAGTGCCTATAAAAATTATTATAAGGATGATTTGAAGGTTTCATTAGCAGGTCCTGTTGCTAATATTATCATAGGATTTGTTTTTGCACTTTTGTCTGTATTGTTTTCAAAGTTTTCGCCAGTTCAAGGTGAATTATATACCATTATCCTACAAATGCTGATGATTACAGGGGTCTTAAATTGTATATTATTTTTTCTTAATTTAGTGCCAATACCAGGCTTTGATGGATTCCATATAGTTAGGGATTTATTTCCAAAGGCTTTTTATGATTTATCAGATACATTAACTAGGTATCAATTCTTAATATTTATGGTATTAGTACTTCCTATATTACCTAATAACCAATCAGTTTTCACTTATCTTGTGCAAGTACCAGGACTGTGGTTATATTCTCTTTTCACCAATATTGTAGGAATGATCTAAATGGATAGATGGATTATTATTTATGAGTTTTCTATTTTAATTTATTGCATAAGTAATTATCTACAAAGTGGAATTGAAAATTCCACTTTTGCCATATCTACTATTTTATCTTATATATGTCTTAAAACCTGTTATTACATATTTAGTAAATTTAAATATGTGGATATTATATTGATTTTGACTCTAGTATTAGTAGTGGTTGAATATTTTTATGTTTATGATTTAATAATACTAGTCTTACCTATTAACATTTATATGTTATTAGGAAAGAAAGACCAGCATAAGTGGATAAGTATAATAGCTATTATCATTAGTGTATATTTTATAAAACATGATATTTTAAAAGAATATATATTAATAGCGGCATTGGGTTATTTAGTATATATATTAGTTAATATTAGCTTTAGTGGAATGCAAAAACTTACAGAAGAAAATGAAAGATTAGCGAAGAGAAATGCTACACTTTTAAGTAAACTAAATAAAGATGCCGAATTTTATAAACAATCTAAATACATGTCGCAGCTTCAAGAAAGAAATAAGATAGCCCAGGAAATACATGATAATATTGGACATGTATTGTCTGGAGGCATTATGCAGCTAGAGGCGGCTAAGCTTTTACTAGACGTTGATATACCTAAATCAAAATCAATGGTTCAGGGCACTATTAACGTACTACGTGAAGGAATGGATAATATAAGAATCACTTTGAAAAATATTAAACCACCTGCAGAACAATTAGGCATAACTAAGATTAAAGTGTTAATTGAAGAATTTAGTTCTAACAGTGGGATAAAGTCTAATTTTCTTTATAATTCAAATATAGATAAAATAACCACAGTGCAGTGGAAGCTTATTTATGACAACGTTAATGAAGGGTTAACGAATACAATGAAATATTCTAAAGCATCTAAAGTTATTGTTGGTATTGAAATTCACAATAAAATTATAAAATTAGAAGTTAAGGACGATGGTATAGGCTGCATTACTGTTATCAAAGGTCTAGGTATTGCTGGCATGGAAGAAAGAATAGTGGATGCAGGTGGACAGGTTATTATAGATGGAACACAAGGCTTCTCCATTATCTCACTTATTCCATTAGACCAAGAAAAGTGGGGGACGGTTAACAACTAATTGATGTTTAGAGCTAGATTTTATGTGTATGTGTAGGTGTAGGTGTAGGTGTAGGTGAGGGACAGTTAGCAACCAATTGATGTTTAGAGTTTGATTTTAGGTGGATTAAAGGTGGGGGACAGTTAGCAACTAAATAACAAATAAGGGGCTAGGAGTATGGCAATTAAAGTTTTGATAGCTGATGATGATATACTAATAAGAGAAGGTTTGAAAATTATACTTGAATTGGACGAAGAATTTGAAGTGGTGGGGTGCGTCCAAAATGGATTGGAAGCCTTAGAAAAGTGTAAAGTGGAAATTGTAGATGTAGCATTATTGGATGTAAGAATGCCAGTGATGAATGGAGTACAAGCAGTTAGTGAAATAACTATGAAAACAACAACTAAAACCTTGATTTTAACTACATTTGACGAGGATGAATATATACATGAGGCTTTAAAAAATGGGGCAAGAGGTTATCTTTTAAAAAATAATTCACCAGAGAAAATAAAAGATGCTATTAAAACAGTTTTTGGTGGGAATATTGTTATGCAAGATGTAATATTAGATAAGGTTACAAGAGGTTTTAAAGTGATAAGGAAAGAAGAAATTCCAAAAGAATATTTCTTTACAGAAAGAGAAACAGATATAATAAAAGCTATTGCAGAAGGTCTTTCAAATAAAGAAATTTCTAATAAAATATATATATCAGAGGGGACAGTTAAGAACTATATCACTTCTATTCTGGGTAAGACTGGATTAAAACATAGAACTCAAATTGCGATATATTATTTAAAGGGAGAAATATAATATTAGGTATATGAGAATAAATAACAAGTCGGCAGATTAGTATTTATTTTCAAACGTACTTATATGACTTTAGTCATATAGAAAAGGTGACTTTCACTACTTACTAGGAAGTCTCTTTTTTTATACAATAGAATTATAAGAAATAAAAATTATAAAGAGGTGCCATATATGAAGATAGTTAAAATCCAAGGATTAACCAAAAAATTCAAAGATGTAATAGCAGTAGATAATGTGTGCTTAACTATAGAAGAAGGCGAAATTTATGGGTTACTCGGACCTAATGGAGCAGGCAAAAGCACTATTATAAATATATTATGTGGTCTACTGGAAGTGGATAAAGGCAAAATTGAAATTTTAGGGAAAGACATTGAAAAAAGCAGTACTTACACAAAACAAAACATTGGTGTGGTGCCACAAGAGATTGCTATTTATGATGACTTAACAGCTTATGAAAATGTTAAATTTTTTGCTAGTCTTTATGGGCTAAAGGGATCTGAACTTAGTGATAAAGTAGATGAAGCACTAGAGTTTGTTGGGCTTTTAGATAAGAAAAAAGAGTACCCAAAGAGTTTTTCAGGTGGAATGAAAAGGCGATTAAATATTGCATGTTCTATAGCTCATAGGCCTAAGCTAATTATAATGGATGAACCCACGGTAGGCATTGATCCTCAATCAAGAAATCATATATTACAATCTGTAAAGAAATTAAATTCACTAGGATGTACTATAATCTATACTACTCACTATATGGAAGAGGTAGAAGCCATATGCGGTAATATAGCTATAATAGACCACGGTAAGGTAATTGCACAGGGGACTGTGGAGGAATTGAAGTCTATTGTTACAGATGTAAATTATGTTGAGATTACTGTAGAAGATGTAGATGTGGTTAATATAGAGGAACTTAAGGCAATAGCGGGAGTTGTTGAAATAGAAGTTGTAGAAGAAAAAATTAAAATACAAAGTAAAAAGGATATTACTAATTTAGATAAAATAATATTATTTTTCACTTCTAATAATGTTGCTATTAAAAGTATGGAAAGCAAAAATCCCGATTTAGAGTCGGTATTCCTCACACTAACGGGAAGGAAACTCAGGGATTAGAGGCTAACTTTTAATGAGAGTTATATACTTTAATAAGTGCAAGAAGCATAACTATTAATAACAGTTGGGGGAATAAAATGAAGATTTTTATTATAGCATTGAAGGAAATTAAGCAAAATTTAAGAGATAAACAAGGAATGCTTTTAATGATAGCACTTCCTATAGTTCTTATGTTGATTTTAGGGACAGCTCTGTCTGGTGATATGGATGAGAGCTCATATTTGTTTAATAATACAAATATAGCTTATTCTATTGAGGGGAAGGGGCAGAGAGTAGAAGCTTTTGAAAATTTTCTAAATGAAACAAAAAAACTTGGTATAAAACCTATAAGAGTGCAAGATTATGAAAGTGGAATTAATAGTGTTAAGGATACAGTGTATGTCTGCTATATATACTTTAATGAAAGTGAAAATAAAATAAATCTTTATAAAAATGAAAAATATAATTTTGAAGCATCATTTGTAGAAGTAGTTTTTCAAGGGTTTGTACAAAAGTATAATGTTATAGCTGAAATAGCAAAGGTTAAGCCTGAAGCTGTAGAACAAGTTTTAAAAGAAGATTCTAAAAAATACGTAGATGTAAAATCTATTGATAGGAAAAAGCAGCCAAGAGCAATTGACTATTATGGAATAACTATGACAACACTAATTATAATGTATGGTGCGTTATATGGGGCTTTTGCCATTAATGGTGAAAAAACAAGGAAGACAGGAAATAGAATACTAATTTCTCCTATAAAAAAGTATGAATTTTTTATAGGAAAGAATATGGGAACTTTTGTAAGCATAATGTTTCAATTATTAATAGTGATGGTTTTTAGTAGATTTGCTTTGGGGGTAGACTGGGGAGATAGTCCAGGGGTGGTATTACTAATAATGTCATCAGAAGTATTTATGGCGATATCGCTAGGAATAGCAGCTGCTTTTATTTTTAAATCTGAAGGTGTAATTTCTGGAGTATTAAATGCTATGATACCACTAATGATTTTTCTCGGTGGAGGATATGTATCATTAGAACAGTTTGATAGTCAGATTCTATTGAATATAGCTAAAGTTTCGCCAGTAAGATGGGCAAATGATACTATATTCAAGATAATATACAGTGGTGATTTTAGTGGCGTATTTACTACCATTTCTATTAATTTAATCGCAGCCACAGTGTTTTTAGCTATATCTATGTTGATGTTTAGAAAGGAGGGAGCATAAAATGAGGAGTGTTTTTTTAATAGCTAAAAATACTTTTAAGCTTATTTTTAAGAAAAAATCTAATGTAATAGTATATATAGTATTACCTATAATACTTGTTGTGGTGTTTATGGGTATGCAAGGGGGTTCTTCCAGCTCTAAAGTATCTATGGGAATTGTTAATAAAGACAACACAGAAATATCTGTGGATATGCTTAAATATTTAGAGTCTACTGAGAAATTTAAAATTGTACAATTAGATGAAGATGATTTAGCAAAAAAAGTAGCTAGTGGAGATGTGCAATTTGCAGTAATAATTCCTGAAAATATGAAAAGCAAAGTACTAAACAAGGATATAGATAAAATTGAAGTAATATCTATAAAAGGTCAGGAGACTACTGTATGGATAGAAAATTATATAAATATGTATATGAAAAATATAATGGATATATCAAAAGCCGCAAATGGGCAAGAAGAAATCTTTGATAAAATATATGAGGGCTATTCAAAACAAGAATTAGTGATTCAAAGTGAATTTGTAACGGATAATACAAAGGAACATTCAAAAGGACAAGGCACAACTGAAAGTACAATGGGACTATTTATTTTGGTAATGTTAATAGGGGCAAATACAACCTCAATACTGATTCTAAAAGAAAAAAGAGAAAGGACTTATCAAAGAATATGTACTTCACCTGTAAGCTCAAAACAGTATATGATGGGGAATGTAATAGTGAATTTATTTATTGTATTTATCCAGATAACTATAGTTCTGTTTTTAGCTACAGTGATTCTGAAATTTAATACCCATATACCGGCTATGCAATTACTAATTGTATTAATGAGTTTTGGTGCGGTGGCTGTATCAATAGGGCTTCTAATAGTGGCATTTTCTAAATCCACTTCATCCGCTGGTACTCTCTCCACTTTAATTATCACTCCATCTTGTATGCTAGGAGGTTGTTTTTGGCCAGTTTTCATTATGCCACCATTACTTCAGAGGTTATCAGATTTTATTCCGCAAAGTTGGGCATTAGGCGCTATAAGAAAGCTTCAAACAGGAGCACAGTTTAAAGAGGTGCTGGGTAATATACTAATACTATTAGGTTTTGCAATTACATTTTTCCTTATCTCAGTTTATAAAATGAAAAAGGATAGAAGTGTGGAAAGATTCATTTAAAGCGGGTAAGGGTGGGGACGGTTATAGAGAGCTGGAGTGCTGGGGACGGTTAACAACTAATTTGCTTTTAAATTATTTAAATTAAGTGGATAACGTGGATAACGTGGATAACGTGGGGACAGTTAACAACTTATGGGGATTTATATCAAATGGACAATCTTTTATAAGTAGGAACTTACAACTAAAACTATAAAGTTTGTTTAGATGAAATCTGTGATATAATAATGAAGTGAATTTAAGAAAAAATTATGTAGTAATTTTTTAATATATGAATAAAAGGAGAAAAATATATGCGCCTAAGAAAAAAATATTGGGCTAGGCCAGAACTAGAGGCTAGCCATATTGTAGTAACAGATCATTATGCTCATAAAGGAAAATGGAATGTGGAATTTAAGAATGACAATGAAATACATCTAGAACTAGGCTGTGGTAAAGGTGGTTTTATATCAGAAAAATCTAAGCAAAATCAAGATATCAACTTTGTAGGTATAGATTTAAAAGATGAAGTCTTAGTATTTGCGCTTAGAAAAGTTTTAGAAGTAAGGAAAGTTAAAGAGGCAGAAACTTTAAATGTAAGGCTTATGCCGCTAAATATTATGCTTATTGATGATGTTTTTGCAGAGAATGAGATAAGTAGAATTTATATAAATTTCTGCAATCCTTGGCCAAAGGAAAGGCATAACAAAAGAAGGTTAACTCACACTAGATGCTTAACTAATTATAAGAAATTTTTAAAGCCTGGCTCTGAAGTTTGGTTTAAAACAGATGATACAGAGTTATTTGAAGACTCAATTGAGTATTTCAAAGAATGTGGTTTTGAAATATTATTTTTAACCTATGATTTGCACAATAGTGATTTTAAAGAGAATGTAGTTACAGAATATGAAGCCAAGTTTGCTGGACTCGGCATGAAGGCTATGTTTTTAAGGGCTAAACTAATTGTAGAGAATAAATAAGCATTTGAAAATATAAATATTATTATAGTTATAAACAGAATTGTCCACACTAGACCCATAAAAATTGGGATTGGTGTGGACAATTTTTTTATTGTATTATTCGTGATATTAAAGAAAGTTATTCAGTGCCTAAGAACCCCATGCCTTTAGGAGTGGGAGTTTTAGTTTGTAGTTAATGCTCACATAGCTGGAATAGTAACCAGTTTAAGCTAATATAATAGTTTAGAATATGTAAATATTAATAGCAAGGAGTTGAGCATTTGAATCAAGGAAATAAAAGGGTTTACAATAGTGAAGTTAGCATAATAAAAATTTTGATTATCATCATAGTTTTACTATTGGGTATAGATATTGTAAAGAGCAACGCCTTTATCAAATTAGATTTAAGGGTTCTTAATGATTTTTCTACAGTTTTTCTTAGTATAATTTTTGAAGGCATACCATTTATATTAATAGGAGCATTAGTTTCTTCAATAATTCAAATATTCGTATCCGAGGAAGCAATTGCAAAAATAATACCTAAAAATAAGTTTGTAGGGGTTTTAATCGCATCTTTAGTTGGACTTGTTTTTCCAGTATGTGAGTGTGCAATTGTTCCAATAACTAGGAGGCTTATTAAGAAGGGCGTTCCATTAAGTATTGCGGTTACATTTATGCTATCAGTACCGATTATGAATCCTGTGGTTTTATTGTCAACGCATTATGCTTTTATGGGAATGTCATACATGGTAATAGCAAGAGCTATGTTTGGTATGATTGGCTCTATAACAATAGGCATTCTCATAGGGGTACTGCATAAAGATAGTCCTTTTAAACACCAAGTGGTTAGAAAGGCAAGAAGCACACGAAAAGCAGAAGGTGATTTTAAACATCAGAATGTAGTAAGATCTAAAAGTACTAACCATATAAAACATAATCATATCCATGTAGACAAAAATAATGATAACTGTTCTTGTGGACATACTCATAACCATAGTAAATATGATAATAGGATTTTGAGAAACATAGAGGAAATAATAACTCATACTAGTGCAGAGTTATATGATATAGGTAGATTTTTTATAATGGGAGTATTCCTATCAACGTGTATGCAAATTTTCATACCTAAGGAATTTATTTTATCCATAGGTGGAGGTGTTTTATCTTCAATAATTGTAATGATGATGCTAGCTTTTGTATTATCAGTTTGTTCAGAAACAGATGCATTTATAGCAAGAAGTTTTTTAGGTCAATTTACATCCGGTTCAATTTTAGGATTTTTAATTTTAGGGCCTATGATAGATATAAAAAATACAATTATGCTTTGTGGAAGTTTTAAATTAAGTTTTGTAGCTAAATTGATTTTCCTTATAATTGCTATTTGCTTTATTTTGGCTGTAATAGCAAACATATTTCCGCTTGACAAGCTAACTAATGGGTTTGCTTTAGGGGTTTGAAAAATAAAGGATTGAAATAACAGTCATATTTTATGCCACTAAGAAAATTAATAGCTAATAATTATCATCTGCTTACAGATTTTGTGTGGAAAGCCCATTCCTTCAGGTTTGGGTGGGTTGCACTTGCGAGTAATCAACACAAGGAGGATAGGTTTGAAAAAGAAGTTGAATTTTAATGAATTAATATGGTTTCTTATATTGATAGGCTTCACTTGTTATTTTTACATGATTATTAGTACAAATAAATTAACACTATTTGTACATCCCAAAATGGTCAAATACGTAAATTTTGCATTGTATTTTTTTATTGTTTTGGTTATTTTCCAAGGAAAGAATATTTTCACTAATAAGAAAGCTAAAAAATTTAAGTTTGGATATATAATGTTTTTAATTCCACTGTTTTTAGGATTTTTAATAAGGCCTGTGGGTATCAGTGTTTACAGTGCAATAGACAAGGGATTTTCATTAACATCACAATTGAAAATTGATGCATTGAAGCATAAACATACTGTTTTAGAGGATGGAACAGAGGTATGTGAACATAATGATGAAACTACTCATTTGGTTGAGAATACTAATACTTCTGAGAATACTAATACTTCTGAAAATACTAATGTTACATTAGATTTACCTATAGAAAGTACATCAATTATAAATGGTGATACTATAAATGTGACTAATGAAAATTTCGTGAATACTTATGAGGATTTATATGGAAATACTAAGGAGAACATTGGTAGAAATCTATATATGAAAGGTTTTATATATAAACAAAAGGGACTTGATAAAGATGAGTTTATATTAGCTAGAATTCTTGTAAGTTGTTGCGCGGCAGATGCACAGCTGGTGGGCGTTTTATGTGATTTCTCTGAGGTAAAAGAATTCACAGAGGGTACTTGGGTAAATATAGAGGGTATATTAGGACAGCGAGTATATGCAGATCCTAAAAATGGAGAAATTAGTATAATTCCAATAATTAAAGTGAATAAAGTAGAAAAAACATATGAACAAAGCAATGAGTATATATATAATTAAGGAGCTAAGAATTGATAAATAGAGCAAAGGTTTATGAAGGCATGTAAATTCTAAATTATTGACATAATTAATGTAATGCTATAAACTTAATTGTGTTGAAGAACATTAAGTATTAGAACTTTTAGATTTAACTTTATGTAAGTATATTAGCAAAAAAAGTGAATAGATATTTTTAGGTGCCTATTATTAATTAAAATGCTTTAGCGGATAAAGCTACGTTAGAAGATGAAGCTATATTTAGTAGCTAAATTTATAGGTAGTAGTGAAACTACTAGCGTTGACTATTAATAAGGTGAAAAGGGAATGTGGTGTGATTCCACAACAGCCCCCGCTACTGTAATTGAACACAAATTTTTATATCTACCTTTGAAAAAAAGGAAGGGACAAGAGTGAGTGAGTGAGTCAAGAGCCAGGAGACCTGCCTAAATCAGTAATATTAAGCTTTCGGCGGGAAAGAACTTGTAAAGTATAAGTTAGTGCAATAATAAAATTGTACATAACAGCAGGTGTGAAAGCTTGCTGTTTTTTATTTTGTAATAATATAAATATAATAAGCATAATAGGAGGAATAGTAATGGCTAAAATAATGATTCAAGGAACTGCTTCATCTGTAGGTAAAAGTATATTAGTAACAGCACTTTGTAGAATTTTTAAACAAGATGGGTATACTGTATGTCCGTTTAAGTCACAGAACATGTCATTGAATTCTTATATTACATTAGATGGAAAAGAAATGGGACGAGCACAGGTACTTCAAGCCTATGCAGCTGGGCTAGAGCCAGAGGCATTTATGAATCCAATTTTATTAAAACCTTCCTCAGATAAAAAGTGCCAAATAATAGTTAATGGAAAGGTTTTTGGAAATAGTACAGCAATGGATTATCATAATATGAAAATTGAATTTAGAGATATGTTAAAGACCCAATTTGAGGAAATAGAGAAGAAATTTGATATTATAGTAATGGAAGGTGCAGGAAGTCCTGCAGAAATTAATTTAAGAGATAGAGATATCGTAAATATGGGAATGGCAGAGCTTATAGATGCACCGGTAATACTTGCAGGAGATATAGATAAAGGTGGAGTATTTGCATCCTTGGCAGGGACACTACTTTTGCTTAATGAGGAAGAGAAGAAAAGAGTTAAAGCCACTATTATAAATAAATTTAGAGGAGATTTAGAAATTTTAAAGCCTGGACTTACAATGCTAGAGGATATTATACACATTCCTTGCGCCGGAGTAGTTCCACACTTTAGATTAGATCTAGAAGATGAAGACGGAACAGTAGAATTTAACAAAAAAATTACTGCACCTATTGATATTGCAGTAATATGGCTACCACATATTTCTAATTTTACAGATGTAGATGCCTTAAAAGCTGAAGACGATGTATCAGTTAGATTTGTCACAACTAAAGAAGAATTAGGAAATCCAGACTTACTTATAATACCGGGAACTAAAAACACTATTGAGGATTTAATCACCTTAAAAGCTTCAGGCCTAGCAGAAGCTATTATAAAATATAGTAAAGAAGGCAACATATTAGGCATTTGTGGAGGTTACCAAATGCTAGGTAATACTTTAAATGACCCTGAGGGAGTGGAAACAAATTTAGAAAAAATAGATGGTTTGAAGCTTTTAGACATAGACACAGTATTCCAAGATGAAAAAATAACTACAAGGGTAAAGGCTCGTAGCATTAACATGATAGATATTCACTCAGCTCATGAGTCGAATAGTGAAAAAGATAATTTAGAAAATCTTAATAGCAATAATATTGAAGTCTATGGTTATGAAATACATATGGGAATTTGTAAATATGGGCATAATGCAAAACCACTTTTTGAGATATATGATAAGAATATTCAGAATTCGTCAGTGAAAGGTGAAGAACAGAATGGCTTAGATGGTGCAATAAATGAAGCCGGAAATGTTATGGGTACATATATTCATGGAATATTGGATGGAGTACAATTTAGAGAATACATAGTAAATATTCTAAGGATAAAAAAAGATATGGAGCCTAAGAAATCTAAGGTGTATGAAAGTCTAAGAGAAAAAGAAATAGACAAGCTAGCGGATATAGTAAGAGAAAGTGTTGACATAGATTCTATCTATAAAATTATGGGAATTGAGAAGAAAGGTTAGAGAAAATGTTGGGGAAAAGGTTGGGTTGAGATTTGAAATTTGAGATTTGAGATTTGAGGTTGGGGACAGTTAGCAACTAATTAGAGAATATTGAATACTGAATAGGTGAAAGTCGTGGGGGGAAGGCTGGGGACAGTTAGCAATAAAAGTCGGCAACAGAAGTTGGGCAACAAAAGTTGGATAACAGAAGTCGGGGACAGTTAGTAATTAATTGAAGAAAGTTGAGAAGTTTTGGTAACTTGATAACTTCATAAAAAATCAGAAAAGTATAAGATAGTGAGGAATTAATATGAAAATACTATTGGAAATGAACGTAATAGATTTAATATTGGCGGTAATTTTAGATGTATTAATTGGAGACCCATATTGGTTTCCACATCCGGTGATTTATATAGGAAAACTTATTTCTATATTAGATAAGTTAGGCAGAAAGTTTTGTAGAACCAATAAGCAAATCAAGGCCTTTGGAGGGGTCATTGTAGTTATAGTAGCCTTTTTTAGTTTTTTAGTGCCGTTTATAATTTTATGTCTTTCTAAAGAAATTTTTTTGCTATACCATATTTTAAATATAATACTTATTTGGACAACAATAGCTGCTAGATGCCTTCATAAAGAGGGTAAAAAGGTGTATGAATCCTTAGCTAAAAACGATATTGAGGATGCTAGATTAAAATTATCTTATATTGTAGGGAGAGATACAAAAGAACTTAATGAATATGAAATAATAAGAGCTGATGTGGAGACCATTGCGGAAAACACAGCAGATGGTGTTATAGCTCCTATTCTTTATGCAATGATAGGGGGAGCGCCTTTAGCCATGATGTATAAGGGTATAAATACCATGGACTCAATGCTTGGATATATGAATGAAAAATATAAACATATTGGATTCTTTCCAGCAAAAACAGATGATGTATTTAATTTTATCCCTGCAAGAATAACAGGGCTTTTAATTTGTTTAGCAGCTCCACTGGTTGGCGGAAATGTTTTAGAAAGTATAAAAGTAATGATAAGGGATCGGAAAAATCATAAAAGTCCTAATTGTGCTTATCCAGAAGGTGCAGCAGCAGGTGCGATGAAAGTTCAACTAGGGGGCACGAATGTATATTTTGGCGAAGAGATGTATAAACCTAGCATAGGAAATAAAATAAAAGAGCTAGGTAAAGAGCATATAGTAGATACAATAAAACTAATGTATGGTGCAATGGTTTGCCTAGTAATAATCTATTTAATAGGAGCACTTCTTTTGATGGTATAAAATAATTCAACTTGTAGCAATATGCATAAGTGAAATTATAAATTCCATTTACATTAAGAACAATTTGGGGATTATTTAATAATAATTTGTGGATAAAAAGACAATTCATTTAATTAACTGTGGATAACTTTGTTCAATATGAATATTATTATTTCATGAAAAGGTAAGAGCTAAATTTAATTTAATTATGATTGAGACGGGGACTGCTGAGACTTGAGACTGGGTGAGACTGGGGACAGTTAACAATTTTATGAGACTGTGAGACTGGGGACAGTTAACAACTTTAAAAAAATAATCAAAAAATATGAATATCACCTTGATATATAGGCAAGAATTTAGGAAAAGTCTATATGGAGAGGTGATTTTTATGGCAAGAAAGGCAAGACAAAAATCAGAGTATGCTATATTTCATATTATGTGCAAGAGCATTACTGGAATAGATTTATTTGTCGATGAAGACGATAAAAAAGAGTACTTATTACTTGTGAAAAAATATAAGGAGCTTTATAATTTTAAGGTTTATGGGTATTGCATTATGGATAATCATTTACATATGTTAATTGACTCTAATGGTTCAGATATTTCAAATGTAATGCAGGGAATAAATTTTTCTTATGTAATGTATTATAATAAAAAGTATAAAAGAAAGGGGCATCTTTTTAAAGAGAGATTTAAGAGTATTATAGTTAATAATGAAAGATATTTAAGGACCGTATCACTATACATACATAACAATCCTACTGATATTGCGGGCTATAAAACTTGTCCTGAAAAATATGCTTTTTCTAGTCTAGGAACATTTTTAGGGAAAAGACGTGACTCTTTTAAATTAGTAGATTATGTATTTGTTATGAGCCTTTTCGGAGATAACCTTAAAAATGCAAGAAAAAACTATTACAACCTTATTTTTAAACGTAATGAGGAAAAATTAAAAGAAGAAATCGAATTTGAAGATGAAAAAACAGACTTTAGATTTGGAAGAAAAGTACTCATAAGAAGTTTTAAACTAGAAGATATATTAGAGTTTGTAACAACAAGAACGAATATTTCAAAGGCAATGATTAACGTGAAGTATAAGAGAAATCTTGCAGAAACTAAAGCATTAATAATTGTTTTAACGAGAAGTCTTTGTAATTTTAAATCCAGTGATATAAGCAAGATACTTGGAAATATTTCGCATTCAAGGGTATCAAAATTAAGTACTATAGGCATTGAGTTTATTGGAATAAAAGGAAAACATGAAAATATTATTGAGGATTTTATTAAGTATAACCAGTCTTAATATTTGAGAAGTTTAATGATTTTGTGATAGAGCAATAAAAATTTTAGTGAGTAATTTATATTTGTTTTATTTATAATAAAATTGGACAAGCATATAAAATAAAATGCATAGGTTGATAAACACCACTGATAATCCCGTTAAACCCTTTATAAGTTTCTAAGTGTCCCCTTTGGCTAACCCTGCTAACCCTGCTAACCCATTGATTAGTTTCTAAGTGTCCCCTGATAATCCCGTTAAACCCATTGATTAGTTTCTAAGTGTCCCCAACCCCAACTGTCCCCAACCCCAACCCCAACCCCAACCCCAAACCCAACCCCGTCCCCAACCCCAACCTCCAACCCCATCATCTTCCCCTAAATAAAAAAACCTCATCACCTCAAGATAAAAATCATCCCGAAATAACAAGGTCCTAATTTTGCTGCCCAATGCCCAATATTCCTATTTTGAAGTCAAATACCCTTCAGACATTAAAAGCTCGGCAGTAAGTACTGCACCACCGGCTGCTCCACGTAGAGTATTATGAGATAAGCTAACAAATTTATAGTCAAACAGTTTATCCTCGCGTAGTCGTCCTATGGTTACACCCATGCCTTTTTCAATATTTCTATCTAACCTAGTTTGAGGTCTATCATTTTCCTCGAAGTAGGTCAAAAATTGTTCAGGGGCGTTTGGAAGTTTTAATGTTTGAGGCTTTCCTTTGAAATTTGCCCAATGCTCTAATATAGCTTCTTTTGATGGTTTGTTTTCAAAGGAAACAAATACTGCAGCTAAGTGACCGTCTGATACTGGGACACGAATACATTGAGTTGAAATTATAGGCCCATCAGCATTAACTATGGTATCATTTTCTATATGACCCCAAATTTTAAGTGGTTCTTGTTCGCTCTTTTCTTCTTCTCCTCCTATATATGGTATAACATTATCAATGATTTCTGGCCAGTCTGAGAATATTTTTCCAGAGCCGGATATAGCTTGATAGGTGCAAACTAATATTTTTGTAGGTTTATATTCCATAAGTGCACTTATAGCAGGAACATAACTTTGAATGGAACAATTTGGTTTAGCAACAATAAAGCCTTTTTTAGTGCCTAAACGCTTACGTTGCACTGGAATTAAGTCAAAATGGTCAGCATTTATTTCTGGAATAACCATTGGCACATCACCTGTATGTCGATGTGCAGAATTGTTTGAAATTACAGGAGTTTCAGCTTTTGCATATTTTTCTTCGATTTCTCTAATTTCATTTGCAGGCATATTAACCGCACAGAATACAAAATCTACTTCACTGCTTATTAAATCTACTTCATCTATATTTTTGATTACAATGTTTTTAACACACTCTGGCATTGGTACGTCTAATTTCCATCTATTATTTACTGCTTCTAAATAAGTTTTACCCACTGAGTTCGCACTAGCAGCAATAACAGCTATTTCGAAATAAGGGTGATTTGCCAGTAGTGTAACAAGACGTTGACCAACAAATCCAGTTCCACCTAATAATCCAACTTTTAATTTTTTATCCATTGTATTGATACCTCCAATTTTAATGATATATACTTGTGGCAAAATGTAAATGCTTTATTTATATATATTCACATCAAAGTTATAAAGTTAATAGTACTAATAATAAATATAAAATTATATGTATATGTATGTAGTTTACTATTATTAATGATTATAATGTTAAAAGGTATATACTTCAAGTAAATAATTATATACAATGGTTATGCATAGTAAATTAGGTCTTGACAATAAAGTTGTAAGTTATATAATTTTTCTAGAAGAGTCTAAGAGAAATGGGGAATAAAATTGCCTAAAAATGATAAAAATAAAATCAAACTATATGGATTTAACAACTTAACAAAATCATTAAGTTTTAATATTTATGATATTTGTTATACAAAAACGGAAGAAGATCGCAAGAAATATATAGAATATATTGATGAGCAATATAATGCTGAGAGGTTAACAAAAATTCTAACCGATGTTACTGAAATAATAGGGGCTAGTGTGTTAAATATTGCGAAACAGGATTATGATCCTCAAGGAGCAAGTGTAACTTTACTTATTTCAGAAGAAGAAATACCAATATATTTGGTTGATCCTTCTTGTAATAGAGGGATTCTTACCCCCCTACGCGCAAATATTGTGGGACATTTAGATAAAAGTCATGTAACAGTCCACACTTATCCGGAAAGCCATCCTCAAAATGATATAAGCACTTTTAGAGTAGATATAGATGTAGCCACATGTGGTACAATCTCTCCATTAAAAGCTTTAAATCACTTAATAAGCAGTTTTGATTCGGATATTATTACTATTGATTATAGGGTTAGAGGTTTTACTAGAGATATGGATGGTAAAAAACATTTTATAGATCATGAAATTAATTCTATACAAAATTATATTACAACAGAAACTAAAGATAGATATAATTTAATTGATATGAATATATATCAATCTAATATATTTCACACGAAAATGATATTAAACGATTTTGAACTAGATGATTATTTATTTGAGATCAAACAAGAAGACTTAAATGAAGATGAAAAAAATGATATTGTTCAAAAATTGAAAAAAGAAATGACGGAAATATTTTATGGTATGGATATTTCTAATGGTTGATTTCTTTGTAATCTAATAAAGGCTTAATTCTAATAAAGGTTTAATTCTAATTGAAGACTTCAGTGGGAGATTAGTACTCCAACTGAAGCCTTCGTTATGTTGTGGTTGAAACAATATTTCTATCATATTTACAGCAAGAGTACGCCCACTTCAACGCAGTAAGTGGGTGGTGAATTGCCCAAAATAAACAAAAAGATAAATATAAAAGTATTTTATATTTACAATGTTTTTAAATAACTTTTCGTTATAATAACTATGTAGAGGAGGTGAACCGAATGGGGCAAAATAATGTTGATAAAAATTATGAATACAGAACTTATCAATTTAGGATTAAGAAAAGTAATTCATTATTTAAATACTGTGATGAAATGTGTTTTAATTCAAAAAATCTTTATAATATGGCAAATTTTTATATACGCCAGGCTTTTAGTGGTATTAAAAAAGAACCTTTAGCAAGGCATGAGAATGAAGCTACTGTTATAACTGCTATAAATTCAAATATTGATAAATTAAATGAGATTAAAATCGTAACTTTTGATAAAAGAAAAAATTATAAGTTAAAGTCTAACGCTCCTAAAAGCGAACCCAAAACTGAACCTAAGTTATTTAAATCATTAGATCAAGAGAATTACTTTATAGGTTGGTGCCTTTTAGATGGTGTTTTTAAACTTACGAAACAAGTAGATTATACAAGTTTACCAGCACAAACTAATCAAGCAGTTTTAAAGTTAGTTAATCAAGATTGGAAAAGCTTCTTTAATGCTGCAAAAGAATATAAAATTAACCCAAATAAATTTAGTGGCAAACCCCAAATACCTCATTATGCTAAAAAAGATGGTAGAAAGGTAGCTACATTTACCAATCAATCTTGCCTGCTCAGGACTAAAGATGATAAAAATTATTTGACATTTCCAAAGACTAAATTAAAGCTAGAAATAGGTGCAATTGGGTTAAGAAACAACAATTTAAAGGAAGTTAGGATAATACCAAACTCTAATTTTTATACAGTAGAGATGATTGTAGCAATATCAAAATCAGTAATCAATGAAGCTAGTGATAGAATTATCGCTATTGATTTAGGCGTTAATAATTTTGCAACTATATCAAATAATGTTGGATTAACTCCAATTATTATTAAGGGTGGAATATTAAAAGCTGAAAATCAATTTTACAATAAACTAAGAGCTCAATATTTTAGTGTTTTAAGAATGGGTAAAGGTCCAAAGGAAGGACAGTTTACTTCAGCTAGACTAAACAAACTTGATACTGATAGATACTCATTTATAAAGGACTACTTCCATAAATCAAGCAGAATAATTGTTAACTACTGCATGGTTAATAATATAGATACTATAGTTATTGGCAAAAACAAGCATTGGAAAGATAACATTACTATGAGGCAAGCTAGTAAACAAAGTTTCGCTAATATACCATATAATCCTTTTATAAATATGATAGCTTATAAGGCTAATGAGATGGGTATTAAGGTTATTGAAACTGAAGAATCATATACTAGTAAAGCAAGTTTTTTAGATAATGATTATATACCAACTTATGGTATAGATGATGCTAATGCAATATTTAGTGGTAGAAGAATAAGCCGTGGTAGATATAAGAGTAAAGATGGCTCAATCATTAACGCTGATGTAAATGGCGCTTGTAATATATTAAGAAAAGTATTTCCAATGGTTTTTAGAAATATTAGCTTGAGGAATAGAGGGGTTGTGACCATCCCATTGTCGTTAATCGTTGCTTAGAATATTGGAAACTACCAATAATTTTAAGTGGAAACTCAAATTCGATACGCATAAAGAAGCCCCCACTTTAAGATTTCTAAGTGGGGGAAAAGTTCACGATAATTGTGTCAATAAAATTTTCTTGACTTCATTAGATGTAGTAGTCCTTAAAAACATCAACAATATAGTAGCAACCATGATATAATGTAAGGAAAAACAGAATGTAAATAGAAACATAAAATATAGGGGGTATACATGCGTTGGTTAGAAATTAATAGAAGTAATTCGTTAACAGGTAGCATTACCATACCAGGATCAAAAAACAGTTCACTTCCACTATTAGCTGCCTGCTGCTTATGTGATGAAGTGGTTATATTAAAAAATATACCTAATATTTCTGATGTTAGTTTAGTTTGCGATATTGCTGAGGATATTGGGATGAAGATAGTAATTAAAAAGGACAAGTTAATACTAGATCCATCTAATATTCATAGTTCACTTATAGATCATAATAAATCTGCTCACTTTAGAGCATCTTATTATTTTGGGGGAGCCTTGCTTGCAAAATTTAAAAGGGTTTCTATAGGATATCCAGGTGGGGATGACTTTGGGTCAAGACCTATTGATCAACATATTAAAGGGCTAGAAGCATTAGGAGCGAAGTTTAATTTTTATACTGATTATTATGTAGTTGAAGCAGAGAAACTTATTGGAGCGGACATATATTTAGATGTAATTTCAAGTGGTGCTACCATGAATATAATGCTTGCAGCTGTACTTGCCCAGGGTAAAACAATATTGAGAAATGTAGCTAAGGACCCAGAAGTTGTTGATTTAGCTATATTTTTGAATGAAATGGGCGCCTGCGTTAAAGGTGCAGGAACAGACATAATTATTATTGAAGGTGTAAAAGCACTAGGCGGAGGAGTTCACTGCGCTATTCCAGATAGATTAATTGCAGGATCTTATCTAATGGCAGCGGCTATTACAGGAGGCAATATTAAAGTTTGCGGTATTATACCAGAGCATTTAATATCTTGCACAGCAAAACTTGAAGAAGCAGGGGTATGCATAGAAGAGGGAAATGATTTTATAAGAGCATATACCCAGGAAAATATTCAGGGTGTAAATGTTAAGGCTACTATGTATCCAGGGTTTGCAACGGATTTGCAACAACCACTAACTTCCATGCTTCTAGTTGCAAGCAGTCACAGTGTTATTGTTGATATGGTTTACCCAGGAAGATTTAATCATTGTCAGGAGCTGAACCTCATGGGAGCAGATATTATTATTAAAGAAGGAAGTGCAATAATTCCTGGTAACCGCAGCTTAAAAGGAGCATGGGTCAATGCTTCAGATGTAAGGGCTGGAATATCTCTGATTTTAGCTGGACTAATTGCGGAGGGGACAACCTATATCACTGGGGTTGAACATATTGAACGTGGATATGTGGATATTGTTAAAGATTTAGTATCATTGGGTGCTAATATAAAATTAGTTGAAAGAGTCGAAGAAGAAGAAGAAGAAGAAGAACAAGATTCTGATTCTAATTTTGGTTAAGGTTAAGGACTGCGTCAGAAAAATTTAATAAAGTTACATAATTAAGAACTTCAGAAGGGAAATTAAAACTCCAACTGAAGTTTTTTTGGTATACCACTACATGAAGAAACTCGCAAGGCAGTGGTTCTTACGTTAATAGCATACATCCCATACAATAATATTAAGAAAATAAATTTAGGGGTGATTGTATGCAAATCGGAGTTATAATGGGTGGAATATCTGCGGAGAAGGAAGTATCACTACTTACAGGAAATCAAATTATTAAAAATTTAGATAGGGATAAATATGAGGTTATACCTATACCAATAAATAGCCAATATGAACTTATAGATAGTGTAAAATGTTTACAGTTTGCATTTATTGCACTTCATGGAAAATTTGGCGAAGATGGAAGAATTCAAGGCATTCTAGAGAGTGTAGGTGTACCTTTTTCAGGGTGTGGGGTTTTAGCAAGTGCATTATGTATGGATAAAAATATAAGTAAAAAATTGTTTGTATCAGAAGGAATAAAAACACCAAAGTGGATATTAGTAAAAGATGAAAATAAAATAGATTATAGTATAATAGAAAATATAGGATACCCACTAATTGTAAAACCTAATAGTGGAGGCTCAAGTATCGGTACTATTTTGGCGCACTCAAAAGAGGAACTTAAAGAAGGGGTTTGTGCGGCTTTAAAATATGACCATGAAATTATAATTGAAGAATATATAAAAGGTGAGGAAATAACCTGCTGTATATTAAATGGGGAACTACTTCCCGTGATATCTATACATCCTAAATCAGGATTTTTTAATTATAGCTCAAAATATGAAAATGATGGTGCGCAGGAAAAAATCATAGAACTTTCTCAGCTTTTAAGAGAAAAAGTTGAGAAAATTTCTTCGAAATGTTGGGATACTTTTAAACTAAAGGTGTATGCTAGAATTGATATGATAATAAAAAACGAAGAAATATATGTGCTAGAGATAAATACTCTACCAGGTATGACGGAAACTAGCCTTTTTCCTAAAAGTGCTAAGGCTTGTGGACTAAATTTCAGTCAGCTTCTAGATAAAATAATCCAGTATTCTTTGATTGAATAATAATAAATTTATATTTTTATAGATGGAAGGTGCACAAATGTTTTTTGATATTAAGCTAAATAAACATGAAACTATTTATATTCAGGTTTACAAGTATATGAAGGAGATGATTCAAGATGGTATGCTTCCCTTTGGAAGTAAGTTACCGTCAACTAGAGAAATGGCCTCTATGATGAATCTTAGTAGGACAACTATCATGAGAGCCTATGAACTTCTTTGCGATAATAATTTGGCTTATACTGTAGATGGCAAGGGCACCTTCGTCTCTGTGATAGATGTAAGTAAGGAAAATGAGTGGAAGATGAATTGGGCTAATAATATTAGTGGCTATGCTAGGTGTGCTGAAAAGTTAGATGTTATGGTACATGAAAAATTATATAAAAAAGGTATGATTTCTTTTAAAACCATAGCTCCGGATGATAGCTTATTTGATATGGAAGAATTTAAAAGAGCTTTTCTAAACACAATTTCAAAGGAAGGTGAAAAAATTCTTAATTATGGTTATGCAAAGGGATATAAACCGCTAATTAATTTTCTTATGGAGTACATGAGGCAAAAGGGAGTTAACACAAAAAATAAAAGCATATTGATAACTAATGGATTTACAGAAGGCTTTGATATAGTTTTATCTTCAATTACTGAAAGTGGAGACAAAATCATATGTGAGAACCCTACGCACAATACGGCCATAAAGCTAATGAAGCTTCATGAGTTAGATATAATAGGCATTGAGACTTATGAAGATGGCATAAATATTAGTAAATTAAAACAAGCAATTATGGTTAAGGATATAAAAGCTGCTTATCTTGTGCCGTCTTATCATAATCCTACTGGAATGGTGATGCCATATAAGAAAAGGGAAGAAATTTATAAATTACTAAAGAAGCAAGGCATTCCAATAATTGAAGATGGATTTAATGAGGAGCTTCAGCATCTGGGTACACATATTGCCCCTATTGTATCAATTAGTGGAGAGGAAAATTCAGTGGTTTATATAGGTAGCTTATCAAAAATACTCTTTCCAGGAATAAGGATAGGGTGGATTTTGGGTGATGAAAAACTAATAGATGCATTAGAATGTGTTAAGAGAAGCAGGAACATTCACACCTCATCATTAGATCAAGCAATTTTATATGAATATATGAAAAGTGGAAGTTTTGAAAGATACGTAAAAAAAGCAAGAAATATATATAAAGAAAAATGTGAGTTAATTACAAGATTAGCCAAACAGCACATACCACATAAATATATATTAGGTGATGGAGGGCTTTATATATTTATAAAATTAGATGGAATTAATGCAAGAGAATTACTAGAAAAATGTTACTTGCGAGATGTTATATTTACCCCCGGGGATATCTTTTACACTGACGGTGGCGGAGAAGACAGTATAAGATTAGGTTTTTCTAGAGTTTCTATGGAAGATATAGAAAAAGGAATATTGATAATTGGAGAAGAAGCGGATAAACTGACCCAAGTTCAGATTGACCACCGGGGGTCAAACTAACCCCTGGGGATCAATCGGGTTTCATTTAGCATCTTTTGAAATAAGGATAGCTAGTTCTATAAGTAATGTTGGCAGTGAAATAAATTTTGGATAAGCCAGATATCTAGGTTCCCAATCAGGATGAAATTTTTCTTTATAATTGCGGAGTCCTGAGAATTTATACCAATAGTTTCCAAATTTATATACGAACTTTGCTAATTTCTCTTGTTCGTGGGCAAAAGGTGACAATCCCACATTAGAAAGAGGCGCCATGCCAATATTAAAATATTTATAATTTTGCTCTTTTGACCAATTAATTAGATTTACGAATAGAGCTTCCATAGTTCCATTAGGGCAAGCACTATGATCAAATCTCATTAAATCAATGGACAGAGAGGCATCGTCATAAGCGGGCATAATAGTGGCAAAGGCTACAATTTTATTAAGATTATTTTTGAAAACTGCTACAGGTGAAGATTGTATATAATCCTCATTAAAAAAGCCTAATGAAAATCCCTTTTCTTTTCTTTTTCCTAGCCAAATTTCAGATATGTTCCTAATTTCAGAAATCATACCACTAGAAAAAGGTGGATTTAATATTTCAAACTTGAAATTTTCTTTTTCCATACGATTTTTTGCAGAACGTAAGGATTGATTGCGACCACCGCCTGCAATACTAAAGGTATCTAGGTTTATAATAGCTTCTTCTCCTAGCTTGAAGAAATAATATCCATTTTCATGATAGTGGGGTAAATACTTTTCACTAACCTGATAAAAAACAGGAGTATGTCCGAATTTATCTGCAAAGATTTGAAAATCCTCGATAGCCTTTTTAAATAGTGAGGGATCACCTATTGGATCTCCAAGGACAACTAGTTTGTTACCAATATCCCCATAGGCAAGAAGTACCCTATCATTTTGAGCCCAGTATAGGTTTTTATCTTTTAAAAATATGAGATGGGTAAGATAATTGCCTTTATATTTTTTGAGAAATAATTTTAATTTTTCAATGTCAGCTTCTTGAGGTTTATTATTAAACTTAGTGTTAGAACTTGTACTTAGTAGAAAAAATACAAAAATCCAACATACGATAAAGGCAAAGATTGCATTTCCCCAAAAGGCACGTGGACGGACAGTTAGTACATAAAAAGAATTACCTGATTTAAGGAAATTAGCATGAATACTGTTGCCTAGTAGGGCATAGATAAAAATACTAACTGCGGTTATGCCCAAATATAGTAATACAGTAAATTTCTTAATTGGTGCACTTTCTCTATAATAGCGTGATTTAGATAACCATAATAATAGGGCGATAATTAATAGAAATATTGCTTCCTCAAAGTCTAAACCTTTCATAAAGGTGGTAAGTGCACCTAAGATCAATAAAACTAAGGTCCAATTAAAAGCTCTTTTTAATCTTTCTTTTATTTTCCAGGAAAGTACTAAAAGCATTAAACCTATAGCAATTGAGGCTCTGTTAGAAATATGCATCACCGACAGGAAAGAAATGTCCGTAAGTATTTCTATTCTTCCAGCAATGCTTGGTGTGGCTGCTGAAAACAATAAGACAATTCCACTTAGAAAAACCATTAAGGACAGCGCCCAGATACCTAAATCACTTAAAAATATATTCTTTTTTGGAAGGTCAAGGAATTTATTCCATAATGAAGGTTCTGTAGCCTTATCTTCTCCAGTTTTAGTAATCATACCAATGATAGCCATAATAGCTCCGAGTATCCAAGGTATAACATAATAGAAGGCTCTATATAAAAACAATATTGCAAGAGCCTTACTTGAAGAAGCTCCAACTAGCTTTAGACCAAGTATACATACTAAGTCAAAAGAACCAAGGCCTCCAGGTACCATACTAAATATTCCCACAGAAGCTGCTACTGTAAGTATAGGTAATATTTGAAGAAGGGTAATATTACTAATAAAGTTTGAACTAATATACCAAAGAAATATTCCAGCGCCGGTCCACTCAAAAATTGATGCGAAAATTAATTCTATTCTTAAAGGGGTGGAACTAGCAACAGAAATTCCTTCAGGCAAGACTTTGTTTCTTATCCATTTAATTTTAAATAATAATAAGTATACGAATAAGTATATAGCAAAGAAAATTACAGCAATAGAAAACCATTTATGATCTGCAAGAATTGGTTTCATAGGCAATATGTTAAATATGCCAAGTAAGGCCAGTATTGATAGACCGGTTGTGGTTGCAGGGACAAGCAATGCATTTATAAATAGACATTCTTTGTGTGATACTTTTTCTTCGCTATAAAGTAGGGTACGGATGCCGGCACCAGTTAATCCACCAAAGCCTAGAAAATTGTTAAAGGTATTGGAAATCCATGAAATCCTTATAGTTTTTAGAAGTGATATTTTATATTTTAAATTTCTAATTATAAAGTAATCATAAAAGGTCATACAACTTACTGCTACTGAGCCTGCAATAAAAAACGACAAAAGCTTTATAGGCTCAAAACTTCTTAATAGTGAAAGTGATGTTGTTAAATTAAGGCTTGATAATTCACTTTTGCCTTCAAAATAAATTAAGAGGACTATAAGCAATGAAAAAGTTACTTTTAGTATCCTCACACCTTTTGATATAAAAAACTCACGAATATATATAAGTATGAATTTTAATTTGGACGATATGTTTAGGCTTTCCATAGTTATTCTCCTTGCATCGTTAAAATTATATTAATAAAATATTAGGTCGTTGTGTATTCTTATTTTAATTATAACTTATTGTGGTGCGCTAAGATAGCAATCAAATAAGTTTATTTTCTTATAAAATATGCGACTAAATTAGGATTTTTATACAAAAACTGCAATTGAATTTTGGAATATTAGTCACAAAATTAGGTTTAATTTAAAAGAATACAAAAACAAGAGAAGTTTTACTTTTACTATGTATTTTCTACATTTATATGGTATAATTTGAACAAAATTATTAAAAATATTCTAATAAATGATATTGTGAAAAATTTGTTTCTCATTTTTTCAAATCTTCAATATATAATACAATTATAGTTAGTTACTTTAATTATTTATATTCAAATTAATCTTTTTTACAACGTACTGCATTAGTGTAGATTTAGAGAGGAGGAAACTAGCATGATTAAAAAAGAAATGATAGCTATGATATTAGCAGGGGGTCAAGGTTCAAGGCTGAAACAGTTAACAAAGATGATAGCCAAGCCAGCAGTTCCCTTTGGAGGAAAGTATAGGATTATAGATTTTTCACTAAGCAATTGTTCGAATTCTAATATAGATACAGTAGGGGTTCTTACTCAATATCAACCTTTAGCTTTAAATTCTCATATTGGGATAGGCGCACCATGGGATTTAGACAGAAGAAATGGCGGGGTAACCATGCTTGCACCTTATCAAAGTGAAGATGGGGGAAATTGGTACAACGGTACTGCGGATGCTATATTTCAAAATACAAACTACATTGATAGCTATGATCCAGAATATGTGCTTATTTTATCAGGAGACCATATTTATAAAATGGACTATTCTAAAATGCTAGATTATCACAAAGAAAAAGGTGCAGATGTTACTATTGCAGTACTCGAAGTAACTCTTGAGGAAGCTAGTAGATTTGGAATGATGAACACTAGGAAAGATAATACTATCTATGAATTTGATGAAAAACCAGTAAAACCAAAAAGTAATTTAGCATCTATGGGAGTTTATATTTTTAATTGGGCAGTTCTTAAGCAACTTTTAAAAGAGGACAACCTTGATAAAAATTCTGATAACGATTTCGGAAAAAATATAATACCAAAAATGATTAAAAAAGAGCAGAAACTTTATGCTTATCCCTTCAAAGGATATTGGAGAGATGTTGGTACTATTGAAAGTTTTTGGGAAGCTAATATGGATTTACTGTCTGTTGATAATGATTTGAATATACATGACAATGAATGGAGAATATATACAGTAAATGCTATGTTACCACCACAATATATAGGGTCTGAGGCTAGCATTAACAATGCCATGTTAAATGAAGGTTGTACTGTTTTTGGAGAAGTAAACAATTGTGTACTATTCCAAGGAGTACATGTAGGGAAAAATTCAAAAATAACCAATTCTGTTATTCTACCTAATACTAAAATAGGAAATAATGTTGTGATAGATAAAGCAATTATAGGTAGCAATGTTACCATAAGACGTAATTCACACATAGGCAATGGAGACGATATCATTGTTATAGAGGGCGGAAAAGACATTAAGGTAGATTCGAAAATAATAGCTAACTCATAAAATTAGGGGGTGATAGTATGCTTAAAAATTATATTGGAGTATTAATGTTAAATGAGAATGAAGATAATATTAAAAGTCTTACAAAAGCAAGGCCTATAGCATCTATACCTATAGGTGGAAGATATAGAATTATAGATTTTGTGCTATCAAATATGGTCAATTCGGGAATTCACAATGTAGGAATATTCGCTAATACTAAAACTAGGTCTCTTGTGGATCATTTAGGTTCAGGAAAGTCTTGGGATTTGGACAGAAAGTTAAACGGTTTATTTTTGTTCAATTTTAGTTTAGATAGATCACAATTAGGAGACATAGATGCATTAAGAGATAATATTGAATATATTTATAGGACTAAGCAAGAATATGTAATAATATCTTCTTCATATATGATATGTAACATGGATTACAATGAAGCTGCTAAATATCACGAAGAATCGGGTAGTGACATAACCCTATTATATAAGAAAACAAATAATGGTAAAAAGAATTTTGTAAATTGTAATACCTTATATATAAATGAAGAAAATAAAGTTCTGAGCATAGGAAAAAACATAGGAACAGAGGAAAAGCTAAATATATGCATGGAAATGTTTATAATGAAAAAAAGCACTCTTATAACACTTATAAACGAGAGTGTTCAGACTGGATATCATAATTCAATAAAATCTGCTATTTATAATCGTGTTTCGGAGCTTAATGTAAATGCATATGAATTTAAAGGATACCTTCAATGTGTAAATTCTATAAAAAATTATTATAAAGCTAGTATGGATATGCTAAACGGAAAAGTAACCAAAGAATTATTTTTTAACAATGGGTTAATATATACAAAGGGTAAGGATGGAGCACCAACTAAATACTTTGATGGATCAAAAGTTAATAATGCACTAATATCCAATGGATGTATTTTAAAAGGTAGTATTGAGAATAGTATAATTTCAAGAAGGGTTACGGTACATGAAGGTGCAGAAGTTAAAAACTGCATAATATTCGAAAATTGTGAGATTAAAGAGGGATGTAAACTAACCAATGTTATAATTGATAAAAATACTGTTATACATGAAAATACAGTATTAAAAGGGGATGAAGAGTTCCCAGTTGTTATAGAAAAAAAATCTCGACTAGAATAATTTGAAAATCAGAGGAGGTTTAGTATGAAAGTATTATTTGTGGCTTCTGAAGCATATCCTTTTATAAAAACTGGAGGACTTGGGGACGTAGCATATGCTCTACCTAAGGCATTAAGGAAGATGGGCATTGATGCAAGAGTAATTATACCTAAATACAGTGCAATTCCATTATCTTTTAGAAATTGTATGGAAACTGTAGCTAATTTCACTGTGCCAGTTGGTTGGAGAAATCAATATTGTGGACTACAACATTTAACTTATGATGAGATACCTTATTATTTTATAGATAATAAATATTATTTTGAAAGACCTGAAATATACGGATGCTATGATGATGGAGAAAGATATTCTTATTTTTCAAAAGCAATATTAGAATCTATAAAATATATGGGAGATTTTGTGCCAGATATAATTCATTGCAATGACTGGCATTGTGGAATTGTGCCAGCGCTACTTAAAGATAAATATAGTGATGACGAATTGTACAGTAAAATAAAGAGCATATTTACTATTCATAATTTGAAATATCAAGGAGTATTCCCAAAAGAAATACTTGCAGAGTTATTAAATTTAAACGATGGGTATGATAGTGATGATGCATTGAAATTTTATGATGCTATATCATTTATGAAAGGTGGAATTGTATTTGCAGATGCAGTAACTACTGTAAGTGAAACATATGCAAAAGAAATACAGACTCCATTTTATGGGGAAGGTCTAGATGGCTTATTACGTTCACAATCTAATAAACTATATGGCATAGTAAATGGTATAGATTATGACCTCTACGACCCGAAAGTGGACAAAAAAATATTTTATAATTATGATTATGAAACTAGAAAACAAAAGACGAAAAATAAATTAAAGCTTCAATATGAACTATGTTTTTCTGTAAATGAAGATATACCAATGATAGGTATTGTAACCAGACTAGTAAAACAAAAGGGCTTAGATATAATAGTTGAAAAACTTCAAGAATTACTTAGTCTTCCTGTTCAAATAGTGTTGCTAGGTAATGGTGATGAATATTATGAAGATATATTCCAATATTATGCATCTATTTACCCAAGTAGGATATCTACAAACATCATTTTTGATGAGGTTCTAGCTCAGAAAATATATGCTGCATCAGATATATTTTTGATGCCGTCCTTATTTGAACCTTGTGGTATTGGTCAACTTATAGCTTTAAAGTATGGAAGTGTTCCAATTGTTCGTGAAACTGGCGGATTAAAAGATACTATTATCCCATATAATAAATATACAGGTACTGGAAATGGTTTTTCATTTAAAAATTATAATAGTGATGAACTATTAGAGACCATAGTTGCAGCTTTAGATTTATACAAAGACAGTGATTCTTGGGATAAATTAGTTAAAAATGCTATGAATTCAAATAATAGTTGGGAAAATTCTGCTGAAAACTATATTGATTTGTATAGTAATTTGATAGATTAAGTTTTATTTATAGTAATATACTAAGTTTTTATTCGTAGTAAATTTTAAAACTTCTAGGTGGTGAGTATTGTGGTAATAGATAAAGAAAACTTTAAGAGCGATTATATAGAGAAATTACAAAATATGTTTGCAGAAGATGCAGTAGACGCATCTAGGCTGCATCAATATTTTGCTTTAGGAGCATTGATAAAAGATTATTGCTCTAAAGCCTGGATAAAAACTAATAAAGAGTATGGAGAAAATAAAAGAAAACAAGTATATTATTTTTCTATGGAGTTCTTAGTTGGTAGGTTATTAAATAGTAATTTAGTTAATTTAGGTATAAAAGATATTTGTGTGGAAGCATTTGAAGATTTAGGAATTAATTGGATTGATATAGAGGATATAGAAGTAGATGCTGGCCTTGGTAATGGTGGGCTTGGAAGACTTGCAGCTTGTTTTTTAGACTCTATGGCATCCACAGAAATTCCTGGGCATGGATGCGGTATTAGGTATAAATATGGTTTATTTAAACAGAAAATAGAAAACGGATATCAAGTAGAAGTTCCTGACAATTGGTTAAAATATGGAAATGTTTGGGAGATTAGAAAAGAAAATAAGGCTGTAGAAGTAAGATTTTCTGGTAACGTTTATTTAAAGGAAGATAATGGTAAAACAAGTGTTGTTCATGAAAATTATCAATCTGTAAGAGCAGTTCCTTATGATACTCCAATAAAAGGCTATAAAAATAATACCGTAAATACATTAAGGCTTTGGAGTGCAGAAACTATGGAAGAGGATTTTGATTTTTCTTCTTTTAGTCAAGGTAATTATGCAAAAGCAGGAGAGGATAAATACTCAGTAGAGGCTATTTCTCAAATATTATATCCAGACGATAGCTATGAAAAAGGAAGACTTCTAAGGCTTAAGCAAGAGTACTTTTTTGTAAGTGCTGGAATGCAAAGTATTTTGAAAAGTTACAAAAAAATGGACCTTTCAATTAAAGATTTTCATAAGCATATAGCAGTACAGATAAATGATACTCACCCTGCAGTAGCTGTGGCAGAACTCATGAGGCTGTTAATGGATGATGAAGGATTAAATTGGGATGATGCATTTACTATTACAACTGGTACGATGGCATACACTAACCATACAATTATGGCAGAAGCTCTAGAAAAATGGCCTGTGGAAATGTTTAAAAAATTACTTCCACGTATTTATATGATTATAGAAGAAATAAACAGGCGTTTTTGTAATGAAATTTATCATAAGTACAATGGGGATTGGAATAAAGTCAATAAAATGTCCATTATTCAAGATGGGTATATAAGGATGGCTTATTTGGCAATTGTAGGAAGTCATTCTGTTAATGGAGTAGCAAAATTGCATACAGAATTATTAAAGAATCAGGAACTTTCGGATTTCTATGAATTCTATCCAGAAAAATTTAATAATAAAACTAATGGTATAACTCATAGAAGGTGGCTCTTAAATTCTAATCCAGAGCTTGCTAGTCTTATAACAGAAACTATAGGAGACAGCTGGATAAAGTCTCCAAATGAGCTCCATAACTTAATGGATTTTGCAGGAGATAAGAATTTTCAAGAGAAAACTCAATCTATAAAAACAAATCACAAGATAGAATTTTCGAATTATATAATGTCAAACTATGGGACTGCAATTGATCCAAATTCTATATTTGATGTTCATGTAAAGAGAATGCATGCTTATAAAAGACAAGTTTTAAATATATTTAATATAATGAATTTATATAATCAACTTAGGGAAAATCCTAATCTAGACATAGTGCCAAGAACTTTTATATTTGGTGCTAAGGCTTCCCCAAGTTATTATTTGGCAAAACAAACTATTAAACTTATAAATACTTTAGCAGACAAGATAAATAATGACCCTATAGCTCGGGGCAAAATAAAAATAGTATTCCTTGAAAACTATGGAGTATCAATAGCTGAGAAAATAATTCCCTGTGCTGATGTTAGTGAGCAAATATCCACAGCGTCTAAAGAAGCATCTGGTACTGGTAATATGAAATTAATGATGAATGGTGCTATAACAATAGCCACTTTAGATGGTGCAAATGTAGAAATATTTGATGCAGTGGGAAAAGAAAATATCATATTATTTGGATTAACAGCTCAGCAGGTAATAGAATATTATAAGAACAAAAGTTATAGAGCATCTGATTTATATAATAGCGATGCCAGATTAAATACTATTGTAAATCAATTGATAAATGGATTTTTAGATTCTAATAAAATGGAATTTATGACTATTTATGATAGCCTTATTCCACACAATGATGAGTTTTTTGTACTTAAAGATTTTGATTCCTATGTAAGGGCTCAAAGTGAAATTGATAGGTTGTTTAGGCAAAAATCTACTTGGCAACAGATGGCCATTGTGAATATTGCTAAATCAGGGATATTCTCCAGTGATAACACCATAAAGCAATATGCTAAGGAAATTTGGAAAGCGCCAGCAGTTAAAATTATAATGAAATAATATAAGTAAGTAGCAAGACAGTATGTTAGCCTTACAATAGGCAGTAACATACTGTCTTATTATTTATATTTTCAAGAAACATAGATCAAAACAATAAAAAAATGTTGAATTAATAAAAAGAATGTTATAATATTATTATAGATAAAATAAAAAAACGATTTTAAAAAAATAAAACTTAATATTTATAAACTCATATATGCTTAGAAATATGGACTAAGCGTTTCTACAAGGTAACCGTAAAATACTTGACTATGGGTGTTTGAATAAAAATAGCAGGATAATTCTAAAAATGATTATTATTGTTCTTGCCTATATTTCAAGGTTTAAAGAGCTTTTCTTTAAGATTAAAAAGTATTTCTTTAAGATTAGAAAACTTTTCTTTAAGAATAAAGAATTTACTTTTTATACTTGTGTATTTGGGTTTGATATTTTTATTATGAACTCCCTAGTTAACTATAACTGGGGAGTTTTTTTGAATATTATTCTATGTTATATTTAAAATTTAATTAGCAAAGGAGAAAATTATGGAAACATTAAAGAGTAAAATATTAGCTGAGGGAACAGTAATAGGTAGTGAAATTTTAAAGGTTGATAGCTTTTTGAATCATCAAATTGATATAAATCTCTTCAATGAAATAGGACAAGAGTTTAAAAAAAGATTTGAAAACAATGAGATTACAAAGATACTAACAGTTGAAGCATCTGGAATAGGAATAGCATGCATTGTAGCACAATACTTTGGAAACATTCCTGTGGTTTTTGCAAAAAAACATGAAGCCACCAATTTGGATAGTGATACATATGAAGCTGATGTATTCTCTTTTACAAAAAATAAAACATATAAAATAAGAACTAGTAAAAAATACATAAATCCAGAAGATAAAATTCTAATAATTGATGACTTTTTAGCCAATGGAAATGCAGTACTTGGACTTGTGGAAATTGCAGGCCAAGCTAGAGCATCATTGGTTGGAGTGGGAATTGTAATTGAAAAAGCATTTCAAAATGGTAGAAGTCGTATAGAAGAAAAGGGTATTAGAGTAGAATCCTTAGCCATAGTAAAATCTATAAAAGATAACACCATAGTTTTTCAGGAATAAGTTTTATGAATAAATTTTATGAATAAATTTTATGAATAAGTTTTATGAATAAGATTTATTAATAAGATCAATGAGCTGCTCGAGCTGCGAGTTGGGGACGGTTAACAACTAATGTGCTTTTAAATGTAAATGATTTAAAAAGTTGTTAAGTGTCCCTGGCTATTTTGCGGCTATTTTTAAATTATTTTGCGAAGAATTACAAACAACTTTGTATTTTATGTTTTTTTTGTGTATAATGAGTAGTGTGATATTTAAATAGTAGGAATGATAATAAAATCAAATAGCGAAATTGATTTTATAGATATTCTATGATTTTATAGATATTCTATGAAATCGTAAAAATAAGCAGGATTTGGATGAATATATAGAATAGAAATATTAACCTATATAACTAATTCGAGGATAGTTTTAATAAAATAATGGAATAGAAGGAGTGTATTGTATGACAACGGATAATAAAGAAGTTATAATGAATGATGCAGTGGATAATGTTGAGGAAGTTGAAGTTAAAGATGCAGTGGACAATGTAGAGGAAGTTGCAGTTAAAGATGCAGTAGATAACGTAGAGGAAATTACTATGAAAGAGGCAATGGAAAATATTGACGAATCTGTAGTAAATATTGATGTTGAAGATGGCGTTGATATTTGGGATAAATTACAAGAAATTTTAGATCATAATAAAGCTTTTGAAATTACAATTAATGAAATAGTAAAAGGTGGAGCTACAGCTGATGTTGAAGGAATTAGAGCATTTATTCCTGCTTCACAAATGTCAACTTCTTATATAGAAAATTTACAGGATTTCAAAGGAAAAACAATGGAAGTTAAAATAATTGAGTTAGAAAAAGAAAACAAAAAATTAGTTTTATCTAGAAAAATCATAGAAAAAGCAGAAAACGAAGCTAAAGGTAATTTAGTATGGGATCAGCTTAAAAAAGGCGAACTTAGAAAAGGTGTTGTAACAAGACTTGCTAAATTCGGTGCTTTTGTAGATTTAGGTGGCGTTGATGGTCTTATTCATATTTCAGAATTATCATGGAAAAGAGTTCAAGAACCATCAGAGGTAGTGTCTGTTGGACAGGAATTAGAAGTTCATGTTTTAGATTTTGATAGAGAAAAAGGAAGAATATCACTAGGACTTAAAGAAGCAGCAGGAAACCCATGGAATAATATATCAAGTACATATCACATAAATGATATAGTAGAGGGAACTGTAGTAAGAATAATGGACTTTGGTGCTTTTGTACAACTTCCATCAGGTATAGATGGACTTGTTCATCTTTCAGAAATATCAGAAGATCGTATAGAAAAAGTTTCTGATGTATTAAAAGTTGGAGACGTTGTAAAAGTTAAAATCGGAGATATAAATGAAAAAGATAGAAGAATAAGCCTAAGTATTAAAGAAGCATTAGATAAAAGCTATGGTGACCTTTCAGAATATAATAACGATGGACAGGGCTTAACACTAGGCGATTTATTTAAAAACAAATTCAAAGATTTCAAATATTAATATAAAAAGTTAAAAGCTATAGGAGACATAAATTTTGTCTTCTATAGCTTTTGTTTTTTTTTGATAAATATTTATAATAATTATTTATATAATTGGTAAAACTGTATAGGAAGATACTTTAAGTAATAAGTTATTTGATTTTACATAGGTATCTATAATAATAAATACAGCTTTATGTGTTAAATAAATAGTGAAAGGTAGTGTTAATATGAATAAAGGAGAAAGCTCAGCTCATATGATTAGTAGGGTAGTTAAGGACAACAGCGGAGAAATAACAGCCTATGAATTTGAAAATGGAGATATAGTTTCAAAACAACAAGCAGTGATTTTAGCTAAACAAGGAAATATAGGTGGAGTATCTATCTCAACTTCAAAAAAAGGTGAAGAATTCTTAAAAAGTCTACCTGATGGAGATAAATCCAATAATTTAGATAGTTTGCCAATTCTAGACGATAACGAAATCTATTAGAAATCAGCGCATTACAAAACAGGGACAATTGTCTCTGTTTTTTTATATTAACCATTAAATTTTCCGCAAAAATAATGGGAAGCGGCCTTAAAATGTGTTAAAATTGTTTAATAGACGAAGATCAACAGGGGGAGTAACAAATGGAACTTCTAGAAGAGACATTGAAGTGTATCGGTCCACTAAATAAAGAAGCCATGAAAAAAGCATGGGAAAGAATTGATAGTTTAACAAAACCTATAGGAAGTCTTGGCGAAATAGAAAATATTATAGCAAAGATTGTAGGGATTACTGGTGAGGTACATAACAAAATCAATAAAAAAAATGTGGTTATAATGTGTAGCGATAATGGAGTGGTGGAAGAGGGTGTTTCTAATTGCCCTAAAAGTGTAACTGCTACAGTTACGAATAATTTCACTAAAAAGATTACAGGAGTATATGTACTATCAAAATTTGCTGGAAGTGACATTACAGTTGTAGATGTGGGAGTCGATGCGGAGTTTAATAATCCTAAAATCATAGATAGAAAAATTGCTTACGGTACTATGAATATGATGAAAGGCCCTGCAATGACTAGGGAGCAAACGATTAAAGCTATAGAAGTTGGCATAGAAACAATTGATGATCTAGTGAGCAGCGGGTATGATTTATTTGGTACAGGAGAAATGGGTGTTGGGAATACTGCTACAAGTGCAGCTATTTTAAGTGTCTTTTCAGACCTAGATGTAGATGTGTCAGTAGGTAAAGGCTCGGGAATAACAGAGGATCAATTTATTAATAAAAAGCGAGTAATCAAAAGGGCAATTGAAATAAATAAACCGGATAAAGATGACGTTATTGATGTGCTATCAAAAGTTGGAGGATTCGATATTGCCGGATTGTGTGGTTGTTTTCTAGCAGCAGCAAAAAATAAAGTGCCAATTGTTATTGATGGGTTTATAGCCTCGGCGGCTGCACTTTGTGCTTATAAATTGAACCCTTTAGTTAAGGGATATATATTTGCCTCTCACTTATCTGCGGAACCGGGAGCTGCTTTTATAATGAAAGAAATAGGACTTGCACCTATGCTGAATTTGAATATGAGACTAGGGGAAGGATCAGGTTGCCCGCTTGCTTTTAATATAATTGAGGCAGCACTTTTTACAATGGATAATATGGGAACTTTTGAAGAGGCAACCCTTGATAGGAAAAAATATGTAGATATAAGGGAAAATTAATGAATATTTATTTATTGAGGCATGGTCAGACTGAAGAAAATAGAAAAGGTTCTTATTATGGAAATTTGGATATAAGTTTAAATTCAATTGGAATAAGCCAGGGAAATAGTGCTAGGGGTTTCTTTAATGATATAAAATTAGATAGGGTATATGTTAGCGATAAAAAAAGAACCACAGAAATGGCAAAATTAGTTTTAGAACAATCAGAAATTGAAATTATACAGGATAATAGAATAAATGAAACTAATTTTGGCGATTTTGAAGGGAAGACCTACCAGGAAATTAAGAGGCTCTATCCAGAGGAATGTATTTGTTGGCAAAATAACTGGAAAGAATTTGTTCCGCCCAGTGGCGAAAGTTATATTGTGTTATGTGAGAGAGTTAAGCACTTTATGGAAGAAATTAAAAAGTTAGATTATGATAATATTTTATTATGCACTCATTCAGGAGTCATAAGAGCTATATATTGTTATGTTATGAATGAGAATATAGATCTGTTTTGGAAGTTTGGTTGTAAAAATGGTGATATTAGCATTATAAAATATGAATTTGGTAATTTATATATTGATGCCATTATTCATAATGCAAAATAAATAACGAATAAGGATAACACATAATACATAATTCATATTTAGGAAAGAGGTGAGGTTTGCAAGGGAAAGTCTTTGCAAACAAACAAATGAGAGAATATTTTAATGATTTTTTACTGTTTTTTCAATTTTTTACACGTATACCTATAAATAAAAGTTTGGTATGTGAAAAAGAAAATTTTAAGAAAGGATCTATATTTTTTCCAGTAGTAGGATTATTTATAGGACTTGTTCAATGGGTAATTTATTATCTGTTAATAAAAGTACTGCCAGTAAATATTACAGCGGTATTTGTAGTTATTATACCAATAGTTCTTACTGGAGGATTACATGTGGATGGACTGGGAGATACCTGTGATGGTTTCTTTTCATTTAAGGGTGGCAAAGATAAAATAATAGAAGTCATGAAGGATAGTAGAGTAGGGACCTATGCTAGTATTGCCATAGTTTTTGATATGCTAGCACGATACGCGGCGGTATGTACTATTATAGAACTCAATTTACCACTTATTTTAATTGCAACACCAATAATTGCAAGATTTACTGTAGTTTTCATATCTTTCATAGGAAAGAATGCTAAAGAAAAGGGCTCGGGAAATATATTTATCGGAAATATTGATGCAAAAAGGCTAGTAATTACAGCAATTATAACTATTGCACTTGGGACTCTATTAATAGGAATTAATAAAAGTATTATATTGATAGTTTCAGGAATGGTTTTAAGTTTGTTGTTTAATAAATTCTGTGAAAGTAAAATCACTGGACTTACAGGAGATAGTTTAGGCGCTAATAATGAATTAGTTGAAATCTTGGTTATGGTTTTGTTTGTAGCTATGAATTGATGCAACTAGAAAGGACGGTATTCAATGATACATGGTGGAGATGTTTATACTGATGGATTACGAAAGGGAAGAAAGCTAATAGATTACAGTTCTAACATAAATCCATTAGGAGTTCCCAGTAGCTTTATTGATAACATTAGTGAAGCAGTAGATGCACTGACAAGATATCCAGATATTAAGTATAGGGATGTGTTAAAAGGTCTAATGAAGTACGTTGGTTGCCCAGAAGAATACTTTGTTTTGGGAAATGGTGCTGCGGAAATAATTGATTTAGTTATATCTTGCCACAAAAGTTTACTAATTGTGGTGCCTTCTTTTGTAGAGTATGAAATTGATGCTAAAAAGTGGAATTGTGATATAGAATATTCATATTTAAAACAGCGGAACAATGAGGAAGACCTATTAGCTCAGGATTATGTTGAACTTTCCTACGATTATGAGGATATTCTAAATAAACTGCAAGTGGTTGATGCCATGATTTTGGGTAATCCCAATAATCCTAATGGCGGTATCATTGATAAAGAGGAGTTTCAAAAAATTCTTGAATATTGTGAGAGAAGCGGTAAAGTAATAATAATAGATGAGGCTTTTATTGAATTTACTGGAGACGCTCAGCACAGTTTTGTTGGGGCTCTTAAAAATTATAAATGCTTATTTATAATAAGGGCTCTGACTAAATTTTTTGCTATGCCAGGTATAAGGTTTGGGTATGGAATAAGTAGTAACAGTGCTTTAATAAAAAATGTTAAAGAAAAACAAAATCCTTGGAACATAAACTGTTTTGCAGAGGTAGCTGCATGTCATGTGCTAAAAGATAGCGAGTATATTGAAAAAAGCAAACAGTGGATAAGACGAGAAAGGCCGATTTTCCTAAAATCATTAAAAAGTATTTCTTTTATAGAACATGTATATTTTACCCATGGGAATTATGTATTATGTAAATTAAAAGCACTAACCTCAGAGGAACTTTATAAATTATGTTTAAATCAAGGCTTTGTTATAAGAAAAGCAGATAATTTTAGAGGGCTGGATGAGCAGTATATAAGGCTGGCTATTAAGGATAGGGAAACTAATGAAAGATTGATTCTTGTGCTTAAGAACTTAGGGGAGAAGCCGACCCCAGGGGGTCAATTTCACGGGAGAAGGATGGAAGATAAATGAAGAGTATAGTAATATCATCAAACGCAAGTGGTGGCGGTAAAACTACAGTAACACTGGGAATTATGAAGGCCTTAAAAAATAGAGGCTTGGATGTACAGGGGTATAAAGTAGGACCAGATTATTTAGACACTGCCTTTCATACAAAGATAACAGGTAAAAATTCTAGAAATTTGGATTTGTTCCTTATGGGCGAGGCTGGAGTTAAAGCTAGCTTTTCTAGAGGTGTGGGAGACGTAGCAGTAGTTGAAGGGGTAATGGGATTATATGATGGAAAAGGTATAGACACATCCAATTCTACTTATCACCTATCAAAGGTTTTAGACTTGCCTATTATTCTTGTATTATCTCCAAAGGCTCAGGTAGCAACTTTTTGCGCGGAAATTAATGGAATAGTTAACTTTAAAGATGCTAATATAAAGGGCATAATACTTAATAATATAACAGAAAGCTATTACAATCTACTTAAAGCAACTATTAAAGAAAACTGTAACTTGGAGGTTTTAGGTTATCTCCCAAAGGATGAAAGATTAAATCTTAAAAGTAGACATTTAGGATTAATTCAAAGCAGTGAAGTTGAGGATTTAGAAGAAAAAATAGAAATCTGTGCGCAGTTATTAGAAAAGCATGTGGATATGGATTTATTATTACAACAGTTCAAAGAAACAGAAGTGTATGTGGATAATTTCCATGTGGAGAATGTGGGAAAAAGGATAGCTGTGGCTTATGACAAAGCTTTTAGTTTTTATTATAAAGAAAATCTAGAGCTGCTTTCGGAGCTAGGAGAAGTTATATACTTTAGTCCAATTCAGGATAAAAAATTGCCAAGTAATATTGATTTTCTTTATTTAGGTGGGGGTTACCCAGAGGTGTTTATAAGGGAATTATCTCAAAATACATCTATGCTGGAGAGTATAAAAACAGCTTTAAATAATGGACTTCACTGTTATGCAGAATGTGGAGGATTGATGTATCTTACTCAAGGGGAAAAACCTGAAGGGGAGGATGAAATATCACATAAGGCAGTAGGCTTTTTTGATGGGGATTACACCTTAACAAAAACACTTCAGAATTTTGGATATGCAGAAATAAAGGTAGGGGTAGAAAACAATATTTTGCCCATAGGAATGAATATAAACTGTCATGAATTTCATAAATCAACTGTTAATTTAGAAGAAGAAAAGATATTTAATCTTTTGAAACAGGGATATGATGGTAAGCAGAAAAATTGGCAATGCGGATACCTTAAGAAAAATACCTTAGCAGCTTATGGTCATGTTCATTTTTTGGGAAATTTACAGTGGGTAAGGGAGATATTTAGATAGTGAAATATAAATGATTTTATATGTATCACTATTGATACATATAATCCATAGTGATATAATTACAATATAATGTAATATAGGAGGAGTTAATTTGAACAAAATAGCTTTAATTACAGACACTACAAGCGATTTAAGTAGAGAAGTCATAGAGAAATATAATATTAATGTATTACCCTTTAGGATTATCTATTCTGATAGAGAATATTTAGACAATGTGGATATTACACCACAAGAAGTTTATAAAAATATGGAAAAAGAAGTACCTACATCCTCGTTACCATCAATGAAGGATATGGAGGAATTATTTTTGAAATTAGAAGAGCAGGGTTACACTCATGCTATAACAATAACATTATCCACTGGACTGTCAGGGATATTTAATGCTATAAAACTTACAAGTGAAAATCATCCAGGGATTAATACTCATAACTGTGATTCACAATCTATTGCTCTTGGCGAAGGATTAATAGTAACTGAATGTGGAAGGCTCATAGAAGAAGGAAAGAGTTTTGAAGAAGTTGTTGCTGCTATTCCTTCTATTAAAAAGAGAATTCATCTATATTTCGTAGTTGGCACTCTAGAGTACTTAAAAAAAGGTGGAAGAATAGGAAAAGTTTCAGGCACTATAGCAGAGCTTTTAAATATTAAACCTATAATAGCCATTGACACTGATGGTAAGTACATGACCTGTGAAAAAGTAAGAGGTAGAAAACAATCTCTTAATAAGCTTATAGAACTTACAAATAACATTTTAGATAAAAAGAAGTGTAAAGTTTATATAGTTCACGGACATGCAGAAGAAGAAGCTAAAAAAGTAATGGAGAGTATACGTCCTCATCAAAACATTATTTCTATAGAATTTGGTGGATATATAAGTCCTGTATCAGGGGTTCATAGTGGGCCAGGTTTGGTAGGAATGGTTTGCATAGAGGAAACTTAAATATAAATGGGTAATTCTGTGATTAAAGAAAGTGGGATAGACATTAAGGTTGAAGAAAAGAGGCTTTACGAAGAGTATAAGAAAAAACTTTTAGAACTGAGAAAAGTTCAAAAGGAAAAAGAAGCGGTGGGGCAAGTATTCACAAAAGGATTACTACCACTGTATGTGTTATTTATTCTAAGTTTAGGCGAAACTAATGGTAATGATATATCTCACAAAATTGGTGATAGAACAAATGGTCTTTGGATTCCTAGTACAGGCGGAATATATCCTCTTTTAAAAAAATTAGAAAAAGAAAAATTGGTCCTTGGTGAATGGAGTAATGCTAAGAAAGCACAGAAAATTTATAAAATCACGGTAGAAGGTAAAAAACAATTAGAAAATAAAAAATACCTACTACAAGATAAAATTGAAGAAGCTTTAGAGGTGTTTAAAATAATTTATAGTGATTTATATAAATAACATATTATAAAATAAAAGAGCTGCAGGTGAATTTGCTTGTGGCTCTTTTATTGTTAACAAAAAAAACCAAGCCGTAATGGCCTGGCGATTTATATTATCTTAATTCTCTTAATTCCTTTGCTAAACTATAAGGAATAATCTGATATGACTCTGTATCTATATAAGCTTTTTCCTTATGCATATAATCTACAATTTCTCTTGCTCTATAATCTTTAAAAGTAGTGGCTATTATCTCAAGAACACTGAGCTCTTCTAATGAAAAATCTGAAATGTTAATCTCTTTATTAGGGATAATTTTGTAGCTTATATCTTCATAAATAATTTCTTCTACTACTTTTACAGTAGGTAAATGCATGATTTCATCAAAAGCTATTGGCAATGCTCCATATTGCATGTGTTTATAGACAAGTCCTGTCATAGATTTTTCATGTCGTCTAAAGTAAAGTGAATCTGCATACCACAAAAGTTTCATAAGTTTAACTTTATAAAGGATAGTTACGAAATTAGAAAAATAGCCAATTACACTGGCGAGCTTTTCTATATCTAATTTTTTGTAACCATTACAATCACTTTCTTGTTGATAGTTTACGTAGAGGACATTGATTTCCTGTTTCTTTAAATACAAGTTTCCCAATTCTTCTACCTTATGGGTAATGCTATTACGGATTTTATTATACTTTTCTATAGTAAACCTATCTTTGTGTTTATCTATACTTTCTAATGCAAACATCGGATTTTCATAAGCCATAATCATGATATTATTGTAAGTTTCATCTTGAATAGTTTTGCTTTCATACCGCGTTACAGTTATATCTCCCCAACCTAACATAGTGGAAAAGTCGCTTTGTGATATTCCATAGAAACCTCTAATTGTTGCAATTTCATTAGAAGTTAATAAACCCTTCTTAGTTCGATAAGCATCTCTTGCTCTTAACAAGTTTTCATCCATTATGCCCGCTGGAGCAAATTCATTTTCCTCTTCATCACTAAGTGGACATAAATAATAAACTTCTTCATAATCAACAACCTCGCCTTTTACAAGGCCCTGTGTTAATCTTTTTCTAACTTCTAATGAATGAACCTTATTACAAATTGGACAATCTATCTCTATTGTATTGATTAAATAATCTTTATTCATTAAATAACACTCCTCTTAATATCTAGTGTACCTACTTGTACACTGATTGATTTTACTCGTTTTACACATAGACTACATATAATCTATGTAGTCTATAATCTTACCTAAAACATTTTCTTATTTGTTCAAAAACATCTTGTTCAGA
>NZ_JBOITM010000087.1:0-66112 GCF_050717535.1 Clostridium sp.
GCTCATTACATACTTTTTAGTCTTACGACTAAAATTTTACTTGTTTATCTAAAGTAATTAACTGGTCTAACGAAATATTATTTCGTTATTTTACCTATTTCTCTGTTTAATTTTCAAAGACCAATTTTATTTGTCATCATCGGACGACTTCTACTATTTTATCAGTTTAGTTTCATATTGTCAACATATTTTTAATAATCATCACAAAACTTCTTTACACAATTATTAATATATGATTACTTGTCATCAGCAACATTTAACATTTTATCACAGAAAATATATCATATACTTTAGTTTAAAGTAATTAAAATAAAACAAGTTCGTTATTCTTTAATTTTTAACCTTTCTCTCTATATACCTTATATTGATACACCAGGATAGTTATCTTAAGCTATCCCTACAATAAATGATAAAATTAGTAATTATCATATATGTTAAGTATTCTCCTTTATAGCTTAGAAATATACTATCATAAAACAATTTATTTATAAAAAATAAAAGTATAGGGCATCTTCCAAGGAATAACTAAGGTACTAAGTAGTTATTTCTTTGAATATGCCCTACTCTATTCTTGTTTTACTATTGGAATAACCCATCTTCATTATAATAATATTACATTAATTTACTAAAAATTATTAGAAATATCACTCCTGGCACTCCTAAAAATCCTGCAATAAGTGCGGTTACAGCATTTATTGCAATAGTTATACCCACATACTCGCCCACAAAATTAACAAATAGTAAAAGTAAAACTCCCAACGCTCCATTCAATACTAACTTACCTAAGACTTTTAACGGCCAAGAAAAAAGTTTTACTATAATTACCATGCCCACTATAGCAATTAAAAAATATAATACTACTTCCATATCCAAATCCCCCTATGTTAATCTAAAATTTTAATCTTACTTATTATTAATAATATACTTATAACTTTATAAAATATTATCAATTTATAAAAAAAATTATACATTAATAACATCAAGTTCTTCTATCATATAGCTAGCATCAATAGTAACGCCCTTTTTCCTAGCTTCTAATAAAAAATATATGTATTTAGCTTTACATTCGTCTTCCCTATGGATTGCATAATCTATAAGTTTGGGATCATCTGCCACTGCAAAATATTTTTTTGCTGCTTCCCATTGAAGTTTAGCTTCTTCTAATCCCATAATAATATCTTTCTGTTCCTCAGTATATTTTAGGTTTGAAAATAATATTTCAATTATTTTTTTTCTGTTCATAATAAAAAAACCTCCCATTTTATATCTTTTTTAAATTCTTGACATAAAACAGGAGTAATATTCTATATTTCTTTTCTTCCTTCCATAGCTTTAGAAAGTGTTACTTCGTCAGTATATTCTAAATCTCCACCAACTGGAATACCGTGTGCAATTCTTGTAACTTTTGCACCTAGTGGTTTTAATATTTTAGATATATACATTGCTGTAGCCTCTCCCTCTATGTTTGGATTAGTTGCTACTATTACCTCGCGAACTTCTCCATTAATTCTTCTTATAAGTTCTCTTAATTTTATATCTTCAGGACCTCTACCTGCCATAGGCGATATTGTTCCATGAAGAACATGATAAACCCCATTAAATTCTCTTACTCTTTCCATGGTAATAATATCTTTCGGATTTTCAACTACACATATAATACTCTTATCCCTGTTAGGGTTAGAGCAAATTGCGCAAGGATCTGTATCTGTAAAACATCCACATACAGAACAGTATTTTAAAGTTCCTCTAGCTTTAACCAGTGCGGAAGCAAACTCTTCCACTTCTTCCTTTGGAAGGTTCAGAACAAATAATGTAAGCCTCTGAGCTGTCTTTCTCCCTATACCTGGGAGTTTAGCAAATTCTTCTATAAGTTTTTCTATTGCCACTGGATAAAAATCCACTCTAGTCACCTCATAACAATATAGCTTTTAAACTACTTTTTATTAAAACATTCCTGGCATATTTAATCCGCCTGTTAATTTACCCATTTCACTACTTGTTTCTTCTTCTGCCTTTTTTAGTGCCTCATTACAAGCACTCATAATTAAATCCTCAAGCATTTCAACATCATCTGGATCTACTACCTCTGGTTTTATCTTTACCTCAACTAATTGTCTCTTTCCATTAGCTATTGCAGTGACTGCTCCACCACCAACAGATGCTTCAAATCTCTTATCTCCTAAATCCTTTTGCATTTCTTCCATTTGTTGTTGAAATTTTTGTGCTTGTTTCATTAAACTATTCATATTTCCACCCATACCTGGAAATCCACCTTTTGCCATAATAGTTACCTCCTATTTATTAGTTATTAATTTAATATTATTATATTTATCTCTTTTAGATTTATAACAAATAACACTTAATTTAATTGTTTATAATCTAAACTGATATATATTTTTGATCCATTATACCTATTCTTTATTATTATATACTAATACCTATAATAATTTCCATAAAACAAATAAATATTTTTTATAAATAATATGCATTTATTCTAACCCTTACTCATCTAGTATTTCTACAAGATCTTCCCCAAATGTTTCTATTAGAATATCCTCCGGTGATTTGCTTTCTTTTTCCTCAGCTTCTACAGTATATTTTATTTTTACTGGTTCTTTTAGTGATTCAGAAAATGTTTCTTCTATTATATTTCTATTTTCCTCTTTCTCAAGCCTAATTTTATTAAATGCATATTGTTTTTCATAACTTAACTCTATTACGCCACCTTCGCAGGACGTAATTTCTCCAGTAAGCAACGAAGCATATATTACCATGTGTCTTTTCGCTTTAAACATGTCTAAAATATCCTTAAAAGACTTTTTAACGGTATCCACAGTTAATTTAGAATTAGGATTAAACTTTTTCACTGGTCTTATTTGAATGTTTTTCTTTTGTGCATTTTCTTTTGTTTCATTATTTTTTCCAGATACCACAGGAGTTATACTTTCACAAGCTACAGTTATTTTTCCCTGTTTTATTATTTCTTCTAATTTGTTTATTCTAGATAATAACACTTCTTTTGATGTGTCATATTCTATTTTGCACATTTTAATAACTGCAAGTTCTAAATAAATTCTATTTTGTTTACTCCATTTAGCTTGCTCCTGTGCATCTTGAAGTATCTTTATGTTTCTCATGATTTCCTCTACTCTAATTTTAGATGCTTGCTGTTTTAGAATATTTATATTTTCACTAGACATATCTAGAATTTCTTCTACATTGTCACTTACTTTAGCCATTAGTAGATTTCTCATATGAGTAGTCATATCTTTTATAAATACATATATATCCTTACCACTAAAAACTATTTCATTTATACTCTTTATAGCGCCTTCAATATTTCTATCTATTATATTGTTGGAAAGTATTATAAGACTTTCAGACGTCACAAGTCCCAACATATCTATAACATCATCATACTCTATCTTACCTTCATTCATTGATATAGATTGATCTAAAATACTTAGGGCATCTCTCATTGCTCCATCAGAAACTCTTGATATTAATTTTAGACTATTATCCTCTACATAAACACCTTGTTCCGTAGCAATTTTCCTAAGTCTATCAAATATATCTGCACTTTTTATCCTTTTAAAGTCAAATCTTTGACATCTAGATAGTATAGTTATTGGCAATTTTTGAGGATCAGTTGTGGCTAAAATAAATATTGTGTTACTTGGCGGTTCCTCCAGTGTCTTTAAGAAAGCATTAACTGCCCCTATTGACAACATATGAACCTCATCTATAATGTATACTTTATATGTAGCTTCCTGAGGTGGATACTGGACATCTTCAATTATATCCCGGATATTATCTACTCCATTATGTGAAGCTGCATCTAACTCAATAACATCTATTGCTGTTCCCGAATCTATCTTCAAACACATTTCACACTTATTGCAAGGCTCTCCATGATCCGAATTTGTACAATTAACCGCTTTTGCCAGTATCTTGGCCGTTGAAGTTTTTCCCGTTCCTCTTGTACCACATAAAAGATATGCATGAGCAATTCGTTTACTATTTATTTGATTTTTTAAGGTTATAGTAACATGCTCCTGACCTACTACATCTTGAAAAGTTTTTGGTCTCCATTCTCTATATAAAGCCTTATATGCCACAAATTCCACCTCTTTTAAGTAATAGTGTATATTTTGATTGCAAATACTTATAAAATAACAAACATAATTCTTATGATTTGTATTTACCCTCTTAAATAAGTATATCATTTAAATCAAATTATAAGCTTATATTTATAAAAAAAAAGATGCCATAATAGGCATCTTATCTTTTAATTGTAGACCGTACACCTGGCTTCGATGTATAAACTATGCGCGTTACCTATACAGTTAGCTCAAATCAGGTTGATCCACGGCACATAGAAATATTCACTTACCGCTGCTTCCTTCCGGACCTGACGGGGTTCATGAGTTTCCATTGCGTGGGGCCCAATTCTCAACACCACTTATATAGGTCAGACCACACATTTTATAACCTAAGCCAGGAATTCACTCCTGCTGTAGCGGATTGCAGGTTACAGGACACCGCTAACTCCCCAGCTAGTACGGAAATATAAACTGGCGGAAAGAGAGGGATTCGAACCCTCGGTAGAGTTTCCCCTACACACGCTTTCCAGGCGTGCTCCTTAAGCCACTCGGACATCTCTCCATAAAGTATAAAACATAGTATATTTTGTGCTTTGTATGCACAAAAGTAGTGCAACAAAAACAATTATACTATTAATAAGTAGTAAGTTCAATAGTTTTTTATTTAAATATTTTTGAAACTTATCCCAACCTTAGATATTATTCTAAGGTCTTCCTTTTGTAATTAATTGCAATGAATATAATCCATAGCGCAATTCCTGCTAAACTTATTAGTTGTGCTACCCTTATACCTGCAAACATTAAACTGTCAGTTCTGAGTCCTTCTATAAAAAACCTTCCAATAGAATATAATCCTATATAGGTGAAAAACACAGTTCCTTTTTTATATGTCTTTGTTAATAAATAAATCAATATTAAGCATACCATCACATTCCACATTGATTCATATAAAAAAGTTGGATGATAATATACTCTGTCTATTAGCATTCCCTTTTGTATGAAATTAGGGAATTTGCTTATAAAAGCTTGAGTAACTGGTCCACCATGGGCCTCACTGTTAAAAAAATTCCCCCATCTTCCTATTGCCTGACCAATAATTATAGATGGTGCTGCAACATCAGCAAATTGCATAAGATTCTCTTTTTTATACCTTGTATATATTAATGCAGCTAGCATGCCAAATATAACCCCACCATGTATAGCAAGCCCACCTTGGCGAATATTAAATACTTGTATTAAATTATCCCTATATTGATCAAATTCAAAGACTACATAATATGCTCTAGCGCCAATAATAGCTATAGGAAAAGATATTAATATAATATTTAAAAGTTCATCATAATTAGCACTTTTTAACTTAGACGTATAACTCGCCAGTATAATTCCAACCATCATTCCTGTTGCAATAAAAATACCGTACCATGCAACCGGTAATCCAAATATATTAAAAGCTATTGGATCCATAAGTTACCCTCTCCTTTTGTATTAAATTTTTTATAAACTCACTAAAACACAATTAAATCATCATCTGCGATGCTGCAATATTAACGACTTCAGAAGGAGATTTATACTCCCACTGAAGTTTTTTATTTGTTAGTGTATGTAACTCCAACTTATAGAAGTGGGAGACTTTCCTTCTGAAATGTCGTTAAAAGAATCAAGTCTATTAATTGAACTTGATTCTTTAAAATCAATTTAACAATAATTATTACTTACTATGGTAAAAAAGTAAAGAAAAATCTTTAAAATTTATTTCTTATTTCATATTTAGTATGCAAAATTTTATGACTTAAATGGCTACCAGGTTTCCCTAAAAACTCCTCATAAATTTTAGTTATATATGGATTCTTATGGGATTTTCTAATAGGAAGATTTCTATCCTCATCATATATAGCTTTTACTCTTTCCTCCTTAACATTAATTTTTTCATTTATTTCAGCAGAAACTATTGGCTGACCTCCACCAGTTACACATCCACCTGGGCATGCCATAGCTTCAATAAAATCATAATGCTTTTCACCCTTTCTAACTAATTCCAATAATTTTCTAGCATTACCCAGTCCATGAGCCACGGCTGCAGTTATATTTCTTCCATCTGGCAATTCTATACACACTTCTTTTATACCCTGAAGGCCCCTTACATTTGAGAATTCTATTTTCTCTAATTCACTTCCAGCTAGGAGTTCAAATATAGTTCTTAAAGCTGCCTCAGTAACTCCTCCCGTTGCACCAAAAATTACTGATGCCCCAGTAGATTCTCCAAAAGGACTATCAAACTCTTCATCCTTTAAATTAACAAAATCTATACCTGACTCTTTTATCATTTGCGCTAGTTCTCTTGTTGTTAAGACATAATCTACATCCATCATACCGTCATTTCCTAATTCTTCTCTTTCACCTTCAAACTTTTTACCAACGCAAGGCATAATTGAAACAACAACAATTTTCTTAGCATCAATACCAGCTTTCTTAGCAAAATAACTTTTAATTAGAGCACCTTCCATTTCACTAGGAGATTTGCAAGTAGATAAATTAGGAATCATATCATGAAAATTGTGTTCAACAAATTTTACCCATCCAGGGCAACAAGATGTCATTAGCGGAAGATTTTCTCCACTAGCTAATCTACTTAATAACTCTGTTCCCTCTTCCATAATAGTAAGATCAGCCGCAAAGTCAGTATCAAACACTTTATCAAAACCTATTTTTCTTAATGCTGATGTCATTTTGCCAGTAACGCGACTACCTATAACCATTCCAAATTCTTCACCTAATGCTACTCTTACCGCTGGTGCTGTTTGGACTACCACATATTTATCCGGGTCTTCTATAGCTCTCCAAACGGGCTTTATACTGTCTTTTTCATGCAAGGCCCCCACTGGACATGCTAAAATACACTGGCCGCAATTCACACATACTGAATCCTTAAGAGTTCTCCCATATATAGGGGTAACCAAAGTTTCAAACCCTCGATCTGAAAAGTTTATTGCATGAACGCTTTGAACGTTTCCACAGGTTGCAATACATCTCCCACAAAGAATACACTTTTCAGCATCTCTTACTACTGAGCTAGAAGAATTATCTAAACTTCCACAACTTTTCTCTCCACTATATCTTATGTCTCTAATATTTAAATCTTTTGCTATTGCCTGTAGCTGACAGTTCTCACTTCTTATACAAGTTGTACATTCCCTTTTATGGTTAGATAATAATAACTCAACCACCATTTTTCTAGCTTCACGAACGTCAGGGGTGCTAGTTTTTATATTCATTCCATTTTCAGCTACAAGTGTGCATGCAGCTATCAATTTTTGACCTACTTGCACCACACACACTCTACAACTAGCCACCTCATTGATTTCTTTTAAAAAACATAAGGTAGGTATTTTAGCACCAACTAATTTTGATGCTTCAAGTACCGTAGTTCCTTTTTCAACTTCTACCTTTATTCCGTCTATAATCAAATTTACTGTTTCCATTTTATTCACCTCCTAGAATAAATATTATATTTTAACAATAGCTTTAAACCTACATATGTGTATACACATACCACATTTCAAGCATAAATCTTGGTCAATTACATGCACTTGTTGCAATTTGCCGCTAATAGCACCTATATTACAATTACGAGTACATAGTCCACAGCCTTTGCACTTATCCTCTAAAATTACATATTGAACTAAAGACCTACAAATTTTAGCTGGACATTTTTTATCTTTTACATGAGCAATATATTCATCTCTAAAATGCTTTATAGTAGAAAGAACTGGATTAGGCGCAGTTTGACCAAGCCCACATAGGGCAACTTTTTTTATTCCCAGGGCTAAATGTTCGAGTTTATCTATATCCTCCATTTCGCCATTTCCCTTTGTGATCTTTTCAAGCATTTCAAGTAATCTTTTAGTTCCAATTCTGCAAGGAGTGCATTTACCACAAGACTCATCCTTTGTAAAATCAAGGAAAAATCTAGCTACATCTACCATGCAATTATCTTCATCTAAAACTATCATACCTCCGGATCCCATCATTGATCCAAGAGCAGTTAAGGTATCATATTCAATAGGAGTATCTAAATCACTTTCTGAAATACATCCGCCTGATGGTCCTCCTGTTTGAACTGCTTTAAATTTCTTTCCATTAGGTATCCCTCCACCTATATCAAAAATAGTTTCCCGAAGAGTAGTTCCCATAGGAATTTCAATAAGACCAGTATTGGTAATTTTACCTCCCAATGCAAAAACCTTTGTACCTGAGCTTTTCTCTGTACCTATTCCCCTAAACCAATCAGCTCCTTTTAAAATAATAGGAACAATATTCGCAAAAGTCTCAACATTATTTATAATTGTTGGCTTGCCCCAAAGTCCACTCACTGCTGGGAATGGTGGTTTTGGCGTAGGCATGCCTCGTCTACCTTCAATTGACTGCATGAGAGCCGTTTCTTCTCCACATACAAAAGCACCCGCGCCAAGTCTTAACTCTATATCAAAACTAAAATTCGACCCTAAAATATTTCCTCCAAGCAGTCCATATTCCCTTGACTGATCAATAGCTATTTGAAGTCTTTCTACAGCTAGTGGATATTCCGCCCTAACATATATAAATCCTTTGCTTGCTCCTATAGCATAGCCCCCTATAGTCATAGCTTCTAGCACGGAATGTGGATCTCCTTCTAGAACTGATCTATCCATGAAAGCACCGGGATCCCCCTCATCTGCATTACAAATTATATATTTTTCATGGCCGCCTTGCTTAGCTGCAAATTGCCATTTCATCCCTGTAGAAAAACCGCCGCCGCCTCTTCCTCTAAGTCCTGACTTCACAACGTTTTCAATAACTTCTAGTGGGGACATTTCTGTAAGTACCTTTTCCAAAGCCTTGTACCCTTCACAGGCTATATATTCATCAATATTCTCTGGATCTATAATTCCACAATTTCTTAATGCTATTCTTAGTTGTTTTTTAAAAAAATCTAATTTATTAAGGTTTCTAACCTTTCCCTCACCCTCAGAAACTTGGTACTTAAGCCGTTCTAATACTTTATTGTGAATAAAATGAGATTCTACAAGCTCCGCAATGTCCTCCGTTTTTACTTTGTTATATAAAACTCCATCTGGATAAACTAGTACAACAGGTCCCAGTTCACAAAGTCCAAGACATGATGTTCTTAATACTTCAACTTCATGATTTAAGTTATGCTTTCTTATTTCCGACTTTATAGTTCTATAAAGATCTACTGATTCTGGAGAAATGCATCCCGTTCCTCCACAAACCAGTACCTGAGCGCGGTAAACCTCCATTATAATCCCTCCCCCTATTCCTTACTTTAGATGAAATTTAATAGTCGTTATCTATAGTATAGTCATTAAGAATTTTTCCCTTAATTACATGCATTGTATATTCATCTCTAACTGTCCCAACTAGTACATGACTAGCTACAACTCTTCTTGCTTTATAAGGAGACATCTTAACATAAGTTACTTTTTCTTCTCCAGGCCTTATAATTTCTACAATAGGTTCTAACCTACATACACCTATGCAACCAGTTTTTGCTACTACTACATTCGCAAGTCCAAGTTTATTAACTTCATCTAAAATTGCATCATAAACTTCATCCGCTCCTGCCGCTATTCCACAAGTAGCCATGCCAACAAGAATTCTTGTACTTTTTCTATTTAAACCTTGGTTAACTCTATTAAAAGTATTTCTTCTTATCTCTTCAAGGTCTTGCACTGTCTTCATTAATATACCTCCATAAATAAATTCACTAAGCACATTTTTTTACTTATATTCTTCAATTATCCTTATTACATCATCAGGTATTAATCTTCCATATACTTTGTCATCTACCATAAGAACTGGTGCCAATCCACAGGCTCCAAGGCATCTAGCGGCTTCAAGTGTGAACTGTCCGTCCTGGGTTGTCTTGCCTACCTCAACTTCTAGAATACTAGATAATCTTTCTAAAATATCCTGTGCCCCTTTTACATAACAGGCAGTACCAAGACATACCTTAATTATATGTTCTCCCTTAGGTTGCAGAGAAAATTGCGAGTAAAAAGTTGCTACTCCATAGATTTCAGACATAGGAATACTAAGCTTCTCTGATACTATTTGTAACGCACCCTCCGGCAAAAATCCGAAGATTTTTTGTACCTCATGAAGTACCGGAATTAAAGCACCTTTCATATCTTTGAATTTCTTAGTAATGTCCTTTACTTTTTCATATCTAATGTCGATTTCCCCACATTCTTTGCAGCATTTTTCCTGGGTCATTAAAAACATCTCCTTACATTAAATTCAAAAAATATTTTTTATTTTATTGTATGACTCAACTGTTAATAAAATATCAATTTACAAATTAATAATACAACTTTTAACCCCCTATGTAAACGTATTTTATTGAATATTGGCAATATTCTGTTTTTTAAATTTACTTTATTTTGTCTCATTAAACTTTAGTATAAAAAAAATAGATAACTCTAAAATTTTAGAGTTATCTATTTTTAAAAATTCTTTGTTATATTATTTCAAATTTATATTTTTTTCTATGAACTTTTCAACCTCGTCCGCTGTAGGTAAGTTAACAACTTGATCTGCTAAAATTTTCATTTCGCTTTGAGATATATTCCTAATAATTCCTCTAGCTTTTAGAATAGATATAGGACTCATACTAAATTCATCTAGTCCCATACCAATTAAAATAGGTATTATCTTAGGATCTCCTGCTACTTCTCCACACATACCCACCCATTTATTTTCTTTATGAGCACTTTCTATAACCAACTTTACTAATCTTAGTAATGCTGGATGGAATGGATTATATAAATAAGATATTTTCTCATTCATTCTATCTACCGCAGTTGTGTATTGAATAAGGTCATTAGTTCCTATGCTAAAAAAGTCTACCTCTTTAGCTAACATATCAGAAATAATAGCCGCTGCAGGTATCTCTACCATAATTCCCACTTCTAGATTATCGTTGAATGATTTTTTTTCTTTCTTTAATTCATTTTTAACATCTTGCAAAATAGCCTTTGCTGCTCTTAATTCTTGAATGCTGGATATCATAGGAAACATTATTTTAATATTTCCATAAGCACTAGCTCTAAGTATAGCTCTTAATTGAGTTTTAAATATATCTACCTTATCTAAACAAACCCTTATAGCTCTATATCCTAAGAAGGGATTCATCTCTTTAGGCAGATTTAAATAATCTAATTCCTTATCTCCACCAACATCTAATGTTCTAATAACCACAGGTTTATTTTTCATTCTCTGTGCAACTTCTTTGTAAGCTTCATATTGCTCTTGCTCAGTTGGTGCCGACTCCCTATCCATATATAAAAACTCTGACCTATATAAGCCTATACCTTCACCGTCATGTCTTATAACACTATCCAAATCCTTTGGAGTTCCAATATTGGCGGATAATTCTACTTTTATTCCATCTTTAGTGATACTTTCTTTTCCTATTAATAACTCCATCTGTTTCTTGGATTTATTATATTCTGCTTTTTTCTCTTGGTAAATATTTACTATTTTTTCTTCTGGATTAACATATACTAAACCTTCTTCACCGTCAAAAATAATTAAATCTCCATTTTTAACTTTAGTGGTTATCTCTTTTACCGCAACTATAGCCGGAATTTCTAAAGTCCTAGCCATTATAGCAGAATGAGATGTTCTTCCACCAATTTCTGTTATAAACCCTAAAACCTTGTTTTTGTCTATCTGTGATGTATCTGAAGGTGTTAAATCATGAGCTACTATTACAACTTCATTAGCTAAATTACCAAAATTAACTTCTTCAATATTTAACAATTTTTTCATAAGTCTTGATGTTACATCCTTAATATCTGCTGCTCTTTCTTTCATGTATTCATTGTCCATAGCATCAAACATAGCTATGAACGTCTCTGATATTTCTTTTAGTGCCCACTCGGCATTGACTTTATCGTCTTTGATTTTTTTCTCGATTTGCTCTAACATTTCAGGATCTTCTAATATCATTAAATGTGCTTCAAATATGGTTGCTTCCTTTTCACCCATACTTTTTAGTACACTATTATATATCTCTTGAATTTCACTCTTACTATTTTCCATTGCCGCCTTGTATCTTTCAATTTCCTCTTCACAGTTTACAATACTTTTTTTCTCTATGACAATTTTCTTTTCTTCTTTTAATAATGCTTTTCCTATTACTATTCCAGGCGAAACTCCAATGCCTTTCATTTAATTACCTCCTTATAAGCGAAATTCACCCCTTGCAGTAAACTTAAGTGTTTTTACTGACCTAGGAGTGAATTTTACTTTATACTTAATACTTTTTAAAGTCCTACAATCTCTTGCTCAATTACTATTCTTAAACCTTCTACAGCCTTTACCTCATCGTCTCCAGTTGCAATAATTTTAATCTTATCACCTTTTGAAGCTGCCATACTTAATATGTTTATTATACTTTTTGCATTATACTCTTTACCGTCTTTGATTAAAGTTATATGTGAACTAAACTTAGATGCTTTTTTTGCAAGAATACTAGCTGGTCTTGCATGTAAACCTTGTTCATTCATCAATACAATTTCTGCTTCGTACATAGAAATATCTCCTTTTTATCTTAGATTCCGATTAAAATCAAATTATTTTTTAATGCTTTCATTTATATTTTACTCTATTCTGCATTTATAAACAATGATTAAATTTATTAATATTGTGTTGAATTATTTATTGATATCCTTCTTTAATATTATTTATACTTTAATATTAAAATTATGCTTTAATGTTAACATCCTCTTTAACTGAAACATCCTTCTTTAATACTGAAACCATAAGCGCGGTTACTACAGTACCAACTATTATAGATACGGCATATAGACCTACATTAGTAACTGCATGAGGAATAAATAGTACAAATACACCACCATGAGGAACTGCTATAGCTGCTTTAAATACCATAGATAGTGCTCCAGTAACAGCTGAACCTACCATTAATGAAGGTATTATTTTAAGTGGATCTGCTGCAGCAAATGGTATTGCGCCCTCTGTTATAAATGCAGCCCCTAACGCCCAAGCAGATTTTCCTGCTTCTCTTTCTTCTGCTGTGAATTTCTTTTTTGCTATAACTGTTGCAAGCGCTATTCCTAGTGGAGGAGTCATTCCTGCCGCCATTACTGCTGCCATTATCATCGAAGTTTGACCAGCAACCACCGTTGCCGCTCCAAAAGTATATGCTGCTTTGTTGAATGGTCCACCCATATCAAATGCCATCATAAGTCCAATAATAATTCCGAGAATTGCTGCGTTTGTTCCACTTAAATTAGTTAACCAACCAGTCATTGCTACATTTATAGCAGTTACAGGTTTTCCTATAACAAATACCATTATAAGTCCTACTATCAATGTAGATAACACTGGCAATATTATAACCGGCATTAAACCTTGTAATGATTTTGGTAGTTTTATTATTTTCTTTAATAAAACTACAGTATAACCAGCTATGAAACCTGCTGCCATTCCACCTAAAAAGCCAGCTCCTACCGTTGAAGCAAGTAAACCACCAACCATACCTGGTACAATACCCGGTCTATCTGCTATAGAGAATGCTATAAACCCTGCCAATATTGGATACATAAGTCCCATAGCAACACCACCAACGTCCTTTAATGCAGCAGGTATAGATCCTTCTACTTTAAATGCATATATTCCAAAAGCAAAAGAAAGTGCAATTAAAATACCTCCCGCTGCTACAAAAGGAATCATATAAGAAACTCCTGTCATAAGGTGCTTATAAATACCTTTTCTTTCAACTTTTTCTTCTTTTATTTCACTGCCTTGTTTTGAAGTATTTTTATTTTCTAATTTTATGTCTATTGCTTTCTGAATAAGACCCTTTGCATCTTTAATTGCATCTTTTACGCCAACTTCAATTACAGTCTTTCCTGCAAAACGTTCCTTTGAAACGTTAGTGTCTGCTGCAATTATTACTACTCTGGCTTCCCTTATATCTTTCTCTGTCAATTGATTTTCTGCCCCCACAGATCCTTGAGTTTCTACTTTAATTTCTTCACCCATTTCCTTTGCTGCCATTTCAAGAGCTTCAGCTGCCATATAAGTATGAGCTATTCCTGTTGGACATGAAGTTATTGCTACAAATTTCATAAATTTTCCCCCTTTAGTATAATAGATTATTTATTTTAAAAAATTGTTTTTAACATACTGTCTATTGTTCTAATAAAGTAATTATTTCCTGCGCATTCTTAGCTTTCATTAAACTATCTCTTAACTCTTTATGCATTAATTTCCTAGAAATTTGGCTTAATATTTTCAAATGTTCATCACTTGACTCTTCAGGTACTGCTATTAGAAAGAATATATGAGCTAGTTCATCGTCCATAGACTGATAATCAATTCCCTCAGTACTTTTTCCAAATACTAATGCAGGTTCTTTAACTCCACTACTTTTACCATGAGGAATAGCTATTCCCATACCTATTCCTGTTGAAAATTCCTTTTCTCTATCCATTACAGCCTTTATGTATATATCACTATCTAGTAATTTTCCATCTTCATCTAACATTTTTGCCATTTCTTTTATTACGTCCTCTTTTGTTTTACTAGTAAGTTCAAGTTTAATTAGATTAACATTTAATAATTCAGTAATATTCATTAATAATCATCCTTTCATTATATAATTTATAGTTATTTTGTTATGTAATTTATAGTTATTTTCTTTTTAAGGTTCTCTATGTCAACAAGTCTTCCTGTTTGAGTTCCTTTCGTCATTACATTCGCTGTACTTGTTGCACACGCTAGCTTCATAGTTTCTTCGAAACTATATTTTTCTTGAACTGCTACAGCCATTGCTGCAACCATTGAATCACCAGCTCCTACAGTACTCTTAACTTCTACCTTTAGGCCTTTTACTTTTGCAATTTTATCATTACTTATGAATATTGACCCTTCTGATCCTTGTGATATTACTACATATTTTACTCCATACTCTAATACTTTTTTAGCAATTTCAATAACTTCATCCTGGTTATTAATACTCACACCAAAGGCTTTTTCAAGTTCTTCGACATTTGGTTTCACCATATATGGACCAGCCTTGATTCCCTCCATTAATAGTTCACCTTCAGCATCTAATATAACCTTGCCGCCCTTATTTTTTACACTTTTAATTATTTCACCATATATAGATATGTCTACTCCACTTGGTACACTACCCGAAAGCACTACTAAAGAATCTTCTTTGCAATATTCCGCGATTTTTTCTTTTATATTTGTAATATCTTCTTTACCTAAGCTAGGTCCCCTTTCATTTATATCTGTATGTGTATTATTTACCTTATCAAATATTTTTATATTAGTCCTAGTTTCGCCTTTTAAAGATAAAAAATCATTGTTAATATTTAGCCTATCCAAATAATTTTTTATTTGATTACCACTGCCCCCACCTAAAAAACCTAAAGCCATGCTTTCATGTTTTAATTCCTTAATAACTTTAGATACATTAATACCTTTGCCACCAGCATCAACTCTTGTAGACGAAATTCTATTAACACAGTTAATTTTAAATTCATCTATTTCTATGGTTTTATCTAATGCTGGGTTTAGAGTCACTGTTATTATCATTTTTTCACCCCTTGTTTTGCTTTTATAATTTTCACTTCTTTTTCTTTAAACTTTTCTAATACTTCATCGTCTAATTGATTATCTGTAATAATTAAATCAATACTATCTAGGTCAACTATTTTAGCAAATGAAACTTTGTTGAATTTAGTATGGTCGCATACTACTATAATTTTCCTGGCTATTTTTATCATTTCTCTTTTTGTATTTGCTTCAATAATATTTGGAGTAGTTATCCCATTAATAATGCATAAACCATTAATGCCTATAAAAGCTTTATCTACCCTAAAGCTTTTAAATGTATTATCTGCTACCGGTCCCACAAGTGCTCTGGTTTCCCATCTCAATGTGCCCCCCGTAACAATAACCTCTACATTCTGTTTTTTAGCAAGCTCAAAAGCTATGTCTACTGAATTTGTTAGCACCGTAATATTTTTAGCTGTTATATTCCTTGCAATATTAAGAGTAGTTGTCCCTGCATCTAGCACTATGGTATCCCCATCTACTATCATGGATGCGGCAAGCTTTCCTACGGATTCTTTCTCGTCATAAAACTTATCTATCTTTTCTGAAAACGTAGGTTCAAATTTAGTATTATCATTTAATACCGCTCCACCATGTACCCTTTTTATAAGTTCCGACTCTTCTAATTCTTGAAGGTCACGCCGTATGGTAACTTCCGACACTTCATATGTCTTAGATAATTCACACACTTTTACTTTTCCATTTCTATTTAAACTATCTAATATTTTTAATTTTCTTTCCTCTGCAAACATAATTTTCAAACTTCCTTTTATCATATTTAGAATAACAATGTTCGTTTTGGTATGTTTAAGTTTCATTTACTTTCGCTTATGTTCATTTTAGTATATTATGATATCGTTGTCAATAAGAAAAAAATGTTTTTTATGTTAATTTTTACTTTTGTTTTATAATTATGTATTGTCATTATAATAATTTTAAAAAAACAAAAACGAAACCCTTTGGCTTCGTTTTTATTATATTAACTCCATTTAAAATATATAATTATTTATCTATTAGCTCCTATTTAATAACAAACTATACTATTCATTTTCTAAATAGCTTTTCAAAAGTTCCTCTATTTTTGGAGTACATCTATGCCCTTTACATCCACCAGAACCAGCTCCTGTAGCCTTTTGAACTTCCTCAACAGTCCTTGCTCCATTAAGAATAGCCTTTTTTATTGTAGATCTAGGTATGGCTTTACATAAACATACCTTTGTAAGTTTATCCATTATTTCATTGTTTATATTCTGATCCATCATATTTTTCTCCTTTACATTATCTTTTATCTTTAAAAAAATCTGTCAATAAATTACCACATTCCTCGTTATATAACCAATTTATCTCTGTCCAATGATTTAATGCTTCATTTTGAATAAGATTTATAACTGAGCCACAAGCTCCTACACTAGGATCAAAAATTCCTATATATAATTTATTTATCCTAGACTGTAATATAGCTCCTGCACACATAGGACATGGTTCTAATGTTACATACATGTCACATCCAGTTAATCTCCAACTACCTAATACCTCGCAAGCTTTTTTTATAGCTAAAATTTCTGCATGAGCAGTAACATCTTGAAGTATTTCTCTGAGGTTATGGGCTCTCGCAATTATTTTATTATCTTTTACTATAATTGCACCTACAGGTACTTCATGTAATAATAATGATCTTTTTGCTTCTCTTAGTGCTTCTTGAATAAATGCATTTTCCATATGAACCCCTTTACTTTAATGATAATTATTATTAATTAGTTTTTATTATACTTCTTAGCTTTGCAAATTTCAATCCATTATATATTTTTATTTAATGGCTATAATATTTATTTTATAATAAAATAAAAAAACTAGCAAAGTAATACTTCACTAGTTTCCTTGGTGCACACGAGAGGAGTCGAACCTCCGGCCTTCCCCTTAGGAGGGGGACGCTCTATCCTACTGAGCTACGGGTGCATATTTAATTGTACCCTAATATACTATTACACTTTTATAAGTATGTCAACCTATAGCTTAATTAAACTTAAATTTATAAAAATTATAAACAAAAATATAAATTGCAAGATAAATTGCTTTTTTCTGATAAATAAATAATTTATTGCATGTTTTTTATCAATTTTTATGCTAAACTATCATTAAATAAGATTAAATTATGAGGTGATTAAATGGAAAAAGTTCATATAACAGAGACAATTCTTAGGGATGCCAACCAATCTCTAATTGCTACAAGACTAAAATTCGAAGATTTCGCTCCTATACTTCCTGCTTTAGATAATGCAGGTTATCATTCATTAGAGTGTTGGGGCGGCGCTACTTTTGATTCCTGTTTAAGATATTTAAATGAAGATCCTTGGGAAAGACTCCAAAAAATAAAAAGTATTGCTAAAAAAACTCCACTACAAATGCTTCTTCGTGGTCAAAACATATTAGGTTATAAACACTATCCTGATGACGTAGTAAGAAAATTCATTAAAATGTCTGTATACCATGGCATAGATATAATAAGGATATTTGATGCTCTAAATGATTTTACAAATATAAAAGTTGCTATTGATGAAACTAAAAAACAAGGAGCACATGCACAGGGTGCTATAGTTTATACTGTAAGCCCAATTCATGATGTCAATAATTATACAAAACTAGCTAAACAACTTGAAGAAATGGGTGCAGATTCAATATGTATTAAAGATATGGCCGGTCTTATTATGCCAAGTATTGCTTATGATGTAGTTAAAGGAATAGTTGAAACAGTAAAAATACCTGTATATCTTCATTCTCATTGTACAAATGGACTTGCTGAAATGTCTTATTATAAAGCAATAGAAGCTGGTGCAACTGGCATTGATTGTGCTATATCATCCTTCTCTAGTGGAACCTCCCAACCACCTACTGAAACCATGCATCAAGCATTAACTACTGCTGGATATGATACTGGACTAGATATTAAAAAACTTAAGAACATAAACGATTTTTTTAAACCTATAAAAAAAGAAGTTTTAGCTTCAGGATTATTAGATCCAATAGTTTTAACTCCGAGTCCTGAGGGTTTAACTAATCAAGTTCCTGGTGGTATGCTTTCTAACATGATTTCACAACTTAAGTCACAAAACTCTATTGATAAATTAGATGCTGTTTTAGCAGAGGTGCCTAGGGTAAGAAAAGATCTAGGATTTCCACCACTAGTAACTCCCATGAGTCAAATGGTTGGTACTCAAGCTACAATGAATGTTTTAACTGGCGTACGATATAAAATGATATTAAAAGAAGTTAAAGCCTATTGTAGGGGTGAATATGGCACAGCACCTGGACCAATTAATTCGGACCTTCTAAAGAATGCCTTAGATGATGATAAACCTATAATTGGGAGGTATGCCGCCACCTTGCCACCAGCTTTTGAAAATGCAAAGGAATATTTAAAAGATTTAACTAATAGTGATGAGGACATTTTATCTTACTTAGCTTTTCCTCAAATTGCTGAAGAATTTATTAAAAACAAAAAACAAAATCCCTCTGTGGACCAAATAAGAACTGAAACTGAGAGTCAGCCTATATAATTAAAAATAAAACCCTCAATAAAAATTGAGGGTTTTATTTTTAATTGAAGGTGTTAATTTATTATTAGTATTTTTATACAGTTAATAGTATATAATGTAGATTATATACTATTAACTGGAGGTGTTTTAATTGAATAACGATATCAAAAATTTTTTTCTAGCAGGACTTGGGTCTGCAGCTTATACTTATGATAAAGCTACAAATCTAATAGATGATTTTGTGCAAAAGGGTAAATTAACCTTAGAAGAAGGCAAAGATTTATCTGAAGAGCTAAAAAGAACTGTAAAATCAAAAAAAGATATAAATATCTCTTCTACAAAAGAGAAGAATCCACTTACAAAAGAAGATATGGTTTTACTCTTAAAAGATATGAACTTTGCAACCAAAGAAGACATTGAAAAACTAAATAAAAGATTAGCAAATTTAGAAATAACTCTTCCATAAATTAACATATAGTACAAATAAAAGTCCTACTATTAACTCTAGGACTTTTCACTTTAAGAGAGGTATAAAATGCGACGAAAATCTGTTAATCGATTTAGAGAAATTGTTAAAGTTCTTGGCTCCTATGGTTTTGGATATATTGTAGACTCTAAGTTTAATAAACAAAATAAACTTCCTCAGAATTTAAGAAAAGCATTTGAAGAGCTTGGCCCAACTTTTATAAAAATTGGCCAAATACTTAGTACAAGACCAGATCTATTATCTCCAGATTATATAACCGAACTATCAAAGCTTCAAAATGATGTTGCTCCAGAAAATATTGAAACAATAAACAAAGTATTCTTTGATGAATTTGCAATGTCAACAACTGATTGTTTTGAAAAATTTAATGAAAAACCACTAGCCTCTGCATCTATTTCTCAAGTACATAAAGCCATATTAAAAGACGGTAGAGAAGTGGTAGTAAAAATACAAAGACCAGATATTGCTGAAAAAATGCAACTCGATATCTCTATATTAGTACGCCTAATAAAATTTACAAAGGCAAGATTTGCTGATGCACTAATCGACCCCGAAGAAGCCTTACATGAAATACTTTTGATTACTGAGCTTGAACTTGATTTTAATAATGAAGCTAAAAATATAAATATTTTTAAAGACTTAAATAAAGATGTTGCATTCTTATATGTACCTTATGTGGTTAAGGATTTATGTAGCACTAAGGTTTTGACTATGGAAAGAGTCTACGGTTTTAAAGTAGATGATCTTAAAAAACTACATATCGGCCATTATGACCTTGATGATTTAGGTAAAAAACTAGCCTTGTCTTACTTAAAACAAGTTCTAGAAGATGGTTTTTTCCACGGAGATCCACATCCTGGAAATATATTTATCTGCGAAGGTAAAATTTGTTTTATAGATTTTGGAATTATGGGGAGTCTCTCAACTTCTATAAAATCTACACTAAACGATATGATCTCAGCAGTTGCTTTTAATGACATAAATAAAATGATTTCAGCTCTTTTAGCTATAGGAATAAAAAAAGGATATGTAGATAGAAATAAACTGTATGAGGATATAGATTATCTTCTTGCAAACTATCTTTCAATTTCTTTAAACAATATTCAAGTTTCAGTTATGCTCTCTGAAATCTTTGATATAGCAAAACAAAACAATATACGTCTACCTCGAGATTTAACACTACTAATAAAAGGCCTTGTTATTTTAGAGGGAGTAATTGCGAGCATTGCTCCAGATATAAAAATTATAGATATAGCTATTCCTTATGTGAAAACTAACAATAAGTTTTCGCTATTAAGCCATTTGGACTTTGACACTTTACTTATCCGTTCCTATGCATTTGTAAAAGACTCCTTTAGACTTCCATCAAAAATCATGGAATTATCTGATAGCTTGATTAGTGGGAGAGCTAAACTACAACTCGAGCATAAAAATTTAAATACTCCTATAAGTGAACTAAATAAGGGTATAAACAGACTAGTTTTTGCTCTTATTATTTCCTCTATGATTATAGGTTCTTCTACACTTTTAAACTCTAACATAGGACCTAAAATATATAGTATATCAATTATTGGTATAACTGGTTTTATAACTGCAGCATTTATGGGCTTTTGGTTATTAATTTCTATATTAAGATCTGGGAAACTATAAGACTTTACTATAAACTAAAAAACGAGGTATTTTATGATTAAATATTACAATAAAAAAGAAAATAAATACGAAATTGAAAGAGTAGCGGGAGAAAAGTATTTGAATTGGGTTTACTGCTCTCCTGTTGGAAAGGGTTTAGTTGAATTACTTTTCAAGAAAAAACTTTTTTCAAAATTATATGGCTATTACTGTGATACAAAAATAAGTTCTAGAAAAATCAAAGGTTTTATTGAGGATTTGCATATTGACATGTCAATATACGATAAGAGTTATGATCAGTACTCCTCTTTCAATGATTTTTTTACAAGAACTTTAAATTCAAATGCTAGAATAATTTCTAAAAATAATAATACTCTAATTTCACCTTGTAGCGGAAAATTTTCTGCATACAAGGATATTGATTTGGATAATTTAGTTCAAATAAAAGGATTTACTTACTCACTTAAAGAGCTCCTCCAAGATAATAAAATATACAAGCTATATCAAGGTGGCACTTGCTTGATTTTTAGATTATGCCCCACTGATTATCATAGGTTTCATTTTGTTGATGATGGAATATGTGGTGATACAACTAAAATTAATGGCCATTATTACTCTGTAAATCCCATAGCCTTAAAAAATATAAATAAGTTGTTTTGTCAAAACAAGAGAGAATGGAGTATATTTCACTCCGATAATTTTGATGATATCATTTGTATGGAGATTGGTGCTACTTGCGTAGGCTCAATTATTCAAAATTATAATCCAAACTCCAAAATAAAAAAGGGAGAAGAAAAAGGGTATTTCAAGTTTGGTGGTTCAACCGTAATCCTATTTTTTAAAAAAGGTTCTGTAAAAGTTAATGAGGAAATACTGGCCCAAACACAATTAGGTTTTGAAACTTCTGTAGCCATGGGCGAAGAAATAGGACTGAAATAAACTTTCAGTCCTATTTTTTCATTATATCTTAAATTTTAATGTTATATCTTTTAATTTTTCCGCACTAATCTTGTTTCCACTGGTTGTACCTTTTATTTCTTCCATTTTATTTACTATATCGATGCTCTTATCTGAAATTTTAAATATACCCTCTGATCCTTCATTAACAGTACCTGCTACTTGTTCTATTGCAATTGTAATTCCATTTATTGATGAATTCAATTGTTGCGCTGTCTCATCAAATTCACTCATGAACTTATTAAAATTCTCTGCATCATCCATGTACTCTTTTCCCGTGCCCATAATAATCTCATAATTTAGAGAAACTTCTTCATTCATAAAATCTAACATTCTAGTAGAACTACTAGATAAATTCTTTACAGAAGCATTTACAACTTTAACTACATTTTGAATATTAGCTGCAGTTGCTCCAGATTGCTCTGCCAGCTTTCTAACCTCATCAGCTACTACTGCAAACTCTCTTCCTGCTTCTCCAGCTCTGGCAGCTTCTATAGCAGCATTTAGCGCTAATAAATTGGTTTGACTAGTTATATGCAATATGGAAGTTGCCAATTCATGTATTTCCTCAACGGCTTTTGAATCCTCTATTGCAACTTCTAACTGCTTCTTTATATCATTATAAAGCTTATCAGTATCTTCCTTAGACCCTTTAGTAGAAACAGTAATTCCCATTGCTTTTTTAACAATTTCTTTGGCTATATTAGTACCATCTGAAGCTTTATTAGCTATTATACTAACCATGTTTTTCATTTCTCCTGATGAAGCAGAAATTTCCTCCGCCGTAGCTGCAGTTTCTTCCATTCCAGCTGATAAATTTTCAGTTTCAAAAGAACTTTCTTCTGCTTTCACTTTTGTAAGGTCTTCAACCGTAAGCGCATTGCTTGTGATATTATCTGAAGCTTCCATTAAATCTAGTACAACATCTTTCAATGTTTTTCTCATATTAACTATAGCTCTAGATATAGTTCCTATTTCATCATTAGTTCTAATTAAGTCGTCTATATCCTTGTCCTCACTTAAATCCAATTTAGAAGTTTTATCTACAAGTAAAGTTACCTTTGTCAACGGACTCACTATTATCCTTGATACAACTATGCCAATTAATATAGAAAGTATACCTATAAGTGCTGCTATTATTAGAATTCTCTGTGTCATTTCATTTACTGGTTGTCTAATCTCATTCATATCTCCGGTAACAACCAACGTCCAGTTTGTAACTGGAACAACTCCATAAGCTGAAAAATTTTCAATTCCATCAAATGCATATTCTATGGTGCCAGCCTTAATTTTTTGTCCCTTTGAAACCTTGTCAACTAGCTCCTTTATTGATGTAATTTCAACATCCTTTCCTATCTTTTCACTGTTTCTATGGTATAATATTTTACCTTTTTCATCAATTAAATAAGCATAGCTTGATTTACTATTAGATATGCTTACATCTTTCATATACTTTGAAAAGCTATCTGCATATACAGATACTGCTACATAACCTACTGTTTGACCATATTTATCTTCGGTTACAACGGGGCTAGTAAACACCATAACCGCCTTCCCTGTTAGTTTAGATTTCATGGTTTCACTAATAGCTAGTCCCCCACTTGAGCTAATTGAATGGTAACTTTGATCTGCTACACTTTTTCCTATAGAAGCACTATCACTATCTGATAATATGTTCCCATTTATATCAACTAAAAAAACTCTTTCAATATCTTTATTATTTGAAATATATGTAGTGAATTTGTCATTATTTTCAATTACTGCATTTTTATATTGTCCCACTGAAACTGCATCCAGCTTATCCTTAAGTCCCATTACATCCATTATTTGCTTAATATTGCATAGACCTTGTACTTGCGCTTGCTGCTTTTCTATCATAACAGAAATGGTTTCTATTGTTGCTTTATTGAGAGACATCATTTCAGCCTTACTTTGATCAAATATAATGGTGGATGATTTTATATAAGTAAAAATAGAAGTTGCCACCATAGATATAATTATTAGTGTCCCAATAAGAATTGGTATTTTCTTTCTAATTGAAGTACCTTTTTTATTATTGTTTTTTACAATATTAAATAATTTGAACCTTGTTTTTTCTTTTGTTACATTGTCTTTATTTTCATATTTATTTATAAAATTCCAATGTTTAATTCCCATAAAACCCCCCCCTAATTCATGTTCATCAGCAATTACAAATATTTCATAATGTTTCGAATAATCAAAAAAATATTTATTTATATATTTTAACATAAACCCTTTAATTTTTAATTATATAGTATTATTTGTTTTAAATCTTCCTACGGTGTTCTTATAGTTTAATATCCTAAATATAAACTACAAATTGTTCAACATTTATTCAAAAATACTTTATAGTAAAATGGGTAAACTATAATACACTTAATTTATGAAGTGTAATTATTGTATTTGGAAGGAGAATATTAATGAATAATAAATTAGGAAAATCAAAAAATTCAATTAATCAATTAGATGCTAACAAAAGCAGTAGTGGAGTTTCAAATACTGAAATGTCTATTATGTATAACATATCCAATATGACTAGTGATATTACTAGTGTCCCTTTAGGCGAAGAAAAGACCAAGAAATAAATAAACCCAGTAACTGCTATGGTTACTGGGTTTTCTTTTATGCATGCCTTATCAATTAATTTTTTAAATACTTGCACGCCTTCTGGCTATGTGAACATAAGCTATTATGTCGATATGTCTTCGCGTTTAAATGTTCAATCCCTGCACCAAATACCTAATCATAAAACAAAGTTAACACTATATTTGTAGGTGCTTTATAGTAAATAATCTAGTAGCATAAGTAATTTAACTGCATAGAATATATTATAAACAAATGATTACATAACATTAAGCCTTAATAAGGTATCTTTATTAATAAGCTATGTTATTAAATAATTTACTGAAAGGGGTTTTAAATAATATGTTTAAACAGAATTTATGTAGCATACCATATACAACTAAGCATAAATCAGAACCAGTTAAACCCATACCAGAACCAGCAAAAATGATTCAAGTTCCTGTAGTTAAAGGATTTGGAGAAAAAGAAGAATTAATAGTAAGTGAATTAACAATATCCCCACCAAATCCTCCTGTTTTTCGTATTGTAGATATTGATAAAGAAGTTATAATCTCAAATTCTAAATTAACATTAGTTTGTATACCTGAGGGTTGTCAATCACACTATAACACAAAAGTAATAGTAGACGGTTTTATTGATAAAAATATACTTTATAAAACAATAACAGACTTTACAGATAGTGCTGTAGGTGGACCAGTATATCAGTTTACAACGAGAATACCTTTTACAACTTTTGTTGAAGTAAAAACTAAAGATCCACTCTGTAAAACTGACAAAGTTGAAATATTAAGTGCTGTAGTAGTCTGCGAAGAAGATGAGTTATTAGATCCAAATGATGTTGCAACAGATGCACCAGATTTTGCTATTACCTATAACACAATTGTAGAAAGAATGATTGTAAAAATAAAGCTTAAAATTACAAGGGTAGAACACATTTGCTTAAAATAACACCCTTAAATATATTTTAAACTTTTACTGATTGTCCGTTTTTCATTCCAAGGTGATTTAGCTAGATTTGTTTACACAAATCTAGCTAAATTATTTTTAACAAACCTTGTTAATATACTTATAAATTTAAGAATTCTCTCATAGTATTACTTATACCACTTGCCATAGCTTCATTTTCCATTTCAGAAAACACTCTGAGTAGTGGTTCTGTACCAGAGAACCTTGCTATAATCCAGCCACCATTTTTAAAATATACCTTTAAGCCATCTTCATAGCTTGTTTTTTCTACTTCATAACCAAAATCTGGGATTAACTTATTTACAAGAAGTTTTGTCCTAATTCGCTCTTTATCTTCTATGCTAAATTTATAATCAAATTCTGTCATATAGAAATATCCATATTGCTTATGAATTTCCTGGAGTAATTCTGATAAACTTTTTCCTGTTACACTTAGAAGTTCGATTAAAAGGCTGGCAGCAAATATTCCATCTTTTCCCTTAATATGTCCACGAATAGTTAATCCACCACTGCTTTCTCCCCCGATTAATGCATTCTTTTCTTCCATTTTTGAGCTTATATTCTTAAATCCAACTGGAACTTCGTAACACTGCTCGCCAAATCCCGCTGCTATTTTGTCTAGAAGATGAGTGGTTGCAAGATTTCTTACAACGCCACCCTTCCATCCCTTGTACTTTAATAAATAGTAATATAACACAGAAAGGATATCGTTTGGATGAATAAAATTACCTTTTTCATCTATGATTCCAAGTCTATCTGCATCTCCATCTGTACCTATGCCAATATCATATCCTTTTTCAACTACTAAGTCCTTTAAACGATGTAGTGTATGCGTACTTGGGGAAGGTAATCTCCCACCAAATAAGGTATCGTGTCTATTATTTATTACTTCAACATCACATCTTGCAGTTAAAAGTATAGTTTGAAGACAAGTCTTGGAAACTCCAAACATGGGGTCAAGAGCTACCTTTAGTTTACTATTTTTTATAGATTCCATATCGATCATGCTAATAATTGAATCTATAAATTCGTTAAAGGGATCTATAATTTCAATTAAACCATCTGCTATTCCAGTATCAAAGTTAACAAGCACAACATCATCTATAGTAATATTGTTTATAATTTCTTCAAGACTTCTTGTAACATCTTCACTGGCATCTCGTCCTCCCCTAGTGAAAATTTTGAGTCCATTGTAATCAGCTGGGTTATGGCTTGCTGTTACAGCCGCACCATAATACGAGTCTAAAGAATTCACAGTAAACATTATTAGAGGTGTAGGCGCAGATTTATCTACTAAAAAAACCTTTATTCCATTTCCAGCCATTACCTCAGAAACCCATTTTGCTGCTTTGTCAGATAAAAATCTGTTATCATAACCTATTACAAAACCGCTACCTTCACATTTCTCATTTTTCATGTGGGTTGCAAGTGCTTGCGAAAGAAGTTGTACATTTTTTTTTGTAAAATCTTCTCCTATAAAAGCTCTCCATCCCCCAGTCCCAAATTTAATCATATTCTTAGCTCCTTTACTAATTTAAATATAACTATTTTAACTTGCCCATTATAGCAACTATAGTATTATGCGTTCCCGCCTTTTGCGGCTTAATTGCGCCTTCTACTACTGTTCCATTTAGTATTAACTCTTTAATGCCCTTTTGTACTCCATTTGGATTTTGTACAGTTATATTATAAGTTGCATCGCGCCATACACGAGTTACTTCAAATCCTTTCCACTCTCCTGGGATACATGGATCTATAATCATACCATCAAAGTTCAGACGAACTCCCAGCATGTAGTGAGATGCTGCATAATATGCCCAACCAGCACTTCCTGTAAGCCAAGGGTGTCTCGCCCTACCATAAGCTGTATGATCTTTTCCCATGACAAATTGACAATATGAGTATGGTTCAGCCTCACGAGTCTCTATCATATCATTTTGATTATAAGGTAATAAGGCATTATAGAACTTCATTGCCCTGTCACCACGTCCAAGTTTGCATTCAGCAACCCATGCCCATGGGTTTGGATGACTGAAGATAGCTCCATTTTCCTTAACTCCCTTGTATACACGAGTTACGAAACCTATTCCATCATTTGGTTTGGCATAGGATGGTGATACTAACTGTAGCCCAAAATCTGAATATAAATATTTATCTACTGCATTCATTGAGGCTCTAGACCTTTCTGGTCCAGCTACACCAGAAATAACTGCCCAAGTGTTTGACTCAAGGTGAACCTTTCCTTCTGCATTCTTTTGAGTTCCTATTTTTTCTCCATCCCCTGTAATTCCACGAATATACCATTCTCCATCCCAAAGCTCATTTTCACATGTTTTTTTAACCTTACTCGCTACTTCCCCATATACCCTTGCATCTTCTGTTCTACCCAAGAAGTTAGCACATTCAACAAAGTTTCTAAGTGCCCAAAAATGCAGGAAAGATACTAGAGCACTTTCCCCACCTCCAAGATTTAGGCAGTCATTCCAGTCAGCTCTAAGCCCTTTGCATATCCCTGTAGCTCCAACCTGCTCAGTTGAGAAATCAAGTATTCTCTTCATGTGATCATATACTGTGGCTTCTCCTCCATCAGCAAAAGTAACCATTGTATCAAATAGCTGAGCTTCACCAGTTTCTTGTACATATTCACATATTGCTGCAATTAGCCATAATGCGTCATCTGAGCATGCATCCTTTAATCCGTGCACTACATCCGACATACTTGGAGTTGGTACAACTGTTGGTGATTTTGAAGGTAAGGTCTTCGAAGTATCTGGGTCAAACCACTCTGGCTCAAATAAATGTAGTCCGTAGCCTACAGACGTCTGTGCACGAAGAAGTTCAATTATACGCTGCTTACACTTTTTAGGGTTTGTATGAGGAACACACATAACGTCTTGAGCAGTATCTCTATATCCAAGTCCTGTTCTTCCACCTACTTCAATAAATGAAGCAAATCTCGAGAACACAACGTTTGTTTCTGCTTGATAAAGGTTCCATGTATTTATCATTGTATTCATGCCTTCATTTGGTGTCTTAATCTGAAATGCAGATAATTTTTCTTCCCAATATTCGCGAAGTTCAGTAAATGCTCCATCTACAGTATCAAAATTTGAATATTTAGCCTTCATTTTCATGCCTTCAGCTCTTGACCCAACACCAACCATAAATATAACTCTAGTTTCTTCTCCTGAAGCTAAGGTTATTTTTTTATGTAACGCACCACAGTGGTTTCCACCGAGTTCTGAGCTTCCACTACAAATCCCCTTTTCTACAGCTATTGGATTATCTTCAGTGTGGTAGTTTCCGAGGAACTTATCTCGCATGCAATCATAGCCATCTGGCTGAAAGCTGGATGCTATGTATTGATAGCCGGTCTCATCAGTATCATAAAAAAGATCATTTTCTATAATTCCATCTTCATAACTAGAACCTGATGCATATAAACTCATTTGAAAGTTTTCATTATCCATATCAATATTTTGAAATGAAAACTCTACGTAAGAAAATACACTTAATTTACGCGGAACTGTTCCATTGTTTTTTATCAATACATCCCATAATTCTACATCATCGTTTAGGGGAATAAACAATACCTGCTTAGCACTTATATCGCTATATTCGCAGGAAAATTTGGAATAAGATAGCCCATGACGGCATTCATAATTAGCCTTTTTAAGATCCTTGCCTACTGGTTGCCAAGAAATTGTCCAGTAGTCGCCAGATTCATCATCCCGAAGGTAAACATAGTGCCCAGGTCTATCTAGTGGTACACTGTTTGGTCTAAACCGAGTTATTCTATTATATTGTGGCTTTTTATAAAATAGGTACCCACCTGCATTTTGAGAAATTACCCCGCACATATCCTTTACCCCAAGATAGTTCGTCCAAGATACCGGAACATCAGGTCGCTGAATAACATATTCCCTGTGTGCATTATCAAAATATCCATATTTCATTTTATCTTATCCCTTTCACTTGTAATGTTAAATCTAAAGTCACATTCTTTCTTTAGTAGTTGGTTTATTATCCTTATCCCTTAACTGCACCAGCTGTCATACCCTTAATTACGTATTTTTGAGAAAATATATAGAGTACTATTACTGGAACTATTGTTATTGTAAGTGCTGCCATCATAGCGCCATAATCCGTAGTAAACTGGCTTGAAATTTGTGATAAAAGAACACTTATAGGTCTTAATTTTCCTGTAAGATATACAAGTGGAAGAAGTAAATCATTATAAGACCATAAAAAAACCATTATACCTGTGGTGGCGAGCATTGGAGTAGATAAGGGGAGTGTTATTTTCATGAATATTTTTGGTATACTACACCCATCTATTATGGCAGCTTCTTCAAGCTCAATAGGAAGAGACTTCATAAATCCAGCCATCATGATTATAGCAAAATTTAAAAATCCAGCAGTATGTGGTACTATTACAGCTAAAAAAGTGTTATTAAAATGAAAAAACTGCAATATTTTAATATTAGGAATAATAACTGCAAATTGTGGAACAAGCATACTAGCAACTAAAAGTACCATTATTGGACCATTTAAAAAAAACTTAAATCTTCCTAATACAAATGCAGCCATAGCTCCGAAAAATAACACTAATACAACGACACTGCCCGAAATAACAAGACTATTAAAAAATCCCCTAGGAATATCTATTTGAGAATATTTCCCAAGCGCAGCGAAGTTATCGAAATTAATTTTAGCAGGAAAACTAAGAGCGCTGGAAATTATTTCAGATGAACTCTTAAAGCTATTCATAATAACCCATGCTATTGGTGCAATTGTTGTTATACCCCATAGCATTAATATAAAATGTGTAATAACCTTAGACATCTTAAATTTTGATTTATTATGTTTTTTTTCTATATAAATATCTTTTGAAACTTTTGTATTTAACATACTCTAACATCCCTTCATAAACAACTAATAACTTATCGGCTCTTTCCTTGACATTAATGTAGTAATAATAGTAAGTCCAATTCCTATAACAACCATAAGAATAGATAGTGCAGACCCATATCCTTGATTCATAGATTGGAATGTAGTTTGATATATATACGTGCTTAATACCTGACTTGAATTCATAGGACCTCCCTGCGTTATTACAAATATAATATCAAAAACCTTTATAGCTGATGTAATTACCAGGGCAATAGTTGTAATTATTACATCCCGTATAAGTGGAAGAGTTATATATATTGATTTGGCAAACCCTGTTGCACCATCCAAAGATGCTGATTCATATATATCGCTTGGTATTTTTGTAAGTGCAGTCATAAATATTACAAAATAAAAACCAGTCATTTGCCAAATATATGGTGCCATAGAAAGTATAGCTGAAGTTTTTTCAGTTAGCCATATTATCTTTGATATACCGAATACACCTAAAATGTTATTCAAAAGACCTGCATCATACTGGTATGTGAGCGAAAACAAAAGTCCAATTGCAGAACCTGATACTACAACCGGAAAAAAGAAAATTGTTCTATAAATCTTAAAACCCCTCTTAACTCCGTCCATTAACATAGCAAGAAGTAGCGCTATTCCAATTTCAAATATAATACATAATAATATTAATAATAATGTATTTTTAATTGCTATTCCAACTACTGGATCTTGTAGAAGTCTCCGATAATTTTCCAGTCCAATGAAAGACTTTTTCATTGAAAAATAATGCCAATCAGTTAAGCTAAAATAAACAGTTTGGATTAACGGATTAAATAGAAAAATCGTAATTAAAGTAAGAGCTGGTGCTAAAAATAGAAAAGCATATTTCTTATTCTTTAAAATCATATTCATTACTCCTTGAATCATTATTTTAAAATACACAATGCACAGATTCATTATCTATTGTGCATTGTGTATTACTGATTTGAGATATTATTACTAAATATTAATTATTTTGCTAGTTTTTGTGCTTCATCAAGTACTTGCTGTGAAGTCTTCTTTCCAGCAACTATATATTGCATACCTTTCCATATAGTTGTAAATGCTTCCTGATTCATATTATCTCCAGCAGGACTAGACATGCTAGTGGCACTGGTCATAAAGTCACCGATATTTTTTGAAAGTTTACCACCTGTAGTTGAAACTGGTACATTTAGTAGTGGTACCCCACCTTTTTCAGCAAATTTCGCAAGCATCTCTGGCTGAGTCATAAACTTAACAAATTTCATACCAGCTCCATTTTTCTCGTCATTAAGAGCCTTAGTTACATACCACCCTGTTCCTGTACCACCGATGATGTCATTAGCATTAGCTTTTGCACCCGGTACTAGAGGGAACGGTATTACGTTAACACCTTCTATTCCTTGAAATGCTCCACCTGACCAAGAACCCGAAATAAACATTGCAGCTTTTTTATCAGCAAAAATCTGAGCACAAGCAGCTTGTTTAATTGTTAAGGCATCTTTTGTAAATGCTTTTTTATCATAGAGATCTTTAGCCAGTGCAAGTGCTGGAGCCCAGCTGGCATCAAATGATTTATTATGACCTTCTACTCCACCTTGTGAAAGTAATAATGTCTCAATTAAATAATGTGGTTCTTCAGCAAAAGAACAAGCGATTGGGGTTATGTTCTTTGCATTAAGTACTGGAATAGCCTTTAAAATATCTTCATAAGTCTTAGGGATTTCAAGTCCGTTGTTCTTAAATAAATCGGTATTTATCCATACTCCTTCAAAAAATCCAATGTAAGGAAGTGCATAAAGCTTACCATCATACTTACCTGCATCCAGACCCGCTTTCTTAAAGTTTCCAGCCCAAGTAGCATCTTTAGCTAATTCATCTTCCCAAGAAATTACCTTACCGGAATCAACAAGCGGTTTCCCAGCTGCGCCGTTAAATCCATATGTTACATCTGGTTCATTACCTGAGGCAAAATCAGTATTTATTTTAGTTTTAAAAGCCTCACTTGCAGCAGAAGTAGCTTCGTCTATAACTTTAATTTTAGGATTTTTCACCTCAAAATCTTTTATAGCCTGTTGCCATACTTCTGTGTATGGGTCTGCACCAGTAAAAGTTGTTTCTACTCTAATTGTTACTTCTTTTTCCGCAACAGCTGTTGTACTTGTAGTTGTACCCGAATTCTTGGTACCGCATCCAACTAAAGCTGAAGATAAAACAGCAGTTGTCATAATCAAACAAATCAATTTTTTGGATTTCTTCATTTTGATATCCCCCTATTTTTTATTTCTACAATATTATTAATATATCAAAGTATGAGATTTACTCTTATTAACAATACTGATTGAATCTTTTTAAGTTAGTTTTGTAAATGTTTTCATGTCTACTATCAACTTACAAACATATTATATCATCCATACCAAAAACATTAAATCTGTTAATATTGGCATTTATTTGTTTATTTTGGCTTGTAAACGAAATCATAGAATTTCTAATTCATCCAGCGCAATATAATGTATAATAATATAAAACATACTAAAAATTAAATCATATTATGAAAGGACTTTTATTATGATAAAACATTCTATGAAATCCAAGCTTATTATTATTGCAATTCTATTTATTCTTTATCCTACAATAATTATTGGATATTTAGGATATATTAATTATTCAAAAATGATTAAAAAAAAAGCTATAGTTGACTATCAAAGTGCAGCAGCGCAACTAACTCAATCGCTTTCAGACAGAATGCACAAGCTTACCCTTTTTTCAATACAGCTTTTTTATGACCGTAAAATAATTGATACAAATACCTTAATTAATACTAATAATTTAGATTTTATATATGAAAATAATTTTCAACAGTATTTACAATCTTTACTTTTTTCTAAATATGAGCTAAACGAAATTCTCATCAAATATTCTAAGAGTGGAAAAGTTTTTCAAGCAAACAGATCTTTTGTTGCTACTACAGAATGTTATGCCAACATAGATAAATTAAATGAGATAGCCATAAAAGGGAAAGGCTCTCCAGTATGGTCTGTAGTAAGTAAAAACGGTAAAATAAATGATATATACCTGGCAAAATCCATATACGACCCATTAGATGTGAATAAGGTAGTGGGGCTTTTAGCCTTTAAAATAGATAATCAGTATTTTATGGAGGTATTCAATAATATAATAATTGACTCTAAGCAAACTCTAGGCCTCTATGGCAGCGATGGTCAAATAATATTTATAAATAATAGTTTTGATATAAATTCTAATAAGTCCATACAATCTTTCCTTGATTCTAATTTAGACAAAGGTGAAGGCGAGATAAAGACTAAAAATGATTCTATATATATGATATATGACACAATAAAACCGGCCAATTGGAAACTTGTTGTTGGAATTTCAAGAAATGTATTATTTAAAGATCTCCGAAAAGTAGCCCAAATTAGTATACTTCTTTGTATTGCTACCCTTCCTATTTGCCTATTACTTATAAATTATTTACATAGTACAATGATACGTCCACTAAATCTATTAATAAAAAGAATGAAAGAAATAGAAAATGGTAACATTGGTGTAATAATAGAAAGTAATCGTAAGGATGAATTTGGTTTCGTATTTGGTACCTTTAATAAAATGTCGGAAAATATAAAGAACCTAATTGATACCGTATATAAAGAACAACTTGTAATGAAGCAATCTGAAATTAATGCGCTGCAAGCTCAAATTAATCCTCACTTTTTATATAATACACTTGAGTCCATTAACTGGAAAGCAAAAATTCATGGCGATGATGAGGTCAGTGAAATGATTTCTGCCTTTTCGTACATTATAGAAGCAAACCTAAATAGGAGCAACGAAAAATTTATTCCTATTTTTAAAGAAATCGAATACATCCAAAGCTATAAATTCTTAATCCAGAAACGATTTGGAAAGAAAATAGAATTTATTTTAGATATTGATGAAGATGCCCTTAATAACAGACTTCCTAAGCTTTTAATTCAACCTATAATTGAAAACACAATCTACCATGGACTTGAAATGAAAAAGGGTGGAGGAACAGTAACTATTACAATAAAAAAGGAAAATAATCAACTAATTATTACTGTAGCAGATGACGGTTTAGGTATTGAAAAAAACAAATTATTAGCCCTAATAGAAGCTATGAGCGATGATAAATTTTCAGGACATGAAAATTTCTTGGATAATTCTAAAATAGGTATAATTAACGTGCATCGAAGAATTAGATTGCTTTATGGTAAAGACTACGGACTAAAAATAGAAAGTAAGGAAGGTATATGGACTATTGTTACGATTACAGTACCCGTAAACATATAGAAAGGGGTGTATCTTAAATGTATAAAGTACTTATAATTGATGACGAAGAAATCATAAGAGAAGGTCTAAAAACTGTTATTGATTGGGAAACGTTGGGATGCAAGGTTATAGGTGAAGCTGAAGACGGTGACGAAGGTCTAGAAATGCTTTTATCAAAAGAGCCCGACATTGTATTTACTGACATTAGGATGCCTGGTTTAAATGGTTTAGAAATGATTTCTAAATTAAAAAAACATAAGCATGAATGTAAAGTAATAATATTATCTGGCTTTAGAGATTTTGAGTATGCCCAACAAGCTATTAAACTTGGAGCCTTTAGGTTTCTTCTTAAACCCACAAATACTAAGGAAATAATCCTCTCCGTTGAAGAAGCTATTATTGAACTTAAAAAATTAAAATCAAATGAAGAAATCTTTGAAAATTTGAAAAAAAAGGTTAAAGAAGATTACAGTTTAAGTAATAGAGTTACAATTACAGAAGATAAATCACTTAATACTAACGAAAAAAGTTCTAAGCTTCTTGTAGTTAAAGCCCTGTCTTTTATGAAGGATAATGTAAATATGGGTTTAACCTTAAAAGATGTATCAGCCTATTTATATATCAGTACCTGGTACCTTAGTAAACTTATAAAAAAAGAGACTGGTAGCACCTTCATTGATATCTTAAGTGAAATCCGTATTGACCAAGCTAAAAAACTATTAGTTCAACCCCAATACAAAATTTATGAGGTTTCAGCAATGATAGGTTTTACAGACGTAACTTATTTCAATAAACTCTTTAAAAGTATTACTGGTTTGAAACCTATGGAATATCGAAATAAGATTTGTAATAATAAAAATATCTAATAAGTTTTCTAAATTTAAAAGTTATGATAATTCAATCTCTGCAACTTAATTTTCTACATTATTATTAAAAATTAAAGAAAATAAAGAAACCCTAGAAGCATTAACTCTTCTAGGGTTTCTTGTATGATGCATCAGATAGGAGTCGAACCTTCCGAACCCTGTTTCCCCATAGTTTACATTGAATTTTGACGTGTGCTTATGTTTTTATTTTTGCTCACATAAATATTTTAATAGAATATATTAAATATATAGAGTATATGCTAGCTATATTCTGTACAAGCTCCTTAATCAACCTATTGTAAATTTATAATAAAGGCATTTAAAAATACTGATTTGATTTAATGGAACATATTTTCGATATATAACTCTTATGTTGAAAATATTTTAATGGTATATGTAGTTATAAGAAATTTAAATGACCAAATCAGTATTAACAAGTATAGTCTTATTCTAAATTTTTAAAAGAATAGGTGATAAGAATATGGACAAGTATTATAACAAAGGAGAAGTGCTAGATAAATATATTATTGAGAAATTTTTAGGTGAAGGACGTTATGGTATTGCATATTTAGGAGTAAATGATAAAGGTGAAAAATGTGTAATAAAACAATTGAAGGTAGAAGAACTTGAATATACTAGAAAAAAATTGTTTTATGAGGAAAAAATATTGAGACATTTAGATAATTATCTAGGTTTTCCTAAATTTATTTCAAGATTTGAAGATGAGGATAGAGAAGGCTATATATTAGAATATATGGAGGGAAATACATTTCATCAAATATTGTCTAAAACCCAATATGAATTTACCAAAGAGAATATTTACGAAATTGCTGATAAGCTTTTAGATTTGATAAAAAAATTGCATAATGAAAATATTGTACACCGAGATATTAGAACTTCTAATGTAATTGTTAATGATAATAAAGAATTATTATTAATTGACTTTGGATTGGCAAGATTCATAGATAATAAAAGATATACAAAAGAAGTAGATTATTGGTTCTTTTCTGATTTTTTAATTCATCTATATTATTCCTCTTATGTGGGCGAAGATTCAGAAGAAGAAAAACCTTGGTATGAAGAACTTGATCTATTGGAGGAAGAAAGACATTTTTTAAAGAAGCTTATGGGACTTGATGGTGAGTATAAAAATCTTGAAGAAGCTAGACAAGATCTAGCAAAGTTAAAGAAAATTAATTAGATAAATAAATAAAGTTTTGTTATTTCATATTAAAAAAATTATATTTCACTTCTAAAGGAAGGAGGAATGTATAATGCCAAATTCAGTTAGCATATATAAAATGTATCCTAAAAGTTTTAGGGCAAATATCTACACTTTAGATCCTTTTAGGATGATAGGTTTAATAGATTTAGGTATTATGTTTAATGATACCATGGAAACAGTAACCTTAGCTTTTTATAGATCTTCTGGAACCAATAGCGGAAAAATAAAGGGGTTATGGTATCCAATAGCTGGTATAAAGACACACAAAGGAAGTTTTATAGAATTTACACCATATATAAATCTTATTTTAACTAAAACTACAAGAGTTGGCAAAGCTAACAAAGGATGGCTAGCTAAATCATTATTCTTTGGACCTACTAACAATGACCCCTCTAAAATAAGAGGATTTTCTAACGGTAAACACTATGAAAACCTTTTATTAATAGGTGCTACTCTAAGAAATTTATACGAAAAAAATGAATATGAAAAAATGCCATCCTTAAGTTCTAGAAAGTATAACACCATATTAACTGCAACAGATATATATGAAAGCAATAAATATTCCCAATTAGAAAACTTCGAAAAATTTATAAAAGAAATATTTTTGGATCATCAATAATAACTACTAACAAAATATAGGGCTTGGGCATAATATATATTAAGTTAAGAACCTTAACTTAATATCAGTCTAAATAAAATATAAATTAAAGGAGTTGCCTTTATGTATAATTTAAAGGATGAATCATGTAAAGGTCATAGAAACTACAGAATAAGAGATGAATACAATAGTGAATCTTATAGTAATTTGAGCGAATCATATAGCAATTTAAGTATATCAGATATAAGTCCAAGCAGTAGTTCAAGAAGTAGTTCCAGGAGTAATTCAAGAAGTAATTCAAATAATAGTTCAAGTAGATCATACAGTAGATAATAGATCTAAAATAGTTAATTAATTAAACATTAATCTACACGTGTAATTAAAATACTAAGAATATATTTATCTCAATACCAAGATTAACTATTAATAAAATGCCTCCATATAATAATGCTACAGAAAAATATCTAGCACCGTTTGTAAATAATTTACAAACGGTGCTTTTTCGTACTTTTGCAAGTGTTTTTTAGGCATATAATAGTGATGTGGTATTGGCATCAGAATATAATTATGCCCTAAATCAACTAAATGTACTCCAAACAACAATAGATCTGTATTACATTTGTCATTACATTGTGTTACACTTTATTCAAATAATTCTTTACTTATAGTTTGGGATATATAAAGGTTTCGACTACTGAACCCGAATCAGTGGTCATTTTTCTTTTTAATCCATTTGTGAATCTTATAATGACAAAATAATCATCTTCTGTTATTATAGCTACTCTTCTACTATTATCACAGGTTTTGCTTTTGCTATCATATCCCTCATATAACTCTGCATACTCATCTTGCAACACTGATTTTATCCAATCTATTCTCTCTGCTCTTCTATGTCTGCATATGAAATTAAATATGGACACACTTATTTATGACCCCTGACAGTTCAGTTTATATTGAACACATTGAACTTGCTTTCATTCCTACTAGTATTGCTCAATTCGTTTTACAAACTTCACTTGGATTCGAATATAAAGAGTGTCATCTTGTTTGCTACAAGGACAATGATGAACCTTATGACCCTGGCTATATTTCTAGAAACTTTCTAAGACAGATGACTAAAATCATCACTGAACTTAACATTTGCAAAATAAAATTCCATGATTTGCGGCATACACATCTAGCTCTACTTTTACTCAGTGGCACAACTGCTAAAGTAGTTTCTGAGAGACTTGGCCATAGCAGTATTATTATAACTCTTGATACTTATAGTCGCATATTACCTTACATGCAAGGAGATTCCGCTGTAAAGCTCAACAATCTAACGTTGAATAGTCCAATGGCTCCTTTTGTTTCAGAATTTATTACTAATATCTTTTTTATAATTACTATAAACTAGATTAGTTACACTAGGCCAAAATATGTTAACATATCAGTTTATAATCTTGCTTACTATTTAAACCAGAATAGCTATCCTATTTCTCTATATTATTTTTATGCTTACCCCACTGTTTCTTATTATGATCCCAAAACTCGAAAAATTCTTCTTCATGAACAATTACATCATAAATGGGTTTAAGAAATATTATAATTTCTCTCATAACTTCATCAAACTCAATACTTACAGAGTTTATTTTTCTTAAAAAAGCTTCCCGCATTTTAATTCTATTCACATCTTTCATAAAGTCTTCTGTGAAAATAATATTTTCTCTTTCAATAATCGTGTGCCTCGTTTGCAATGTTTCATCTACAGCCGCCTGCAGCTTCCTTCCATCAAAACTGTTATTGTTTAAAAGAGTAAATATATCATAGAAATCTTTCATTCTACTATTAATTACTGATAATGAAATCATAGCTTGAAACTTTTCTGAAATAATGGACTCTAAAGAATATACTTTTATTACTGGTGCTTTCATATCAAGTAAGATTGGACATTACATCATTTGTGGCTTTGGAACAACAACATCCCCAAACCCAATATCTAGTTGTAACACCTTTCTCGCATTACCTAAAAAACAATTGGTCTTTACTCTTATACCGTGATAGTCTACATCTTTCTTTATCTCTTCAACTTCAATTTCATCTCCACTAAAAACTAGTCCATCATCTTCACATTGAACGTTACATATTTCTGAAAATGCTTTCCTTATATTTTCTATATCATTTGATATTTTTTCTGCTACAAAGTCTATATCCTTTGTAGGTCTTCCCTTATACTCTGTTAACATGAATATTAATAGTCCACCCTTTAATATAAATCGCTCACAATACTTTGAAATAGACAATCTATATAATATTCTTTCTTGCATGTATAACAGTAATACTGAATCGAAACTTCTTTGTTCCTTTTTGCTATAATCGCAAGTCTTGCTCTTACCGATGCAGTAATGTCTTTTATTGACATACTCATACAAGCACCTCCAAATACTGTTTTAGTATTTTTTGAACTCTACAAACTTCAGCATATTTCATTAATTTGTTAAAGTTTCTATCTTTCTTTTTTATATACTCATTAATTGCTTCTTTAACAATATCAATTCCAATTTTATTTCTATATCTTATACAATCACATATTGTCTTTTCTATATCATATATCTTAATTAAATGCCCATCTACTTCTATATTGCCAATACCTAAATTTAGTTGTTTTTGTGAAAAATATAGAAGTTTAATTGGTGGATACTCAGGAATTATAACTTTACTGCTTCTTTCTATAGCAATCTCATACTGCCAAGGATTAATCGTTGTTAAATCATGATAAGCTAATGCCGAGGTAAGGCACAATATACCTTTAGGGACTATTTTAAATACATCAACTAATTCAAAATTGAATTGAAAATCATAATCTACCCACTTATATAATCCTGTTTTTATTTTTGAAATAAAACCTGATTTTTCAAGGGTACTAACATAATATCTATTTATACCCTTGTCTGATATTTCTTTTGTTGTAGCATAGCCTTTATTTTCGAAAAATAATTCTTTAATTTCTTGTTTTATTATTTCATTCATACTTTCACCTCTTTAACAAATATTCTTCACTTGTTTTAATATGCAGTATATGTGTTAAATTAATTATACATTATATATAATTTTTTTTCAATATAAATTTAACAAAAACACTTCAATAATTTTTATATGCAGTTGTTTTGTTAAATATAGATTAGCAAGACGTTAACATGTTCACCTGAAACCAACTGGTTCATAAAGTAGTGTTCTAAGTAATTTTAAATAGTCCTCAAAGTGGCTTAATTGCTCACTTTGTTTTTTTTGAATAGTTTTAATATTGTAATTTTTATATTTTATATTGTAAAAATGTAAAGTTTGCAATATAATGGATAAGGTTGTTGAAAAAAACATATTGTTAAAGAAAGAGGAAGATTATGGAAGAATTAAGAGATGAATTAATAAAACTTATAAATGAAAAAGGACCTTTGGATGAAAGAACAATATTAGTTAGCCAAGAATTGGACAAGCTTATTGTTTCTCACTATTATTCCCAAAACCTTATTTAGAACACAGTAAAATATAATTTCGACTAATAATATATATTGAATCATAATTACCATTGTATTACTTTCAGAATATTAATATAAACTAAATATATTAAACCCCACATCATTAGATATGGGGTTACTTGCGACGGAATATTAGAACATTCCGAACTAAAGTATATTAATTATTTAAAACCTTAGAATGGTTTTTGCTCTGCATAATATGGAGATATATCGCCGTCTATTTTAGTTAATTCTTTACCATCTGCTGAAATACCAATTATATCAAAATCTGAACCCTGAAATTTATTCATATATACAAGCCATATTCTTGTTCCATTAGCGTTAATAATCTTCGCTTGACCTTCAATATTTCTCTTCTTTTCTACAATTTTCACTTGCTTAATATCAGTATTACCAATGATTCCGAAATATATGGGAAGTGAAGTTTTTTCTATGTTAGGAAAATATGTGTAGGATACTCCAAAAGTATTTGCTACACGTTTAATATCTGATTGCCAACCAGTATAAACAGTCTTATAACCGCTTAAAGTTTTCCTTACGATGGCTGTAAATAAACTATCAAAACCTACAGTATTACAAAATACAATACTTCCTTTATCAGTTTTTTCTTCATGGATAATACTTAATGGCGAACCAGGCGTGATTACGGCTTCCTCTATTGTTTTTACACCGTTACCAAATTTAATAATTAAAAACATTGAGAATAGTGAAATAATCATTATTGCTAAAACAGCAAAACCTACTTTCTTTTTCAAAAAGTTCTCCCCCCTACAAAATACTTGCTTAATTATCTTATTCTATATTATAGATCTACAATCCTTTTAAAAAATATGCACTACTTTCATGCATGGTTTACATCTTTATAGACGCTCCAACTTTGGTTCCTAATAAAAATACTAAAGCACCTGCACTTATAATTAAACAAGCTTTAATAAATTTATTATCATTAATGAAAGATATAATAGGAGAAAAAAATTCATTTTTTACTTTTAATAAACCCAACAACAGGACCTCCAACTTTTTTTATTTAATTGCTTTTGGTTTTTTTATATTTTACAAGTTTGAATTAACTTATTTTCTTAATTATACCATATGTTTCATATGATTATTTTGTAGTTCTAAACTATAAAAACCATTAAAAAATGTTATATTAACCCAAACGGAACCTTCTGGCTCCATGTGTTTCTTTCTTTTTAAATTTGATTTTCTTTTAGATAATTCTATATAACGGTTCGTTTAAAGTCGATATATTAGACGAACTAATTATATGTATATTCACCGCCATATAATGCCCCTTTGAAGGCTATTAGTTCAAGTTCGTCTGCGGTATACTCCAACCGAACACTTTGCTTATTACATTGAGATTTGAAACCTTAAGTTTATAAACATAATCTAATCTACAAATTCAAAGAAAAAAATGCGTGCATTTATGGAGCTGCTTTTTTCAATGTACAAAACACCATATTTGTTGAAGATAACATGTGAAAATTCGACTTGTCCGCAGCTTCAAACGCTGTATTTGCTACAGGAATTTCAATCCACGCACCCGTGAAGGATGCGACTCAGCGGAGCATAGGGAGAGAACCTATATTGTTTATTTCAATCCACGCACCCGTGAAGGATGCGACCCTGGAGCGATAGCTCTAAAGGTTTTGAACTTAAAAATTTCAATCCACGCACCCGTGAAGGATGCGACGTAGAATTATTAACAGACAAGTAAGAGAGTATCAAAAATTTCAAACCACGCACCCGTAAAGGATGCGACCAGAGTTTGAAATACCTAAAAGCACATCAAAAAAATTTCAATCCACGCACCCGTGAAGGATGCGACAATATTTAAAAGTGACTTTGATAGAATTACTGAGATTTCAATCCACGCACCCGTGAAGGATGCGACATTATTAACCTTATAAACTATTAGTTCTATGGTAAATTTCAATCCACGCACCCGTGAAGGATGCGACATTTCTAAATCTACATTTGATACAAAACTGAACTGATTTCAATCCACGCACCCGTGAAGGATGCGACATTAATATAAATAATGGATTATGCCAGTATAAAGATTTCAATCCACGCACCCGTGAAGGATGCGACGAATTTTATGGTTTAAAATATATAATAACACAAAGAATTTCAATCCACGCACCCGTGAAGGATGCGACTAATTTAAATATTCAAGTACCTGCAAATACTAAAATTTCAATCCACGCACCCGTGAAGGATGCGACGCACATATTATATATAATAAGGTCGAATAAAGTAATTTCAATCCACGCACCCGTGAAGGATGCGACAGTGAAAAAAGTCCATCCTTTACATGGAATAAAAAATTTCAATCCACGCACCCGTGAAGGATGCGACCGTAAAATTATTTGCTTACTTCGAGTTCTCTTTTGGATTTCAATCCACGCACCCGTGAAGGATGCGACTATCTCTCTGCCTGTCATTCCATAACCTAATGTTGATTTCAATCCACGCACCCGTGAAGGATGCGACTGTATATATAGGTTCAACTACTACTGGATTTAGAATTTCAATCCACGCACCCGTGAAGGATGCGACTTCTACATCTGCCAAATCTAATATATCTTTTATTGATTGTAAGCGTCAAATACTACCCACATTTCTTTGCATTTGAATTCGTGAGATAATAACTTCAAAGCAAGGAGGTTATTGTTATGTCAAGAACAAAAGTTAGCTATATTTGGGAACAACGAGTGGCAGACTTTAAAGCTAGTGGCCAAACAGCGACAATGTGGTGCGAATCAAAAAAGATTAGACCGGCTACGCTACGTTACTGGATTCGGGTATTCAAACCAAACAACACTGTAACTGAAAAATCAACTAGTTGGATTTCAGTTGACACCTCTGAATTGAAAGTCATATCTAAAGAACAACCCTTAATTGTGAATATAGGTAATGCATCCATGGAGATAAATTCAGATTTTAATAAGAATTTATTTTTAAAGGTGACAGAACTGTTGTTATCACTATGTTAGGAGATAATATAGTGGATAACGTTTATCTTGCTTGTGGTGCTACTGATTTCCGTAAAAATATTGATGGCTTAGCAATTATAGTTCAGGAAAGCTTTAATCTAGATCCTTTCTCCAGATTCCTTTTTGTTTTTTCTAATAGAAACAAAGACAAGCTAAAAATATTAGAATGGGAAAATGATGGATTCTGGCTTCACTACAAGCGTCTAGAAAAAGGAAAATTTAAATGGCCTTCTAATAAAGAAGGTGAAACATTAAATATAAGTCAAAGGCAACTTAGGTGGTTATTAGATGGCTTAACATTAGAACAAAAGCAAGCACATAAACCAGTAACAGAGCGAATAATCATTTGATAAAAAGTGATAAATATAAAACAAAAATCCATATTAGCAGCATGCTTAAAAGCCTTTAGAACCAGTGCTTCAGAGCATATTTTTCTTTCTTTTAGGTGTGAAATATGTTATAATATAAGAAAGAAATCAAATGAAATATGGGTGATAATGAATGGAAATTTCTAAAAATTCTCCTGCAAATACTGAAACTGAATATACATTAAATGACCTGAAAAATCGGTGCTTTAAGCAAGAGTTTCAGATTGAGGAACTAACTGCTAAGCTTAATTGGTATGAAGAACAGTTTCGATTAAGCCAACAGAAACGTTTTGGAACCTCTAGTGAAAAAACAGATATGGATCAGCTTAATTTTTTATTTGATGAAGCTGAAAAAGAAGCTGATTCAAAAATTCCTGAACCTACTGTAGAAGAAATCACCTATAAGCGCAAAAAACAAGCTGGGAAACGAGACGCTGACCTAAAAAAACTTCCAGTTGAAGTTATAGAGTACCGTCTTACTGATGAGGAACGCATATGTGATCAATGTGGTAATATTCTACATGAGATGACCACGGAAATAAGACAAGAGCTTAAAATAATTCCTGCCAAAGTAGTAGTTGTAAAACATATTAAATATGTTTACAGCTGCCGTAATTGCGAACAAAACGAAATAAATACCCCTGTAATTACTGCTCCAATGCCAAAATCAATATTACCAGGAAGCCTAGTATCACCTTCACTAATGGCATACATAATGGTTCAAAAATATGTAAATGCTATGCCTTTATATCGTCAAGAGAAGATGTTTGGTCGTTTGGATATAGAAATATCTAGGCAAAACATGGCTAACTGGATGATGCATGGAAGTAATAATTGGCTTAAGGTTGTGTATGATCGTTTGCATGTTAATTTACTAAAGAATGATATTCTTCATGCAGATGAAACTAGATTGCAGGTATTAAATGAGCCAGGGCGATCCGCGCAATCTGATTCTTACATGTGGTTATATCGTACCGGAGTTGATAATGAGACTCAAATTGTCTTATATGAGTATCAAACCACAAGGGCCGGTAAATATCCACGTAAGTTTTTAGAAAATTTTAAAGGATATCTCCATGTGGACGGCTATGCAGGGTATCATGGGATACCTAATGTCAAACTAATTGGATGCTGGGCTCACGCCCGAAGATACTTTACAGATACTCTAAAAGCAGTACCAGATAAAAAAAGCAAAGCAGCACTGGAAGCTACAAAGGGATTGAACTTCTGTAATCAGCTTTTCTCTATAGAGCATGCCACATCAGCTCTAACGGGTGAAGAACGTTTTGAGGCTCGTTTAGAAAAAAGCAAACCTCTTTTGGAGGCTTTTTCGTCATGGCTTAATATACAAAGCAAGAGAGTACTACCCAAAAGTTCGCTTGGAAAGGCCATTACTTATTGTAGAAATCAATGGACTAATCTAGAAGCATTTCTCCTGGATGGAAGACTAGAGCTAACTAATAATAGAGCCGAACGATCAATAAAACCATTTGTAATCGGAAGAAAAAATTGGTTGTTCAGTAATTCTCAACGCGGAGCTAGGGCTAGTGCCATAATTTATAGTATCATCGAAACAGCAGAAGAAAATGATTTAAAACCTTATGAATATTTAACTTACCTCTTTGAGCAACTGCCTAATACTGATATAACTGACGTGAATTCATTGGATAAGTTACTTCCTTGGTCAGCAACTATACCGGAAATTTGTAAAGCGCCAGCTGAAACAGAGATTGAAAAATTAGAAAGTGCAAAAGCATAAATTAATTCCCCCACTTCAATGGAAGGTGTGGGGTTTTTATTTCTAGTTTTTCATGCATATATGTATTTTAGAAGGTGGGTAAGGTTTGACGCTTACTATTGATTTCAATCCACGCACCCGTGAAGGATGCGACAAAGACATGTTGACTACTTCTACACCGATATTGAGATTTCAATCCACGCACCCGTGAAGGATGCGACGACAAACTACTGAATGTTGTGGAATAGACTATAAAATTTCAATCCACGCACCCGTGAAGGATGCGACTACTTATTTCAGTGGTAACTATTTTTGTATTTTTAATTTCAATCCACGCACCCGTGAAGGATGCGACAATCAATACAGGCACCGCAAATATACCTATTGTGGATATTTCAATCCACGCACCCGTGAAGGATGCGACACATTTGTAATTCTTCTTTAGATATATTCTTAAAATTTCAATCCACGCACCCGTGAAGGATGCGACCAGTAAAGGACTACCAGTATTATTTATGTTAGATATTTCAATCCACGCACCCGTGAAGGATGCGACTCTTTATACATCTCACTCTATCAACTCCTTTATTGTATTTCAATCCACGCACCCGTGAAGGATGCGACTTGGGAGTGTATTCATGAGTTGGGATGATTTTAACATTTCAATCCACGCACCCGTGAAGGATGCGACGACAGTTTTTTATATATTGTGCTATAATAAAGACAATTTCAATCCACGCACCCGTGAAGGATGCGACAATATACACAGCATGAAGCACTAAAACTAATTAAGATTTCAATCCACGCACCCGTGAAGGATGCGACAAGCAGAAGAAGAAGCAAGGTCTTTTGAAAAGAAGATTTCAATCCACGCACCCGTGAAGGATGCGACTTTCCCTTTCCTAAAAAGGCGGTGGTTAAAATTGATTTCAATCCACGCACCCGTGAAGGATGCGACACTAATATAATTGGAGCTTATGCAATAAATCATTATTTCAATCCACGCACCCGTGAAGGATGCGACAAATATTTTTCGATTTGTACTATAGTGATTATATATTTCAATCCACGCACCCGTGAAGGATGCGACTTTAAAAATACCCTATGAATTAATAAAATATTGTATTTCAATCCACGCACCCGTGAAGGATGCGACATTCTATATGCGCTGTATATTTACTATCCTTTTTACATTTCAATCCACGCACCCGTGAAGGATGCGACTTAGCATATCCTCACCCCTTACTTAATTTTAAGCAATTTCAATCCACGCACCCGTGAAGGATGCGACAATAACACACTCCTTATAGTTTCATTATAACATTTATTTCAATCCACGCACCCGTGAAGGATGCGACTCGCTACATTGGACTAGTTGAAAATGTTACAATTATTTCAATCCACGCACCCGTGAAGGATGCGACTTATAATGTTAGCAACTGATGATAATATTTCTAATATTTCAATCCACGCACCCGTGAAGGATGCGACAGGGATCTGACTTAGATATTAGAGGCATAGCATTAATTTCAATCCACGCACCCGTGAAGGATGCGACGTTTGATAAAGAAGAAACTAACCGTATCCAAAGGCATTTCAATCCACGCACCCGTGAAGGATGCGACTATTCATTTCTGCGTTATTACAGCTATTTATAAGAATTTCAATCCACGCACCCGTGAAGGATGCGACAGGAGTAGTCAAGAGATCCTTGACTACTGAAAGGGATTTCAATCCACGCACCCGTGAAGGATGCGACTACATTTGCACCTGCCAAAATACCTAAGATAGTTGATTTCAATCCACGCACCCGTGAAGGATGCGACAATGGAGCATGGTGTGGGAATATAAATGATATAAGATTTCAATCCACGCACCCGTGAAGGATGCGACTGATTCTTTTATGATTTTATTAGCAGGATGAGGTGATTTCAATCCACGCACCCGTGAAGGATGCGACATTTTATCCAGTGATAATAAAGTCCAATAATCTTATTTCAATCCACGCACCCGTGAAGGATGCGACAAGACCTAACCTAGCGTAAGAAACATATAATTGTTATTTCAATCCACGCACCCGTGAAGGATGCGACAGTTGGGGTCTTGCCACTTAAACTTCTTAATTTAATTTCAATCCACGCACCCGTGAAGGATGCGACAAAATATGGACGTAATTATTGCAAAAGCTTTAAGTATTTCAATCCACGCACCCGTGAAGGATGCGACTATATTTTCAGTTTTACTAGCCTCAAAACTTTTAGATTTCAATCCACGCACCCGTGAAGGATGCGACAAACATTCATAGTTGCCATTAAAACTTTTAAAGCTATTTCAATCCACGCACCCGTGAAGGATGCGACAAGGCAGGTGGAGTTACTGTACCTGGATTGTTTAATTTCAATCCACGCACCCGTGAAGGATGCGACTAAACAGGATTTAAAACAAATAAAAGCTCAAAAGGTATTTCAATCCACGCACCCGTGAAGGATGCGACATAGACAATGGATAAAAACATCTTTGACTATATGCATTTCAATCCACGCACCCGTGAAGGATGCGACTATATAATATTTGTTGAAGGTATTGATTCGTTGGATTTCAATCCACGCACCCGTGAAGGATGCGACTTCTGAAGTCATCATCGTTTTAATTGTTTTTAATATTTCAATCCACGCACCCGTGAAGGATGCGACCCGCCAGTTTTTTCTTTAACTTCTGCCATAAATTTAATTTCAATCCACGCACCCGTGAAGGATGCGACCGAATATAGAAAAAATGGAAGCAAAGGCTACAGCGATTTCAATCCACGCACCCGTGAAGGATGCGACAAATAAATGTAAAATATAAAAGAAAAGTATTGACAATTTCAATCCACGCACCCGTGAAGGATGCGACCTTCTTTTTGTTGTTGTTCTGCTATTATTTCTTCTATTTCAATCCACGCACCCGTGAAGGATGCGACGGTAATAATTAGGTTGGTAGGTAAATTAACATTAATTTCAATCCACGCACCCGTGAAGGATGCGACATAAATTTATTCATATACCTTATTGAAGAGTTTAGATTTCAATCCACGCACCCGTGAAGGATGCGACAACTAGTAGGTTTAGATATTTGGAATGTTATCGAGATTTCAATCCACGCACCCGTGAAGGATGCGACACTAATATCCCTCCAGTACCCTATGCAATTCTAACATTTCAATCCACGCACCCGTGAAGGATGCGACCTTATTTACCATCAAATGCTTATACATTTTTTGCAATTTCAATCCACGCACCCGTGAAGGATGCGACTATCTCTGCTTATTAAACAAACTAATAAACATAGAATTTCAATCCACGCACCCGTGAAGGATGCGACAGCCTAAGGTATTTTTTTATTTCTTTGATTTAAGATTTCAATCCACGCACCCGTGAAGGATGCGACCGCATAATAGAACATTTAAATTATATTACTTAAAATATTAACATAATTCATTAAGAAATCAGTAAATATTTTTAATAATATTAGCATTTTTAATTGACATTTAATATAATTTCAATTACGACTCATTATTTATCAGTTTTTAACAGCGAACCTTCCGGGTTTTCGTGTTTGCTTACCTTTCGCAGATATTAAATAATAATTACATCATCAATAGGATGGTAAGTGTTATTTTTACCCATTAGCTCAACTCTGCTTTCCCATTTTTTCCCTAAAAGATAGAATCTTAAACTATCTTTATCCTTATCAATTATCTTAAATAAAGAACTCTTTAGAGCTACAAATTGCGCTGGATCTAACAAACATTCAAAAACAGAGTTTTGAACCCTCTGACCATTATTAACGCATACTTTTGCTACTCTTCTTAACCTTGTTTTTCCACCATCGCTTTCGGTATTTACATCATAAGTTACCAAAACCATCAAGATTATTCACCCACCTAACTCATAAAAAATGGAGGATATTCCTCAATATCATTCCTTAAAAACCTAGCCATCAGCATTGCCTGTACATATGGTAATAAGCCTAACTCTATTTTTTCATTTAGAAAAGGATGTGTTATCTCCTCCTGCTTACGTTTTTGCCAAGCAGTTAGAAATATATTTTTAGTATCCTTATCCATAATAATACCACCGCTTTCTTTTACAATAAATCCTTTAGCTGAAATTTGTCTTCGATTAATTAATGAAATTACAAATCGGTCTGCCATGTAAGATCTTAATTCCTCAATCATATCAAGTGCTAAACTCACTCTGCCTGGTCTATCAACATGCATAAATCCTACATATGGATCTAGCCCTACAGTTTCTAAAGCACTCACCATCTCATATGTTAAAAGTGTATAAGCATAAGAAAGTAAAGCATTAATATTATCCTTAGGTGGTCTCCTGTTACGTTCTACAAAGTAAAAATCTTCTTTTTGCTGTAATATAAGATTATTAAATGAAGAAAAATATGTTCTAGCTGCTTCTCCTTCTATGCCTCTTAATTCGTCATTACTTAAAGCAATTTTAACATTTCCCAAAGCGGAAGTTAGCTTTTCTAAAGTATGTCTCATATTTTCAATATCAACAGAGTCACTATGGTCCCGAAGTGCCCTGCTAATTACACTTTTACAATTTACTATTTTCCCAATTATAAAATTTTTAGATATTTGAAGGGATTTTTCTTTATCATCTGCATATCTAAACTGAGTCCTTCTCAAAAGTACATTACCCTTCACTTTGCCTGTTACCTTAGCCATAAACTTACCAAATTCATTAAGAAAAGAAACCTCGACATTGTTTTCAACACACAAGCTCATAAGTTTGGGACTTATTCCTACATAATTGAAGCATACAATGCCTTCTAATATGTGTATAGGCCGCCTAAGCATTTCAATATTCTTTACCTTAATAACAACATTTTCTCCATCTCTTGAAATATAGGCTTCAGGATTTGTAACATAAAGAGTATTCAATAGATTTCTCAATTTTCATCACTCCCCCTATTAATGTATTTTTCAATGTAATTTGCAACGCTAACTTTTTTACTCGTTAGTCTAGGCATACAAATATCTACCAAAGAGCAACTTTTACAGTGCTTCCCAACCTCTGCTTTAGGAGTGACTTTTCCATCATAAACTTTATGCATTTCCATTGATATCCCTATTACTTTATTCCTTAAATCATCATTTATTTCTACCTTAATTCTTCTTTTAGTTACATTATAAAACAAGTCTGATGAGTTTAACTTACAACCTAGCATTTCTTCAATACACAATGCCTGTGCCACCAATTGGACAATATCACGATCATCCTCTTTAGGTTTTCCATGCTTATATTCAACAATATTAGGTATCCATTTACCTTTTCTTTCTTTGACTTCAATTCCTACTTTGGAACTTTTAAATTCAACAATATCAGCAATTCCCGAAAAACCAAGTTTATAAGAAACCAAGGGTATAGCACGACTGATGAACATATTTTTTCTACTCTCAACTAAAAATGGATCATCAGCTTTTTCATGCAAAACCTGCCCCTCCATGGTAGCTCTATTTTCAGCCCACTGCTGCTCTATATGAATTAGAGCCCATTGTCTCTTACAAAAATAATAATGCTGAATTCCAGAAAGTGATAATAAATCCTCCTCACCATACATCATAATTTTTCAATTATATTTACGCCAGGTATTTCGCTCTTATCAATAACTATTTCATAATCTTGGATACTACGAGCAGGGCTTTTTATATTACTTACTTTTACTTTATCAAACAAAATATGAGAAGGTGCATTTCCAAGAGAAGTCTCATGCTCAAAAACAATAAGTTTTCTTGTTGCCATCTTACCTCTTGCAGCAGAATGATCATGCTCAAACATATTAATTAACGCTTCCCAAAGTAATTCCAAATCATCTTCAGTAAATCCAGTTACCCTACGAGCAAGTTCAGCTGAGACATACCCTTCTGCTCTATACAGACCATAAGGAACGATGTGTTTTCTTCCCATTTCCGTTTTTTTCTCTTCTCCTTCTTTAGTTACAGCCATTCTGGTTATAGTTACTTCCTGTTGGAAAATAGGGTCTATACTCTTTGAAAAATTAATCTGTACTGGGCCTCTTACTGTTCCACAATTAACTTGTGTAGACATTACAGCTCCAAAAGTTCTAACATCAAAAAAGTTATCACACATAAATTTCGTTAAGTTCTTTTGTAATTCTTTGTCTTTTGCTACCTCTTTAGAATCTGTCTTTATACCTAAAAAATCATATGCTTTTTTATGTTGAGAATTTAAAGCTTCACCCTTCTTAACATAAATATCGTATCCAGGAATGTCCTCTTTTGCAATTTCAACATAGTTTCTTATCTTACGCTTTATACACACATCAGTAACAATTCCTTGTCCAGTTTCAGGATCAATTCTTGGCATATTCCCAGCATCTGGGTCTCCATTAGGATTACCATTTTCTACATCAAATAGTAAAACAAATTCATACCTCTTATTTATTACTTCACTCATTACTTCACTCATTATTTAACCTCTCCTTTTTTATCCTTTTTAACATAAAATGCTTGATTTTGATGATAATATCCTATTATAAATTCACCTTGTTCATTCAATGAAAGGTGTTTAGGAAATTCATTCACCTTGTCTAAAATTTGTCCCTTTTGGTTTTCAAGGTTAGCCCCATATTCTGCCTTTGTAGTGTGATGTAGTGATAATTTCATCATAACCGGAAAAACAGAAGCCGGTGTTGCAGACGCGCTTGTAAAATATCTATCTTTTATAGTTGTAATTCCCAATGCCTCTTTTTGTGCCTTTTCTAAAACTGCAAATAATCTACCTAGTTGATATGGTACACTTGAGCTATTTTCATTTAAACTCACTGATATCTCCTCCTCTATTTTAGATAGTTTGTATTTTCTCATCAAACATGCCTTAATTATGGCAACCCTTTTATAATTTATATCTCTATCTGCTCTAATCCTCGATATCATGGCATTATATAAAGATGCCGGATATAAATCTCCACTAAATATTGAGTTCATTAGACCTTTACTTAATACTGGTGAAACCTTCTTTGCAGTTGAAGTTTTAGACAACGTTTCATTTAAAATAATCCATAAGGGAATTGCCTTTTCATTGCCTACTATTTTTAAGTTATTATAATGATTAGCTAATCTTTTTATAAAATATTCGAAAGTGTTTACTTCATAATAGGCTATAGATAAACGTGCATTATTAGGCGAAATCCCAAGAATATGAACATTGGTACTAGGATCTAAATCGTATTTTTCTTGTCTAAGATTCAAACCAATAGAATATTTTTCTATAATATCTTTAGCCAAGTCTCTAGTTTTCGTATCTTTTTCATTGGTTACTTCATCAGCTTTACCTTCACTTGGATTAAATAATTCTGCCATTAAATCTTCATATATTCCAGTTTTCTCTGCCCAAAATACTACTGTTGCATCCCCTGCATAAAGATGGTATTTTTTATTGTTTAACATGTATTTTAGTACGGTAGTATATTTAAACATTGATTCTTTTCCGATTGGAGCATTGTAACTTGATTCTTTGCCATAGGACAAAAAACTTTTATCATTAAATGATACTATACTAGCACCTGCAGCTTGAGAATTTCTTATGCCTTTAATTGGCGTGTGAATTTTAGCTATAGTTTCATACTTTCCTGTAACTAAGCATTGCATTTTTATATCATCCTCATTGTCATCTGAATTTTTATACCACTGATTAAAAATCCCGTCATTATCATGAAGATATCCAGTTTGCCCTTCAATTTTAAATATAACATTAGGGTTTTTAGCAAATTCATCCTTATATTTTTGGATTTTAGCATTATCATACGCTTTAGCTGGATTCCAATCATTTAAAAATTTTATAAATGGGTTATCATCTCTTAATAACCTAATATGCAATTCTTTAAATCTATTAAAAGCAGAAAAATTCTCATCATCTCCTATTCCTAATGCGTATTTAACATTATCTGATAAAAAATATGAAGGAGCATTTTTCCCAGCGCGTCCACTTTGTTCAGGTATAAGCATTTGCTTAGGAAATATTTTTTTACCTTGCATTTCCCTTAGATCCATAACCCCATTAAGCTCTCCACTTTTAGATAATATCAACACAAAAGAAATTTTACCCATTGAGTACCCTTCTCTTGGCAAATCAGCTACTCGCTCTTCGGATAAAATATCATAATATTTACATAAGTCTTGTAAGATCACAATTTTTCCCCTCCCTGCAGGTCTGGAATATCTAAAACTCCATCTTTCATGGTTGGCCTGAAAAATAATGGTGACATCTCATTCTTAAAATCAATATCCCATAGCATAAAACCTAAATCTTTTTCTGAATTTACGTAAAAACTACTTAGATCTTCACCCTGAGCCAATTCAAAATTTACTGGGAATTCTCTACACCCAAAATATGGTCTATGAAAGCATTGACCTTTTGTTGCCCTTCTTAATCCAATATTATAATGTTTTTCCTTAGTATCCGTTTCTCCAGCTTTATCTGTTAATTCAAAGTGAGCTTCGATATAATAACAAACATCCCTTAATACAAGAGAAGCTCTTTGAACTATATCATCTGTACTCTGATAAAGTTTAACTTCCTTATTTCCCATATAGGCTCTTTTTACAGTACTCATTGATATTTTCCCAAGTAGTTCATTTCGTCTAATGTTTTCAAATTTTATAGGTTTTATTACAGTAATTTTATCTATTATCCATCGAATGGCAGGTTTCCAATAAATGGCTTCTATTATTCCTCTTGCAGCCGATGGTGTTATAACATCATAACTTACTCTCTCGACCTTCATTTCCGGTCTAGTAAAACAAGCATAATCTCCCCATATCTTTAATTTAATGCCATAAGCCATAACTAAAATCTCCTCCTAACAACTTGATTTTTTCTAGATTATTAACATTTCTTTATTTCCTAATACTAATCCTGTGTTTTTATCATAAAATCCTTCCTTACAAGAAAGCACATAAAACCGTCCAGATATTATAGTTATAACACCTTCATCAATTAACTTTTTTAATTGTATCTCATGAATACTAATAGTATATGGCTGTAATTTTCTTACCTGACTATTTGGGTACTGGGTGTATTTTAGAGCCTCTATAATATCATCAGCAGCTTTATCAAAAGGTATTATTAAACTCTCTGTTTCATTTATTAACTTATAATCTTTTGCCGTTTTATTAAAATTAAATACTAGGTCTTTAGCCCCTTCTTCGAAATTTTCCATAATATTTTTCACATCAAGTCTATCTTTTTCCACATCATACAATAGATTAAAATATTCTGATATAGCATCTAATGATAATGGGTCCTCAAAATTCTTTAATACCTGCCTTCCGCACTCTGCTGTTCTACTTTGAAACATAATAGCTTTACCATAGTCTTCTGTAGAATTAAAAACATAAACTTTACCTTTATCTAGTTCCCCTTCTCTGTTACATCTCCCTGCAGCTTGAGCTATGGAATCAATTCCTGTAAGACTTCTATAAACTACTGGAAAACTAATATCCACTCCACATTCAATTAATTGAGTTGAAATAACTTTACAAGACTCATGATTTTTTAATTTAACTCTTATTTCCTCTAATATCTCGGTTCTATGCTTAGAGCACATTTTTGCACTTAAGTGAAATAAATTTTTCTTCGGTAAATGCTCATATAGCTTTTGTGCATGATTTCTAGTATTAACGATGACTAATACCTGATTTAATTCATTGATATTTGAAGCCAGTTTTTCATCACTTAATTGTTCAATAAACTCAACCTCAACTCGATTTAGTGCTTTATATAATGTTTCAGGGTTATTTATTATTTCTATGGGCTCTTGAGATAACAAGTTTTCTGGAAAATCAGGTTTAGTAGCAGTAGTCAAAACTACACTTGTATTATAATTATTAACAAGCTCATTAATAGCAGCTAGTGAAGGCTTTAAAAACTTAATTGGTATCATCTGTGCCTCGTCAATAATAACAATACTATTTGATATATTATGAAGCTTTCTACACCTGGAACTTTTGTTTGCAAAAAGAGACTCGAAAAATTGGACATTGGTAGTTACTATTATTGGAATATCCCAATTTTCAGATGCATACTTTAGTTTCTGCATACTATAAGCCTCTTCTTTAACTCCATTTCCATTTATGCTAAAATCAAAATTACTATGATGCTCTAATACACTTTTTTCGCCAAAAATATTTTTATACACCTTCGCATTTTGTTCAATAATACTAGTATATGGAATTACACATATAATTTTTTTCATGTTATTGTACTTTAAATGTTTAAGTGCAAATGCCATCGAAGCCAATGTTTTACCCCCACCTGTAGGTACTGTGAGACTAAATAAATTTGTCTTTTGCTCTGCGGCTTTTACACAATCATTAAAGATTTGTTGACGATAACCATTTAATATACTTTTAACAACTTTTTTACTCTTATCTTCCATATATATATCAAATTTTTCAGTTAAATCAGAAAAACTTTCATAACCACCTCTGATATTGTCTTTATCAATCTGAATAAAATCTTCTGTATCTAAAAAGTCCGCATCAACCAAAGAAGAATATAGCATTCTTATAAAAAATCCTACCGTAAAACCACCATTTCCAAATTTATTCTTTGGTATTTCTTTCATTATTTTTGATTTATCTATTTTTATTTTCTTTTCATCATATTCATAATTTGGTATCTTTTTCTTAAATCTAAGCATTAGTCCACCTTCTTCAGAACCGTAATCCATCAAACCTGAATGATGACCAGATATAACATAACCTAACAGTATTTTAAAAGTTTTACCAAGCAATTTTTCTACTACAAGTGCACCGGCTGTTGAATGATCTACTTTTTCCCCACCTTTTAATAGCCTGTTTTGAAACTCAATGCTATTTTTACCAACGTCATGTAATATTCCACAAATAAACCCCAAATGTTCTGCACCAAATTCTTTAGAAAACATTGCTGATAATTCACCCACATTTTTTAGATGCTCCTCAACCGTTTGATATTGCCCTTCTTCATTTGAATGCGCATAGTACAAAATTTCGTCTCCTTTCTTACAATATTTATTATTAATTCTAATATTCTACATTTACATACAAATTCCTTTAATCTAGTTAATTTAAAACTAACTTATAATATTGAAACTTCTTGTAAATGCCTACATTTTTCTATAAAAAATAGTTCCATTAAGCTCCTCTGTATACTTTGTCGAACTAAAAATAAAATTTGAATATAACATTATACTAACGTACTTTATATACTTAAACATCCTTCTTTACACTCAAAAACTACAACAACTACGTTCTCTCATTAAAGTGTAGTCAAAAACAAATGTATTCTGTTACAGTTTTAATTGCCTTTAACTTGCTGCATAAAATCCCAATCACAATGAATGTAAATATCGTCTTTATAAGTAAACGTTTACTATTCTATTTGCCATTTTTTGATTATCTTTTATATTTATCTATAAATTCTAATATTGCTAAAGAAATAAGATCCTTTTGTTTTTCCTTTCTGTCCTCCGCAAATTTAGAAAATTCATCTGCTATTTCTTTATACATTTTAAAGCTCCTGGTGATTATTTCCCCATCTAATTTAGAATTGTTTATATTAATGTCTGGAATGTCTATTATATTAGTGTTAGTTTGTTTCTTATACAAGTCTACCATTTCTTTTAACTCTCCTGTTAATGCCAAAAGTTCACTAAATTCCTGAGGTAGTTGTAAAGTATCCTTTGGTATACTTTGAATTTCCTTTGAACTACTTACGGTAGTTTCTTTGTGTACCTCTTGTTTTACCAATGGCTTGGGTAAGTTTACTTTATCACTACTTTTGTATACTTCAGTATTAAAAAAACTCATTTGACTATTATCAGTAGTATAAAGAACTTTTGATTTATTATATTTTATACAGGTATCTTTAATTGTTTCTGAAAAGTCTTTTCTATTTATTCCAAACTGTTTTATGAACTTATCTGATGAAATTTTATCTTCTTTAATTATATTTTTATTAGCAACTGTATTTTTATTTATGGCCAAAGCTATGTCTTTTAATTCTTCAATTGTTAAATCTACTTTTTTTGTTATACCCATTTCCTATCCCTCATTTTTCAAGTTTACTTTTAAACTACTTTTGTTTACTTTAATTATGTTCTATATAAATTTAATAATTCCTTTAAAAATAAAAAAAGAAGGTAGTTATTTACCCTCTGATGCTTCATACTCTTTAACCAATTTATAAAATGTATTTCTTTTAAGACCTAACATATGCATAGATTTAGTTCCTGTTAGTTCTCTTATCTTGTACTTACTATACACTTCGTTCCAATTCACCGGGTACTGTATAACCTTTCTACCCTTATATACTCCATTGTTCTTTGCTATTGCTATGCCCTCTCTTTGACGTTCTAACATATTCTCACGTTCAAAAGTATTAATTGCCCCTATCATAGTTAACATTAACTTCCCTGTAGCAGTATTAGTGTCTATATTCTCTTTACTGCTTACTAGATGTATCCCTTTTGCCTGTAACTGCTCTACTATTTCTAATAAGCCTTTGGTGCTACGCGCTAGTCTATCAAGACTATGTATATATATTGTATCGCTTTCTCTTGCGAACTCTACTATCTCTTTTAATTTAGGTCTATTGATATCCTTAGCACTTACCTTCTCTATAAACCACTTATCAATATTATATTTCTTTAATCCCTCAACTTGTCTCGCTTCATTCTGATCTACAGTAGATACTCTTACATAAGATATATTCATATATAACAACTCCCCCTGACTTCATTCATATATTTTATAATATGTGTTTATTTAAAATCAATGACTAATGTAAATAGTTGTTTATTAATTATAAAAACAATCCTATATAAATACATTTACAGTATTTCGTAATGGACTGTTTAGACTATGCTCTAAACAAACACCTTATCCCGCAAATCATATTAATTCAAAAGCTAGTTTAATTTATACAACTATAGTTACCTTGTTTTAATGGAAATAGTGCTTACTTTTATGACATAGTTTGATTATTAGACGACATAACAATTGAAAGTACAAACAATGGTCTTTAAAATTTATTAATACGGTAGTATGAATTAGAATTTTTTTGTCAAGATTATCGTGAAAAAGTATAATATATGCTAGAATTAATTAGTGTATCATGCGTTACACTAGATATCCTGGAAAGAGGGGAAAACTATATGGCGGGAAGAAGCATTGATAATGAAAAATTTATACAAGAAAATCTTCACAAATATTTTCAGAAATTATCTTCGGTTAGAGAACCAATTGTTTTAGTGTTAACTATACACTTATATACTGAATTCTGGATAAATAAGTGTATAGAACTTTGCTCACCAAAACCAAAAGAAATTCTTGATAAAAATTTTGTTTTTTCTACTAAACTCATGCTTGTTTATAATATGGGGTTAATACCAGAGCAACTATATCTTAATATTAAGAAACTTAATACACTTAGAAATAAATATGCTCACAACCTTGATTATGATTTTACAAAATCAGATTTGAACTATATATATTCTGATGGTAAAAGTGTTTTAGAACATTTACAAGGTGAGAGTGACTGGCGCATTTTTATGTTAATTGGAGCTTCGACTTTTGAATGGATGGCAAATCATGTTATAAAAAATTATATGACGGATATAATTACATAGTGCATGCTAATTTAATTGTATAAATTAAACGATTCCTAAAATACCGTATTATTCTTAAAATGAATGTTACGGTATTTTTACGTCGTACTTCAAATACTAACTATACCTGCAAAAATAACAGTATTAATAGTATATAAAGCTATTATAATGCACAACATCCTAATATCATTAAATACTAGATAACTATATTTAAATTATATAGTACTGATAGTAAATAAAGAATGGATAAGAGGTGGTGTTATGAAAGTAGAAACAATTATAAAAGAAGATGGAAAGACAAGATATATATCAGTAAATGATAAGGAAAAAATTATAGTGCCTGTAGTAAAATTCATAAAGTATAGAGACAATGTGAGTGCTGCTTCCCCCTATTCAATTGTTACTGAAAATTTCTCCATTTCTGTTTTTAGCTCTGCCTTTTGTGTTAAATCATGGTCATAAACCAGATATTATTTGTACCAGTTAAAAACATCGGAACCATACTTACATTATGCAAATACCCTGTTTGACTATGACATATTTAAATTATAAAACTTTAGCATTGCCATAGTACACCTATCTGTAGTAAACACTTATTAATACACTCTAATACTTTGCTTTGAATTTAGCTATACCAACTCTTTAAGAGAATTAATACGGTACTACAGATAAAAGCAACTAAACTTTAAATAAATTGTTATATCTAGGCATGCACTATTTATAGACTTTTTTAATAAATAATCTTATATATTCCTATATAATAAAAGTGTATTAACCGTATTAATTGCCTTTGATGTACTTATACTACTAGCTTTATAGTAATACAGTTAGTAGCACTTACCGTATTCTTGGCAGTATTATTAATACACTTTTTTCTAAAAATAAGCCTGTATTTGTATTATCACTTTACACTTCTTATCCTATTGTTTCTTTCCGATTGTAGATATGCTCTTATTTTTGCCGTGTTATAAATGCTTGGAGGCAATAAATATTTCCGTCCGTTACTGTCAAATTTTATATTGCTGTTTGTCTTCATCATTTTTTTAATAGCTTTACCTATTATCACTACTGACTCATTACCATTTAATATGTTTCCTATTTCTGTACAGCTTATTTTTTCCCAATAGTATGGATCATTGATATCCCATTTAAATAAATCTTGAAGCTTAATTTCTATAGCTGTTTTAACTTCAAACAATTCATTATTACTATTAACTACATTTAACTCTGTTTCATCTAAATAATAATTAATAGTATTAGATTTATAAAGCAAATATATTTCTCCCCATAATTGGGTTAAATTTATATTGTGATCAACATTAATTTTATTTGCACTTATTACCCAATACCGTCTGTTTCCTGTGGTATCTCTCAAGAATTCTTCATCATTTACAGTTGCAAAAAAACAAGTTAAACGTGGAAACTTTTTTGAAGTTATTGAGTATGGTTCTCTGTATTCATCTACTGGCTCCGTAAAAAATTGTTTTAATTCTGCTTGATCTTTTTTTAAAGTCGCATCCATTTCTCCTAATTCAGTTATCCAATATTTTGTTACTTTCGCTACACTGTCCTTGTCGCTTGGGTCGACCTTTGAACCTGTCTTTACCCAATCCGCGTTTGGAACTATTGATCTTATCCATCTTGTCTTACCTATTCCTTGCTCTCCTTGCAATACTAAAATACCTTCCTGGTTATTTAATCCATAATTGCTTATTGTATGGATTGCATTTAAAAGCCATTTAGTTATCAATGAATCATTGTTTTTTTTATTTCCAGCACCTTGTATGGTGTCACATAACTCCTGTATTCTGCTTCTGCCATCCCACACATTAGCACTTACTTTTAGATACTCCAATACTGGGTTAAATTTATTTTGACGTGACATCGTTTTTATGAAGTCCCAAACATCATTTTTAAATAAAGTAAAATTATTTATGCAGCATAATGTTCTTACTTTTGTTATTACACTATCAATATCATCTTTATCTAATTCTGCTCCTTGAATTTCTATCTCTCGACTTAATTCATTGTAACGAACTGTTATACTTTGGCTCACCAATAATGAATATAGATTTTCCCATACTTTTAGTGGATATTCCTTTTCCTTATCAGTTCCTTTATGTGCAATACCCAATATTTTAAATTTAGGGTTTTTCTTTATGTCCCAACTATCATTTATACAATTTTCAATGTCTTTCTTTATCTTTCCACCTTTTATCCAATCAGAAATATCCTTATTATCTCCTAATTGATTTAAGCCCTTTAACACTGGAACTCTTAAAGATTTAATATTTGCTTTTAACAATATATTTTTTGAATATAATTTTTTCTTTTCTCCTACTTTTCCTGTATCGCCCAATAAAATAATATTTGCATTCTCTAATTGATTTAAATTGATTTTGTTTACATTGTTTGCCTTTGGAAATGTAGTTGCAGTATATCCCATACTATTAAGTGTATCTGCATCTTTTTCACCTTCAACTATGAAAATATACCTATTGTTTTCAATACTTCTCTTGACCTTGATGTCTGCATATATACTAATAAATATTTCTTCATTGAATTTGCTTTCAAAGGTGACTACTGGTTTGCTACATCTAAAATCAAATATTAATTGTTTGAAAGTTTTATCACCTGATTCACTATTTTTATATTTAATTTTTAATGACATAACATTATTAATACTTGTTGTGTAAATATAATGTGCATTGTATTCGTATCGCTTATCATTCTTAGTTGTATATTTTTCTTTATTCATTAGATAATTAAGTATAAATTCTTTTGTTTTTGAGTGAACCCCTACAACTTCCTCAAAAGTTTTATTTTCTATCTTCATTATAAAATCTATAACATCACCACTTTCGTCACAACCAAAGCAATTGTATATTTGCTTTTCTATAGAAACACTAAATGATGGTGTCTTTTCACTGTGAAAAGGACATAATCCAAAATATTCTTTTCCTACTTTTTTTAATTTTACTGTTTTGGAAATGACATCTATTATATTATTTTCCCTTTTGAATTTTTCTGCTAAATTCTCCATCACTCTTACTCCTTTGTGAATTGTGATAATTTTTCTGTCTTTTTCTTGATTAGCTAACTAACCTTATATATATCTTAGTTAAATTTTAATTAAATTTAAATGAAATTTAAATGAAATTTAAATGAAATTTAATTAAGGAACCTTTAATGAAACTCACACATATAATGAATGCGCTTTATATACTATTTATTATTTTTAATTATTTCACTACCCTTTTTAATAACTTTATATTTTATACTTTTATTTTCAATCTCTTCTAATAACAATTTGTATTTATTTTGATATTTTTCTATTTCATTATTATATTTTAGTTGTTGCTGGTTTAATTTATTATTCAAATCCTCTTTTACTTCTGCTACTTCTAATTTAACCTTTAATTCATTTTCGTTTTTTATCTGCTCCAATTCTTTATGATGATCTTGTGGTAACTTCTTAATGGCCAAGTTTAGCTGGTTAATGTTAAAATCCTTATCTTTAAATTTTTCTACAATTAAATAGGAAAACTTACATTCATATTGTTTTAATCCTTTATACTCCTCTACTTGGTAGTTAGTATTAAATATTATCCAAGCATAAACTAAAAATTTTTCTATATCATTATTGAAAATTCTTCTTGTCTCTTCATTAAAGCTATTAAAAAACATTATTCACCTTCTTACTATTACCACGTATTTCTCATCGTTCAAATCAATCCCTCAATTGTATTTGCACCGTATATTTTCATGTGATACTGAGCTATTCTATATTTCTCTTTACTTAAAACATACTTTTATAAATTTCAATCACTAATCCGCTCCGAACTATTTCTTTAAGCATTGTTTTTTTGCCCATTCTTGTAGTAATTCACGACTTATAAAGTATTTATTTTTTACTTTAAAAACTGGGAAATCTTTTCTTTGCAACAAATCACAGTACATCATGTTTCTTCCAATCCCTAACAATTCCATTGCCTCTGTTGGATTTATTAATATTGTTTTAACTTTTTCCATAATTTTTTAACCCTCCTAAAAGAATAATTCTTGTACCGATGTTTCTAAAATTTCTGATATTTTTTTCATTAAGTCTAGCCTCGGTGAAATCTCTCCCTTTTCAATTTTGCATAAATATTGTGGAGTGATTTGTAATTGTTTTGCTAAGTCTCCTTGCTTTATGCCCATCTCCACTCTTTTAGCTTTTAATTTATATGACATATTTTCACCCCATTTCCTCTTCATTATTGAAGAATTTGTTGTCTTAATTCATTATATTCTTCAATAAAGAAGATGTCAACCGTTTTTCAAATATTTGTTGCAATATTGAAGAATTAAGATTATTATTATGTTAAGGAGGTGTTTTTATTGGGCTTAAACGAAATAATAAAAGTTGGCAATACTATAAAAAAAAATAGAAAACTATTAAATTTAACACAAGAACAAATGGCTACCAAATTAAACGTTCCACGATCCACTTATGCGAATTACGAAAATAATACAAGGGAACCAAGTGCTGAAACACTTGATAAAATTGCAGCTATTCTTGGAGTAAATATTCTTAACCTTATTGAAGATTCAAACCTATTACTTTATACTTCAGAAAATGGCCTTGGACTAGAAAGACTTTTGACATTTGATGAAGATTTAATGAAGAAAATTATTAAATCTATGTGCATCCATGATGGTTTAACTGGAGCTAACTTAGTTGATGGTGATCTTACCTTATTGATATTTGCTGTCAAAAACACAATAAGAAGCACTCTTTCTGTTTTAGCAACTAAAAATACTAATGCTCGTAATTCTGTGACAGAAGAGTTGAATGAAAAAAAATAACTACTTGCTTATAGATTCTAGCAGTTAATAGGGGTGATCAGATGTCTAAAACCATATATAAGAAAAAAGTAAAAAATGATAAAGAATATTATTTCTATAGATTAAGACATAAGAATTTAAAAAAACCTAAGGACATGTATGCTGCAACTGTTAAAGAACTTGATGCTAAAATAAAAGCTGTAGTAAATGAACTTGATCACGGTATTTCTAATAATAAAGAATATCTGGGTGTATTTTTTAAGGATTGGTTGTACGATACTCATTTAATAGACAAAAAGCCATCTACTAAACAAAGATATGATAGTATCTATAGAACCTATATAGATGATAGTTCTATTTACACAATAAAATTAAAGGATTTAAGCCCCTCTGATATACAGATCTTTTATAAAGAGTTAATATCAATTGGCAAAAGCAAGGCCGCTATAAGCATGCTTCATAAGCTCATAGCGCCATGCATTCGGTATGCATATGATAATAATAGAATCATAAAAGACTTCTCCAGAGCAATCATAATCCCTAAAGAGAGCGAAGAGAAAAAGCTAAGTAAAGCCAGTGATGTAAAACCTTTTACTTTAGAACAACAAATAAATTTTATTGAAGTTATAAAAGGACATGACCTTGAAGTATTATTTATCGCAGCAATTGATACTGGATTAAGACAAGGAGAATTATTTGCTCTTACTTGGAAAGACATTGATTTAGATGATGCTTCTATAAGTGTTAATAAATCATATAAAGTCATAAAAAATATAGACACTGGGGAATATGAAGGCATAGTACAAACCCCAAAAACAAAGAAGAGTATTAGAATTGTAATAAGCTATCTCAAAAGGCTTTAAAACTTAAGATGGGCAATTTATATCAAGATAATGATCTTGTGTTTTGTAATATGTTTGGAAATTATTTAGATAGTTCAAATGTGTTGAAAAAATTCAAAAAAATACTAAATGAAATGGACTTACAAGACATGAAATTTCACGATTTAAGTTATCCAAACCTATATAAAATCCAAACCTTTTTGATGAAAAGCTGATATTTCAGTTGTTTCGTAGAAAAAAGGTTTGGATTTTTTTCTTATGGTAAATACTTTTATTATCAAATGAAATAGGAGGA
>NZ_JBOITM010000088.1:0-65988 GCF_050717535.1 Clostridium sp.
GTGATGTTTATGTATTTGTAGTTACTTACATTATATCATTTTTAAGAGGATTTTTATACTTATTAATGCTTTTAAACGTTTATATATCAAGGTTTTATGCGAGTTTTACTTGTGCGAAGTTTGAGTAATAGATAAAACTTCAACAAATTTATTGTTTAAATCTCCTAATATAGAAAAATTGAAGGTTGGTAAAATTGAACTTCCAGAATTATTAATTATATCATCTGCAGAATAAGGTGTTGTATCTGCTGGTCTTGTTATTTCCAATGAAATCTGAAAATCTGATGTAGTTGTATAAACTGGATTTATTGCACTATTACCAATAAGTACTGGCACATTACTAAGACCAGTAACTATTTGTAATGCATCAACATTTCCAATAAAAATGTTGTTAATAGACATTGTTGTTGTACTTGCAGGCGCTACTCCATTTAACCAACCTGCCACAGCATTCATGTAAGCATATGGTGATGGTATATGGTTTTTGTGTGTTGCTACCAAATTATCATTAACATAAAATGCCACGTATTCTTGAGCTAATTCTATCCTGTACCTATTTTCTAAAGAAGTCGGTTGTGATAAATTTATGGTGCTAGTTTCAATATCTGATACCTGTGCACTAAATTGTGTTACTGTTTTTATTATCGTTTCATCTGTGCCATCAAATTTAAAATATGCTGATATAGTGGGTGTTATCGCAGCATCTAAAAGTCCAAAATATCCTACCTGATTATTAATTCTTTGAGAAATTATTGCGTTTGTTGTCATTATTAATGGACCATAGTCAATATTTCTTGTGATCACTGTAAAAGAACTATTCGTAGTTCCACTTGCAATTGAACATAATGAGTTTGCTACTGTTATTGCTCCTCCTAAACCTGTAATTGGCTTGAATTTTGTGTGATGTCCTGGTCCTGTTCCTGTTGATCCTGTATACACATCTGCCAATAAAATTTCTGTGTCACTGATTACGCTTTCAATTTTTGTATAATTTGTGTCTGGATCAGTGCCTAATTTTATATAATCTCCGTATGCTTCTGAGCCATCTGTAAAGTCTGTAGTAACACCTGTAACCACATTGCTATTATTTGTAAATGTTAAATCTCCACCTGTTTCAATATAATAAATTGTTGTTCCAGGAAAATCTTCTCTTAAACTTCCCTCATCTGTTGTAATAGGTCCCCTCATTGACAAATTTCCCCTAGAGTCTATTTTGTAATCTGTTAGGTCACCAATATTTGTTAAAGTTGTTAATGTTCCCGGTTCTGGCCAAAATCCACCTAAACTTTCATATGTTTCTGCGGTTGTTAGTGTTACTGTTGTGATTTTTTTTAACCTGTCTAGAATTGTGTCTGGGGTTGGGTTCTCCTGTAATTCACCAATTTTATTATCAATTGATTGTATAACTCTTGGTACAATTGCCATAATTTCCTTTCTACTTTAATTATCTATTTATATGATCCTTAATTCTATAGTTAACATAGCCTTCAACGAGAAATAGTGTATTTTTATATAGAATATTTATAATCACTATTCTATATAATATTAATTTTTAGTGTAATTATTACAAATTTTATGAGTCCTCTTATTCTAAAATAAAAGAAATAATTTAAACAGCATTATAAGTATTTCATAATAATCAAATTCAATAGCATCCAAATAAATATTCTTTAAAATATATTTGCCACCCAAAAATAATTAAGGGTGGCAAAAAGGTGGCAATAAAGACTAACTCAAAAGGTCAGTCGATTGTAAAACTTAGTTGTTATGTCATTACTCCAGTTGTGTTGTAAGCTTCTTCATAACATCCCTTAATTTAACTTCGTAAAGCTCCTCAGGAGCTATTATTAAAATTAATTTTACGGCATTATCGGATTTATCCCATTTATAAGCTTTAATATCCATAATAGCACCCTCTGGAACATATTCTTCAATGTCCATTGCAATTTCTTCTGCCAGTGAAAGATATTCTTCAAATAATTCATCTTCCGTTAATTCAGCTACATCACACTCTTCTTCCATTAAACCATTTAGGGTATTTACATCTACACTTAAATTAAAAGCTAATGTGTCCTCTCGTTTTGTACCTTTACTCATGTCCTTAACTACTTTAAACTCTGTGTTTTTTTCAATTATATTTTTTATATCTTCACTACCTACTATTTCACTATTAAATTCTACGTACATTTTTACTCCTCCTTTGAATCTTGCTGCCAATTGGCCTCTTATTATATTATACTAAAATATTGCGAGAAATCAATTCGCTATTTTTTTTCACCTCTAAAATCTAAAAAGCTCCAACAACTCTTCCTTTGTAAGTTTTCCTAAAACATGACTGTTTGTAAGTTCCCCTGTAATTACACTGTCTATTAAATCTTTTTTATTTTCCTGAAGTAGAATAATTTTTTCTTCTATAGTTCCCTTAGCCACTAACTTTATTACTTCTACTACATCCCTTTGGCCGATTCTATGAGCCCTATCTGTTGCTTGATCCTCAACTGCTGGATTCCACCAGGGGTCAAAATGAATAACTAAATTTGCCGAGGTTAAGTTAAGTCCTGTTCCTCCCGCCTTTAGGGAGATTAGAAAAACTCTTTTCTCGGAGCTACTATTAAATTCATCTACCAATTTAATTCTATCCTTAGGTTTTGTTTTTCCATCTAAATAAAAATATGAAATTCCTTTTTTATTTAAATTCTTACCAATGTTTTTAAGTGCCGACGTAAATTGGGAGAATAACAACACTTTACCCTCTGAATCTATATGTTTTTCAATAAGTTCCGTTGCAACTTTTAGCTTACCACTTCCACCTTTGTATTCTTCTATTACAAGTGATGGGTCAAGGCAAATTTGCCTTAGCCTAGTTAGATAAGAAAAAACCTGTATTTTGTTGTCACTGCTGTTTTTCATTTTTTCCCTAACAGCTTTTATATATGCTTTATATACAGCCTTTTGAGGACCTGTCATTTCAACAATAAATTTCTTTTCTATTTTATCTGGCAGTTCTTTCATTACTTCCTTTTTAGTTCTTCTTAATAGGAAAGGCTTAATTAACAATTTAAGTTCCTCTAAATCGCCTTCTTTATTAAGGGTGAATTTACTTTCAAAAATTTCTTTAGAATATAAATAATCTGGCATTATAAAATCAAAGATAGACCAAAGTTCAGTTAAATTATTTTCCATTGGAGTTCCTGTTAATGCGAATCTTACCTTAGCTTTAACTTCTTTTATAACTTTTGTGTTTTGAGCTAAATAATTCTTTATATTTTGGGCTTCATCTATAATACAAGCATCAAAAATAATATCCTTATATTGCTCTATATCCATTCTTAAAGTTCCGTAGGTTGTTAATATAACATCATAATCTTGCATATTATGAATTATTTCATGTCTTTCAATTTTTTCTCCATGCACAATGCCTATCTTTATACTTGGCGCAAATTTTTCAAGTTCTGCCTTCCAATTATAAACAAGGGAGGTAGGACTAATTATAATTGATTTTTTATTTTCCTGCGACAATAGGAAAGCTATTGTTTCAATAGTTTTACCAAGACCCATTTCATCAGCGAGTATTCCTCCAAAACCTAAACTGCTCAATCTTTTAAGCCATTTAAAACCGTCAATTTGATATTCTCTAAGTTTTGCATTTAAATTAATCGGCACCCTAATATCCATATTATTTATATTCACTAAATTATTTTCTATATCCTCTAATACTTCAATACCTTTAATAAATTTAAGGTTTTTGGTTTTTATCTTTTCATTTAAATATAATGCTTTGTTTTTCTGTATTTCTATTAACCCATTTTCATTATTTTCCTTTGTAGTTAATGAAATTAATAAATCAAAAAAGTTCTTAACTCCCTCATCTTCAAAATCCAAAAAGTTATTATTATCAGTCTTGTAAAACCTATTGTTTTGCTTAAATGATTTAAGTACACTATCAAGCTCTCTATTTTCAATGTCATGTATACTATAGGAAAAATCATAATAGTCATCCTTATCCTCAAACTCAGCTTCAATCGCCGTAAAATCAAAAATTCTCCTATGTTTAAACCCTTTCCCAAAGGTAACATTTCCTAGGCAATGTAAATTATTTTCGCTTTTACTTAATATATCAAATAATTCCTCATCTCCACCTATAAATAGTAACCTTTCATTTCTTTTTATGAACCTAAATTTCTCTAGCTCCATAAGGATTTTTTCTTCTTTTTTATAATCTCGTACAATCGTAGCATTACTTTTATCATCTTTTAATATATTGATTGTCTTATTAGCATAAATAATTTTTATGTCACAATAAATATTATCTTCATTATCATATAAGTGAAACTCTGGCTTTATATAATTTGATGCAAAGATTTTCACCTCTTGACTAATATTAATATTATTTGAAATACTACTTAGAAAAGTTATAAGTTTGTTATAGTTTTCTATGTCTTTTCCGTATTTAATTTCACCATTTCTTTTTAATTTATCAGATAGAAGAATATATCTTGCCACCTGATTTACTGATGGTAAATAAAGCTTCCAATTAAATAAATACACATCGTTCTTATCATTTAAGGAAACTGGAAATTGCTTATGGGTTGTTAACACGAAATACTCTTTTCTAATTTTCAGTGTAAATGTTATGGGCAAATCGACATTTAAGATTGGTGCATCAAATTCAAAACTATCATAATTGAATTTAATTTTTCCTCCCTTAACTCCTTCTAAAAAAACTCTTAGATCAATAGGTTCAATCTTAGTTTTTATGTTTCCTATCGCTTGTTGAGCTTCATAATAAGTAGGGTCTTTTGAAACTTTACGAACTAATCTTACATAAGTATTAGTACCTTTACTATTGAAATTATTATCTTTATACTTTTCCTGATTCTCATTTAGTTTCATCTTTTGATTTATTTCAGTTTTTCCATTTATCTCTGGTTTTTGTTTTTTAGCAGAACTTTTTGGTGTAATTCTGCTAAAAAAACTATATGCTGTAGCCGTTATATGACTACACATAAATAAGTAGCCCGTATTAGAACTTTCTTTGAAATCCTCACAAGTACATTTTACACTATCTAACCTTCTCTTTATTAAGTCTATTTTTATATGCGTGTTTAGCTCACCTGTCCTGGTTTCATTACTAACGCATCCATAAATATGATACATACTTTCAATTTTCGTTCCTTTGATCTTAGTGACCAATCCACTATTAAAAACCCTTTCGCCCTCACTTCTCATTAAAATAGAAGATGACTTAAATACTATGTTCTCTAACTCTTTTAACTTCAAAATATCACCTCCATATTAATGTTAAGTAGTTGTAAATGGCATATCTTTAACCTCTTAAAATAATTGGACCCTTACTGTCTGAATTTTTACAAATTATATTAATTATAACACTTTCAACAAAAGTTGATATAATAAATTTATTTCCTCCTAACTTAAAATGTGATATACTGCTATTAAAATAAATTACCCTACACCTCTTGGTATAGACATACATAATTCCCTACAACTCATACATCTTTATAGATTTCTGTTAAATATTAAATATTTTCAGATAATGTATTTAGGAATCACACATAATGATTGTATTGAAATTGATTGTATTGAAATTTAAATTAGGAGATGGTTATTATTGTAAAATTCATAAAGAATAAAAAGCTAAAAATTATAATTGGATTTGTGCTGGTGACTATAATTGCAAGCTTTACTACTTTCATGTGTATAGCAAGAAAAACCCTTGTAGTGATTGTAGATGGTAAGCAAATTAAATTAGTTACTTACCAAAAAACTTTTGACAGTGCTTTAAGAAAAGCTGGTATAGATATAGCCTTAAAAGATAAGATTGATAAAGTTTTAGCTTCAAATATAGTTAACAATGATGTTATAACTATTAAACATGCTGTAAATTTCAAGGTATTAGTAGACAATAAAGAGCTTAACATAACTTCAGCAGAAAAAGATATTACTCTAATGTTAGATACAGAAAAAATAGTTATAAGTCCTAATGATAAGATTTCCCCACCAAAGGAAGACAATTTATATAAGGATATGAATGTTGTCATAACTAGGGTTAAAACAGAAACAATCCAAGAAAAAAAACCTATTGACTTTAAAATAGTTATAAAAAAGGACACTGCTGCATTAAAATCTCAAAGTAAAGTTGTACAAACGGGCATAAAAGGCGAAAAAAATGTTACTTCAAATGTTACTTATGAGAACGGGAAAGAAGTAACTAGAAAAGTTATTAAAGAAACTGTAGTTAAAGAGCCTCAGCATAAAATTATAGCTCAAGGCACACTATCAACTTTAACCCTTTCAAGAGGATCATCCTCAAATAATTCTTCTAACATTCAAAATATAAAAGCTGATACAAGCTATAATAAGACTTTTACCGTAAAGGCTACTGCTTATTGGGCTACTGATGGAATAAACAATACATATACTTTCTCTGGGAGAAAGGCTGTGCGAAATTCAAATGGCTATAGTACAATAGCAGTAGACCCTAATGTTATTCCTATGGGAACAAAATTATATGTTGAAGGGTACGGTTATGCTATCGCAGCTGACAAAGGTTCTGGAGTTAAAGGCAAATTTATAGATGTGTTTTTCAATACATCTGAAGAAGCATCTAATTGGGGAGTTAAATATTTAGAGGTTAAAATATTAGATTAATTTTTAAAAATCTCATATATAGTTTTTTTGATTACCAGTTTTAAATTAGGTGGCACATTTTTTAAAGGGACTATCTCAAAATAGAAAGTAATTTCTATTTTGAGATAGTCCCTTTACTTGTAACTTACCTCTTTTCACGTGATTGATACCTTCTTACTTGTCCAACTTGCCACTTACCAAGTGGATGGCACCTATTTTACCACTACTGAAACTCCATCTGGTATTACTGTTATTTTTGCATCCTTCCCTTTTATCTCAAAAGCTTTTTCAAGCGCTTCTTCAAAGGTAAATGCATGCAACATATGCATATTTTTTACAATTCCCGGATCACACATATCTGTAACATAAATTACAGTATATCTATCAAGTATACGCGCAAGAATTTGAAATTCCCACTGATCTGGTACAGTATCATTTCTTCCAACTTTAAGCACCCTATCAAGAACTTCCCGAGGGCTACTTGCATTTGCCATATTGTCATAGAAAGACTGACCACCATGTCCATCATTACTAGCAGACATCATGATTATAACTCCGCCCTCTGTACAAGTTGCTTCTGCTGCACTCATACCTTTTACTGACTGATATATATTTTGATCAAGAGGATATCCTCCATTAGATGTAATTACAATATCTGCTTTAACAGCTTTTACAGATGCAAGTTCCATTACAAATTCACATCCCTTTATGTGGGCAAGCTGACTATCCCCTGCAAATGCATTTATAACCTTTTTATCACTATCAATAACAACATTTAGTATAAATGCTAACTTAGCTTGTTTTGCAGCATAAAGCATATCTCTATGAAGTGGGTTATTTTCAAGAATTCCTGTCCTAGCATATTCACTTGCTATAAATTCAGAGCAATGATTTGCCATAACTGTTTTCGCTGATGCCACTCCTGGAAGAACGCTCTTACGTCCGCCTGAAAATCCTGCAAAGAAATGTGGTTCTATAAATCCTTCTGCAATTAAAAGTTCTGCTTCCATTGCTACTTTATTAAGTAATAGTTCTCCACCTGAAGGAAGCATTCCAACGTTAACCATATTATCATAATCCGTTGATACATGAATTTTTATAACTTCATTATCCACAATTTCAAGGCCAAACTTATCAATCATTTCTTCTCTTGTAGTTGGTCTATGAAAACCTGTTGCAATTAATATTGTTATATCAATTGTAGGATTTGCATTTCTAATTCTTTTAAGTAATATAGGCATTGTTACTTTACTTGGTACAGGTCTTGTATGATCACTAGTTATTAGAACTAAATTTTTTTTACCTTTAACTAACTCTTCTAGTTTTACACTCCCAATGGGATTATCTAGTGCTTTATTCACAATTTCCTGCTGAGTATCATTAACCTTAAAATCATGTGCTTGTGATTCCAGTATTGCTGCCAAGTTTTCATCTGGTATTTCTATATCCAAAAATTGTTTTGAATAAGGTATTTTAATTTTACTCATATATTTTTCCTCCCTACATTTTAAAAATAGTCAAGAGATTAAAATTCTCTTAACTATTCTATACTGCTTATTTAATCAAAGTTAGTTTACTAACTGATTTATTTCAATTTATAGAAAGTAAGCTTTTATTTTAGTGTTTAATTTTAGTTTTCTACTATTTAACACCCATCCATCCAGCAATTACCATCATTTGAACTTCTGATGTTCCTTCATAAATTTCTGTAATTTTTGCATCACGCATCATTCTTTCAATTGGATAATCACTTGAATATCCATATCCACCAAATAATTGTAAACAACGTCTTGTTACATCGCTGGCATTTCTAGAAGCAACTAATTTTGCCATAGCAGCGAAATGTGTAAATTTTTCATGATTATCCTTTGCACATGCAGCTTGATATACTAAAAGTTTTGCAGCTTCTGTATTTGCACGCATTTGAGCAAGTTCAAATTGTGTGTTTTGGAATTTTGAAATAGTACGACCAAATTGAACACGTTCATTAACATATTTTATAGTTTCTTCTATCGCACCTTCTGCAATACCAAGAGCTTGAGCTGCAACACCAATACGACCACCATCAAGAGTTGCCATTGCAAGGCTAAATCCTCTACCTTCTTCTCCTAAAAGATTTTCCTTTGGAACTATGCAATTATCAAAGAATAATTCACATGTAGAAGATCCCCTTATTCCCATCTTTAATTCATGAGTTCCAACAGTAAAACCAGGGAAATCTTTTTCAACGATAAATGCTGAAATACCTTTTGTTCCCTTACTCTTATCTGTCATAGCTAAAATAATATATACGTCTGCATATCCTGCATTAGTAATAAATATCTTACTGCCATTTAATATATAATTGTCTCCCTCGAGTACTGCTGTTGTCTTTTGCATAGAAGCATCAGTTCCAGCAGAAGGTTCTGTTAATCCGAAGGCACCTAATTTTTCACCTGAAGCAAGTGGTTTTAAATATTTCTCTTTTTGCTCGTCTGTACCATATGTGTAAATTGGTGTTGCACAAAGACTTGTATGTGCTGAAACAATAACACCTGTTGTAGCACAAACTTTAGATAATTCTTCTACACATTGTACATAACTTAATGTATCCATTCCAGCGCCACCAAATTGTTCTGGAAATGGAATCCCGAGCAAGCCCATTTCAGCCATTTTCGCTACATTTTCTTCTGGAAAGCGCATATTTTCATCAATTTCTTTTGCGATTGGTTTTACCTCTTTTTCTGCAAAATCGCGATACATTTCTTGTAGTTGTTTGCTGTCTTCATCTTGTTTAAAATTCATATTAATTCCCACCTTTTTTTTTATTTGTGTTTGTCAATTGTGTTTTATTAGTTAGCACCATCTATGACATCGCATACTTTACCTGGATTCATAATACTATTCGGATCGAAAGTTTTTTTAATACCTTTCATGAGTTCCATATTTATTCCTCCGACGCACTCTAATAAATAGCTGATCTTTCCACTACCAATCCCGTGTTCTCCTGAAACAAGTCCGCCACAATCAATTGCTTCTTTATAAATAATATCAAAGAATTTCTCAACTCTTACTTTAAATTCTGCTTCCTCTAAATCATTACTACATTGGTATATATGAAGATTTCCATCTCCTGCATGTCCAAAACTCCTAATAGTGAGTCCACACTCCTGCCCAGTTTTATTTGCAAAAGCAAGATAAGAAGCAATTTTATTTATTGGAACTACCACATCACATTCATCGAGTAACTTTGTTTCTGCCATAATTGCATCTAAGAAACTAGAACGTGCAGCCCATGCATCTTTAATTTTTGCAGGTGTATCAGCTACAAGAACATCAATTGCTCCTGCTTCTAATACTATTTCACTTGCTTGTTCAATAAGGTTGTTTAATTCATCTTCATCACTTGCATCTATAGTAACAAGTAAATAAGCATTTGCGGTTACTCCACCAACTACTTGAGGGAATACGCTCTTTCCAATAAACCTTTCACTAGATAAAACAATTTCTCTTTCCATAAATTCCAATGCTTGTGGATTCATGTGTTGCATTTTAAATTTAGGAACAGCAGAAATACAATCATCTAGATTTTCAAAAGGAATAATTAAACTTGCAACTGCCTTTGGTGCTATAATAGTTTTCAAAGTAAGCTCTGTAATAATCCCAAGTGTACCTTCTGACCCAATCATTAAATTCAAAAGACTGTAACCTGAACTTGTTTTTGATACTGTAGCTCCAAATTTAGTAATTTCTCCTGTTGGAAGAACAACTGTCATTGCACGTACATAATCACGTGTTGCACCATACTTAACAGCTCTCATTCCACCAGCATTTGTTGAAACGTTTCCACCTAAACAAGCGGACTTTTCACCGGGATCTGGAGCATATAATAATCCTTGTTTTGCACAATCCTCTGCAAGGTCCTTGAGAAGTACTCCTGCCTCAACATGAACAACAAAATTTTCTAAGTCATAAGAAAGTATTTTATTCATCTTTGTAAGATCAATTAAAACTCCTCCAAGTAGTGGAACTGCTCCTCCTACAAGTCCTGTTCCTGCTCCTCTTGGAGTCACTGGTATCTTATTTTCATTACATATTTTTACTACCGCAGCAACTTCCTCTGTAGAGTGTGCCATAAATACAACTTGTGGAGCGTTTGTCCCATAAATAGGCATTTCATCATGAGAATAATCTTCATTGATATCATCACCTGTTAAAATATGTCCTGGAGCCGCCTCCTGTAATTGTAAGATTAATTCTTCTGTCAATTGATTATACTTAGCCATAATAACCCTTCCCTTCTAAACTTTTTCTTACTCTATAATGCTTCTAAGAAACATAATCTGAATCCTGTTTTACATAATGGAATGTTCATGCTTACATTTTCCTTTAATTTTTTTTATAAAACCTTTAGTTTACTTTTATTTTCTTCATTTCTTCAATCATAACTGGAAGAATATCGCTCACATTTCCAATAATACCTATATCTGCTATTTCGAAAATTGAAGCTTCTTCATCTTTATTAATTGCCACAATATATTTAGAACCTGACATTCCTGATGTATGTTGTGTTGCTCCAGAAATACCACATGCAATATAAAGTTTTGGTGCTACAATCTTTCCTGATTGTCCAACTTGGTGTGTACGACAAATCCAGTCACTTTCAATTGCTGGTCTTGTTGCACCTACTACACCACCAAGTACACGTGCTAATTCTTCAACAAGCTTAAAATTTTCTATATTTCCCATTCCACGTCCACCAGAAACAATAACTTGTGCTTCTTCTAAATTGACAGATTCACACATTTCTTTTACCCTATCAACAATTTTTGCCTTAACAGCACCAGCTGGAATTTCTACTTTTTTCTCTGTAACACCTGCATTTAAACCAGCTTCTGGCTTTGAAAAGCTTCCTTTTCTAACTGTAACTACGGCTGTCCCATCTACTTCAAGGTTTTCTAAAATAGTACCACCATAAGCTGGTCTAGTGTATATAACTTTACCATCAGTTTTATTAATTCCTATTACGTCAGTTACACATCCCAGGCACATACGTCCTGCAATACGTGGTGCAATATCTTTAGCCATTGGTGTACTTGCAAGTAGTACAATATCTGGGTTTTGCTGCTTAACAGTTTCTGCTAATACTTCTGTCAAAGTATCACAGTCTGTAGCAGTTTCTGTAAAAATAACTGGAATGCCTAGTGCTGCTACAGTATCTGCCGCAGCACTGTTACCTACTATAAGAGCTGCTGCCTCTGCATCTAATGCTTTTACTGCACTAATCAATTCAAGACTTCCGCTTAATACTTTTTCTCCATCTGTTTCAATAAATAATAATGCTTTCATAATTTCGTTTTCCTCCTTATTAGATTGTCTTATCTTTTTTCATTTGCTCTATAGCAGCGCTTACTGCTAGCGACGCATCTTTTTCTTTTATTTTGATACCAGCCTCTTTCTTAGGAGGCTGCACATATTCAATCAACCGTACTTTTGCCTTTTTTACCTCTCCAATTTCTGCTGCGCAGTAAGTTGGAATGATTGCCTTACGGCTTGCCATCTTAGTTCTAATAGTAGGATAACGTGGATCATAATTTGGTTTACTTACTGTTACTACAGCTGGAGATTTTATAGAAACTATATCATATCCTTCTTCGGTTTCCTTATAAACTTCCATGCCACAATCTTTCAAATTAATTTCAATTGCGCTACTAACAAAGCTTGTCTCCAATTTTTCAGAAAGTATTGCTCCTACCTGACCAGTAATTTCATCTGTGGATTCCTTTCCACAAAGAATTAAATCAAATTTTTCACCTTTGTCTTTTTCAATTTTATGAATAGCATCTGCCAAAACATAAGCTGTTCCAGTAGCATCTAAATCTGCATATAAATCATCTTTTGCAAAAAATGCTTCTTTAGCTCCTACAGCAAGGCAGTTTTTCAATGTATTTATAGAATCATCTGCTCCAACGGTTAATACACTAACATTTCCTCCATTAGCTTCCACAAAACGAACTGCAAGTTCTAATGCATATGTATCAAATGCATTTGCTACCATAGTGACTCCATTCAAATTAGGTTTTTTCGTATTATTATCCAAGTGGATTTCAATAGAATCATCTGGAACCTGTTTTACACATAACATAATATTCATATTTTTCCTCTCCTTTACACTTCTACATTATTAAATCGTTTTCTTGATAAAACCACTGTTTATTTATATTTTTATAAAATACCATTTTATAAAAATTGTTTCAATTAATTTCTATAAAAATATTATTGATTGGTACTATGGTCCTACCACTTCAGTTAAGTTTATCACAATATTTATAACAACTCAATCATTTATACAAATTTCTTATCTTGCCATTTGGGTGGCTATATCATCCTCCTACATCGTAAAGAATTTTGCTCCGAAGTACGTAATTAATCCTAAGATTGTTACATATGCAAGGCAGAATTTTAAAGTTGCCTTTAATATTTTACCTTCAGCTCCTACAAGCCCAGTGGCTGCGGTTGCAACTGCAATACTTTGAGGAGAAATCATTTTACCTGCAGTGGCACCACCAGTATTAGCAGCTGCTAACCAATAAGGACTCATATGCAGATTTTTTGCAACTTCAACTTGTAAAGGTCCAAATAGAACGTTAGCAGAAGTATCACTACCAGTTACAAATGTACCTAGTGCCCCTATAACTGGAGCAATTAATGGATAAAAACTTCCTGTTGCTGCAACTAAAACTACCGCAATAGATGTTATCATTCCGCTATAGCTCATTACCTTTGCAAGAGCAACTATTGAAAGTATTGTTATTGCAGTTTTGCTCATTTGCTTGCAAGTATCTGTAAACACTTTTGATATTTCTTTAAACTTAGCCCCTTGAACAAGTCCCCCTATAAAGGTGGCAAGTATTATAAGTGTTCCTGGATTAGCAATCCATGTAAAGGTACTAAGTTTTGCATGGGGACCAGTATATATTTGAAGTGAAGTTTTTATAGTTGATAATGGTTTATTAATCCATGGAACTAGAGAGCTTGTGATTAATATAAAAGTTAAAATTAAAATAAATGGCACCCAGGCTATAAATCCTTGTTTTAGAGATATATTAACCTTATCTTTAGCTGCAGTTTTTTTATAAAATACTTTAGCTATTACAACTGTTACAATAATACATACTATTGACCCAATTAATGCTGGAAGTTCCGCTCCAATGTATTTTGCTATTAAAAGTTCTGGAATTGCAAAAGCTAGGCCTGAAGCAAGACAAATAAACACAACTCCCTTTATAGCTTTTACGCTTTTACCTGTGAGCATTACGAGTACTAATGGTAAAACTACAATTAATGCAAACAATTGAATACCAACCGCATAACTTAATGTAACTGGGTTGATTCCTGCAACCTTTGCCAGTGTTGTTACAGGGAGTCCAATTGCTCCAAAAGCTGTTGGTGTTGTATTTGCAATAAGACATATTATTGCTGCAAATATTGGATCAAAACCAAGTGCAGCTAAAATGCTGGCAGGTATTGCTACTGCTGTACCAAAGCCTGCAATTGCTTCAAGAAATCCACCAAAACCCCAAGCAACAATTAAAACTAGTATTCTTCTATCAGTAGTGATTCCAGTCATCATATTCTTTATTACGTCCATACTTTTTGTATGAATAGAAAGATTGTATGTAAACACCGCCGCTATTATTACAACAATTATTGGCCATAGTGCCATTGCTGCGCCCTCAAGTGTTGCTGTAAGAGCCTCACTAATTGGCATCTTCCAAACTATGATTGCAAGTATTATAGTAATTACAAGTGTAATGGAACAAGTCTTATGTCCTGGCATTTTTAAAACACCCAGGGACACCATAAGCCATACAATGGGGATAAGTGCTATAAAAAACAATAAATAATTGTTCATCTTTTATTATCTCCTTTACTTAGTGTGATTTGTAATATTACTGAAATCGAATACATAAATTATTTTTATATCGCCAACATCTTTAAAAGATATTAGCGATATGATTTGTTTTATTCACAAACCTTGCCTGGATTCAATATATTTTTAGGATCAAATGCCATTTTTATATTTCTCATAAGTTGTACATATACAGGTCCTAATTGTTCAAGCATATATGCTTTCTTGGCAAATCCAATCCCATGTTCCCCAGATACTAAGCCTTTTAGCTGCCTAGACTTACTATACATTGCTTCAAATACTTCAGCAATTTTCTTTTCCCATGCTTCATCTGAAAGCGCATCTTTTAATACATACACATGTAAGTTACCATCACCTGCATGGCCAAAGCTTCTTATTCTTACATTAAACTGCTTTTGAAGATCATTAGTATACCTAATAAACTCTGCAACTTTATTTCTTGGAACAACAACGTCGCATTCATCCATATCAGTAGTTGTTGCTTTAACAGCTTCAAGAAAAGCACCTCTTGCAGACCAAACAGCCTCTTTTCTTTCATCTGTATCAGTTATAAATACATCAAGAGCACCTTCTTCAAGGCAAATGTTAGCTACACTTTCATAAGCTCTTTCTATTTCTTCTATAGTATTACCATCAAAAGTTAATAAAAGATAAGCATCCGATGAATTATCAGGGAATTTTTTCCCTAGAAATTCTTCAGCAGCAATAATAACTTCTCTTTGCATAAATTCTATAGCAGTAGGTGCAGATTTCGATTTAACTATCAGTGGAACTGTATTTATTGCCATGTCAAGATTAGGGAAAGGTATTAATAATGATACAGCCTTCTTAGGTAGTGGTATAAGTTTTAATATTATTTTTGTAACTATTCCAAGTGTTCCCTCAGAACCACATATTAAGTCTTTTATACTATAGCCTGTAGAATTTTTAACTACTTTTCCTCCCACTTCAAGTATTTCTCCACTTGGAAGAACTACTTCAAGACCTCTTATGTAGTCTCTAGTAACTCCGTACTTAACAGCTCTCATTCCTCCTGCATTTGTATTTATGTTACCAGCAATTGTTGCAGATTTCTCACCTGGATCTGGTGGATAAAACAAATCAAACTCTTCAACATATTTGCTTATTTCCATTAAAAGTACTCCTGGTTCAAGAGTTAGTGTTAAGTTTTCTTCATCAATTTCAAGTATTTTATTCATTTTGGACATATTCATCATAATCCCACCGAAAATTGGAACTGATGCCCCAACTAGTCCCGTTCCTGAGCCTCTTGCTACAACTGGAATTACGTTTTCAGATGCATATTTCATAATTTTTGAAACTTCGTCTGTGGTAAGAACTTCAACTAATACCTCTGGCATTTTGCTTATTCCACCCATTTCATCATGGCTAAAATCATCATTTATTGCGTTCCCTGTAAACACTCTATCTTTATCCAATATTGACACTAAAAATTCTATATCGTTAGTATCAAGTTTTTTATAATCCATAAAAGTACCTCCTCGATTCTTAAGTTAGTGTATTCACTAGCTTATTTATTACTTTTAACGGTGCACTAAAAGTTACTTACACAAGACTCTGCTCCAAAATTTTTAATATTTTCTATTAACTTTGGAACTATTTCATATATATCTCCTACTATTCCATAGTGAGCTACATTAAATATAGAAGCATTTTCATCCTTATTTACTGCAAATATACGTTCTGAACTATTCATCCCAGCAGTAAACTGAACTGCACCAGAAATTCCAAGAGCTATTATTAGCTTTGGTTTAACTGTTCTTCCAGAAAGACCAATTTGTTTTTTAGGATCAATCCATCCTGCTTCAATTGTAGGTCTTGTCCCAGCTACTTGTGCATGTAAAAGATCTGCAAGTTCCTTAATCATAGCCATATCTTTTTCTGATTTTAAAGCTCTACCAACTGCAACGATTACCTCTGCATCTGAAATATTTTCTTCCATTTCTTTTTTTGTAACCTTTAATACTTGGATATTTGAATGGAGTTTTGCTTTATCTATATTACAAATTGTAATTTTACCCTTTGCATCACATTGTTTTTCTGGGGCATCCATTACCTTATATCTTACTGTAGACATTTGTGGTCTTGTATTCGGACATAAGATTTGGGCCATAATGTTACCACCAAAAGCAGGTCTTATCTGCACAAGGTCAGTATTTTCTTTCATTTTAAGCATTGTACAATCAGCAGTGAGGCCTGTTCTAAACCTTGCAGCTACTCTAGGGGCAAGAGATCTACCAATGGTTGTAGCTCCAACTAGTAAAGATGATGGCTTTACCTTATTTATAAAATCTTCAAAAGCAGCAGTATAAGGTTCTATCCTAAACTCTTCTAACTCTTCGTAGTCGTATACAAAAACCTCATCAACTCCATAATAAAGCAATTCTTCAGCTTTTTCCCTTATGTTGTGACCGATAAATATACAATACACTGGAAAATTTACAACTGCAGCTAGCTCTTTAGCTTTTCCTATAAGTTCCATGGTTACTGGATGTATAACACCTTCTACATGGTCAACATATACTCCTATACCTTTCCATAAACTCTTGTCAACCTTTACAGCTTCCGTTTCAATGAATTCCATTACTCCAGCAGGACCTTTCTTAACGCAAATCTTACACATTTTACAACCTGCATTAACTTCTATTTTTCCATCAAGGTATTCAATAGCACCAAAAGGACAAACCTTTAACAATTCTTTAACGTTTGAATCGTTTACTTTTTCTTGGTTACAAATTAACTTACTCATGAGAATTCCACCCTTCTTTATACAAATTTTAACTCTTTAAGTTTAGCAGCTATTTTCAAACTAAGTTGTGCTCCGGTGCCTGTCCATGTTTCTCTATCATTATTTACAGATGGAGGAAATATTCTTTCAACCTGAGTTGGTGAACCATTAAGTCCATATTTCTTTTCATCTTTATCTTCAAAGTCATTTAATGTTATCATTTTTATTTCTCTATCTTTTGTATCTATTTTCTTCCTATATGAAGGAAGCCTTGGCTGATATATATCTTTATCTACAGTTAAAAGACATGGAAACTGGATTTGAGCAACTTCAATAGTATTTGCCATATCCATTTCTACAATAACTGATTTCTCTTTTAATTCTATTATCTTTAAAACGTTTGCAATGTGTGGGATACCTAAATATTCAGCCATCTCTGGTCCTACTTGAGCTGTATCTCCATCTGTAGTCTGCTTTCCACATAATATAAGATCAAATTTCCCCATTTGTTTTACGCCTTGTGAAATTGTATAAGATGTAGCAAGAACATCTGCTCCAGCAAATTTTCTATCTGATATTAATGCGCCTTCATCTGCGCCCATCATATATGCTTCACGTATTACGTCCTTAGCTTGTGGTGGCCCCATAGTTATAACTTTAATTATTCCACCCTTTTGCTCTTTAATTTTAAGTGCTGTTTCTAATGCAAATAAATCAAAAGGATTCATTTTTGAATCTACTCCATCCCTTTTTAAAACACCTGTAACTGGATCCACTTCAACTTTTGAAGTTCCTGGAACTTGCTTTATACATACTAAAATATCCATATATTTTCCTCCAATCATTCTTATATAAAACTTAAAATTCATTAATGGTAGTATGGTCTGACCACCTTTAATTAATAATAACATACTATTATATATATTTCTATAATAGTTAAATAGTTAACGAAAAAAATTGTTTTATGCAAAAAAAAAGCAAAAGTGAGAGTAATAATGACCATTACCCTTATTTTTGCTTTTTTAATAAACTCCATATTTAAAAATTAATTTTCTTTTTTCATATACCTATTTGCAAAATCCAAATGTTCTCGCATTGCTTTCCGAGCCTCTGCTGAGCTGTGCTTTTCCATAGATAGATATATCTGATTATGTTGATTAAAAAGTACTTCCTTATTCTCCTTATGAGCTAGTATTAATTTTCTTGCATCCACTATAAAGTGATCAACAAGAGTTGATACTGTTTTTAGAATATTAAAAATTAAAACATTTCCTGAACATTCTGCAATTTTATAATGAAACTGTTTATCAATTTCAGCATTAACACTTTCATCACTAGAATTCATAAACTTTTCGGTAATCTCTTTTAATTCTTTCAATTGCTCTACAGTTATCCTTTTAGAAGCAAGGCCTGCAGCCTCCACCTCCATAATCTTTCTAAGCTCCCATATAGCATCTGGATCGCTACCTTCTAACATAAACATAATTGATAGTGGTTCAAATAAATTATCTTGAAAACTTGTTTTTATGTAATTGCCTTCTCCTTGTTTACACTCAATAAGTCCAATGACCTCTAATGCCCTAAGTGCCTCACGAATAGAAGCTCTACTTACCTCTAATTGCTCAACAAGCTTTCTCTCTGAAGGAAGCTTATCTCCCTTTTTAAGAGTCCCCTTATCTATCATATCTTTTATTTGCTCTATTACTTGTTCGTAAACCTTTGTGTTTTTTATTGGACTAAACATTTTGTCCCCCTTGGATATAACTCATAAATCATATATATAATTGTTTTACTCTTATTATTATACATTTTTTCCTTCTAATATTCAATATCATACATCATATATACTATAACATAATAATTATAGTTTTGCGATATGTTAAATTAATCGCAAACTATTGATGATTATTATAAAACTAGATTTATAATAATACGGTAATAAACATACCAGTGACTCTTTTAGTTACAAATTAAAAATATCGCATTAATCATAAAATTTTAGGATGTACAGTATATGTAACAAGTTGAAAAATCACAAAATCTAATTATACAAAAGCTATATGACATAACCATAAATTTAACTATTTCCATCTACTTACAAATGTGGTATACTACCATTACAATATATACCATATGCATTGCTATAGAAATACCTTTACCCCTTAATTCCTTGCAACTTTTCAGATTATTATTAAATACTATATATCTAAAAAATCTACACTTTAACCTCTCCCCCTAGATAATTATATCTAAATTTATAATAGGAGATGATTATTATCGTTAAATTTATAAAATATAAGCGAAAAAAAACTGCAATTAATTTTATGATGATTACAATAATTACCACCTTAACTACTTTCATGTGCTTCGCAGGTAAAAACAACATATTAGTTGTAGATGGTGAACCCATGGAATTATTAACTTACCAGGAAACTCTTCACAACACTCTGAGCAGTGCTGAAATAAATGATACCCTGCCTATAAATGTAACGGTATTTGTTGACAATAAAGAGCTTAATATAAGTTCTTCTGAAAAAACTATTGCTCTAATGTTAAAAGCTGAAAAAATATCATTGAGTACTACTGATAGGGTTTCACCATCAATAGGAACTATACTATTTCCAGGAATGAATGTTATCATAACTAGAGTTAAAATATCAACAATTAAGCAAACAGCACCAATTGCTTTTAAAACCATTACTAGAAAAGATATTAATACCTTAAAATCTAAAATCAAGGTTTTACAAATCGGAGTACCAGGTCAAAAAAGTGTTACAGTAAATGTGACATATGAGAATGGCAAGGAAGTATCTAGAAAAGTTATTAGTGAAAAGGTAATTAAAGCAGCTAAAAGTAAAATTATAGTTCAAGGTACTTTGCCAAAAATAACCTTTTCAAGAGGTGGATCTTTAACCCCCTCTAAAGACATCCTTACTGTAAAAGCTACTGCTTATTCTGCAGACGAAATGAACAATGCCTATACTGCCTCTGGAATAAAAAATGTCCGAAATGCAAATGGCTACAGTACCATTGCTGTAGACCCTAGAATTATCCCTATGGGAACAAAGCTATATGTTGAAGGTTACGGCTATGCTATCGCTGCAGATAAAGGTTCTGCAATAAAAGGAAATTTTATAGATGTTTTTTTTAATACCAATAAAGAGGCTGTTAATTGGGGTGTTAAATACATTAAAGTTCAAATATTAGATTGATTATTAGCGCATGATCATTATATATGATTAAATCATCATTATCGATGTTGCACTATTAACACCCAACCACAAAAACTGCCACAGATACTTCTGTGGCAGTTTTTATTTTAGTTATATATATATTAAAGAAAGTATATTGCCACGTGGATGGCATCGTATACTGCTTTATGCTGCAAATGATTCTTTTTCAATTATTTCTCTCTTTTGCTTTTTAATATGTAGAGTTATAGTGGAACCAATAACTCCAGCTAAGTAATCACTTAATATCAAAGTTATTACTAATCGATTAAATTTAAATGAATTTTCCGTTTTATTAAAAATTTTAAAAAATATGCTATAAAAAGCATAGAAAAATATCTCAGGGAAATAGGCTAATAAGATTTCAATAAAACTCCCATTTTCAATAAAATAAATACCTACTCTTAAAATATAAACAAAAATTGCACACATAACTCCCATTTTTATTGTATCTATTTCATCAAACAAGTATAAAAATACTGGGAATAATATTATGGCAACTGAAACTCTAAAGTTAGATATAAGTAAATTCATGTTTATCTGTGAAGTTATTGCAATAATTATAGATATTATAATCATTTTTTTTTATTTTATAGTTTTCATAATTGTCATATACATTTATCCTCACAACTATATTTTTTTAAGAGTTGTAATAATTATTAAAAGTTTACAGTCTAATACTAACATTTCGATATATATGTTGCAATTTATTTTGTTGTTTCTAAAGTATTTAGTAATAATATAAATTTTCAAGGGGAAGGTTAACAACTTTCAATATAATAAAAAAAATAGGGGAAGTTAGTAATTTCTAAAAATTACTAACTTCCCCTCCATGGCAACTTTATTATTTATTAAAACTTGCCACTTAAATGTAACCTCTTTTACTAGCTCATACTTGCTAATATATCACTTATAAATTTTTCGAAATCTTCCAAATTATTTTGAGTTATGTCATACACCATCTTATCATTAATATTAAAGTACATATGCACAATTCTATTTCTGAACTTTGCCATTAAAAAATATGTGGCTATATCTTCTGTTTTAATGACATTGTTATCAGCCAATATTTGAAAATGCGCCTTATTATCCTCTGGTTTTCCCCATCTATTTCTTGCAATTAAATGGCTAGCTATATCCAGCATGGCTTCTATAGTAACTTGTAATAAATATTTCGAGCTATCCACATTTCGAAAATCTTCAATAAATATTTCCTTATCTATTTTACTAAGCTTCTTCAATTTTGCTACGTTAGTTTGCATAAACAATATTTTTTGCTCTAATTTTTCTCTATCAAAATTCATATTTACCCCCACCTATAGTGAATAACTTTCATAGTAGTCTTTTCTAAAAGAGTCTATATAATATTTTTCTTCTCTATATCTGCTAATTACGTATTCAATATAATCACATGTTTTTATGAAATCAGCTTCATATAGACTTCTTCCTTCTCGTATAGTTTTAAATTGTAATGTTATAGGCGCTTTTTTTAAATCTACAGTATCAACATTTTCATAACCTATTATATCTGATATATTACATGATATTTTCATTTCATCTATAATAGAAATATCTTTACTAAACAAAATTGAAAAATCAATATCACTCTCTTCTCTTTGATATTCCGTTCCATATGAGCCAATTAACCAAACCGCTAGAATATCATCATTAGTTTTAAAGTATTCTGTTAATGTTGTAATCTTATCTTCAATATCTATCATGTAATTCCAACTCCTTTATTGGTTAATCATAATATTAAAACGAAATTTAAATTGTTCAACTATCTATATTATAGCCTATTTTCTACAAGATATCATTGATCTTAATAAAAAAAGAGGGACTTATTTAAAAATCTTTTCTGAAAATTAGTTGTTATCACAATAGTAAATCATTGCCTCACTTAAAAACTTAGCTAACCCAACCTTATGCTTATCAATGTTAGCTGTAAAACGTTCATCACAAACATATAACTCTCCAAGTCCTCTAAATATTTTCATAGTACAGTTGTAGAAGTTATCTACTTTAGAATACCTATTTGATCATAATGATGAAGTGTACGCACACTTACCCCCACTATATCAGCTACTTCTTTTATTTTATAAGACATAAAAAATCATCCCCTTTATTTTCTTTGTCCCTATAAATTTATAATAAACTATAACCCTACGTTAGAGTCAACATAAATTTAATATTTATTTCGACTTTATACTCTATTGACACACTTTACGTATACCACATTAAGCTTGTCACTTTTGCCACTTGCCATGTGGGTGGCAAGTGGCACCGCACCTACTCTTTTTTGACATCCCAGGCCACATGTAGTATACTTTATTAATATAAAATATAATAAGACAGTTCTAAACCATCCTGTCTATAAACAAAACTAGGACGTAGCTACCGTTTTAGGTAGTTTTTTTGTTTAAGGGCGGTTTATGCCCTTTTTTATTTGCTTAATTTTTACACCGATAAATAATTAATGGATTAGTTTTATAGGAGGCTTCATAATGAAAAAAATAGGTTTAACAACTACAGTACCAATAGAGGTTCTTATTTCAGCAGGTTACACACCCGTAGATTTAAATAATATTTTTATAACCTCAAAGGACTATATGAAATATATAGATGTTGCAGAGAGAGATGGATTCCCTAAAAACTTGTGTTCTTGGATAAAAGGAATCTATGGAGCTTGCTTAAAAAATAATATTAAAGAGATAGTTGGAGTTGTTGAGGGCGATTGTTCTAATACAAAAGCCCTTATTGACGTACTTGAACTTCGAGGAATTAAAGTTTATCCATTTTCCTTTCCCCATAGTCACAAGGTAGATGACGTAAAATATGAAATAACCAAATTTATGAATACCTTTGACGTAACAATTGAAAAAGTTGAAGTAGTTAGAAAAAGGTTAAATGAAGTTAGAACCTTAGCAAAAGAAATTGATGAATTAACTTATATTGATAATAAGGCTACAGGCTTTGAAAATCACCTATATCAGTTATGCACAAGTGATTTTAATGGAGATATAGATAATTTTGAAGCTGACCTAAAAAAAGTTATTATTACTATTAAAAATAGGAAGCCCATAAGTAGAAAACTGCGACTTGGATACATCGGTGTTCCGCCTATGACTTCAGATATATATGAATTTGTTGAGAGGCTAGATGCTAATTTCGTGTACAATGAAGTTCAAAGAGAATTTGCTTTTCCTAGAGCTGATAGCTCATTAGATATATTTCAACAATATTACGACTACACTTATCCATATAATGTTGAATTTAGAATTAGAGAATTACAAAAGCAAATTGGCCAGCGAAAATTAGATGGTATAATTCACTACACTCAAGCCTTTTGCTATAGAGCAGTAGAACATATTGTTTTAAAAGAAAAATTAGATATTCCCATATTAAATATTGAAGGAGACAAATTGAACGTCCTAGATGCAAGAACAAAACTTAGGTTAGAAGCCTTTCTTGATATGCTAATAGACTTAAAGGAGGCTAAAAAATGCGAGTACTCGGTATAGACCTTGGAAGCCGCTCGGTTAAGATTGTTTTAATGGAAAATAATAAAATAATTCAGAAGGAAAAAGTAAGTACCATGAATTTTTACAAAAATTACTGTGACTTTAATGGTAAAGTTATTGTTAATTTAGAAAAGTTTCATCTCGGACAAATAGATAAAGCTGTGTCAACAGGCTATGGAAAAAACAATACTGATTTATTGCTCTTTACTCCAATAAATGAACTAAAAGCCCATGTCTATGGAGGCTTCTATCAAACTGCCCTAAAGGATTTTATACTCTTAGATGTAGGAGGCCAAGACGTTAAGGTTGTAAAAGTAGAAAGAGGCATTATTACAGACCTAGAGCTTAATGAAAAATGTGCCGCCTCCTGTGGAAGATATTTAGAGAATATGGCAAATGTACTTGAAGTATCCCTCCATGATATGAGTGAGCACTATGAAAATCCTGTGGAACTTAATTCAACCTGTGCTGTATTTTCCGAGTCAGAGTTAATTGGTAAAATAGCCGAAGGTATAAGTATAGAAACCTTGTGTTCTAGTGTTAACTATTCTTTATACAAGAGACTTAAACCTCTTTTAAGTAAATTCAAAGGTAAAAAATTAATTTTAACTGGCGGTGTTGCTACTAATACTGCAATAAGAAAATTTTTAAAACAAGATTACGAAGATATAGTATCCATTAAAGAGCCACAATTTAACGGTGCAATTGGATGCTGTTATTATGGAAGTGTTTTTTTGTAGCACTGACCTATATTATAACAGCCTAACAAAAAAAGTCACACTCCCATTTAATATAGGAATGTGACTTTTTAATAACTCACTATTTAAAGAGATATTCACTTAACTTAGTTAGTTAGTTCGTTAACAATACAAAAATTATTATATATAATAAAGACTTTCAGTTGCATATTCCGCATCAGACGTTATGTCTATGCCAAGTTTTCTAAAAGTTTGCTCATCAGCTGTACTTATAATTGTAGTTGAGTGAGCTTGACATCCTTTTAACATTACCAACTTATCCATAGCTACCTTTGCTATTGGATTTGTAGCAGCACATATACTTAGTGCAATTAGTATATTTTCACAATCCAAAGCGGGTTTTTTACTGCCTAATACTTTAGATTTTAAATTTATAATTGGCTCAAGTATAACTGGAGAAATAAGATGAATTTCGTCATCTATATTTGCAAAATATTTAACCGCATTTAAAATTATAGCAGCTGTTGCATCCATTGTATCTGAACTTTTACTAGTTAATATTGTTCCATCATTAAGCTCTATTGCGAGGGCTGGGCAAGCTTCAGTTTTACTGGAGCATTGTTTTAAAGTAGCTGAACGTTCTCTTGCAGGCATAACAACTTTTCTATCTTGCTGTTTTAAATTAAGTTCTTCCATAAGAAGCTTAACTCTATCAAAAGTTTCTTTGTTTATATACCCTTTTTTATACTCACAACCTGTTTTAAAGTATCTTCTTATTACCTCTTGCCTTGATGCCTCTTTGATAACGTCATCGTCAATAATTCCAAAGCCTACTCTATTAACTCCCATATCTGTTGGGGATTTGTAGACAGCCTCTTCTCCTGTTATTCTTTCTATAATTCGTCTAAGTACAGGAAATGTTTCAATATCACGATTGTAGTTTACAGCTATCTTGTTGTAGGCATCAAAATGGAAGGAATCTAGCATATTTACATCGTTAAGGTCTGCTGTTGCAGCTTCATATGCTATATTTACAGGATGCTTTAGTGGAATATTCCACACTGGGAAAGTTTCAAACTTTGAATAACCAGCAGCTCTTCCATGCTTATGTTCATGATAAAGTTGACTTAGGCAAGTAGCTAGCTTCCCACTTCCTGGACCTGGTGCTGTTACTACTACAATAGGTTTTGTAGTTTCAATAAATGGATTTTTACCATATCCTTCATCACTTACAATTGCATCTACATCTGTAGGATATCCTTTAGTTGCTCTATGTTTATATACTTTTATTCCTCTGCGTTCAAGCTTATTTATGAAGATTGTAGTTGCTGGTTGCCCGTCATATCTAGTAATTACAACACTATTTACATCAAGCTCATATGCACGTAAATCATCAATTAATCTTAAAACATCCACATCATAAGTGATCCCAAAGTCTCCTCTTATTTTGTTTCTTTCAATATCTCCTGCAAATACACAAATAATAACCTCAACTTTTTCTTTTAATTTATGTAATAATTTAATCTTTGCATTTTCATCAAACCCTGGTAAAACTCTTTTTGCATGAAGATCATTAAAAAGTTTTCCACCAAATTCCAAATATAACTTATCATAATTGTTAACTCTTTCTAAAATATACTTTGATTGCTCTTCTAAATATTTTTTCTGATCAAATCCTATTTTCATTTTTACTCCTCACTAACAACGTTATTTGTTAGATATATTATAACCAATATTTTTACATAATAATATAATTAAATTTGCTTTTACAACTTTATATTATTACACAATTTCAGTTCAAAGTAAACTGAATTTGAGATGAAAATTTCACATTATAATTTGACATACCTCACAGCTTATAGTAAAGTTAATAATTATAAAACTAAATAAGACAGTTCTAAACCATCCTGTCTATAAACAAAACTAGGACGTAACTACCGTTTTAGGTAGCTTTTTTTGTATAAGGGTGGATAATACCCTTTTTTATTTGCAAAAAATTATAAGATATAAGAACTGACACAGATTTTATAATGATTATTTATTAAATCAACATAAACTCTAGGAGGAGTGTACCACATGTATATTTTAAAGGCAGAACATAGCTTTGACAGTGCACATTTTCTTTCTGGCTATGATGGAAAATGTTCGAATATTCACGGACATAGGTGGAGGGTTGAAGTAGAAGTCCAATCAGAAACCTTGGCACAAGGCGGTCAGCTTGACGGAATGATAATAGATTTTGGTGATTTGAAAAAAGATGTTAAAGCTATAATAGATTCTTATGATCATGCCTTAATAGTTCAAGAAGGTACCATGAGAGATGTTACCTTAAATTGTATTATGCAAGATGGCTTTAATGTAATTGAAGTTAATTTCAGACCAACAGCGGAGAATTTTGCATGTTTTTTCTTTAAACTAATTAAAGATATAGGATATCAAGTAAAGAGAACTACAGTTTATGAAACACCTACTAATAGTGCAACATATGAAGAAAGCGAGGCATAGCAGCGTGAAATTTAAAGTAGTTGAAAAATTTACAAGCATTAACGGGGAAGGTCCACTAGCAGGACAACTAGTAGTATTTATAAGATTTGCAGGTTGCAATTTAAATTGTAGTTACTGTGATACTAAATGGGCTAATAAAGACAATGTGTGTTATGATTTCATGACTTCGGGTGAAATATATAACTATATTAAATCTACTGAAATACAAAATGTAACCTTAACCGGTGGAGAGCCATTGCTTCAAGAAGGAATTATTGAACTATTAGAATTGCTTTCTAAAGATAGATCCCTTCATATAGAAATTGAAACTAATGGTAGTATTCCTTTAAGTGAATTTGACCACTTAGAAAATCCACCAAGTTTTACTATGGATTATAAATTGCCTTGTAGTAATATGGAAGATAAAATGGATTTAAACAACTTTGATCATTTAAATCCTAGGGATACAGTTAAATTTGTTTGTGGTACCATGGAAGATGTAAAAAGATCCAAATTCATAATAGACAAATATAAACTCTCACATAGAACTAATGTGTATATTAGTCCAGTCTTTGGACAAATTGACTTAGCAAAGATTGTAGATTTTATGGTGTATAATAAAATGAATGGAATTAATCTTCAAGTTCAACTTCATAAAATCATCTGGGATCCAAATAAGAGAGGTGTATAAAATTATGACAATAGATACAAAAGCAATAGAAGAACATATAAAAGGCATTTTAATAGCTTTAGGTGATGACCCAAGCCGCGAAGGTCTTAAAGATACTCCAGCACGTGTAGCTAAGATGTATGAAGAGGTATTTGCAGGCATGTGCTACAGCAATAATGAAATTGCTGAAATGTTTAATACAACTTTTGAAGATAAATTAATAATTAAAGAGGATTGCCTTGATATAGTCATAATGAAGGATATCCAAATTTTTAGTCATTGTGAACATCATCTAGCTCTTATGTATAATATGAAAGTTTCAGTTGCATATGTCCCTACTAAAAAGATTATTGGTTTAAGTAAAATTGCTAGAATAGCTGACATGGTAGGCCGAAGATTGCAACTTCAAGAAAGAATAGGCACAGACATAGCTGAGATTATGCAAATAGTAACTAGTTCCTCGGATGTGGCTGTTATTATAGAAGGCGAACACGGTTGCATGACCACAAGAGGCATAAAAAAACCAGGCACTAAAACAATGACAACTACTTATACAGGAAGATTCAATACTGATGTAATTTTAAATAATAAATTAATGATGCTTTTTAATAAATAAAGGTTGGTGTATTAATTATGGATAGGGAGAAAGCAATAGTAGTATTTAGTGGCGGACAAGATAGCACAACTTGCTTATTTTGGGCATTAAAAAAATATAAAAAAGTTATAGCTGTGTCTTTTGATTATGGTCAAAAACATATATTAGAACTAGATTGTGCAAAGGATATATGTAAAAAACACAATGTAGAGTATCATTCTTTAGACTTAAACCTATTAAATCAATTAGCACCAAATTCATTGACAAGAAAAAATATGGAAGTAGACAAGTCAGCACCCAGTGGTACTGTACCTAATTCCTTTGTAGATGGAAGAAACTTATTATTCTTAACCTTTGTAGCAGTATTTGCAAAGCAAAGAGGGATAAACACTATTATAACTGGTGTATCTCAAAGTGACTTTAGTGGGTACCCAGATTGTAGAGACGTATTTATAAAATCCTTAAATGTTACCTTAAACTTAGCCATGGGCTATGATTTCGTAATTGAAACGCCTTTAATGTGGATTAACAAGGCCGAAACTTGGAAAATGGCCTATGATTTAGGTGTACTTGATATAGTTAAAGAGGATACTTTAACTTGTTATAATGGAATAAAAGGAAATGGCTGTGGAAACTGCCCTTCTTGTAAATTAAGAAAAAAAGGGTATTTAGAATTCAAAGAAAAATATCTTTAAAATAAATAGAGCGCTTCGTAAATTTAATAAATTTTACTAAGCGTTCTTTTTTTATTATTCTAAAACAACATATTATAATATCTTTCTATAGTTTTTTCTAATATTTCAACGCTGATAAATCTTGCCTCACGAATTATTTCTTTGCCCTCAATATAAACCAAAATCCCCGGCAAAGTAAATATTGAATACTGCCCAGCTGCCTCTGTAAATTCATCAACACTAATTTTACTTACTACAATCTCTGGAAACTTAATTAGCATTTCTTCAATCTTAGGAAGCAGTGCCCCACATACGTTGCATGCTTCTGAACTAAAATAAAGCATTGCTATTGTATTGTTTTTTATGAACTCATCTATTTCATCTAAGGTATTTAACTCTATCATTATTATTCCTCCTAACTGGTGCTTGATGCCTAGTGTCATCCATGTGACAAGTGGCATCTTCAAACTAATTATTTAATAAAACTACTAAATAATCAGCTTTTTTATACCCCCACCCCCTATATACTATTCTTTTATTTTCAACATGTCAATGCGCGGCTAATAGTTCTTCAAGATCACTCAAATTATATTTTATTACCCCTTGTTTATTTAAATTTTTTTAGCATACTTTAAAATTTTAATTAAATGCTATTTTCTATAGCTTACTTCTCCCAAATCTGGTACATGTTCAAATTTAATAATATTATTATCGTATAAGAATTTCACACCATCAATCCATTGTCCTTCATAATCTTTCTGCAAAAATGTTTCAATTAAAGATACCGATGTTATTTTCCCTCCAGTTGACCCTTGAAAATAACCTGTTGCCCAGGAAGATCCTTTAAATTGAGATACATCGCTAATTTTCTGATTATCTTCAGACTCTTTTAAATTTATCACTGCAATTTTTTTCCCATCAATTTCTGTAATTTCATAAACCTCAATAGGAAGATTATTAAAATGAATCTCTGATATTGCTTTAGAAAGAGCATTCAACTTATTTTTTACGGATAAATCTTCGGATATATAAGTTCCAAAATGTATCTCCTTAATATAGCTATTTATATCAGCTGAATATATTGGGTAAACACTATTTTTGGGTTTAGATATCTCTTCCTTTACGAAACCAGCATTTGACTCTAAATCCTTTAATTTAGTTTTTAAGCTTTTAGATTCTTCCGTTAACTCCACAACTGAATTTTCTAACTTACTATTTTTCTCCTTCATAGTACTAATTTCTTTTGTTAGTGTGGTATTCGCCTCTTTTAGTGAGTTAGAACATCCACTTATTAACACAACCACAGTAACTATGACCACACATAATGATATTATTTTTTTATACATTTTACACCTCCACCGCCTATTGTACTTTATTACATATAACCACCATTACTAATCGGAAGTTTATTTGAATTTTTATTTATTTTCAATAAATTCTATAATTTTAAGTTCTAATTTGTCTAGATTTTTCACTTGATTCGTCTTCTCTTGTGTGTAATCTTTCTCAGATCCTAGGTTATTCCATTCTATAGTTTTCTTATGTCCTTTTAAGTAGATGGTTAGATATGATTTCACAATGCTTGAATCCATTTTAGCCTCATATGTAATTTTATCTGGATAGCTCATGATGTTTTTTTCAGTAATATAAGTTTCAATTTCTTTCATTTCACTTTCGGTAAGCGATAACTTTGTTTTAACTTTTCTCTTATTCACCGATTCCTTCACAAAAGTATCATTTAAAGTATTTAATACATTTTTAGGCTTTCCATTATACTTGAATAATATTAAATTTACGTCTTCTCCAACACCATACCTTAAAACAATATTAAATTTATTTTTTTCACCTTGGTATTTATATAAATCAAAAACAAAAAATCCTAAAATTATAATTAATATTAGGAGTAAAATTCTCTTTATGTATCCTTTTTTTCTCAATCTACTTCTCATGATACCCACCCCCCATAACAACTTAAATTTAATCCTTCTTCTTATCATTGAAGTCAAGATCAGATATTTTTATCATTAATGTTATATTATGGTTAAATAGTATCATGCTTTCATGCAGCAGTAAATAGTTTTAATTTTTATAATTTATCAAAAAATAAATAAACTGCCATTACACTGCTTTGCACTGTAATAACAGTTTATTTATTATTGAATATATTTCTTTCCAATTATAAACCCTAACTATATTCTCATTCAATGGCTTTCGATTATAATTAGTATCTATCAAAAGAACCTTAAATCCTGCATCTGCTAGCTGAACTGCGTTGTCATAATTATCTTCGATAAACACATTACATTCTAATTCTCTTGCTTTATCCACTTTATAATGACTTCCTAAAACAAACAAATCGTCATAGGGAATTCTATTTTTTCTTAAATAGGAATGAGTTAACATAGTGAGTGATTTTTCTCTTGCCGTAACGAAAAATATATTGTGCATAAGACTTAGTCTTTCTATAACAATCTGCACATCTTCTCTAAGCTTTTGCTCTGAATGAATTTGGATTTTATTTTCATCATAAAATTCTTCATATTCACTCTGCTTAATACCTATTACCTCATGGATATAATATTTAGTTATTTGATCTTCAGTTATATTTTTGTTAAAATATTTATTGGTAATATTAAGCCAATAATAAGCATCCGTTATTGTTCCATCAATATCAATACATATATTTAAATTTTTCATCTTTTCTTCACCTCCCTTATGTATTCATTATATGCTCGGAAGGTTAAGAACAAGTTAACGCTTGATTATGTTTTGTTTAATTTTTGAGAATTTTAATAATATTTAAACTACGTTAAGAAACTATATAATAATCCATTACAGAAATCTCTTCAAAACCACAGGATTCATAAAGTGCAAGAGCTTTTTTATTTTCCGTAGCAACTTCAAGAAAGGTATTATCTACTTGTTCTTTCTTTAATATATCCAATGCTAAGCACAAGATTTCTCTTCCATAGCCATTTCCTCGAGAATCTGGAATTACTCCAAACCCATAAATAAAGCCCTCATTATCCGCTATAGAAATACGGATTTTACCTATAACTTCCCCCGAAAGTTCTGCCAAATAGTTGATAGCAGAATCATCTATCTGAAGAGATATTTCATCTATGTCTTCTTGAAGTTTCTTTTCATCTACATCCTTTTCAAGATTACCAAAATAAATAGAATCTTGTCTATAAAGTTCAGTAGCATCTTCCTTTGTTGCCGGCCTTAGTATTATTGCATGGTTAGTAGACTTGTACACTGATTTTTTATTCAAACACATCTTGTACTCAGAAGACCCATATTCAGCACCAATGTTATTTATAAAGGTTAAACCTGAAAGTGATGTGTGATCACATAGCAATAACACCTCTGATGGACATATCTTTTGCCATTCTTCCTCAGCAAGTAAATATAGTTTTTTAAATATTCCCTTCCTACGAAACTCAGGTTGTACCATCCCTGTAACCTCTACTGAAGTTCCATGAAAATTACATAGGCCTAAATAACCTACTAAAATTTCATTATCGTAATATAGAAACTCTGCCATAATTTTGTTTTTTAGGTGCATTTTAAAATCCAGCTCTAATTTCAAATTAATCTTTTGCTTTTTATAGCAAATAGCTTCTAAACTTTTAATAGCTTTATAGTCCTCTTCATTTAATTCGGACTTCATAGTCATAGTAATCGTATGTTGGTGATTGTCCATTATTTTTCCCCCTATTTCTCAAAATCTATACTTAGAATATAACCCATACCTTTGTAAGACTCTATATAAAAAATAATTATACTTGTTCTTTAGTATGAAAATCATATACTGCTTCATTATTTTCAATTATAATCCTATTTTTTACTGTTTCTATCTCGAGAAATAACCTTCCAAAAATGTCTAAGGGTATGAACCCCTTCATAAAGAAGACCTGTTTTACAAAAGAAACGATCGTCATCCTTTGTTTTTATCTTCTGTATAAATGGATAATCCTTGAGATTACCTGAATAATAAATAAATTCACCCATAATGCCGCTAATATCTGTTGGTGTTATCTTATAAGATTCTAATGTTGTAAGTTTAAGTCCTCCTTGTCTTAGGGTTTCCATGACAAATTCAGAGCATATGTAGGTCTTGTAAATAGTATGCTTTTTTTTAGAAATAAGCCCAAGGGCTTGAATGAAATTGTAGTAATAAACCTCTTCGTCATTATATATATCGTATATGAATTTACTTATTAATTCATATTGCTCTGCAGTTACAGGTATACGATATACAATAATAGGTACATCATCCTTAAGTCCTATTGTAAGTGTAAACACACTCTCTCTGATAATACCGCCTACAAGAGGATTGCTAACTGCCAATCTACAAAAGGAATACATTTGGCTTAAATTTTCATCTAAACTTATTGATGCATGATTATATTTTCCTTTTAAAAATTTTCTAATTATCTTACCCATAGAAGTTGGTGTTCTTGAAATAATAACATAAACATACTTTTCCATCTTGCTTCTCCTTGTAATTACCTAGATATTATTTAAATAAAATTCATAAAATATAATATTTATAATTATTTACATAAAAAATAAAAGTAATTCTATTATAAACCTTATTTGATTATTTTCCATGTAATTATTTTAATCTCATATTTGCCTATGTTTAAGATATTATTATTTCCATGTTTTACACTTATCAGGTTATCTAATTTGCAAAAAGAACTCCAAAACCTTGATATTTCTAAGATTTTGAAGTTCTTATTTGATTTGTATTTACTACAATATTATCTAAATTATAATGATGCTCTAAATATATTTAATACATCCTGAGCTTCTAAAACTCTGAAGTTTCCTAGATTACCATTTCTTGTAGCTTGCTTTGCCATTTCTTCTAATTTATCTTCGCTTATGCCAACTTCACTTAGTGAAGAAGGAATTCCTAAGGAATTATAATATTCTCTTGTTTTTTCAATTGCCTCATTTGCAATTGCATACTTATCACCACTCTCATCAATATCCCAAACATTTACTCCATATTCAACAAATTTATCTAAGGTTGAATCACTTAAAATGTATTTCATCCAATGTGGTGTTAATATCGCAAGACCTACTCCATGAGTAATATCATAGTATGCACTTAGTTCATGCTCCATTGCATGAACACTCCACTCTGTTTCTTTTCCATAGCTTAAAAGACCATTTATTGCAAGGCTTGAAGTCCACATTAAATTAGATCTAGCTTCATAATTTTCTGGGTCTTTTAAAGCTATTGGTCCATAATTTATGCAGGTTTTAAGCATTGCCTCAGCCATTCTGTTTTGCAAAAACGCTTCCTTTGTGCTACTAAAATACACTTCAAATATGTGACTAGTTATATCTGCAGTACCTGCTGCTGTTTGTCTTTCAGGTACTGTGTAGGTATAAGTAGGATCCAATATAGAGAACTTAGGTGCCATATCTTGGTGTCCTGTGGCTAATTTTTCTTTTGTGTCAAAATTGGTAATTACAGCTCCAGCATCCATTTCAGAACCTGTTGCTGCAAGAGTTAATACAGTAGCAAGTGGAAGTACCTTTTTAATCTTCCTTGGATCTAGCACTATATCCCATGCATCCCCTTCATAATAATAGCCTGCTGCTATTACCTTTGCACAGTCAATTGAGCTTCCCCCACCAACTGCAAGGATAATATCTATCTCATTATCGCGGCAAATTTGAACACCTTTTCTAACACTAGTTAATCTTGGATTTGGTTCTACTCCTGAAAGCTCCCAATAACTAATATCATTGGTTTTAAATATCTCAGTTATTTCATCATATAATCCACTTTTCTTAATGCTTCCGCCTCCATAAACAAGTAATACTTTAGAGCCATATTTTTTTATTTCACTACCAAGTACATCTATTTGATTTTTACCAAAAAATATCTTAGTTGGAATTGAATAATTAAAATTTTTCATGTTAAATTCTCCTCTTTATTTTTTATTTTTTTTTCATAGTTTCTTATTTAATTAAGACCACAGACATTACACAGTGTGCAATATTTTTAAAATCATTCAATAATATTAACTTTATAAGTGTTATTCTACCACTATAATCATTTAATGCAAGTACACACTTTTATAACATATAGTTACTATAATGATACTATTAGTTTTTATTGACAAAACTTAGAATTACACATAATATTTCTTTATTACCTATAATATAAAACGAGTAAAATCAATCAGTGTACAAGCAAGTGCACTAGATATTACGAGGAGCGTAAATAAATGAATACAATATTGTTTGATCTTGATGGTACCTTACTTCCTATAGACATGATTCTGTTTGAAAAACTATATTTTAAGGAGCTTTCAAAAAACTTTGCTGATATAATATCCCCTAGTGAACTAGCCAAAAATATATGGAGTTCTACTAAAATAATGGTAGAAAGCACAGAATATAAAACTAATGAAGAAATATTTATGGCTGACTTTACCACTAGAATGAATATGGAACTTCCCGTTCTGCAAAAACGTTTTGATGATTTTTACGATACAAATTTTTTAAAAATCAGTGAATACGTTTTGGATATCCACTGCATAAAAGAAAGTGTTAATCTATTAAAAGCAAAAGGTTATACTGTTGCACTAGCTACTAATCCATTGTTTCCTGAAAAAGCTATTCATCATAGAATACGTTGGGCAGGCTTTAAGCCAGAAGATTTTTCATATATTTCAACCTTTGAGAAAAACCATTACTGCAAACCTCAATTAAAATATTATGAAGAAATACTAAAAGATATTGAAAAACAGCCAGAAGACTGCTTGATGGTTGGGAATGATGTTCAAGAAGATATAATTGCGAAAAACCTTGGACTAAAGACATATCTAATAACAAATAATCTTTTACATAGGACCCAGGAAGAAATAATAACTGATTATAGTGGAGAATACGAGGATTTCTATGAATTTGTAAAATACTTACCTTCTATAAAATAATAAACCTTCTTTGGTGCTTTTTAATTCATGATGTATACTGTATATATATCGCAAACTTGCCACTTGCCACCTGGGTGGCACCGTGCGCCAAAGGAGATTATTACAATGAGAAAAAAATATATAAGTTATATAAATGATTTACCTATAACCATCTCCCTTGAGAGTATAAATGACTATCCAATACACTGGCATAATTCTATAGAAATAATTTTTGTACTTGAGGGCAGTGTTAATGTACTTATAGAATCAGGAACTTATGAAATTGAAGACGGTGAAATTGAAATTATAAATTGTGATGAAGCACACAGAATTTATTCAAAAGAAAAAAATAAGGTGTTAATTTTTCACGTTGACCCTACATTTTTCGAAAAATATTATGATGATATGAAAAATATTTATTTTTATACAAATTCTACGCAGGAAGGCGCACAACTTGAAGAAAAGTACGATATTCTTAGAAAATACTTATCTATTCTAGCTTGCGAAGTAATACAAAAGAGTGAGAACTTTGATGATAAAATAGAAGCTGTTTTAGTAGAATTATTATTCCATTTAATAAATAACTTTCACTATCTTAACTACGATGAGAAAGATTTAAAAGAAAATGTAATCCAATTTCAAAGGTATCATAGAATAAGAAAGTACATCTATAATAACTACATGAATAAAATTAGTTTACAAGATATAGCTAATACAGAATATTTAAGTTCTTATTATTTATCTCATCAAATAAAAGATATATCCGGAACAAGTTTTACAGAGTTGGTTAATATTGTTAGAGTAGATGAATCTATTAAATTATTATTGGATACAGATAGAACCATCTCAGATATTTCTCTCGATGTTGGTTTTTCTCATGCCCGGTATTATAATAAGAGCTTTAAAGATTACTATAAATGTACTCCCCTACAGTTCAGAAAAAAATATCATATAGATGAGGATAAATTTGATAGCTTTAAACAAATGCAAATACATGATTTATACGAAACTCTCCCATATATATCTTATTATTTAGAAGACTATGATAGATTTAACTATACTAACAAAATCATTAAACTCCAGATAGATTCTCTTTTGCCAGGTACAAAATTACAACATATATGGAAAGAAAAATTGAATTTAGGTCAAGCAGAAGAACTAATTAAATCCGGTGAACAGGGATACTTAAGATCTATTCAAGAAGCTATAGGCTTTGAAAATGGTATAATTCAAAATTTATTTGGAAAAGAAATGAAAATATATTTTAATGAAAACGTAAGATTTCTAAATTGGAATGAAGTTGAAAAGCTATTAGAGTTTTTAATGGATATATCACTTATACCCTTAATAATTTTAAACCAGACTTTTGAGGATAGGAGCTCTTTCATAAAACTTTTAGAAAGCTTTATATTATATTTTGCTGATATATATGGAATTGAGGTAGTTAGGCTGTGGAAATTCCAAGCCTCCAAAGATTTATCCGTAGAGTATATAGATATTACACGAGAAATTTTTGAAAAGTATGAATTGCAAAATTTAATAGAGGAGCCTTTTGATGTTCCTAAAACTATAAATACTATTTATGATTCCTCCTACATGCTTCCATATATTATTCATAATTTCATTAGTAACAATAACAACAATCTGCTTACACTTAAGGCTTTTGATACTGTAGAGGAAAACTCTATTTTAAACAACGAATTATTTTTTGGATCACCAGGACTTCTTACTTTAAATGGGATAAATAAAGTTTCCTATTATGCCTATTATTTATTGTCAAAACTAGGCAATGAGGTTATAAAGCAAGGTGATGGATATATTATCACAAGGCAAGATGAGGATATTCAAGTTTTACTTTACAGTTACAGTGATGAACTTAATTCCTTAATTAAGCTAGAAGATTTATCCAAAGGTAAGGGGAGCAAAAATATTACCGAGAGAAAGATATCCTTATCCATTAAAAATTTAGTTAATGACTATAAAGTTATTAAATATGAAATTGGTGAAAAAATTGGATCTGCTTACGACATTTGGTTACGTATGGGTAAACCCAAAAGACTTAGTTATGATGAGTGGAAAATTCTAACAAAGATTTCTGCTCCTAATGTTTCACTTTCTTTTGCAAAAAAAACTACAGTTTACAATAACATAATAAAGATTGAAGGCTATGGAGCCACTTTAATAGTTCTTCAAAAAGTACAAAAGCACCTATTTTAGGGTGTTTTTTTGTTATTTAAGTATTATTGAAAGTAAAATGTTAGCAACTTTGTCCATTTTATCTAGCAACCCTGTGAATGTTAATGTATTCATAATAGCGTAGAATAATACTTATGGTAACAAAAAATTCTTAAGGAGACGTGGGTTTCATGACAATGGGTAATGTAGCAGAAAGTAATAAAACATTTGGTGAGGAAAAAATTGGAAAACTATTATTTAAATTTTCCGTTCCAGCTATAATTTCTTTAATGGTATCAGAAATGTACAACATGGTGGATTCTATGTTTTTGGGGCAAGCCATAGGGGCTGATGCTATTGGTGCACTAACCATAGCTTTTCCAATTCAACGATTGTTTTTAGCTATATCAATGCTTATAGCTATCGGTGCTTCTACCTCTGTAGCAAGAAGCTGTGGAGATGAAGATTATGAAAATTTAAGAACTATAATACCTAATGCTATAGTTCTAATGCTTATAATAGTATGTACAATTAGTGCTGGTATTTTTATTTTTCAAGATACAATTATAAAAGGTTTAGGTGCTTCAAAAAATATATTCCCTCTTGCAAAAGATTATGTAAGTATAATACTACTTGGAGTAGTATTTCAATCTTTCACAGTAATCGCTTCATATATTATAACTGCTTTTGGCAATACCAAGATAGTTCTATTAAGTACTTCCCTTGGTGCAATTATCAATGTAATTATAGATTATTTACTAATAAATGTTTTTTCTTATGGTATAAAAGGTGCTGCTATAGCAACAGTAGTATCTCAAATAGTAGCTTTTATATATGTACTAACTGAATTTATGAAAATAAAAAGCAGCTTAAAATTTTCCATTAAATTAACTCTTAATAAAACAGTATCTATTGGAATAATATATGTGGGATTTTCAACCTTTATTGTAGAGATATCAGATGCAATTGTAGCTGCTATATTAAACAATTTACTGTCTTCTTATGGTGGAGATATGGCCATTGTAACAGTTGGATTAACTACAAGAGTTTCCATGTTTTTATTTATGACGGTAATGGGAATAAGCTCAGCTATGCAACCAATAGCCGCTTATAATTATGGTGCTGGAAATTATACAAGATTAAAAGAAGTTGTTAAAACATCTATCATTGCAGTGTCTGTAAGCTCAACTGTGTTGTGGGCAATATTTATGATTTTTGCAAAGCCACTTATAGGCATATTTATAAATGATAGTGCTATTATAGAATCCACAGCAAAGGCTTTTAGGATAATCATAGCTGTCTTCCCTTGCCTTGGGATATATTACTTGTCAATTTCTTATTGCCAAGCTATAAATAGGGTTAAAGCATCTTTCAAGCTATCTATTTATAGACAACTAATAATATTTATCCCACTAGTATATACCCTTGTAATGGGCTTAGATATGGGAGTACTAGGGGCTTGGCTTGCTTACCCAATATCAGATGTTATATCCTTCATTACAGCTGCAATATTCATTAAATATACTTACACTTCCTTAGAAATACTGGAGATGCATCAAATTTATAAGGTAAACAAGGCTAAATTTACAAAAGCTAGACTTGCTCATGCAAACATTTAGTTGTAAATATAAATATTTTTAAAGAAATAGCTTGTCCAAGTTGCCACTTGCCACGTGAGTGGCACTAAGGCATCCGAAAAAAACAACTAGTTATTATGCTAGTTTACTTTTTTTAGGATGCCTTAATTAAATTATTTTACCATTTTTTACTTTGACTCCCACTATATCTCCTTGTTTTATCATTTTTATATCCCCATAAAAATGCACTTTATTATTCATTACAATAATTCCATCGCCATCATTACATGCATAGACTGTGTTTCCTGTGTTTTTAGAGTATTCTTTTAAATCGACTAAATAATGACTGTCCTCATTCCAATGTGGCATAAAATCGAAATCAACAAGTGCTAAGGATGATAAATCTGATAATCCAACTATATCTTTGTCACCAAATTGTGCGGCTGATATATCTTTTGACATAAGTATTGCACCTGCACTTACTCCTATAATGTGACCACCATTTTCAACATATTTTCTAAGTCTAGTTATAAAATACCTTTTCTTTAGGTTATTCAAAAAATAATAGGTATTCCCCCCTGATAGATAGATTATGTCTGATTTAAATATTTTTTCTATTTTATCCATATTACAAAAATCATCTATGTCATAATAATCAACATTGAAATTTCCATATTCACTTAACTTATCTTTTGTTTTTTCAAAATGTTTTAATTCTTTATCAGTCATTGAAGGTATATAGCTTATAGTATATTTTTTATCAGAAAATATTTCTTTCATTTTTCTTTTCAAATTGACATTATCATTTTCAGTAAAATCACTGAGCATAATCAAGGCTCCCATATTATTATCATCTCGCTTTCATATTTCATACTTATATATTTATGCATTGCCTCTTAAATTTGTACCTGAAGTGCTAAAGTAGCATTAAATATAACTACGCTTTTATGAAAAATATTCTTCACTTAATAATCCCATAACAATTTCATCATAATACTTACCATCTTTGAAAATTTCTTTTCTTAGTCTACCTTCTTGTTTAAATCCACATTTTTCATAGCATTTAATTGCACGTTCATTAAAAGAATATACCTGCAATTTTATTTTATGTATATTCATCTGCTCAAAAATAAACTTAATTAATACCTTCATTGCATCAGTGCCATATCCTTTACCCCAGTAATCTTTATCCCCAATAAATATGCCTACAACTATAACGCTATTTTTCCAATCTATATTATTTATTCCACAGCCGCCTATATATTTGCTATCCACTAATGTCTCTATGGCAAAACTATATATTTCCTTCGTAGCTGACATTCCATCAAACCATTTCTGTTCATCTTCAAAGGTGAATAGATAAGGAATTCCTGGATGTAAAAGTCTCTTTAGCTCAGGATCATTTATAAAATGCTGGGCTAACTTCACATCTTCTTTTTTATATTCTCTCAATCTAATTTTTTTACCAGTATACATTAATACCATTCCCCCTTAATACTATATATTATATCTTGCCATAAGATATTCATCATCATATTTTAAATTGAAACAAAAAAGCTCCACGAAATCACTATGAAAGTGACTCCGTAGAGTTACCTACGTGTAGGATGGTTCCCTGTACCGCTAACATTTTGTTAGGTACACTCACTGTATATGTTATATATTATGGTATTGTCAATATATTGTCAATATGAAATCATAAAAAGTGCAAAATATTCTCACTATTATTATGTAGCATTCTAAAACTCTACACCTCTACTTAGTTTGAATAAAAATATGGACCACAGCTTCATGACAAACAATTCTGCAATTGATATTCTAACATTTCCATTAATAAACTACACATCTGTTAAACTAGTTTTTCTTTAATCTACACTTTAATTGATGAACTAATGATATGTTGACATTCTAAATAATGCATGTATAATTATAGTTAAACAATGAAATAATAACATTAGAATATATAATGCAATGAAAGAGAAAAGTAGGTATATTTCAATTTAAAGAGAACCAATGATGATGGAAATTTGGTGTTTGAAACTACAGAAAGAAGCTCTGGAGCAGTGGACTGAAATTTTTGAGTAAGTCCAACGGGAACTTTCCGTTAAAAAAGTACAGTATGAATATATACTGTTAATGAGTGGATTTAGGTATTGAAAGATACCTTTACATCAATTTAGGTGGTACCGCGGAAGTTTACCTTTCGTCCTATTATAGTATAGGATGAGAGGTTTTTTTTGCCATGAAATAATATAAACAAGAAAGGATGATTAAAATGGACAACATAAAACTAGCAGATTTACTACTCCCAAAAATAGATAAAACTCCAGAATACTATAATAATATCTACCCAGAAAGAAACCTTAAAGAAGGCGCTATGGTTACAAGATATGCCCCTAGTCCAACCGGCTTTCAGCATCTTGGAGGAGTATTCGCAGCTCTTATATCTGAGCGAACGGCTCACCAGAGTGGAGGAATATTTTATTTTAGAGTAGAAGACACAGATAAGAAAAGAGAGGTAGCTGGTGCCATTGAAGAAAGCACTAGAACTCTACGCGATTTTGGAATTTTCTTTGATGAAGGAGTTGTGGATTCTAAGAGTGAAAAAGGTGCTTATGGACCTTACAAGCAAAGCGATAGGATGGAAATATATCATGCCTATGTAAAAGATTTAATAAAAAAAGGCTTAGCTTATCCTTGTTTTTGCACGGAAGAAGAATTAGATGAAACCAGAAAAATCCAACAAGAACTTAAAATTAATACAGGCTATCATGGGAAATGGGCTATTCACAGAAATGCCACTTTTGATGAAATTAATGAAAATTTATCAAAAGGCAAACCTTTTGTTATAAGACTTAAATCTCCTGGTGATCCAAATAAAAGAGTAATTTGTAATGATTTAATTAAAGGCGATGTAAGTATGCCAGAAAATGATCAAGATATTGTGTTACTTAAAACTAATGGTCTTCCAACCTACCATTTAGCTCATGCTGTAGATGACCATTTAATGAGAACAACCCATGTTATACGTGGTGAGGAATGGTTTTCTTCTCTACCTATACATTTGCAATTGTTTGAAATGTTGGGCTTTACCGTTCCAAAATATGCTCATATTCCTACAATAATGAAAATGGATGGGACATCAAGACGTAAACTTAGTAAAAGAAAAGATCCAGAAATACGTGTAGATTATTATAAATCTGAAGGTTATCCTCTTGTTTCTGTAACTGAATATCTTTCAAATTTAATTAATTCTAATTTTCAAGAATGGAGAACAGACCATGCAGATGAGCCTTGTGCAAACTTTACCATTATACTTGAAAATATGAGCAAAAGCGGTGCACTATTTGATATCTTAAAACTTAACGATATGAGTAAGGATGTTATAGCTGCTATGAGCGCTGACACCGTTTATGACTTATACCTTGCTTGGGCTAAAGATAATGATACGAAAGTTGCGGGTTTACTTATCCAAAATGAGGATTATGCAAAGCAAATATTTAATATTGAAAGAGAAAATGACAAACCAAGAAAAGATTTTGTAAAATGGTTAGATGTAAAAGAACATATTGAATATTTCTTTGATGATTTTTATAAAAATAGTATTAGTGCTGGCACTAATTTCCCTGAGAATATATCAAGTGATGATATTAAAATAATCCTTGCGGACTATATAACTGTATATAATCATAATGATGATGCAGATACATGGTTTTCACGAGTTAAAGACCTTTCTGAAAAACTTGGATATGCAAAAAACGGAAGAGTTTATAAAAAGAATCCTGATTTGTATAAAGGTGTAGTTTCTGATGTTGCAGCAGTTATCAGAGTGGCCTTAACTAACAGAACACAAACTCAAGATTTGTATGAAGTAATGCAAGTTATGGGTGAAAAACGTGTTATTGAAAGATTAAGTCAAGATTTTATTTAGTAAATAAAGAACTTGCCAGGTAATACCCATGGGCACCCTGGCAATTTCTTTATTATTTATACTTTTTTATTTAATTTTAACTTATACAAGAGGAAGTGACTTAACATGAAACTATCATTTTTAGGTGGGGCCTATGAAATTGGTGCTAGTTGCATTTTATTTAAAATTGACAATAAAAATATATTAATGGATTCTGGCATACGTCAAAGTACCTCTAAAGATCCCTTACCTGATTTCAGGACAATACAAGAAATGGGTGGAGTAGATGCTATTATAATTAGTCATGCTCATTTAGACCATATTGGCAGTTTGCCTATAATAAGTAAAGAATATCCGAATGCTAGAGTATACATGAATAACATGACTAAAGATTTAGTAAGAGTACTACTATATGATAGTATTAAAATAATGAATAACAGAGATGCTGAAATTCCACTGTATGCTCAAGTAGATGTAGAGGATATGTTAAATAGAATCTTTACTATAAATTATGAAGTTCCCTTTGAAATTTTTTACAATTTAAAACTCACCTTCTACAATGCCGGTCACATAGCAGGCGCAAGCTGTGTATATTTACAAGGTAGTGAAGGCTCATTATTTTATAGTGGTGATTTTTCATTATTTTCTCAAAAGTCTGTAGAAGGTGCAAAAATCCCTAAACTAAGACCAGATATTGGTATTTTCGAATCTACTTATGCAGATAAACTGCATTCAAATAGGGAAATTGAAGAGGATCGCCTTATAGATATTGTTAATGATTGTGCTTGCAACAACGGGAAAATGATAATCCCTGCTTTTGCCTTAGGTCGTGCGCAGGAAGTTATACTTATACTTAAAAAAGCTATGAACTCTAAGAAATTAAAAAAAGTTAATATCTACATAGATGGCATGGTAAAAGACATTAATAGAGTTTACACATTTAATCCCCTTTACCTCAAAAACACTTTAGGAAAAAAAGTTTTAAGAGGTGTGGAACCCTTTTATGATGATAATATTATACCAGTAAAAAATAAAGAGCAAAGAGAGACCTTGCTTGATTCTAAGGAAAGCCTCATTATAATATCCAGTTCTGGCATGCTTACAGGAGGTCCTAGCCAATTCTACGCTGAAAAAATCGCTACTATGGACAATGGTTATATAGTTATAACAGGATATCAAGATGAAGAATCTCCGGGAAGGAAACTTTTGAATTTGCTAGAAACTAACAAGGATGATAGAACTCTCGAAATAAACGGCAGAATCATTCCCGTAAAATGTCGGGTAGAAAGAGTAGGCCTATCTGCTCATGGAGATAAAAGTGAAATTCAAGCTCTAATAGCAAAACTAACCCCTGATAATGTGTTTTTAGTACATGGTGATAGTGAAGTTATTAATAGCTTTGCAAAGGATGCTACAAAGGGTATACGTGGAAAACTTTTTGTGCCTAAATCTGGTGAGTCTTTTGATATGGAAGTTAAAGCTCCACGGCCACAATTAAGCAAACAAATTCCTGTGGTAATGAAATCAAAAGAACCACTAAATAAAGAAAATCTTAAAATACTATGGAGTTTTGTTCGTGAAAAATATATGGATAAATTTTTCACCATAGAAGAATTAACTTTTATATGGAGTGGTACAAAAATTCTTAAAGTCTTAGAGATAGACAAGTTTAAACTTGAAATTTTAGATTCACTTTATTTTGAAAGTGATTTAAGGCGGCTTTTCTTATTTAAAGCTAGAACTCCTGAAGACGTAAGGTTAGATTTAGTGCCTAAAACATTAAAAGCCAACGAAATAACTTCCATTACTTCCAAGTATTTAAGCGCCTTTCAATATAAAAAACTAGGTTTAAATCAAGAAGAAAGAGTCGCAATCCTATATTTTGATTTTCCAAGAAGAGTAGATAATTCTATTCATGAAGCTATTAAAAATATTGAAGAAAAAACAGGATGGAAATTTGAAATAAACGAGCAAATGAATTTGCAGTCTTCTGATAATCTTATAAAAAGCTTATTTAAAAATGCTGATATAAAAAAAATTTCATGTCACCTTAATGAAAATAAGATAATAGTAACACTAAAGTCATCTTTTGAAGTCACTACTCAGTTAAAAGAATTCAACAACCTCACTGGTGTAAATTTAGTAATTCAAAGTGAAAGTAACGTCTTATCAAATTCTATGTCAACTGATAATTATGCTATATTCAGTGAACACAGCAAAGCTCCTTTAGAGCAAAATATAAGTTTTCAGCTTATTGATGAAGCTTTTATGTATGAAGAATTTAAGCCTTATAAAAAAAGTATAAAGCATAATCATATGGGTAAATTTATAGAACTTACTTTTATTTCCCCAATCATTGGTAGAAAATATCTTAGTAAACTTGAAGCTCTATCAAAAGAAATAGCTTGGAATATAAACATAGCAACTTCTGTTAATCAAAATGCCATTATAAATTTAGTAGTGCAGCTATGTGATGATAATCAGGTGAATTTAAAAAAGAATCCCGCCTTTAATGAGGCTGCTTTAAAAGTGATTTTGAAGTGTGAGAGTATAGATGAGAATGTATTCCTCAAAATCAAAGAGACTTTTGAATATAACACAGGATGCACCTTAGAAATTTAGATGTCACCCAAGTGGAAAGTAGCAAGTTCTCACTCGGGTGATGCTCTATTTTTCCACTGCCTTTAATGTCACACATACTATTTCTGGTCTATTAAATACTCTTTGGGGAAAGACACTATTACCGAGTCCTCTACTTACTACCATAGTTATATTATCTTTTGTATACATTCCTTTGTAATACTTTGGCCAAAATCCTTGTCCAGGCGAAAAAACTCCTCCTATAAAGGGAATAATAAATTGACCACCGTGAGAATGGCCAGTAAAAGCAAGATCAATATTATTATTAACATAAAGGTCAAAAAACTCAGTTCTGTGAGAAAGTAGTATATTATAATACTTTTTATTATTGACAAGGAGCAATTCTCTTTTTATTATATCTTCATTGAAAAGAACTTTATATTGACCAATGGTACTGAATATAGGGTCATCTATTCCCGAAATCAGAATCTTTTCATTATCCTTTTCATAAAAAATAGATTCATTTCTTAAAACAAATACTCCCCTTTCTTTAAGCTTTTTTTCTAAAGATGCAAAATTACTAGACAATCCCTCGTGGTTTCCATTGACATAATATATTGGTGCTATGGATTTTATTTTATCTATAAGTAATAGCGCATTTTCTTCATTATATTTTCGTCTATCCACTAAGTCTCCTGTAATAACTATAATATTGGGCTTTTGTGATTTTATTTTTGCTACAAGAGTATTGTCATCTTTGTAAAAAACTTTGTTATGTAAATCTGAAATTTGAACAATCTTAAAATTGTTAAAAGCTATAGGCAGTGTATTGCTATTTATATTGTGCTTAGAAATTACTATATTATTGTTTTCGAAATAAGAAAAGCAACCTAAAAAGAGAATAATAACAATGATTATTATAAATTTTTTTGAAATAAATTTTTTAAACATAAAGATTACCTTGCCCTCTCAATTTTGTGAAATATCAACAATATGTGAAAATATCATGATTTTTAATATATTAAACTAAGAAATTTTGAATTTTAATTTGCTTTAATTATATCCTAAAGATTTACTTTTACAAACAAATTTAATTCATATTTTATAATTCAAATAATCTTCCAGAGTTCTGTTAAGCTGGTAAACATATTTTTACATAGTTATTTATCAAATTAATTATGTTATAATAAGTTATATTTATTTTAGTAAAACAATTAATTAATAGTAAATTTTTATTAAAATGGAGGAAGTGTAACTTAAGCCTAATAAAGACCGTTAATAACTTTGCGAAAGGATGATTTAGCATGAATGTTATAATCTCACAAGATAAAACCAAATATTTTCTTAATAGCTATTTCAAGTATTTATGGTTTAAATTTTTTATTATCCAGGAAATACTTTTTATTCTAGCTTGTTACTTTCAACACTACAACATATTAAGTTCTATACTAAGTTCTCTTATACTTATCCCTGTTTCCTTTGGCATTTCTAAGTTACTTCACAAAGAAAACCAAAAATGCGTTGTGGAATTCTATTACAAAAATGGCAGTAAATTCAAATCTAATATAAAAACCAATGATAAACTCACTATAATATGTAACCTTAAAAAGTTTAATGGTCCAACCTTTGGTGCTCTTACTTTGAGTAGGAACTCATTAATGTTTACACCCTTTAAAGAGAGCCTTAATAACGATAAGTTTATAATTAATAATATTAAAATGCCTAATGTCCATATATCTATTATGAATACAAAAGATTCATGGATTAACAAAGCATTTTTCAAAGGAAATCTTTATTGCTTAGAGGTTAAATTGAATAATAAAAAGCTTGTATTACAAATGCCTACTGATGATTTAAATAAAACCTTATTTTCATAAAAAACTAAAGCTTATTTTATTGTTTTAAAGTAAGCTTTAGTTCTAAATTTTAACCACTAGCATGTACAACTTGCCACTTGCCACGTGGGTGGCACTATTATTTTCCTAGGAAACCACAGATTTGCTTGCTAGCTCTTTTTCTTCAAGCAACTGATTGGTATATAGGGTATAGTAGTAACCTTTTTTTCTTAGTAGCTGCCTGTGAGTCCCTGATTCTGTAATCTTCCCATGCCTTATGACAAGAATTTTATCTGCAGACACTATTGTAGAAAGTCTATGGGCCACCACAAAACTAGTTCTATCTGAGAGAACTTTTTCTATGGCATTTTGTATCATTCTTTCTGTTTCAGTATCTATAGAAGAGGTAGCTTCATCAAGAACAAATAGTGCTGGATCCGCTACTATAGCTCTAGCAAAGGAAATAAGTTGCTTCTCTCCGGTGGATAGATTTCCTCCACCCTCACCAACTTCAGAATCATAGCCTTTTTCTAGTTTACTTATAAAACTATGAGCATTTACAAGTCTTGCTGCATTTTCAATTTCATCCTCCGTTGCATCTAGCTTTCCATATTTGATATTATCTCTAATATTTCCACTAAATAAATGTGGACTTTGAAGTACATATCCTATATTCGATTGAAGCCACAATAGTGATCTTTCTCTGTAATCTATTCCGTCAATTAATATTTTTCCACTACTTGGCTCATAAAATCTACAAAGCAAGTTTACTAAGGTACTTTTACCAGAACCGGTTTCTCCAACTAGTGCTATGGTATCACCTTTTTTAACCTTTAGGTTAAAGTTTTCAAACACTTTTTCACCGTTTTTATAGGAAAAGCACACATCTTTAAACTCAATATCACCTTGTATTTCTTCAAAGTTCTCTACTTTTGGATCAAACAAATCCCCGTACTTTTCAATTACATCCTCCCTATCCCATATTTCTGGCTCTGTTTCTATTAATGTTATTATTCTTTCTGCAGATGCCTGTGCATTCTGAAGTTCTGCAATGGTTCCAGCCAGCTGACTTACAGGGTCAAAAAACTGTACTGTATAAGCAATAAACATTACAAAAGTACCATAGGTTAGTGCTCCTGATATAACACTTTTCCCTCCTATCCAAAGAACAAAGCCTGCTCCTAAACTTCCCATAGATATAACAATTGGAAGAAAGAGAGCAGAAAACATAGCTGCTCTTACAGAAGAATCTCTCATATGCCCTGCATCAACATTAAATTCTTTCAAATTTTCTTCTTCTCGAACAAGAGTTTTGGTAGTCTTAGCCCCAGATACCTCTTCACTAAAATCTGCAGTTAATTTTGAATTTAATTTTCTTACTTTTCTATAAGATTTCAAAATTTTCTTTTGAAAAAACATTCCTATTAAAAATAAGGGTGGTACTACACTCATGCATATTAGTGTTAATCCTACATTATTATAAAGCATTACTCCTATAAACCCAATCATCATAACTAGCGCCCAAACCATGTCTATAAGTCCCCAGGATATTATTTCACTAAGTCTTGCTACATCTGAGGTCATTCTTGCCATAAGCCATCCCACTGATGAGTTATCATAATATGAAAAGGATAATTGTTGAAGCCTTTTAAACCCAAGCTTTCTTATATGATAAGCCAGATGTGTTTCAATCTTACCTGCATTTATTATAAATAATCTTACATTTAATGCTTGAAAAACAATTATGCAAAAGTAAACTATTGCAAAGATGGTAAGCCCCTGTGTTGTTTTCTTCATTATAAAATTATCGATGGCATACCTTGTAAGTAATGGCATTACAACATCTATTCCTGCCACACCTACCATTAAGAAAGCCAAAAATGCAAGTCCCTTTTTAAATTCCGTAAGGTATTTAAATAGCTTTCTCCATATTCCTATATCTATTTTTTCTGTAGATTTATTTCCCACTAATTTTTTTTCGTCATTACTAGCCATAATATCACCGCCCTTGAATAGTTAGTGTACCTGTTGTACACTGATTTACTCATTGCATACCTGCTTTTCATCATCTAGTTGGTCTAATGATGTCTGTATTTCCCATATTCTTTTGTAGATACCATCTTTTTTAATAAGGGTTTTATGGGTACCAATGTCTTCAATTTTTCCATGATTTAATACTATAATTTTATCTGCAGCCATAACTGTGGAAATTCTATGTGAGATTATGAAAGTAGTGCTACCTTTATTTTTCTTTTTAAGTTCTTCCCTTATAACCCTATCCGTTTCAGTATCCACTGCACTTAATGAATCATCAAATATTAATATAGGCATATCTTTTATAAGTGTTCTTGCAATGGCAACTCTTTGTCTTTGTCCTCCTGACAAGGTGACACCCTTTTCTCCCACTATTGTGTCATACCCCTTTTCAAAAGAATTTATAACATTATGCACAGCAGCTACTGTGGCTGCATTTTGAATTTCTATATCCTTTGAGTCTATCTTTGCCATTTTAATATTTTCCTTTATGGTTCTTGAATAGAGAAAGGGCTCTTGAAGCACTATTCCTATATTGCTTCTCATATGCTTTCTTTCAATATCTTTAAGCTCTACTCCATCAATTTTTATAGAGCCACTATCATAGTCATAAAGTCTTAATAAAAGATGTACTAGTGAGGATTTTCCTGAACCTGTTGGCCCAACAATAGCCACTGTTTCACCTTTCTTTACTTTAAAACTTATACCGCTCAGAATTTCATTATCACTCTCATATTCAAAGTCTACATTTTCAAAACTTATTTCTCCACTAATCTCTGGTTTTAGTGCTTTACCCTGTTCCTGTTCCACTGGCACATCCATAATATTTGTTATTCTCTGAAGAGAAACTGACATTTTCCCCATATCAGAAAGAATTCTGCCTAGTTGCCTTACTGGCCATAATAACATTCCTTCATAAGTATTAAATACCACAAGTGTCCCCAAACTTATTTCTCCATTAACTGCAAAGTATATACCTGATACTAAAACCAGACCAATTTGAGTCATGCACAGAACATCTGATGTAGACCAATAAGTTGAAAGTAGCTTTACTAAATTAAAATTCAAATCCCTATATTTCATGTTTTCACTTTCATATTTTTCAATTTCAAAGTTCTGTCTTCCAAAAGCTTTTACAACTCTAACTCCATTTAGATTTTCTTGAAGCACTGATGTTAAAACTCCCTCTTGAGCATCTGCTTTTTCAAATGTATTTTTTATTTTATAAAAAAACACATATGAAAATATAAAAATAATAGGTACTATAACCATTGCAATAACCGTCATCTTTTTATTCAGTGACAACATCATGATAATTGCAAAAGATACTATAAAAAATGCTCTTCCGATTTCCACCATCTGCGTTGCAAAAAATTTTCTAACGGTTTCAACATCTGAAGTGCATCTTTGGATTAAGTCTCCAGATTCTGCTTTTATGTGATATGCATAAGGCAAATTCTGAATATGATCATAAAGCTTCACTCTCATATTTCTTGCTATGTTTTCAGCTGCCTGGGCGGAAAGCTTTCCTCTAAGAAATAAGAAAATTCCTCTTACACAGGTTAATATTACAAGACTTAAAGAACATATCCATAAATTTCTAAGAAGCACTCCTGTACCGCCAACCAATGTTACTAGCCTTTCTATAGGCACCGGAACATCTAATGGTTTATTTCCTATTACAGAATCTATTGTTATTTTTATAATCATAGGTTCAAGCATTGCTATAAATGTAGCTGCTGCTATAGAAAGTATTGCAGTAAAATATAGTAGTCTATTACCCACCGTTAGCTTTAAAAGCTTCTTCATATAAACTCCCCCCTTATGGCCCACCACCAAGTAATATTTTGAAAATCTCAAGTGTGAAAATTATAATTCCATCCACTGAATTTTCTGTAGTCATGTTTTTTAATCATTTTCAAATCACTCCTCGTATTTAATAGAATAGAAGCTTTGTTTTTTATGCAAATTAAAAAGCCGAAGAATATATGTTCTACGGCTTTACCTATTAATTAGCTAGAAAAGATATGCTTAATATTATTACAAAGCAGTATCCTTTACCACTAATAGAAAAAGCCATAGGCACACAACCCACGGCTTATATAATTAATATAAATAACAAAATTATTTAATATTAAAGATTCATACCAAGATCGTGATTATATACTTTATTGAATCTTACTACAAAGTTCACACTTTCAAATGTAAATCTTTTATCCCTCAACATGGTCACGACCCCCTTTTTAATATTAGTTGTTGCCAACAAAATAATTATATACCCTAATTATATATATTACAATGTGAAAGTAAAAAAATTCAGATATATCTGAAAATTTTATAAACTCTATGAATCTACATTTTTTTTACTTTCCACCTAAATACTTTCTAGTCTCCTCTTCCGCATTTGTATATGCTGTCCTCATTTTGAGTCCAAACTCATCTTCACTAGTACAAAAATCTGGAATCCCCAATGTTTTTATAACCCCATGCTTAACTTCAGGAGTTACATAGGAAAAGGACATGTTAAATATATCTTCATCCAGCTCTTTATAACTGGCAAATTCTCTTTTCAAATCATAAATAGTTTTTTTTGATTTTAGTTGTTTTCTTACTTTTCTCTTAACCTTTTCGCTTTCACTCCCACTTCTCAAAATTCTCAAACCTTTTAAAAATTCATTTTTTTCCATGCCTCTTAATTTTAAAATTACAAAAGGGTCTTTATCAAATTCAAGCCCAAGCATATAATGAACTGCAGCTATATGTTTACAAGGATTTGCAGAATCTGGGCATGAACACTCCGTAATTAAATGTATTTGTTTTTTAGGAAATAGAGAAACCCCAGCTTCTTTAAAAGCTTCTTCTATATTTTCAGGCATTTCTCCATTTAATATCATGGCGCAAAATATAGCCTTTTGTGACATTACATTCATGATATTTTCCCATTGGTCTTTTGAGAAGACATCAATTTCCATATTTACCTTATAAGGTGTTGATCTACCACCCTGAACTTCTGCTTCAATTTCTCCCTTAGATACACGCATACTTAAAACATTACCAGCTCTTGCGTATTCCCGTCCTTTGTCAATTCTAGAACTTATAGTAAAACTTGAAATTGCATTATTCCATTTCTTAGACCACCAATTTATGCCAAATTCATTTCTTATTCTTCCAGGCAAAAGGCAACATCTCCTTACCGCTATCATTTATTTACTATATTGTCATGCTCTAATATAAATAGTTCTTTAAGTTCTTCATTGCTCATCTCTGAAATCCAGTTCTCATTTGTAGAAACTATACTTTCAGCAAGTGCTTGTTTTCGTTCTAGCATTTCATCAATTTTTTCTTCTAAAGTTCCCATACATATGAACTTATGCACATGAACATTCTTAATTTGGCCTATTCTAAAAGCTCTATCCGTTGCTTGATTTTCTACCGCAGGATTCCACCATCTATCAAAATGAAATACATGATTAGCTTTTGTAAGGTTTAGCCCAAGTCCACCAGCCTTTAGTGATAATACAAATATCATAGGCTCCTCTGTGTCGTTTTGAAAAATATTAATGAGTTCTTCTCTTTTCTTTCTACTAGTGCCTCCATGTAAAAATAGTGTTCTTACCCCTAGTTTTTTCTCTAGTTCTGTCTGCAGTATATGACCCATTTCTGCAAACTGGGTAAATACTAATGACCTATCACCTTCTTCTATAACAACTTCTAGCATTTCCAGAAGTCTCTCAAGTTTTCCAGAACGGCCTTCAATTTCACCGTTGTCCTTCAAAAACTGAACAGGATGATTACAAATCTGCTTGAACTTTGTTAGTGAAGAAATAATAAGACCCCTACGCTGAATGCCTTCAGAGCTATCAATTTTATTTAAGCAATCCACTACTACAGCCTGATATAATGTAGCCTGTTCCTTTGTTAAAGGGGCGTATTCCTTAGTCTCAATTTTCTCCGGTAAATCTTTAATAATATTTGCATCAGTTTTAAGTCTTCTTAGTACAAAAGGAGAAATTATTTTCCTTAGCTTAGTACTTTTTTTAGGATCTCCATCCCTCTCTATAGGCACTGCAAATTCACGTCTAAAGGTTGACCAATTGTATAGATACCCTTTGTTCAAAAAGTCCATAATTGACCATAAATCAGAGAGTCTGTTTTCAACTGGTGTCCCTGTTAACGCAACCTTATACTCTGCTTTAAGGGACTTTATGTGTTGCGTTTGTTTGGACGCACTATTCTTAATGTTTTGAGCTTCATCTAATATAATCCCTGCCCATTCTTGCTTTTGAAATAGTGCCTTATCCCTAACTATTAGGGCATAAGTTGTGATAACAACTTCATTTTTATGTATTCCCTCACTAAAAGCTTCATACCCCCACCTATTATCTCCGTGATGAATTGTGGATTTAAGACCTGGCGCAAACTTTTCAATTTCTTTTTTCCAATTTCCCACAACTGAAGTCGGACATATTATAAGTGTTGGTTTATCTGTCAACTTATTTTCTCTCTCGTAAAGCAAGAGACATATACTTTGTATTGTTTTCCCTAAACCCATATCATCAGCAAGGCAAGCACCTATACCATGATCTCGCAAAAATGTTAGCCAGTAAAAACCTCTCTTTTGATATTCCCTTAAAGTACCCCTAAATCCTTTCGGAATATCAACTTCATCTATACTATTGTGATCAAATAATTTTTCAAAAAAATTTCCCACGGCTTCTTGATTATCAATATTATCAACACTAACTCCTGGAATTATTTCCTCTTCGCTTAAGTTCAGTCTTAATAATTCTCCAACAGGAATCTTACCATTTAAACCTTTATTCATTTTCATCTTGGAAAGTGTCTTAATTTGATGTATATCAACCTGTACCCATTGACCCCTTAACTGGATAAATGGTACTTTCAAATTTGAAATCCTTTCAAATTCTTTCTCACTTATCTCACCTCCATCTAAGGCTAACTTCCAATCATATTCAAGAATAGTATCCATATTAAATGTACTCTTCGTTGCTAAATTACTATTTGTAGTATGATTTCTATCCTTCAATTTAACTGAAATCTTTGAAGGTTTTTTCCACCAAGCTGGTGCAATTATTCCAAAACCCTTTTCTCTTAAAAAATAAGCAGATTCTCTTAAAAATGAATAGGCCTCCTCCATAGATAATTTACACTCTACTGGTACTGCATCATAAAGACTCCTTTCAATAGGAATAAATACTTTTGATGCAACTGCTAAATCCTCTAGAAGTCTTTCTTGTGGATTATTAAATTTTTTATTTAAATAGGTTATAGTATCCAATGATTCTTCAAAAATCATTTTTGCCGGAAGCATAAGACTAAGGTCATCCTTTGCTTGAAGTACATATTCAATTGTCCACTCATCACCTCTACTAGGTGGAACAACCTTAAAACAAGTACGAAACTTAAAATTAGTGTTTTTTACCTTTATAGGTTCTATCCATTTCTTATACTCATTTAACATTCTAATTTGATTACTTGTCTCAATAAGAATCTCAGGACGTTCTGAAAAAAGAGATTTTATCCAGTTACTTCCTAAGTTACTAGAATCAGACTCTAGTTCTTCATTATCTTTGTTTATTTCACTACAACTATTTCTTACCATAGTATCAATCATAGTATCCATAAAATTACTCACCAATTTAGTAGCATTGGTGTATATAAATTCTTGATTTTCTAAAGGGAAATAAGCCTTACACTCTGTGGGCATGTTACTGCATAATGTCCTCTTTTTAACAACATACTCAGAATCACTTGTATGCCACCTCCACCTAGAATTCACCTTTTTATTTACTCTATCTATGGTTAAGGAAGGCAAATACTTATGTTTTATAATTAACTCAGCTGTAAATTTTGCCACTGTAATCCAAAACTTTAATTCGCTAGACAACTCTATCCCATTTAAATGATTTCTATCTATATTTAAAATCATATGAAATGAATCTAAATTATTAAAAGTAATACCTCTAATTTCTTTTTTAAGAAGCTGCTTCTTTATCACATCATATTTATATTTTCCACATCTTATTTCTGATGATTCGTTATTTGTTTTGTTACGCAGTTCAACAATCGAGGCCATATTCTCATATATTGGAAGTGCATTTTTAGGTAACCTACCTCTTCTTGTACACTTAGTTTCTCCATTTTGACCCCACAATATAAATGTGTGCTTACCTTCTGTAGTTTTTATCCATCCGCCATTTAATATCAATTTTCTTCACCCTCTAATAATGCTATTAATATTTTATTGCATACTATATAGTTTACCATATTTACATTGAAAATTTCAATTTTATATGTTGTTTTATTAATTTTAAATCATTTTACACCCTTAAACAATTGACTATATTGCTAAAATGTTATTAATTCATTAATCTCAAATGTTTAAGTAAAGTTATAAAGATTTTGTTCGAAATAATAACTATATAGATTTGTTTTAATAATTATCAATTAATTTTTTACTAAATCCTATGTTTATATACATTTGAAAGTGAGGAAAAGTATGAATAATAATATACTACTAGAATCTGGAACTGGTGAGCTTGAAATATTAGAATTTGTGATAAATAACAAACATTATGCAATTAACATTATAAAAGTTAAAGAGGTGATAAATGCCACTAATTTAACAAAGCTTCCTGATTCACATCCCGCTATAGCAGGACTTACACTATACAGAGATAAAATTATAACCTTAATAGATTTAAAATATGTGTTAGAAAAGCAGCATAAAAGTGAAGTTGAATCAAAAATTATTCTTTGTGAATTTAATAAAATTGAAGTTGCCTTTAGTATTGATAACATTGTAGGTGTTCATCGTATTAAATGGGAAAAAATAACTAAGCCTGATGACATCTCTGTTAATTCGCTAGTTATAGGAAATATTGTTTTAAATAATAAAATAATATTATTGTTAGACTTCGAAAAAATAGTTACAGATATCAGCCCCTCAACAGGCATCAGTGAGGATAAAATTGTGGATATAGCTTATAAAGACAGATCATCAGTTAAACTAGTACTCGCTGATGATTCTCCACTAATTCGAAAACTATTAAAGGATACTCTTATTAAGGCTGGATTTAATAACTTATTAATATTTGATGATGGAAAGCAAGTTTTAGACTATTTACTTAATTTAGTGGAGCATAAAAAAGAAAACTTTATGGATGATGTTAATGTACTAATAACTGATATTGAAATGCCACAGATGGATGGTCATACACTAACAAGAAAAATTAAAGAACATGGTATTCTAAAAAAATTGCCAGTTATACTTTTCTCATCATTAATTACGGGCGATTTAAAACATAAGGGAGAAGCCGTTGGAGCAGATGCACAGCTAAGTAAACCAGAAATTGGGAAACTTGTAACTTGCATTGATGAATTCACTAAATAGGTGTCACCCAATTGGGTGGCATCATTTTTGGTTTAATATAACTATGAAACTTAGATTATCAAAATAAAGGGAGATAATTTTATGAGAATTGCAGTAATTGGATATGGAGGCCTTGGAAAAGCATTTATAACTTTAATCAAAAATAAACAAGCTGAATTACATAGAGCTGAATATAATTTTCAAATAAATTATATTTTAAATTCAAGTGGTGGAATTTATGACCCAGAAGGAATAAATTGTGAAGCTGTCTCAATCTTTTCACTAAAGGGGAAGAATATAATTAATTATCCTAAAGGGGGCAGTTCCGAACTTGATTTTACTACATTACTTAAAAATAATGACGTTGATGTTCTAATAGAACTTACTCCAACTAATAAGGAAACTGGTGGAGCTGGTATGATTCATATTAAACAAGCCTTAGGAAGCGGTATTCATGTAATAACCGCAAATAAAGGGCCTATTCTATTAGCCTATAATGAATTACGTGAACTAGCTGTTAAGAATAATGTACAATTAGCTATCGGATGCACTACGGGTGGAGCTCTTCCTGCAATAAATGCTGGTATATTTGATTTGGCTGGTTCAGAAATTCTATCTATTGAAGGTATCTTAAACGGCACAACAAATTTCATTCTAAAAGAAATGGAAGATAATGCTGTAACCTACAATGTCGCTCTTAAAAAGGCACAAAAATTAGGCATTGCAGAAACTAATCCTACCTTAGATGTGGAAGGCTATGATACAGCATCTAAACTACTTATTCTTACCAATGTACTAATGCATAACAATAAAACATTAACTGATATTACTATAGATGGAATTACTAATATTACACCTAAAGATATAATCAATGCCAAAGCAGAAAATAAAAAATATAAACTTATTGGTAGAACTTGCAAAATCAACACCGAGCTATTAATGACCGTTAAGCTTGAAAAGCTTGAACCTAACCATGCTTTATACAAGGTAGAAGGCAAAAATAAAGCTGTAAGTTTTACTTCTGATACCCTTGGTGATTTAACCATTCTAGGAGGTGCCTCAGGAGTAACCCCCGCAGCCGCATCTATTCTTAGAGATTTGATTAATATTGCCAATGGGTATAAATTTTGCAGATAAATGTTCAACAAAACATAAAAAACTAATTGCCGATTTTGCAATTAGTTTTTTATGTTTGAGCCTATTAATTATTTTTTAATAGGATAGTAATTCTCAGGTGTTACCTCATTTATAATTTTAAATTCATATCCATTATCCTTGTAAAATTTTATTACTCTAGGAAGTGCCACACAAGTGTTTTTATGCATATAGTCGCAATGCATAAGTAAAATTATAGGGTGCTCTATAACGGTAGTTTTTGTAGCTTCTCTATACAACTGCTCTATAGGCGTTCTAGCTTTAATGCCATCGGACATATTAGCATTCCAATCATATACTTTAAAATTATAACTATGAAGTTCTTCTAAAAAAGCCTTTGTTAAATGATTTCTACTGCCAAAAGGAAATCTTATTATTGTTGGTTTAATTCCTGTAAGGGAATTAATTTCACTCTGAGTTTTTAACATTTCATTTATAAACCCTTTTCTACTTGGGTAAATTTTCTTATATGTATGGGTATAAGTATGTAGTCCTATACTATGCCCTTCATTATACATTCTTTTTACCACAGCTTCTTGGCCTTTAATTTGGTTTCCAATTAGAAAAAAAGTTGCCTTTACATGATTTTCTTTAAGTATATCTAAAACTTTATCAGTCATAACACTAGGTCCATCATCAAAGGTCAAATATATTACTTTTTCATTTTCTTTAATTAATTTAGAATATGCTAATGCCTCTGGACTATTAAAGGAATAACAATTAATAAATAAACAAAATCCCACAAGGAATAAAACTTCGATCCCACCCAAATATTTTTTTCTCATATTTTCTCCTTTTAAATTAAATAAAACATATATTACTTATTTTATTAATATATGAACTTACTATTTATATTATCCAAAGTAGACTATATAATAAGTGGAAATTAATACAATATGTAAATATTGCGCATAAAAAAGCCTAGCAAAACATTGACTAATCAACATCTCATGCTAAAGCAATCTTATATTTTAAAACTTTTATTATTATCTCTAAATTTTTATTAATTATTTTGACAATTTACTAAATTTGTATTTAAAAAGGATAACCATAAGTAATGCATCAATTCCCCACTGAAACGCAGTAATCCACCACACTGCTGTAACTGGGTAATTTAAACGATGTATAAAATAGTATGTTAATGGTAATCTTATAGCCCAACTTGTAAAGCAAGATATAAAAAAGGGACTCTTAACGTCTCCTAAACCCTTTAATGCACCAGCGAAAATCAAGGATATTCCTATAAACGGTTGCTCAGCCGCTCCAATAGCAAGACATCTTCCAGCTAAATAAGCAACTTTTTTTTCATTTTCACCTACGAAAAAGCTAACTAAAATATTTGGCATAAATAAAAATATTATTGCGAATATGCTCATCATTAGTAGTGCATAAAAAGCACAATTATAAGTAACCGTACTTGCTTTTTTATAATCTCTTTTTCCTATATTATTTCCTACTAAAGTAATAACTGCCAGACCAAATCCGATGCCGGGCATAACTGAAATTGCTTCTATCATATTAGCTATTTCATCAGCTGCAAAGGAGGCACTGCCAGATTTAATTATAATAACAACACATAATAATTTACTAATATTGAAGGCAGCTTCTTCTAGCGAGCAAGGAATAGCTAATCTTAATATTTTTTTAATATCTTTAAGAGAGATGCTGAAGGTAATAAATGGCTTGCACCCAATTTTAGATTTAGTAGCAGTAAAGTAAAAAGAAAAAACAAAACCACATAAATAAGCAATTGTAGAAGCTATAGCTGCCCCTTCTATCCCCCTTCCTTTAAGCAGGATACCAAAAATCAATAAACAATCAAAAATTATTTTAAAAGAAAAGACAATTATTGAACATATAAATGGTATAAAAGTATTTCCATATCCTATTAAAATAGAATTTAAAAGCCTCATATTCATGCCAAAAAATAAGGCTATAGAATTAATTCTTATAAATGAATATCCAATCTCTAAAATTTCATTCCTAGCTCCAAGCATATAAAGAAGCTGTTTCCCAAAGCAAAAAAATAAAAATGTTATAATAAAACAAATACTTGCACCTAGAATAAATCCTAATGCCGCAAATTTCTCAGCAATTTTATACTGTTTTGCCCCCACTAGTCTAGAAACTAGTGAAACAATACTTATACAAATCCCGCCTGAAATAAATATGCCTATAAACGAATTTGTTAAACTATTACTAATCCCCACAGCACTTACAGCTATATTTCCACCATATCTACCAATCATCATTAAATCAAAAATAGACATTAAGGTATATATTGTTATTTCTGCAACCACCGGAAGTGAAGTATTGAGCACATCATTGGTTGTATACCTATTCACCATCCATAAATTACCTCACAAAAATTAATTGTCAGTATTAAGTATATTATCAAAATGTTTTTTCATGAATTATATTCCAACCTTTCAAATTAATTCACCTACTATTTATGCAAGAAATCCTATTAATATGGAATACTAACCTAGTGCTTATTTTTTAGTTATTTGGATAATTTGGAGGTGTATAAATGCTTAAAAAAAATATTTACAAAATTATTACTTTATTTTTCACTCTAATATTTTGCTTTGTTAGCTATAATTCCAATAATTTTTACGCCAATAGTAATAATACTATTTCTACAATGGCCAGTTCTAGAATAGATTTTAATACTCCTGATAAAAGTGAAATTACAAAGGTGCTTGAAAATATTTATAAGGACCGCTGCTCCATGTTTATTACTAGAGATCTTACTAATCTACCTAGTTATTATGATGCATCCCAAAAGCTTGGGAAATGGAGTTTAGAGCATGAAGTAAAACGATTTAATTATTTTAATGATTGGTCAAGTGGAAGAGGTATGAATTTAGTAAAAGTTGAATCTATCCCCAATGTTAGAAAAATAACTACAACCAAAAGAGGTATTCGCTTATTGGTGGATGAATATTGCAAATTTGAATATACCTATAAAAATGATATAACCCCTACTTCAAATATCTTTGGAATAGGACTAATACACACTATTGAATTGATAAAAAAAGGAGAGAATTGGGTAATATATTATGATTGGTATTTGGATTGTTTTGAAGACGCTTTAAAATCATATTTGGGAGAGTTAAAAAGCCTAAAACTTCCTACTGATAAAAAGCCTATTTATAACCTAGGTATTTGTCCTAAAACACCAAGCGAAGTAAGTATTGTTCCTAAAGGTCATTATAATAAAATAAATGCCGTAAAATATGCGGATAAATACTGTGGAGTGCCTTGGGCAAGTGAAAGCCCAACAAAATATAATAAAAAGTATACAAACTATACTGGAAATGGTGGAAACTGTACTAATTATGTGTCTCAATCCATTGGTGATGTAGAAGGTGGAGGTCTAAAATTTGATAGTATTTGGAACTGTACTTACCAAAAATATGGTGGAGCTGAAGGAACCTCTGCCTGGGTTAATGCTGATGCCTTTAAAAAATATTTGCTTTATAGTGGCCGCGGAAAACTACTAGGGAAAGGAACTTTTGCTCAATTAATTTCTCCCCTTCCTGGCTATCCATGTGGCGCAATGCAAAAATTAGATATTGGCGATGTTATTTGTTATGCCAAAGGCAGTGATATAGATCATTTTGCTTTAGTTACAGGCTTTGATTCTCATGGTTATCCTCTTGTTAACTCCCATACCATTGACAGATATCATGTGCCTTGGGATTTAGGCTGGGGTGATAAAAATATTAATTTCTACTTAATACATGTTAAATAATAGATTATAATAAAAAAAACAAGGGTACATGATTGAGTACGCTTGTTTTTTATGCTTTTTTATAACCTTGGTCTCATGTATTTTTATTTTAATTGTCTTATTATTTTTTAAAATCTATCCTTTAGCACTCCATTAATTTTATTATTTATACCGTCAACATCTACCGACTTTATTATTTCATCTTTTAATTTATATTTTTGTTTTAACATTAGTATTCTATAAACACTTTCATCTATGCTTTTCTCAGATATCTCTACCTTTGACACTGAATCTTTCAATGCATTAATTACTGCTATTTCATTATCATAACCATGACACACAAGTACTATATCAGCTCCTGCCTTTACTGATTTAACAGTAGCTCCTCCAATATTATAGTTTTTCGTTATAGCCCCCATGGTCATGTCATCAGTAATTATAACACCTTTAAATTTAAGTTGTTTTCTTAATATATCTGCAATAATTATTTTTGACATTGATGAGGGATTTTCCTTATCAATGTTTGGCAAAAGTATATGTGCAATCATTACTGCATCTGCATTGTTTTTTATTGCTTCTACAAAAGGTTTTAATTCAAAGCTCTTCAACCTTTTTAAATCATTGTTTACAGAGGGTAATCCCATATGAGAATCTACAGAGGTATCGCCATGTCCCGGAAAGTGTTTCACTACAGGTATAATATTTTGTGATTGAATTCCCTTCATAGTTTGAATCCCTAATGTGCTTACAGTGCTTACATTTGCTCCAAATGATCTATTACCTATAACTGGATTATTAGGATTACTGTTAACATCAAGAACCGGTGCAAAATCCATATTAAAACCAAGAGAACCTATCTCATTGCCTATGGCCCCACCTATATTATAGGATAGTGTCTCATCATTTATCTTTCCTATGGCTTTGTTTGTTGGAAATTTTTTAAACTCCACAGGCATTCTTGTTACTCTACCACCCTCTTCATCAACAGATAAAAATAATGGTATTTTATTTTTTAGATTTTCACTCTTCAATGAATTTAGTAGCTTAAGTAACTGACTAGTCTCTTGAATATTATTTGTAAATAATATAACTCCTCCTACCTTAGACTTTTGTAGAAGACTTTCAGTGTCCTCATTTAAATCATACCCCTCAATTCCTACTAGGAGCATTTGTCCTATCTTCTCATCTATGGTCATTTTGCTTATTTGCTCTATAATGGGATCTACCTTAGGCTCATCTACTACTTCTAAATCTTGTGAATCATTGCCTTTTGTTGTAACATCCTGGGATGTGTTATTATTTACATCTTTATTATTAATCTTCTTAATTATATTACAAGCAGACAATATTGGTATAATCAATATCAACGTTAGAATTATCGTATATTTTTTTAACAATGTTTGGCCTCCTCTCATTATAAAATATAACCTCCTGACACCCCCACTGTGTCTTTCTTCAATTATACAGAGTTTTAATCTAGTATTCAAATACTTACCCACGTCTCTCCAAAATATACATCCATTATTTTATAATTTTCTGTCAAAATAGATTAGAGTGTAGTAACATTATAATATTAGATTAATAATCACTGATAATAAGGAGTTGGTATTTTGTCAAACAGAAAGATATACATACTAATGATTTTATCTGCTTTTTTTTGGGCGGGGGCATTTATTGCAGGTAAACTTTCCGTACCTTTTATTCCAACCTTTACACTAACTTTTTTAAGATTCTTTATTGCTACCACCATCCTTTATTTTGTAGTAAAATATAAAGACAAAAGCAATTATAAATTAACTAGAAAAGATGTGCCGATATTTCTATTTACAGGGATTGTTGGAATATTTGGCTATCATGTTTTCTTTTTTACCGCATTAAAGTACACTACTGCAATAAATTCTTCACTAATAGGAGCCACAAATCCCATAATAACAACAATTTTATGTATTATATTTCTAAAGGATAAAATAACCTTTAAAAGAGCTATTGGAATACTTTTATCATTTTTAGGTGTTTTTTTAACTATAACAAATGCCAATCTATCCACAATGCACGACCTTACCTTAAACAAAGGAGATTTACTAATGCTGGTAGCTGTTTGTTTATGGGCTACCTATTCTGTTTTTAGTAAAGTGGTTTCACATAAATTTTCGCCCTTAATACTAACCTTTTATAGTTTCTTATTTTGCACTGTATTTTTAATTCCTTTTGTTATATATGAAAGACCTTGGACCTTTATAAGTAATGTTCCCTACTACTCATTTTTAGCCGTAGTATATATGAGTATATTTGCATCTGTTATAGGATATTTAGTTCAGCAAATCTCCATCAAACAGATAGGTCCAAGTAAAACTTCAATCTTTATTAATTTAGTACCTATTTTTTCTATCGCACTTTCAGTAACTATATTAAAAGAAAGTATATCAGCTATAAAGCTTTTTACTGCCCTTCTAATAATTACAGGAGTTTATATATGCCAAAAAAATTAATCTTATGTTTATATTTGCAATTAATACCATTAATATCTATAATTGTTTCCAAATTGATAGTTATTATTTTTAAAATTAAATGCTCCTTAGTTTTTATTTATTAAAAAAACAAACCCTATAGAATTAATCCTATAGGGTTTTACTATTCTTTTATTATCTTCTGAATCCTCTGTCATTTTGTTGTTTTCTTGCTCTTCTGCAATCAGGACATCTTTGAGGTTCATTTTCAAATCCTTTTTCTTTGTAGAATTCTTGCTCGCCTTCGGTAAATACGAAGTCTTTAGAACAGTCTTTACAAACTATCGTTTTATCTGCCATTTTAAACATTCCTCCTTTTTTTCGAATATTAAGATGTAGAACCGATTAACAAATATATTCTAAAAAGAGGATATGTTGTTATCTAGTTTAATCCCAACATTAACTGCTAGTAAACAGTTAATATAAATTTATTTTAGCATGTATATTATTGAAATGCAATATATTTCGCCTTATTTTATTAACATTATTACTCAAATATTTCATTATTAAATTAATGTAAACTGCGCCTTAAAAACGGAAACTTGTAACTGTTTTTTTAACTGCATATTTATTATTTCAATTTTGTAAGCTGATTTCTATCTTCCATTTGAGGTGGTTCTTCCATCCATCCATGTTTAATCATTATTTTTCCACCTCTTTTTGAATAAGTAAAGGTATTCTTTACAATTATTGCAAGTTTAACATGTAAATCACCTCTCATGCTAAATGATGTACCCAAAGCATTGAAGCCTAAAGCTGTGCTAGATATTAAACTAATAACATACATCATAAGTTTATCTGAAAATGGAGATTTAGTTGTATCTGTAGCTTTGCTGTAAATGGCAAGTACTTTCCGTGAAATTTAGGAAATTAATTTCCCTGAATAAATCCCAGTTAATAATTAACATTTAAGATAATGATTGTCTATGTTCTAATCTATAACTTTTGCCAGTAATGTTGA
>NZ_JBOITM010000089.1:0-62335 GCF_050717535.1 Clostridium sp.
GTTTCAAATTGCAGTTCTTTATTTGTAATATTTTGAATTGCTGCATATGGAGATTCACCGTCTTTACCTATGGCTTTTTCTAAGTACTTCACCAATTTGTAATCTTTCCCTATTTTCAACGCAGGACCTTTAGCTGTTCCTTGTCTGTCATGTTCTGTTTGCCCAATTTCAGCGCTATATTGCATCCGAGTGGTTAAGTCACTATTCAATAATAGTACCATTCCTCTAGCAATTTCACGCCTTATTGTGCGTTCTGATCGCCCACCTATTTGCTCCGCAATACGGCTTGAATTTAGCCCCATCCTATGCAATGCTTCTAGCTTTATTCGTTCCTCGTAGGTTAGGTGTTTACCTTTTCTACTCTCTGTGATAAAATTTAATTGACTCATTTGAAATCCTCCTCTATATGTTGGTTTTGCACTTAACATTATACTAGAGTATTTCTCTTGAGTCTTTATTTTTTTTATCCTTCGGTCATTTCATTATACAACTTACCTCTCAATTCTTATTTCTTTGCTAGGAATACTCTTATTGATGGATAGCTTTTTTAAGCCTATATCAATACTTTTAGACGGATATAATGATATAATATCTGGAAACTTTAAACGCGATATAAATATCAACAGAGAAGATGAACTAGGCCTTTTGGGAAAAGCCTTTAATGAAATGAAAAAGCGTATAGCCATTGGTAGTAATAATTTTTTATTAATGAAAATGTTTAATGATGATATATTGCGGAGTATATCATCAGGTATGATAACCGCTGATATGTGTGGAAAAATAAAAAACTATAATGATGCAGCATCAGATATTATAAAAAAGGTAATGTGCCTTAATGAAATAAATCCTGAGATTGTAAAAATACTCATGATGCAAATAAATGAAACCATAGAAACTCTGGATTTCGTAAATAGAATAGAGTGTTTTAATGGTTATGACGCAAAAGGGTCAATTTACCTTGATATAACTACATCCTTAATGAAAAATTCTTTAGGAGAATGTATTGGAGTTATATGTAACTTTAATGATATTACAAGCAGAAAAAAAATTGAAGAAAGTGTAGAAAGAATAAATAGGCTTACATCCCTTGGGGAGCTTACCGCAGCATTAGCACACGAGATAAGAAATCCGCTTTCAGGAATTAAAATGAGTGCTCAAATATTAAACAAAAGATTTGTTAGTCAGCTTAAGGTATCAGACCAAAATCTCTTTGATGCTATAATTAAAGAAACGGAAAGACTAGATTTTCTGATTACAGACCTTTTAAACTTTTCAAAACCACGAATACCTAAGTTCCAAATTATAGATGTATCTGAAATCCTTGATAGAGCTTTAATTTTTTCAAAAGAAAAAATCAGAGCGAAACAAGCTCTGGTTAATGTGGAATATAATATTAATGAAAAAAAAGTATATTTTGATAAGGGACAACTCTCTCAGATATTTTTAAATATTATATCTAACGCATTGGATGCTATTAATATAAACGGTAATTTAGTAATAACTTTAAAAAGCCCTGCTGAAAGCGGTAAAAAATATATAAGTGTAAACTTTAAAGACAATGGATGTGGAATTGAGAAGGAAAACATAAATAAAATTTTTAATCCGTTTTTTACAACAAGAGAAAACGGAACTGGATTAGGTCTGTCTGTGGTTCACAAATTAGTAATAGCCAATAATGGAAACATTGAAATTGAAAGTATAAAGTCAGTAGGAACTATTGTGAAAATATATTTACCAAAATATAAGGGAGATATTAATGAAGATTAAAGTTTTAGTGATTGATGATGAACAAATAATGAGACTTACCCTTAAAGAGGGACTTTTTGATCTTGGGTATCAGGTTGCCACGGCTTCAAATGGATCGGATGGAATGGAGAAGTTAAAGCTATTTAGACCCGATGTAATTTTGCTGGACATGAGACTTAAATCTGAGGATGGACTTGATATTGCAAGAAAAATAAAGGAAATAGATGAATATGTAGAAATAATTATAATGACTGCATATGGAGATATTAAGACTGCAATTGATGCAATTAAGATAGGGGCCATAGATTATATAAAAAAGCCTTTAGATATTGATGAAATTGAGGTTACAATATTAAAGGCAATTGCCAGTCAAAATATGAAGAAAAAACTAAGGCTTTATGAAGAAAAAGAATTGAAGGACGAAGAAAATTTTATAAGCAAAGATCCTGTAATGGAAGACACAATAAAAAAAATGAATATATTGGCTAAAAATGACTCTGTAACTGTACTTATACGAGGAGAGACTGGAACGGGTAAAGAGGTTATTGCTAACTATATTCATAAAAATAGTGAAAGAAAGAATGCAATAATACTCAGTGTTAACTGTGCTGCAATACCAAAAGAGCTTCTAGAAAGTGAGCTTTTTGGTTTTGAAAAAAATGCTTTTAGTGGTGCAGCCTCAAGGAAAAAAGGGCTTTTGGAACTAGCTCATGGTGGAACTCTACTCCTTGATGAATTGGGAGAAATGCCAATTGGAATGCAGTCTAAGCTTCTTAGATTTCTTGAGACAAAAAAATTTAACCGAATAGGTGGGCTTGAGGAAATAGAGGTTGACATAAGAATAATTGCAGCTACTAACAAAAATCTTGAACAAGCAATAGCTAGAAAAGAGTTTAGGGAAGATTTATATTATAGGTTAAATGTAGTCCCCATATTTATACCAGCATTAAGAGAAAGAAAAATTGATATTTTAGAGATTTCAAAGCACTTCTTGAATATTTTCAACATAAAATTCAAGAAAAATTTCAAAGGTTTCACAGAGGGTGCTATTGATATTTTGACATCTTATGGTTGGCCTGGAAATATAAGAGAACTTAAAAACATTATAGAGCGAATTGTAATTCTTAATGATGCAAAGCTTATTGATGTTAAGCAACTTCCAAGCGAGATGCAAAAGGAGCTAGTTCAGAATAAAAATATGAAAGATTCAGACGAAAAGGAAGCCAGTATTGATGAGGGTTTTTCATTAGAAGAAAAGGTAGCAGAATTAGAAAAATTTTATATAGTAAAGGCGCTACATAGTACAAATCAAAATTCTAGTGCTGCTTCAAAACTTCTTGGAATTTCTAGGCATGCACTTAACAGAAGGATTGAAAAGTACTTTAACGACATTTTATAAGGAAAGTCCCCCACTTCTATAAGTGCGTGTTACATACCCTAATAAATAGAAAATTTCAGTAGAAGTATAAATCTCCTTTTGAAGTCGTTAATATTTCAGCATCGAAGATGATGATTTAACAATGTAGTGAAAGATGTTTAAATTAATATTAACTTGATTTTTAATGAAAAGTGCTCTATATCAAACAACTTGTTTGATATAGAGCACTTTTTTGCTCGCTTTATAACATATTAATAGGAATGTCGTAAAAAAACGTTATTTTTCTGAATTATATGTATATTTTGAATTTGGCATGAATATTGCTTTGTATATTAATGTTAAGAGATTATGGAGGAGAGGAATGTAAATGCAATCAATATTAAAAGTAGCAATTGAAAACAGCAAAAAAATTACAAGTAATGGAAAAGTAGCAACGTATATTCCTGAACTTGCAAAAGGTAATAGAGATGCCCTTGGAGCATGCATATTTGACACAAGTTGTAACGTTATTTCAGAAGGTGATTATAAAACAAAGTTCACTATTCAAAGTGTATCAAAGGTGATAATCCTTATATGCGCTCTTGTTGATAATGGTAAGGATGTCGTTTTCTCTAAAGTAGGTAAAGAACCTTCAGCAGACCCGTTTAATTCAATGGCAAAGCTTGAAATGATGGAGACACATAAACCATCAAATCCATTTATAAACGCAGGAGCAATAGTTTGCACATCACTTGTGGCAGGAGATAATGGTATAGAAAAGTTTAGTAGAATTCTCAATGTTATGAAGAGATTGTCAAACAACGATGACATTGAGGTAAATTATTCAGTTTATAACTCTGAGAAATTGACGGGCAATACAAACAGAGCTATTGCTTACTATCTAAAGGGGGCAGGCATAATTGAAAAAGGTGTAGAAGACGTATTAGATGCATACTTTAAATGCTGTTCAGTAGAGGTAGTTGTTGAGGATATTGCAAGGATAGCATCAGTTATTGCAAACAATGGTGTAGCGCCATGGTCAAATGAACGGTTAATTCCAGTGGATGTCAATAGAATAGTTATGGCTATTATGATGACCTGTGGATTATATGACAGATCTGGAGAATTTTGCATCGAGGTTGGTATTCCTGCTAAAAGCGGAGTAGGTGGATGTATAATGGCTGTTGTTCCAAACCGTATGGGAATAGCAGTTGTAGGGCCAGCTCTTGATAAGTACGGAAATAGCATTGGCGGATCAAGAGTTTTAGAAGAACTTTCTAATAAACTTAATTTAAGTATCTTTCAAGAATAAAATTATTAATGGGAGGGTGACAAAATGTTAGAATTTTTAAATTCTATTGTAACATCATGTAATGACATACTTTGGTCTTATGTTCTCATATTTTTACTTATAGGTATAGGTGCTTATTTTACTATTCATCTTAAGTTTCCACAGTTCAGATTTTTCTCTCATACATTTAAGCTTCTTAGAAATGGAAGAAAAACCTCAGAGGGAGGGGACGGTGCAGGAATCTCATCATTTCAAGCCTTCTGCATAAGTGTAGCTTCTCATGTTGGGACTGGAAATCTTGCTGGAGTTGCAATAGCAGTTACAGTTGGAGGTCCAGGGGCAGTTTTTTGGATGTGGGTTATAGCTCTTTTAGGTGCAGCTTCAAGTTTTGTTGAAAATACATTAGCACAGGTTTATAAAGTTAAAAGTGAAAATGGATACAGAGGCGGTCCTGCATACTATATGGAAAAAGCTCTTGGCAATCGAAAACTTGGTATAGTATTCTCAGTACTTATAACTATATCTTTTGGACTTGTATTTAATTCAGTTCAGGCAAATACTGTAACATTAGCTTTTGGAGGAGCTTTTGGAATTACCAAGTTCTGGGGTGGTATGATTCTTGTTTCACTTACCGCGTTGGTTATATTTGGTGGTGTTAAGAGAATAGCAAAAGTTGCAGAAGTTCTAGTACCAGTTATGGCTGTAGCATATGTAATAGTTGCATTATTTGTAATTTTGAAAAATATAAATCAAGTTCCAAACGTATTTAAAATGATATTTCAAGGTGCTTTTGGTTTTAAACAATTTACTGGTGGTGGAGTTGGCGCAGCTATTATGATGGGTATTAAAAGAGGATTGTTTTCAAATGAGGCTGGTATGGGAAGTGCCCCAAATGCAGCAGCTACAGCAGATGTAAGCCATCCTGTTAAACAAGGAATTGTGCAGGTATTTGGAGTTTTTCTAGATACTATAGTAATATGTAGTGCAACAGCATTTATTGTTTTAGTTTCTGGAGAACACTTAAATGAAGGACTTACAGGAATAGAACTTACACAAGCAGCACTAACCTCACAGGTAGGTAACTGGGGTAATATATTTATAGCAGTATGTATTTTTATGTTTGCGTGGAGCTCAATCATAGGAAACTATTATTATGGAGAATCAAATATTGAGTTTATGAATGGAAACAAAACATGTCTTACTATTTTTAGATTTTCGGTAATTGGTATGGTATTTTGGGGATCCATGTCTTCAATAGATATTGTATGGAATATGGCAGATTTATTCATGGGAGCAATGGCACTTATAAATCTTGTTGTTATTGCTAAAGTAAGTAAGGTGCTTCCAAAGATAATTAAGGATTATGCAATTCAAACTAAACAAGGCAAAGATCCAATATTTCATGCAGATTCTATTGATGGGCTTGAAAACACTGAATGCTGGAATGATGAGGTTAAAAGTGGAAGAAAAGTTGTTTAAATAAAGTAAATTAGTACAAATTGTCAGGTTGCTGAAGAAAAAACAGTATAATTTTTTATTATACTGTTTTTTTTAGTAACAAGCTAAACCATTAATATTTTGAATTTTCATTTTCTTAAGACGTATTTGTTACAGCTTCTTGTAGGTTTGTTTATAATATATTTAATACTTCTTATAGATTACAAAAATATGTAAATATAATATATTAATGCGGCATATTTCTACTTATACTTAATTCGCTAATACCAGTCAAATTTAATGGGTCAAAGTCAGAACTTAAGAATGATTTATTTTAAAATCATTGATTTTCTCTTAAATATCCAATTACTAGCATTATTTATAATTTATAGAGTTTTTTTCAAATATTATTACCAAAGAAGACTTAATCTCCACTCTTAACAAAATAGTATAATCTAGATCCAAATACTTGCTTATATCCTAGAACATGCTAGTTATTAACTTATTTTTTTCCATAATTTCATTTAGCCTCCTGGTATGTCAATGTCTAAATAAATAGGTTCAAAATCCTTTAGAACAACTATAATGAATTGAGTACCTATAATATATTCAGGTATTATCGAATTACTTTGTTTTTTTTGCTCGTCCATTTTATAAGTTATATATCATCAAAAGCAAATTTTCCCCGAGTATTCCATTATAATATCGTATCGTCCATGATTTCGTCCTACCTACCTTTCCACAATTATCATAACATTTCAGCTATTGGTTAGTTCAGTGCCATTTCAAAAATAATTTTCAAAAAAAATCCTAGCCCCTGATCTAAAAGGTCAATACTATTATGCGTCAGCTGTGTAAATTTACTTGTATTTACCATAATAAATTTTATGTAATAAAGATTTAAAATTATCTTAACGAACTATAATTCTTTCTTTACAATAATTGTACGTAAATACTATGATTTTATGTCTATAATTATAAATTTCATTGTTAAAAAAGCATATTTCTATAGATATATGTGATATAATATTAGATAAAAATGAAATTTGTAAGAATTCAAAGTATAAACAAATATAGAATACGTTTACACAAATGAATCTACATGCTAAGTAACTTGCAAAATAGTGCCTTTATTTTCTAACTAATTATATTCCATGACATTTTGTATTGACATACTTTCATTTTTATAATAAAATTTTTTTATTTATATCATTTATTTTAATAATAATATGATTCTATTTCTAAGATTACTAATGAAATCACATTCATGGCTTTTAAATAAAAAATATATATTTTAAAGGAGGAAGTTTATTTTGAAAAAATTAATTTATGTAATTGCTAAAGAAAACCATTCCGAAAAAGATATTAAAGAAATTCTACTTGCCCACTCTGAGGTGAAATTTGTTTCCCTAGTTGGTATTGACTTAGCTGGAAATGACACCGATGAAAGAATACCAATAGAAATATTTTTAGATGATATTAGTGGCTTTGCTAGGGGAGCTATTCAAACTGATGGTTCATCTGTAGTATTGCCTGGAATTGCAACTTTAAACAATGCCAAAACAGATATGCTTGCAGACTTTGATTGTAATTGGTTTATCGATTACAATTATGAAAATATTGACCCTGAAACTAATTTCCCTGTGGGCACATTAAAAATTCCATGTGTATTGGTACACAATAGTATTCCAGTGGATTCAAGATCTGTCTTAAAAAAATCTGTAGAGTGCTTTAAAACAAATCTTCTTAATCTATTAAAACAGTATCCTTCTGCTTTAGCTTCTTTTGATTTTTCATATGAAGATATTGATGAAATGATACTTACCTCTGCCACCGAGTTAGAATTTTGGGTTAAAACGCCTAATGATAAAGCTGATATTGAGGAATTATCTACTTCTCAAGTATTAAAAGAACAATATTGGAGTAAAACTAAAGGAAATGTTAGAACTGCCCTTGAACAAACCATTTCCCTAATGATAGCTTATGGTTTTGAACCTGAAATGGGCCATAAAGAAGTGGGTGGTGTAAAGGCTCAAATAGGTGAGGATGGTTCTCTAACTCATATTATGGAGCAACTTGAATTAGATTGGAAATATTCTGATGTGCTTCAATCTGCGGATAATGAACTCTTTGTCAGAAATTTAGTAAAAGAAACCTTTAGACGTAATAGTTTAGATGTAACATTTTTAGCTAAACCTGTTCATGATGTAGCAGGAAGTGGTGAACACACTCACATTGGAATAACTGTAAAATTAAAAAATGGTAAAAGAATCAACTTATTTACTTCAACTAAAAAACATTTTTTAAGCATTTTTGGTTATGCTTCTGCAATGGGTATACTTAAAAATTATGAAGTAATAAATCCATTTGTTTCTGCAACAAACGATTCTTTAAGAAGACTAAAACCTGGTTTTGAGGCTCCAGTTTGTATAGTTACTTCCCTTGGTCACAGTGTAGATGTTCCTTCAAGAAATAGATCTATACTACTTGCGCTAATAAGAGATCTTGATAATCCTCTTGCTACACGATTTGAACTAAGATCACCTTGTCCACATACTAATACCTACCTAGCGCTATCTACCTTATATATGACGATGCTAGATGGGATTACCTATGCTATAACAAACAAGAAAAATGAAGATGACCTTTTAAAAGAATTATCTAAAGCACCAGGTGAAGATAGTGATTATTTAGAAAAATCTAGGGCTTACAGAAGTGAGGAAGATGTATTCGAATTCTATACAGATGAAGAGCGTAGCAAATATTTCGGGAAAGCACCTAAAACTATTTATGAAAATCTGGGTACGTTAGACGAATATCCGGATAAATTAGAAGTTCTTAAAGTCTCAGGGGTGTTTACTACTAGCATAATAAACAGCTTTAAGATGGCAATAACCACTAGATGGGTTACTGAAATAAATAATAGAATTTTAAATGATTATGCAGCAGAAATCCGAAAGTGCAAAATGGTTCATATTCCTGAAAAGGCACTGGATTTAGATTTAGCAAATTGGCAGAAAATTAATGACTTAAGACATTCTATTATGAAAGACACTTATTCTAAAACTAGCCAATTTACTAAAATAAAAGAAGCTTCTAAAGTTAAAAACTATAACGCGCTTTCATCATTACAAGTACAATTAGATTCAGATATGGAAGAGCTCAGAATGTATTATAATAATTACAAAAAGAATTTGTTAGACATTTAATTCACAAATTATATATTAAAAATAATAAGAAAATAACCCCCATAATTAATATGGCGGTTATTTTCTTATTATAATTTTATTAAGGTATTATATTCGTTATTCCTAAACTCTTAAGGATACCAGTTGCAATTGCCAAAGCTAATTTGTTTTGATAGCCTTCAGTTTTTAACAACATTTCTTCTTCTGGGTTAGATAAAAAGGATGTTTCTACCAATATAGCCGTAGTCCCTGAATTTCTTACAACATAAAGACCCTCAGTCTTAATTCCTCTATCTTTTCTTCCAGTTGCTTTAATTAATTCAGTTTGGACATTTTGAGCTAGCTTTGCTCCAGCAGCACTGCCACTAAGGTAGAAGGTCTCTATGCCACTAACTGTAGAACTTTCAAAGGAATTAGCATGAATGCTTACAAAGTAATCTGGTTTAGCATTAATCGCAATATCACATTTATCTTGAAGATTTCTGGCTTGATTACTGGAATAAGGTATATTGTCATTTTTTCTTGTGTACACCGTTTCAACACCATTTTTAACTAATATATCTCCTATTTTAAAAGAAATTTTTAAAACTACATCCTTTTCATAGGTTCCTGTTACCCCTACTGCTCCCGAGTCACCACCTCCATGACCTGGGTCTATTACTATCTTATAGGTTTTTTTAGTAACATTAATTATAACTTTAACACTCTTATCATAATTTGCTATAATTCCCTCATAAGTATAAATACCTATCTCATTTAGAAAAGCCGTATTATTAGGCCATACTACTTCCACATCTTTTTTTGAGCCATTACTCATAGTAACTCCAACAGTTTTAGGGAAGGTATATGTGCTACCCGCTTGTACACTAGCTGTTATGTCTTCCGCTGAAGATATTTCAAAAATAGAATCATATTTAGTATCTATATTGGCAAATCCAGCATAATTCATTAGCCCATTCGCTATAGCCTTTGCAGCATTATTCTGATACTTTTCGCTACTTAATAATGTCTCTTCTGTTGGATTACTTAGGAATCCTAATTCCAATATTATAGCAGGACAGCTTGTCTTTTTTAATATTCCAAAAGTTGGTATATCATCCGCTAATAGTACTCCCCTATCTTTAGCATCTGTTGCTTTTATAAGTTCACTTTGTATTGAACTTGCTAACAATTTGTTGTTATTACTCGCATCACCTAGATAATATGTTTCAATACCATTTGCAGTATCTAAAGAGTACGAATTAGTATTTATACTTAAAAATAAATTGGCATTTGCATTTTTAGCTATTGTGGCTTTTACATCATCCTCGCTAGGTTTGTCCCAAGATGCCGAATCACTATCTCTAGTATATACTACATTAAATCCCCTTGTTTTCAATATACCGCCTAGTTTTAGTGCTGTACTTAAGTTTATATCTTTAGCCTTAGTGCCATTTATACCAGTGTTACTGGTATAATACTGAGCTGGGTCAATGCATACAGTAAAGTCACTTGGTTTTATGGGTATAATTGGTTTTATATTTTCAATTTTAGTATTAAAATTCATCCTAACTTCTTTAGGAAGGGGTTTACCGTCTGTAGACTCAACCTTATTCGTCACTATCAAAGTATACGTCTTATTAGATTCATAATTTTTTACAGGCCTTACTATTACATTTTTATTATTATTAGCTAAAGTTACATTAATAGGGATGGAACTATTATCTTCCCCCACCACCTTAATGTTTGTAGTGGTAACAGTATTGGCACTCAATGCTTTGTTAAAACTAACTGTCCAAGGTTTGCTAACTACCACATCGTTTTTAGGCCCCATATCTGTATATGTACTAGCCTTAACTGTTATTTGCATAGGTATAAACAATGCAAAAGCTAAAATAGTAATTATAATTGTTTTAAATATTTTTTTCATATAGCCCCTCCTAAACCATAATATTCTTCGTTTTTAGTATTTGTATCATTATTTAGATAATTTTAAGAAGTATTGTAAAATATGTATTATTCTTCAGCTAATTATACTACATTTTTATTATCATCTCTATAGTTTATAAATATTTAATTCAAATTTGAAAGATTTATTAAATTTTAATATATTAGCTCATATAATAGTATATTACTCTAAGAAATGTGTCATAATTTAATGATGATCCCAAGTATAAAATGTTCCCCCATTATAAAATACGTTCCATTTAACAATTTGTTTCAGTTTCAATTTATAATGAGAATGTTTTTTTCAAAATAAGAATAATTTTTTTCAAAAGGAGGATTTATGTGGAAATAACTTGGTTAGGCCATTCCTGCTTTCTACTAGAAAATAAAAAAGGAAGAACTCTTTTAACGGATCCATTTGACCCTACTATAGGATATGAAACTTATACGGCTAATCCAGATATTGTAACTATAAGTCATCAACATTTTGATCATAACTATACTAAAGATCTAAAATATAATTGTAAAATTATAAATAAAGTTGGTATATCTATTATAGATGATATAGCTATAAAAGGCACTCCTTCTTATCACGACAAAGATAAAGGTGCAAAACGTGGTGATAACATAATATTCACTTTTAAAATAGATGACTATACCTTATGTCATTTAGGAGATTTAGGTCACAGTCTTTCAAATGATGATATAGATGCTATTGGAAATGTAGATATATTGTTTATTCCTGTGGGTGGTAATTACACCATAGGTGGCAAGGAAGCTTGTGAAATTACTAAAAAAGTAAATCCCAAGATAGTTATACCCATGCACTATAAAACTCCACAAGTATCCTTTCCCTTAGATGGTGTTGAAACATTTCTTATTCATATGAAAAATGCCATAAAAATTAATAGTAATAAATTGATAGTTACGGATGAAATACAGGAATCAATGGCTGTTAAAATATTAAATTATATTTAATTAGAACAAAGTCATGTATTGCTAGTATTAATATACCTCTTATAAATTTAAAAATTGAATAGTATAAAAAAAATATTAAAAGCCAAACTATATTTGTAACTTAAATTAAACTTATTAAGACAATTATAATTAATATAGTTTTATAGGTGAAAATAGTTTTCTAACATAGCTAAACTGTAAATATTTTAATATATCCATATTATGATAAAACAAGTTGCGTTTATAGATGTTTTGGGTAAATAAATTACATAAAATCAATATTATTTATTTATTTTTGAAAAACTATTTAAAAATCTGTTAAAGTGTAGTATTATAATACTTATGTTACAAATGTTTTAGGTTACAAATGTTACAAATTTTTTTATTCAGGAGGAAAGTTATATGAAAACAGGTACAGTTAAATGGTTTAACTCAGAAAAAGGATTTGGATTTTTATCAGTAGAGGGAGAAGAGGATGTATTCGTACATTTTTCAGCTATCCAAGGAGACGGATATAAATCATTAGAAGAAGGACAACAAGTTCAATTCGAAATAACTACTGGAGCTAGAGGACCTCAAGCTTCTAACGTTACTAGAATATAATTCAAAATCTAAATTAATCTATAATAAAAATTAGTTATAGATAAACCACCTATCACTTTGTGATAGGTGGTTTTTAGTTTAAGTTAGGTAGTCAATCTACTTATTTCATACAATTCATAAAAACATTAGCACTTCGTGAATATATTAGTTATATTTGCTAAAACTATAATAAAAATAGTTTATGTTTTACGAAAGGATGTTTTCATGATGTTTGGAAAAATAATAGATATGGACAGTACAGATGCTTTTATAAATTTTTCAGATGGAACTACTATAGATATTAGCATAACTCGCTTACCTAAAAATTCAAAAATAGGAGATTCAGTTGATTTTAATATTGGAGCACCTATTAATATGACAAATGATAAAATGGAAAATCTTTTCTAATATTATTTAATAATAAAAAGATGTATTTTTAAAATACATCTTTTTATTAGATCAGTCACCCCTATGCAGTTATCCCTCCTCTTAAGAGGCTACACTTTAGATTTCAAAAATTTTTTTTAGAAATTAGCAGGTTCCTTATCTTCAAAAGTGTCAATAACCCATGCACCTTTTTCATATTTAGATACTACATAATATTTTTTTTCCTTATCACTGCTTGAGCTTTTAATAGTTACAGAGGATTTGTATATAGTAGCTTTATACCCTTCTGTTTTAACCTCTATTAACTGATCATAATTTATCTTTTTATCTTTTAGTAATACAACATTATAATTATCTAACAATTTACTGTTGAAGGATTCTAAATCCGTTGATAGTATGAATTTAGCTATTGTATTATCTTCACTTATATCCAGAACTAATTTTTTATTTTTCCCTTCTCCATTTACATATTTTTCCACAACATTTGAGATTGAATCATAATATACAGTTTTAAAGTCTATAGGCTTTCTAATATTCCAAAAGTTTTGTATTATATCATTGTCAATTCTTTTAGATACAATATAACTCTTATCTGCACTATATAAATTAGCTCCATCTTTTTCATCCAGGCCAGCTATATAGTTGAATTTATGAATTTTATCTATGCCTTCATACATTTCAAATATATAATCAGAGTCTAGTTCTGACTTTGCGCTAACTTCCTTGGATGATGATAGAATTTCATATAAATCTTTTATGGCTATTTCATCTGTAACTACAAACTTAAAGCTTTTATCCCTAGTACTTTGTATTATTATCTTTTTAATTCTGCCCTGTTTAATATACTCAAAATCATTATTTTTCACTCCAAGCTTCACTTTAATACCATCAAAGCTATTACACCCTATAAATATAAAGGCAACTATAATTATAAAAGAAAATATAAGGAGCTTATTTTTATTATTTTGCATTTGTTTATCCTCCTAGGTTTTCTCTGCTAGTAATAACAATCATCGTCTATTATTCTAACCCTCAGATATTGTTTTTCTTTTTCTTCTATCATACCACATTGAAAAGAATGCTAACACAAAATCAAAACTAACAAACGTTCTTGGCCTTGTATTCCGCTACCTAGAGCAATAAAATATTAAGAGAAGCCATAATGCTCCTCTTGCTTAAACAATCATTAAAAATCAATTAAATGGCCTTAATTCACTTATAACAAATCAATGAATCTTTGTTTTGAAATATCATTGAATAAATTATAATACTTCAGAAAAGTTCAATCAACTTTAATTGATTTTAAATGTCTCAACTATACTTTCAAAAATAGCTCCATAAGTTTCTTTAAAATTAATATTTCTTGTGAAAAATGAAACCCTATAAAACTCTTTTCCGCCATCAATAAAATATTCATAGGCCTTGTACCAATTATTATCAGTTATATTAATTAGGTATTGCACTACATATGTTTTTTTGCCATTTATAATAATATTGTCAATTCTATAATTTTTAATTATATTTTGCTGCTCCGATATATTTTTGCTATTATCTAAGAATGCTTTTAGTTCCTGCTTGCTCTTCCACACTTCTACGAATCCGTGAATTAATGCATCTGAAGATTGAAAATCGTTATGATACAAAATCTCACCGCCAGGAAAGCTTCTTTGTTTTGTTGTCCATCCTTCTGGCAATTTATAGCTCATTTTACCATCTAAAGCACAATAATCATCTAACAAATTAATTTTATTCTCCACAAGAATAGTGGCTTTTAAATTTTTATCAAATTGTTTTGATATCCCCAAAAGGCAAATCATAAGTCCCACTATTATTATTGTAATTCCAACCTTTTTTCTGTTTATAAATATTACCCTCAAATTGTACCCCCATATATTAATATTAATATACTATATGATACAAACTAAAATAATATTAAAAAATTAAATGTGTGACTAGATTATATAGTCACACATTTAATTTTACATGTATTATTTTTTTAAAGGAATAACAATTGTAGATTTTTTAAAATCATAAAACATCAGCCAATGACCCATTTCATCATTTTCATTATTTGAAATCCAAGTTACAAAACCTGTTTTCCCTCCATAAGGCTGATGAGCTTTAGCTTTGCTTCCAGGTATTCCATAAACAATATACTTCATTTTCCCATTAGAATCACACTTATATCCTAGCATGAAAGATTTATAGTTTCTAATGTATGGATAATAACAAATCATAGGATAATATGCTATTGTATATTTATTATAGTCACTGAAATCATACATATCCTCTAAATTATTCACAGGGACTTTATACCACGTGCACCATTTGATTTCCTTAGAAAAATCATGTACTTCCTGAAAGTCTTGTGCAACTGTCTTAAAGAAGTCTCCCATGGCACCTTTAGGAAATTCATTTTTATCATTACACTTATCTTCTTTGATTTCTTTTTGTTCTTTATCTTGTTTTTTATCCTTATTTCTAATTACATCAGAAACATCTTCAGGCGTTTCTACTTTAATCTCTTCTTCTAATTTTTCTGAAATTTTGCTGTCTAAAACATTATCTCTCTGCTCAGCGTGTACTTCTTCAGTCTTTACTTTGATTAATTCAATACTTTGTTCATATTCATCAAACTCATTTATTGAATCCGATTCTCTTGTTTCTTTGTTTTCCACATTAAAATCTGCTAATTTATAGTTTCTCCATTCATTAGGTTTATCTGTTGTAGAAAATCCGCTCATTATTGAAACCACATTATTATCTAAAAATTTTACAATTGCAGCCCCAATAATTTTTTCTGCAGAAATCCCTGTGTCCGCTATATTTTCCATATCGTATTCATTAGAAATGTCTACCCTGCCATAATCGTCTATGTTCACTTTACCAAGTTTTATAATTTTATTAACATCTTTTTTACCACATATTAAAACCATGTAATAAGGTTGTTTTTCTTTCCTTAGGTTTTGCAAGTAGTATGAAATCTTACATTTATTATTTTTCATCTCTAGCTTTGCATATCCAGAAGGAATCTTATCAGAGTTTAAAGAATATCCTTTTTCATCTTCTTGTAATATAATAAAGTACCTACTATAACTTTTTTTAGGTGTCACCTTCTTTTACCTCCATATAAAACTTATTCATTATACTATATGAAGTATATAATAGAAAGTGAACAACATTTGAAAATTTATTTTACAAACCCTATTTCATCCGAAAGTTTAGCAAACTCTTTTAATGATAAAGTTTCGCCTCTTCTACCAGGATCAATGTTTGCTCTTTCAAAACATTTTAGCAGCTCTTCTTTATCAATTCCTATATCTTTAATGCCGTTCCACAAAGTCTTCCTTCTCATATTAAAAGATTTTCTTACTATAGCAAAAAATAAGGCCTCATCATTAACCACAACACTAGGCTGTGCTAATTTATCCAACCTAATAACTATAGATTCCACCTTAGGCTCTGGTATAAATGCTGAAGGGGGAACTAATCGAAGGATTTTTGTATTACAATAGTATTGAACTAATATTGAAAAAGCTCCATAAGCCTTGCAATTTGGCTCAGAATCTATTCTTACCCCAACTTCCTTTTGTATCATTATAGTTAAGGATTTAAAATTATAGCCTTTAGTAAGTAAATTAACAATAATTGGAGTCGTAAGATAATATGGTAAATTAGCTACGAGCTTTACAGATTTCTCTTCTCCCATTAATTCATTAAAATCTACTTTAAGAGCATCATCATGAATAAGTTCAAAATTATCGAAATCCTTAAGCTCCTCTTCTAAGATAGGAAAAAGTTTTTCATCTAGTTCTATAGCACAAACTTTTTTAGCTCTTTTCAAAAGCGCTCTAGTTAATGTTCCAAATCCTGGCCCTATTTCTATAATGAAATCCTCTTTGTTAACATCCGCTCCATCTACCACGTCACCTAGAACAGAATCATCTATTAAAAAGTTTTGTCCCAGACCTTTTTTAAACCTAAATTCATATTTTTTTGCAACCTCACTAATAGTTAAATTTGCCATAGTTCATCTCCTTATCTATCTTTTTCAAGGCCTCTATAAATTCTTCCTTCACAATTCCATAGTTATTTAACCTAGTTATAAATTGTGCTGAATTACCATAGCCTATACCTAATACGTTTCCTAGCGCATGGCGTCTTTCCACTGCTCTGATATCAGCTGTTAATTTAAAAAATATCATATCTTGCACGTCAAACTCTTTTCTCTTCTCTTGAACTTCAAATTTTGCAGCGTGTAGTGCTCTTAGAATTGTTTCAGGTGATGCATTTTCAACACCTATGTCTCCATCTTTAGTACCTTCCTTTTTAGATATGTATGCATGTTTTACATTTGGTACTCTTTTAGTAATAATTTTTCTTATCTTTTCTCCAGCAAAATCTGGATCAGTAAAGATTATTACTCCTTTTCGTTTTTGAGCTTCTCTTATTTTATTAATTATTTTCTCATTAATTCCAAACCCACTCACAGAAATAAGTTCAGCATCTACCGCTCTTTTAACCGCGGTAATATCATCTCTTCCTTCAACTACTATTACTTCTTTAATCATATTATCCCTCATATTATCCTTCATGTTCTCCTCCATAATATATTATCTAAGGTATTTCTTATTATTATTTCATCATATAAAAAATATATCCTTTAGTATTTCTTTTTGTTATTATATCTATAATATCATTTTAATTATTAAAAGCGAACACTATTTATAGTGAATTGTAAAGCAAAAAAAAGGAGCTTATGCTCCTATTTTAAAATATAAATATCTACATTTCTAGATCCCCAATCCCACATTTCACCACTGGAATCAAAATAAAGATCTATTATTTTACCCTTTATAGCTCCGCCTATATCTTCTGCAATGGCATATCCATATCCATCTACCCAAAGTTTCGTTCCTAATGGAATAACTCTAGGATCTACAGCTATAGTACTATATCCATCAGGGTTTCTTTTTGCCATTACTCCAGTGGAAGTCATACCTAAGTAAGGATCGTCAGGGCCTTTCCCAGTGCAATTATAATCAGCAGTATATGCTGTTGCTCTAACCTTAAGCTTCTTAGTATAACGAACGTCGCCTCCACGTGATGGTGAATATACCCCTACAGTACCTAGGGCAACTATTTGTTTAACTGGCTGCGATTTAAGTTTTTCACTAACTAAATTTCTAGATACCTCTTTGCCATTTTCATAGACAACAGATGAGGTGATAACCTTCTGACCTGCTTTGCCCTTTTGAATGACTTTTTTTACTCCTTTGTCCAGTTCATTACTGTTCTTAAATTCAGTTGCAAAGTTAATCGCTTTAGTTTCTTGAAGAATATCAGTGTTTACTCTTGTTATTTGTACTTGTAACCCTGATTTTAGCGATTCACTTATTAATGGGGTAATTTTGTCTTCAGCCTTTAATACTATTTTTTCTGCTTTTAGCATATCTGCTACTGTATTCTCGGCAGTTTGAATATTTAATTCTTTCCCATCAACTTTTACTTTAACATTTACAGCCTTTTTTATATATATTTTGTCTCCGTCTTTTACTTCACTGTCTAAACTAACTGTTATTTGGTCTTTTGCCCCTAGTGCTATATTATTTGTTTTTAATATTTGGTTAACATTACTTTTTAAAGTTATAACTTGTGTAGACTTACCATCAACAATAACAGATATAACTTTTTTCATGTTAAATATAGTCACCGTAATGCAGGTTAATAATAACATTACCACAAAAACTGTCTTGGGACCATTTGAAAAATAGTTCTTCAGATTATTTTTCATATTTTTCATCATAGAGATTCCCTCCCTTAGTCAAGAGTACTTGGGTATTATACCTTGAAGCATGAAATAAGTCAAATTTTAAGCCCACAACTCTTAGTTTTGACTGTTAATGCAACATTGTGCATACAATTATAATATCAAATTATAATTACAAAATAGGACAAAAAATCCAGTCTCTTAGGGTAAATCAGTAAAATAGTATTTACCAATAAAATTATATGTCACTTATTCAATTTTAATTACAATTATATTTATGTATTTTTTTACTATAATTTGAATTAATAACCACTATACACTATTTGTTTATTTTTAGCAACTGTTTTATGTTGCTTGTTGTTGCAACTTCAATTTCTTCTATCGTTATTCCTTTGATTTCCGATATTCTTTCTATTATGTACTTAATATAATCAGATTGATTTCTTTTTCCTCTATGTGGCGTTGGAGCCATGTATGGGCAATCCGTCTCTACAAGTATCCTATCCATTGGTACAACTTTTGCAACTTCTGCTATTTTTTTTGCATTTTTGAAGGTTATAACTCCAGTGAACCCTATATAATATCCAAGTTTTAAACACTCCTGTGCAAATTCAACACTTCCTGAGAAGCAGTGAACGGTACCTATTACCCCCGGAAACTCCTTTAATATATCTAAAGTATCTTTATGAGCATCCCTATCATGGATAACCACTGGTAATTTAAGTTCCCTGGCAAGCTCCATCTGAAGTTTAAATGCGGCCTTTTGAATTTCTCTAGCTGGGTTTTCTTCGTAATAATAATCTAATCCTATTTCTCCTATAGCTCTAACCTTTGAATTCTGAGCTAACTTTCTAAGTTCTTCAATAAGTTCTTCATTAACCATATCAGCATGTTCAGGATGTATTCCTACAGCAGAATATATAAAATCATATTTACTAGATAATTCTACTGACATCCTTGCACCCTCCAGTGATGCCCCACAGTTTAAAATCCCTATTACACCATTGTCCTTTAACTCTTGTATTACTTCTTCTCTATCCTCATTAAATGCTTCATCATCATAATGTGCATGTGAATCAAATATCATAATAAATGCCTTATTAAACCCCCATAGTTCCAGAGGTTTAATTACAGGCTTCACCTTCCTTTCATTGCGCTATATAATTTCCTTAAGAGATGTGTTTAAAGCGACCCCAATATAGGCGATAATAGTCCCATAATCGCTCCCAAAATTGCTCCTAGCCAAGTTATAGCATTTAACTCTTTACTTGCAATCTCTAATATAATTTTCTCTGCAAAAGCTACATCAAATTCATTAATTTTATCTTCAACTATTTTAGCTACATCTAATATTTCAATTACATCTGCAGCCTTATTTTCTATAAACTTATTGTATAATTCTTTAACTACTTTAGAAATAGATTGAGCTACTTTATCGGGTTCCCCCACAATTATGGATTTCATCTCCATGTGCAAAAGTCTATTAATCATTACAGCTACTATTTCTGCTACTTTTATTTTCACAGAACTGCTTGCAGTAATAGCTTCAATTCTTCCCTTTACAGCTTTTTCTATTCCACTTTCATAGTCTATTCCTGTTGTTTGTAAAAGTTCTTGAATAGATGCATAGTTATTAACCTTGCCTTCAATTTTTTCAAAAATGCTCCTAATAAGTTTTTCATCTACAATTTTTGTTGTAAATAAATTAATAAGAGGCTTTATTCCATCATTAATTCCGTCAATAGAAATTTCAGAAAATACACTTGATATTGAATTTTGTAAAAGTTTGTCTATTATATCATTAATAATTGAAGCAATATCATTATGGTTTTTATCATCATCTAAGAATTCATTTATACCCGTTACAACTTTTTCATAAACACTGTCTGCATTCATAAACATTGCTATCATTGGAGTTATTTTAGTTGATATTACCTCGCCTACAATTTGCCTCAATTTCTGCCTATTTTTTTCTTCTTTCATTAATTTTTTTATTTCCAAGGCAATATCATGTCTTTTACCATAAATGTATACTTTTAAATTGTTTGTTATTCCCTTAGGTATAACTTCTTCGAAATTCTTATCTAAATCCTTTAGGTCACTAACCTTTTCTTCTAATATTTTTTCGATTTCCCCATAAAAGCATTCTGTATCCTTATATTCGATTGCCGCATTTAGTACCTTGTTTTTTATTGAATTGTATAATTCACTTTCATAAATAACTTGCGGTTTAGCATCTAATTCTAACATTATTTGTGCTGTTGCATATTTAGCAATACCTTGTTTAACATCCTCTTCATTTATATAATCTATAAGTAATTTAGAAAGGTTATCGTTAGTACTCTGAATAAACTCAGAATATTCATGGCCTAGTACTGTTTTTATTTCTTTTTCTACCGTAACCTGACTATTTTCTATAGATACGATTTTACTCTTAACCCAAGAATCCAATTGATCATTCATATTTTCACTACATAATGCCTTCATAATTGTTTCCTTTGTCAAGAGATGCTGCCCTATACTTTCGCCCACACTTTTAGCAATTCTAGACTTTTCCTTTGGTATAAGACCTGGAGTAAACGGTACTTTAAATTTACCAATTCTAATCTCTTGGTGTGGTCTAAATAACATTTTTATAGCTAGCCAATTTGTTATAAACCCGATAATAGATCCAATTAAAGATCCTATAAGAAATTTCATATTATTTTCCCCCTTGCTATTCTCTGGAGTACAAAACAATTCTCAATTGTTTTGTACTATAATTCTCTGTAGTATTTGCAACATCTAATTATAAATCTATATTTGTTAAAATTCAATAGACTGCTATGTTTTGAGCATTAAGATTTAAATACAAAAGCATGAAGTCTATTTTACTAGCACTTCATGCTTTGTTAAATTACCTAACTGTACTTCCTGTTGGCAATTCTCCTGGTATAGATACTGCAAATAGCTTGCTATCGTCCTGGGTTACGGCTGCAATTATCATTCCTTGTGATAATTCGCCTCTTAGTGTAACAGGCTTTAAATTAGCTACTAGCACTACATATTTCCCAATTAAATCTTCCGGTTTATAGCTCTGGGCTATTCCTGAAACTACTTGCCGTATTTCTCCTCCTAAATCTACTTTTAACTTAAGAAGCTTTTTAGATTTTTTCATGGGTTCGCATTCTAATACTTTAACAACTCTCATATCTATTTTTTCAAAATCTTCTATTGTAATTTCTTCTTTTATTTTCTCCATAGTAGGTTTTTGTATCGCCTTTTGATTTTCTTCTACAATTTTATTAAGCTCTGCTATTTTAGCTTCTACATCTATTCTTGGGAACATTATATCGCCCTTATTAACTTTTGTTCCTGCTATTGTTCCATCAAATGATGCTAAACTTTCCCAGGTAGTTGCTGATATATTTAGTTGATCATTTATTTTACCACTTGTCGTTGGTAAAAATGCTGATAGCAATACTGATGTTATTCTTAAGGATTCTGCTAAGTTGTACATTACTGTTCCTAGTCTTCCCTTTTGAGTTTCATCTTTTCCGAGTATCCAAGGCGTAGTTTCATCTACATACTTGTTAGTTCGCCTAATAAGTTCCCAAATATAATCTAGTGCTTCAGGAATTTTAAGTTCATCTATAGCTTTTTCTACTTTACCTGGAGCTGCAAGTGCCATTTCTATAAGCTCGTTATCAACATCTGCTATATCAATAGGCGCTGGAATAACTCCATCAAAATATTTTTCTATCATTGTCACGGTTCTAGATAATAAGTTTCCTAAATCATTAGCTAAATCTGAATTTGTTTTCTTTATGAATATTTCATTAGTAAATATTCCATCAGAACCAAATGGTATTTCATGAAGTAAATAATACCTAACTGCATCCACACCAAAATGATTAACTAGTATTACTGGGTCTACTACATTTCCTTTAGATTTTGACATTTTTACTCCACCATCAAAAAGAAGCCAACCATGACCAAATACCTGTTTTGGAAGAGGAAGTCCTAATGCCATGAGCATTATTGGCCAATAGATTGTATGGAATCTTAGTATATCTTTACCTATTAAGTGTACATCTGCTGGCCAGTATTTTTCGAAAAGAGAAGTATCTTCTCCATTATATCCAAGAGCCGTTATATAGTTAGACAATGCATCTACCCATACATATATAACATGGCCTGGATCAAATTCTACTGGTATTCCCCAGTTAAATGTTGTCCTTGAGACACATAAATCTTGAAGCCCTGGTTTAAGGAAGTTATTTATCATTTCATTTTTTCTTGATTCTGGTTGAATAAATTCCGGATGAGTCTCAATATATTTTATAAGTCTATCTGCATATTTTGACATTTTGAAGAAATATGCCTCTTCCTTTGCTTTCTCTACAGGTCTTCCACAATCAGGGCATTTCCCATCTACTGCCTGAGTTTCTGTCCAGAAAGATTCACAAGGAGTACAATACCAACCTTCATAAGAACCTTTGTATATATCACCTTGATCATATAACTGCTTAAATAGTTTTTGGACTGCCTTTTTATGATAATCATCAGTAGTTCTTATAAACTTGTCATAACTTATGTCCATCATCTTCCATAAATCTTGTATACCCGCTACTATTTCATCTACATATGCTTTTGGAGTAACACCTTTTTCCTGCGCTATTCTTTGAATCTTTTGACCATGCTCATCTGTTCCAGCTAAGAACATTACATCATAGCCGGTAAGCCTCTTAAATCTAGCAATTGCATCTGCTGATACTGTCGTATAAGTATTACCGATGTGTAAATTTGCTGATGGATAATAAATTGGTGTAGTAATGTAATAAGTTTTTTTAGTCATTTTTCTCCAACCTCTCTTACTTATAATTATTTATAGTTATTAACTTTAAATACATGAAAATAAATACAATATATTACCTTTCAATGACAATTGCCAAAGTTTAAAATTTTCTAGAAAATACAAAAAAGTCTCTAAACAGAAAAAATTCTGTTTAGAGACGTATTAACGTTTTACCACTCTAATTCATCTTTACATCACTATAAAGACCTCAATGGATGACTATCATCACCTGTCAATATAACGGTTGCAACCGTATTATCCTAATAATCAAATTCAGATAATCTGCTTAGAGGCCATGTTCATAAGTTGCCATGCTACTGATTTTCACCTATCTCAGCTCGCTTTTAGCATTTAGACTTACTACTCTTCTCATCATCACATTTGTTTAATAATAAGTATATTGCAATTAAACTACTCTGTCAATATTTTTATCCTAAATTCCTGAAATTATACTTAAAAACCTTATACTTAAAAAAGCCAATTTTTATGATTCTATTTTTCTTAGCATTTTTACACCTTTTGTACCTAGTAGATAATATAGCATTAAATCTAAAATCCCATATGAACCTACTATTAAGGCAAATGCAATCCATTTAGTTAGTCCAAACTTGATAACCATAAATACCGTAAGTGCACCTAAGGCTATACAAATAATCATACTAATCAGCACATTTAAATTCCTCTTAACTGCCTCCTGCTCTGTATCCCACTGAAGTTTAGGAAAATTCAAATCAATAAATATTCCTATAAAGGAAGTAAATACTATTCCCGAAAGTCCAACTATAATCATTAATAAAACTAAATTCAATGGTAATTTAAGTAATATTAAACCAATTATACTTATTGTAATCATAGAAACTACCCCTAAAATTACCGCAGATAACACTTTTGCCATAAGCTGATCTTTATATTTCATAGGTATATATTTTAATATAAATAAGTTTTTACCTTCTCTTGATATTGCTGTAGTTGCAATTGAATTACTACAAGATGAAAAAACCATAAATGCAAAAAAAATGCTTAATACTATACCTGCACTTTTACCATTCTGTAAAAGCCCAGTTAATTCCTTAATTTGCCCCAAGCCACCCTTCTGAGCGAAAATTGGTACAAGTAAAAATAAAGGCCATAAAAAATTCATAAGCACACAATTCATAAAATAAATTGGTGTTCTAAATAAAACCTTTAATTCTTTTATTATATATATCTTTAGAGAAGAATTTTGTGTTGTATTTTTTATAAGTTCGTTACTACTGAGAGTCTTTCTCTTTGAGGATGTTTCAGATACTCCCATAACACCTTTAAAATACAATACTTGGCCTAATATTATAAATATCATTACTGCAGCCAGCGTTATGGCTATAAATAGAATCAGATTAATAACACCCACAATATTTTTAGTATTAACCAAGCTATTTACAGCTATCTTAGTACTTGGAAACATCTTTGTTGCCAAATCAACAAGGGAGTTATTTCCCTTTGAAAACATCTCAGTAATTTGTGATTGACTTAAATTTTGTGAGAATTTTTGGATATATAAGTTGATTCCTACACCAAAGCCCATAGCTATAAGCCCACCTACTAATCTAAACCGGTCCTTATTTTTTGCAATATTAGTAAATCTCATTATAATCATATTAATTACAGAAGCAATTACTAGTGGTACTATAGGCAATAGTAAAAATATAACAACTCCGTAAATATAATACAGTACTCCTCCGCCACTCTTTAGCCCATAAGCAATTAATGTTGGCGCAAAAAATATAATTTCTGTCATGTATTCATAAATTAATACTACGGTAAATTTAGCTCCCATAATATGCCAAGGTTTAAACGGTAGTGGTAATAAGTTTTCTACGTCCATAGAAAAGTAAAATATGCTCATAGCATAGAAAATGCCGAAAAAGAAAATAACAACACAAACAATAGATAATCCAAATCCCAATATAACTGCTTCTTGACCAATTTGGTGTAATCCATCATAGGCCGCAAATATGAACTGTCCAAATCCTATTGCCATAGGTGTAAATGCTAGTACTAAAAGTAGTCCAAGCAATAACCCCTTTATCTTCTTTTTATTTTTCTTACTACTAGAGGAGCCAGTTCCTGTTTTTAATAGCACCTTAGTTAGCGCTATAAACTTATTCATTTTCAGTCATCTCCAAGAAGATTTTTTCAAGAGACCCACTGGCTTTAAAATGCTCCCTTAGTTCATCTAGCGTTCCACAGAATAATATTTTCCCCTTATTTATTACAGCAACCCTATCACAAAGTTTTTCGGCTACTTCTAAAACATGAGTTGAAAAAAACACACTTTTTCCGTTATTTGCATGTTCTCTCATCATTTCTTTTAAAACATATGAAGATTTTGGATCAAGTCCCGTCATTGGCTCATCTAAGATCCATACTTCTGGCTCATGAATGAGTACACCCATAATGATAATCTTTTGTCTCATACCATGAGAATAACTTTGAATCTGGTCTGTTAGTGCATTGTTCATTTCAAATCTATCTCCCAAGGTTTCAATTCTTTCTTTTCTAATAGTGCTTGTCACCTCATAAATATCAGCCATAAAATTTAGATATTCTATGCCTTTAAGTCTTAAAAACATATCTGGATTATCTGGTACAAATCCAAATTGTTTTTTAGCCTCTAGATCATTTTTTTCTATATCAATTCCATTTATAGTGATTTTTCCGCTATCAGCAGTTAATATTCCTGTAATCATCTTTATAGTAGTAGTTTTACCTGCTCCATTGGGTCCTAAAAACCCAAATATTTCTCCATCCCTTATGGTTATATTTATATTGTCTACAGCTTTATTCTTGCCATTGTAACTTTTATTTACATTCGTAATTTCAATCATATTTTACCCTCCTGCCCTTCTCTGGAGTAGATAACAATTATTAATTGTTATCCCTCCTGTATTCCTCTGTAGTATATAACAATTATTTTGCTCAAGTTTATTTACCTACTTATCGACATTTAACAACTAATAAATGTACATTTAATGATACCATACTTCTTATTCTCTTACAATATATGTTATCTTTTTTTTACTTATTATGGTATTAATGCCTTTTAAACTAAAATGTCATTAAAAGAAAAACTTGGCTAAATTAACTGCCATTATAATTGCTGTAATGTCTGCTAGTATCGCTGCAAATAATGTATGCCTTATATTTTTTATATTTACTGCTCCAAAATAAACTGTCAAGGTATAAAAGATAGTCTCTGTCGACCCCATTATTATAGATGCTACCCGCCCTATGTAACTATCTGCACCATATTGTTTTATGATGTCAGTAAATACTCCAAGAGCCCCACTTCCTGAAAGTGGTTTTATTAAAACTAGAGGAACAACTTCAGGCGGGAGTCCAATAAACACAACAACTGGTTTTACTAAATAAATTAAAAAGTCTAAAGCTCCGGAGGCTCTAAATACATTAACGGCTATAATCATAGCTAGAAGATAGGGAAAAATTTTAAGACAAATAGTTATTCCCTCCTTAGCCCCTTCAACAAAACACTCATATACCTTTACTTTTTTAATAACTCCATATATTACCACCAATCCAATAATAATTGGAATTGTACCCTTTAAAATATATGCTAATAAATTACCTAAAATCAACCTATCCACCTACCTTATCTGAATTTTAATATGAATATGCATATATTTTTATTAAAAATACCTCTGTAAAATTTTGCAATAAACTATACCTAAAATTGCAGCAGTGCCAGTGGCAATTATGGCTGGGAGTATTATAATTGCTGGATTTTGAGAATTATAAGCAGCCCTTATAGATATAACCGTTGTAGGTAGAAACTGAATACAGGCAGCATTTAGCACTAAAAATAAAGCCATATCATTACTCGCTGTATCTTTTTCATTATTTGTTTTCTGCATCTCCTCCATAGCTTTTATACCAAAGGGAGTAGCTGCATTAGATAATCCCATCATATTTGCTGTTAAATTCATAGTAATACTGGACATTGCTTTCTGGTCTTTACCACTCCCTTTAAATATGATTTTTAAAATTGGCCTAAGTACCCCTGCCAATTTATCAGTTAGTCCACTTTTTTCAGCAATTTTCATTATTCCACACCAAAGACACATCATTCCAATCAGACCAATTACCAGTTCCACAGCACCAGATGCTCCTAAAACAACAGCTTTTGATAAAATTTCTCCTTTTCCTGTAAAAATGCCAATAATTATCCCAAGAAATAATATTAAAAACCAAATAATATTTATCATATATTTTCCTCCTAGAATTTAAATTAACCATCACCCTCAGTCCTATAATATTAATGTATATGTATTTATTTCTCTATAATTGCCTATAATAATATTTATTTAATTACACCTATTATTAGTTAATTCATTGCACACACTATAATAAAAGTACATTTTGTGTTATTATTTTCTTGTTGAATATATAATTAACGATATAAAAGGAGTTATTTTATGATTAATATACCTTTTTTAAATTCTAATATTTTTACACTTTTTTATTATTTTATTATCTATTCTTTTATGGGCTGGTGTCTTGAAACAGTCTACTCTACAATAAAGAATAAAGAATTTGTTAATAGAGGCTTCCTCCACGGTCCATTTTGTCCTATTTATGGGTTTGGAACTCTTTCAATAATTATTTTGCTAAAACCTATAGAAGATAATTATATTTTACTTTTTATAGGTTCAATATTTACAACCTCTATTCTTGAATATGTAACAGGCTATGTTCTAGAAACTGCATTTAATAGTACTTGGTGGGATTACAGTGAAGAGCCCTTTAATCTTCATGGAAGGATTTGCTTATCATTCTCTATAATATGGGGAATTGTTTCCATGTTTGTTTTGAAGGTAGTTCATCCATATATTGTTTATCTAGTGAATGTAATACCACCTAAACCCGGCATAGTACTTTTCTATTTTATGCTTATATATTTTATCGTTGACTTTACAATTACTGTAATAACAGTAATTAAATTAAGATCCATGTTAACTCAGTTAAATACAGCTTACTCAGACCTAACTGATAAACTTTCAGAGTTTAAATTAAATTTAGGGAATACTAGAGATATATCCGAACTTAAACTCAGATTAGATGGATTAATCGAAAGTGCTGAAATGAAAGTTAGTAAAAAGAAATCTGAAGTTGAAAATATTATTAAAGAACTTAAAATAAAACATGATTCCTTATACATTAAAAAACATCCTGATTATTCAAGACTTATAAAAGCCTTTCCTGACTTGAAATTTAAGGGACTAGATTCTATTTTAAAAGATGTTAAAAATAAAGTTTATAAGAATAATAAATAATATAAAGAGGAGATTAAAAAAATGAGTGAAGATAATATAAAATTAGCACAAAAGGGTATTGATGATGCACTAGAAACTATAGAGGTGCTAGAGAAAACTATAAAAGAAACTCCTCTTTCAAAAAATGCACTAAAAGAAAGTTTCCATACTCTTTCTAAGAAAGTTGATGAGATTGAGGATATATTAAAAAATGAAGGTATACTATAGTTTTCCCAAAGCTATACAAATTACATTTAACTATTAATAATAAAAGCACCACATTCCCAAATATATTATATATTGGGGAATGTGGTGCTTTTATTATATTTAATTTCAAGTCATCTATTTTACAAATTATGACCTGTTTATCTCAATATTCTTAATAATTAACTTCTTCTAAAAATAATCCTTTAGCCGGTGCAATATGCCCAGCATATTTTCTTTCCTTTTTATCTAAAATATCACTGATATCAGCCACGGTTTTTTCACCTAGGCCAACTTCAACAAGAGTTCCAACTATGATCCTTACCATATTCTTAATAAATCCATTTCCTTGAACACTAATTTCTATGTTTCCATCCTCTTTTACAATGTTTATAGTATAAATATTTCTAACAGTAGATTTTTTCTTGCTTTTAAGAGTTGTAAAACTTTGAAAATCATGTTCTCCTATTAAAACTTCTGATGCTTCTCTCATATTTTCAACATTTAGAGATTGTGGTATATGATACTCATATTTTCTATTAAACACATTGTGCTCTCTGTTGTTACAAATATTATAAACATATTTTTTAGCTTTAGCATTATATCTAGCATGAAAATTCAAATCCATTTCTTGTACTGATTTCACCACAATATCCTCTGGCAAATACTCATAACAATAACTACGGATTTTGTGATCTGACATTGTACATTCTGTTCTAAAATTTGCAACTTGATTTGTTGCATGTACCCCTGCATCTGTTCTACCTGAAGCAGTAATTTCAATGTTTTCTCCAGCCATCTTACTTAAAACAGTTTCGATTTTGTGTTGTATTGTATTATCACTATCTCCAAGTCTTTGCCATCCTTTGTACTTAGTACCATCATATTCTATTACAATTTTAATATTTCTCATAATTTTATTTATCCTACTTTCTATTTTAGAGTTTGATCTAATATTTTAAATATTTTTTAATACATACTTTATATTATATACATATATCGCAATTAGTAAAACATCCCGTATAAAATAATCCTTAACTTTGATAGTGCTGAATTAATTTTTACAATAGGATACCTTGTTTCTGTATTTGAAATAATCTTACGCTTTACTATTGACCACTTGTTCAACTTCCAAGTTGTTTTTAAATCCACTGCACTTTTCCTTATTGCTTTTCTTTCTCTTTCACTACCATCATAAAATACTACAAAATCAAATTCTGAATCCTCACTATCAAATTCTGCATCAAATTTTTCAATAATACTATTAGGCGAGAGTAATAATCTACCTGCTTTAGGTTCTAATTTAAAATTAAGTCCTTTCTTATTGTTTGAACATAAATAGGACTTATAAATTAGTTCACTACAAAACAGTGCATTATCCGTCATAATATCAAAGTTATAATCATATAACTTCCCTAAGTATTCAAAAGCTGTAAATAGTGCTTTTAATTTATCATCTTTAGATAGCTTAGGGCGCAGCGCAGAAAAATAATCAACTTTTGCAATAGCATTTAGAGGATTTATTACCACACCAGGAGCAACAACTTCTATAATGTACTGTCTATTGTTTTTACTTTTATCACATAAGATATCATATACTTTAGGATATACATTTTTTACGTAATCAGACACACGCAAAAAATTTCCTAATGACATGTCCACAAAATAATCGTCTAGCACCTCTAACTCGCCTATATAAATAGCAGAATGAGTCCAAAATCCTGGTAATCCTAGGTTGGTTAGTTGATAATTATTTCTCTTTAAAAGTATATCTCCTGGTAGCAACTCACCTTTTATAATATTAATATCTTCATTACTAACATACTTCTCTTTTCTACTAGAATAATCAACCCCAGTAATACTTATAGCAATCCATTTTTGAAATGGAAACCAAAAATCAAATGCATTTTTCCCAAAGAAATCAATCATATTATTAAAAACGATATTTCTATGATTTTTAACAAGTTTTATTAGATTTAAATAATTGTTACTTGCATAATCTAACAGTTTTTTTTCACTTTCATAGCTTTCATATTCATAGACTTCATAACAACTTACCATGAAATCAAAATAATGTTTATTTTTAAACAAAGATATCATTTGAGAAATTTCAGTAATTTCTTGTGTAATGTAATAATACTGTTTTTTATTAATATTGTATTGAGGCCTACTTTCGTTAAACATTGACTCCAAATACTTGTTTTTGTCTATAATATTAGCTAATAACACAGAATTTTTACGTATTGCTATAGTTGAAGCATAAATTAATAACACATTTTTAAATTTAATATGTGAATCTTCCCTATGCTTTAATGTAAGTTCATTTTTATATTTTTGTCTGATTTCATTTAATCCATTATAGCATCCTACATAATTTACCCACTTATCTAATATATTTTGTTTATCACCCAAGGACATATTTTGAATGTCAGAACTAAACAGCTCTTTATTTTTCTGGATTTCATTCACTATATGCTCTAATTCTTTTATAAGTTTTAAGGACTGGTTTATTTCCTCATCAACTATCCTATGAACTAAACCCATACCCTTATCCCCCATAAATTCACTTTAGTAATTCATTTTTATTATACCATAGAACTCACTTTTCCTTTACTAATATAATTATAAAATTTAAAAACTTCTAAATTATAAACGATAATATTCAGTAAAAACATGGAAATTTTCGTTTATATGGTTTTTTATGCATTTTTATATGTATACTATAATTATAATATATAATGAATTTTTTGGAGGATCTTATGTTTACAAATGAACTATTATTACGGTTTTTTAATTTATTATTTTTTATTAATATTTTTTTCGCCATAGCCGTTGTGTTTATTGAGCGAAAAAATCCTGCAAGCACTTGGACTTGGCTTATGGTTTTACTATTTTTACCTAGTATAGGGTTTGTTTTATACTTATTTCTTGGTCAAAATCTAAAAAGGAAAAAACTATTTTCCTTAAAAAAAGGAGAAAAAGAAAATCTTACCTCAATTATAGACAAACAAAAGGAATTTCTAAATAACGAAGATTTAATTAAAACTAATCCATTTTTAAATAAATATTCTGATATGATGGAACTTAACCTTTGTAGCGATAATGCCTTTTACACTAACAATAACCAAGTAACTATATTTATTGATGGTAAATCTAAATTTGATCAACTTAAAAAGAGCTTAGAAGCTGCAACTTTATATATTCATATGGAATATTATATATTTAAAAATGACACCTTAGGAAAATGCATTCTTGAAATTCTGTGTAGAAAATCTAAAGAAGGGGTAGAAGTAAAATTGCTCTATGATGGTATGGGTTGCCTTAAGGTTCCCAAATCGTTTTTCGCCTCTTTAACTGAAGCCGGCGGTAAAATTGCTTGTTTCTTTCCACCATTTCTCCCTTATATAAATCTTAGGGTAAATTTTAGGAACCATCGTAAAATTTGCACTATTGATGGTAAATATGCCTTTATAGGTGGTTTTAATATTGGAGATGAATATTTAGGGCACTCTAAAAAATTTGGATTTTGGAGGGATACACATCTATTCATACAAGGGGATGCAATAGATGCATTAGAATTGCATTTTCTAATGGATTGGAGATTTGCTGCTAATGAAAATTCAGTTTTCGATAGCAAGTATTTTCCCCACAGACCTCACCTTGGCAAAACCGGACTTCAAATGGTTTCAAGTGGTCCTAATTCTACATTCGATTCTATTAAAAATGGATATTTAAAAATGATTAGTAAAGCCGAAACAAATATTTTTATAGAAACTCCTTATTTTATTCCAGATGATAGTATCTTAGAGGCTTTAAGAATAGCATCGCTATCTGGAGTAGATGTGCGTATAATTATACCAAGTAAACCTGATCATCCCTTTGTATATTGGGCATCTACTTCATATATGGGAGATCTATTAGAATCTGGTGTCAAATGTTATACCTACACTAGGGGATTTCTTCATAGTAAGTTTCTTTCTATTGATGGTTCTATAAGCTCTGTAGGTACTGCTAATCTAGATATTAGAAGCTTTACACTGAACTTTGAAATCAATGCTTTTATATATGATAAGGAAATAACTTCACAATTAGATGTCTATTTTAATGATGACCTAAAATTCTGTGATGAGCTAACTCTAGAAAAATATACTAACAGAACCTTTATTGTTAAAATCAAGGAATCCGTTTCAAGATTACTTTCTCCCATACTATAAAAATAAAAAAAAAAGTATATATTACGCGTATTGCAATACGATTAATGCAGTCACTTTGCTAAGAACTACTAATTTTATTTTTAATTAATCTGCTAAAAAATATAAACTCGCTGTCGCTCAAACATATATTTTTCTAAACGCATATCAATTAAAAATAAAATAAGAAGTTCTAAAGCTCGCTTCAATGCATTATACGTAATATATACTTTTTTTTGCGTATAAAAACATTTGTTAACAAATAAAAATTTATAAATATTATTTTAACTCTCATCTATAAAAAAGTTATCCACATTGTTTTCCGCAAGCTGTTTCCTATATAATGTTAAATTGTAAGAAAGAAGGGCACAAATATCATCATAGTTAACATAGCATCCAATAACAAAGCTATACCAAACTTACCAATAACCATTCCTTCTAAATCTTCACTGTAGAGATTATATCCAAAACAATAACATATTGTGCTTATAAAGGCGCATATAAGTATTCCAACCCATTTATGTGCTAACATTTGTGGAAGTAAATACAGTCTATCTCCATAGGAATTTTCTAATACCGTTGATATTTTTAATGCAAAACTCACAATAGAAATAAGTATGAAATATCTTTTCTTTTTCTTTTCTGAAAGATTAAAAGAGATAAAAGTCATAATAGCTATTAGAAGTATTATAGGCATTAACCATTTAATAGGATATATTATGTAAACTAAGCTGTATACAACACCTTGCAGTGTATTTAATGTTGCCTGCTTTGTTTCTATGGGTAAATGGACATTATTAGCTACCTTAAACCCCTGATTTTGTGATGCTAAGTAAACCCCATACACATCTGGCTTAATATAACTACAGTATGCAATTATCTCTCCATTTATTGCAGGATAAGTAGAAAGTCCAGCTAGTCTAGTTACATAGCTATAACTACTTACCTTGTTATCCTTTAAGATAAAATCAACTATCCCTTGCTGCTTATCTTTAGTTCCAAATATTCTATCAGTTGTGGCAAAAAACCTAGCACCGTCCTTAGAATAGCTCCCAATTACATTATATATATATTTATTATTATCAATATACAATTCACTAGAATTTTTGCTACTTCCATCTAATGCAAATTCTAAAATTCTAGTCCCGACAACTTCTCCTTGCACACTGTATTCTATTAATAAATATCCATTTTTACTATCACTAGAGGTAGCAGTATGTATAAATATCATAGCTTCACTTTTATTAAGCACTCCTGCTGATTTAGGCCCAGATGCCACCCCTTTCTCCATAGTTATATAACTAAATCCTTCTTCTCCATTACAATATGTAAGCATAATTCCATTTTTAGTTTTTACACCTGATAATAAAGTTGCTCCTTTTATATTAAAATCCTTTGTAGAATTTTTAGCCATATCTAATACTTGAATTTTGTCCTTATATCCAACTATTAAAATATCATCTCCTATTTGATAGGTCTCAGTTATATTTTCTATTATAGATGAATCCACCTTATTTAATCCTTTATCCAATTTTATAATTTTTAATGAATTAGTACCATTTTCATAAGAATTATAACTAAGATAAAAAAAATCTTGTGACTTTAAAAAATTAACTTCTTTAATTAAATCACCTTTAGTGTCAAAGCTTTTCTCCACAATCTTTTTACCTAAATCATCTGTTTTTGTAAGTCGTAACTTGTCCCCATCATTAAATGCTACTATATTATTCTCATAATCTTTTAATATTTTAGGGAAGCATGTAACATCTCCGGTAGATATAGCAACTTCTTTACTCCACTTAGCAGATGGTGACTGCGACCTTATATCATATTCCACTTTATACTGAAATCCTATTATAGCCAAAAACAATGCTATAAAACTAATTATAAACATTTTTTTTCTCATTTTTTACCCCCCAGTAGTGCCTTCGCGAACCTTTATATTTTCACCCTCAAAATAGGTATACTAAAGGAAAAATCAGTTCCCTTTTGAGTTTCACTTTCAACCCATATCTCTCCCCCATGCTCTTCAATAATATGCTTACATATAGCTAGTCCTAGCCCCGTACCTCTAGGTTTATTTGTAAGTGTATCTCCAACTTGACTAAATTTTTCAAATATAAATTTTTTATCTTCCTCCCTAATACCTACACCTGTATCACTAATACATACTATAATATTCTCTTTCACTACTCTTGCTGTACATACTATGCACCCTTGCTGCGTGAATTTTATAGCATTAGAAACAAGATTAATTATCACCTGCATTATTTTATCCCTATCTGCCATAATTTTGGGAAGTGGCTCTCTTATGCTTAGTATAACTTGAAGCGATTTATTTCTAATAATTGGATTTGTTAATGTTATTACCTCAGTAATAAGTTCTTCCATATCCATTTCCATCATATTTAATTTAAATTTTCCCGCTTCCAATCTTGATATATCTAACAAATCATTTATAAGGCTAGATAATCTCTCTCCTTCTGATAAAATTATATTTACATTTCTCCTTATTTTAACTACTGCATTTTGATTCTTTTCAATTTTAAGATCTAGTTCTTTCACTATAGAGCCTTCAAATTTTCTCTTAACCATTTCTGCAAAACCAATAATAGAGGTTAATGGTGTTCTAAGTTCATGAGAAACAGTAGATAAAAAATCCGTTTTCATCGTATCCATATCTTTTAGTTTTTGAAAAAGCATAGCATTTTCTATGGCTACAGCTACTTCCCTAACAAAAGAAAAAGCATTAGTTCTTTCAGTTTCATTGTATGCTGACCTTTTACACTTTAATATAATAACTATTCCATATATATTCTTTTTATATATTATTGGAACTATAAGTATGCTTCTCATGTGATATAATACTAATTGAAAGCAAGTGTTATAATTTGTATATTCAGATTTATTTAAATCCTTTATATAACTAGGCTTACCACACTCTATAATTTTCTCTATAAGTTCAATACATTTGCTCTCTTGTAAATAGCTATTTAAATCTATTTTCTCTGCATAACCACGACAAGCCATAAGTTTAAATTCATTATCAGTTTTTAATACACTTATAGCAGCATCATAGTCTAAAATTTCATATAAATTATCTATTAATGACTTAAAAATTCCTTTTATATCTGTTGTAGATTTAAATATGTCAATAGTAGTCTTAATTTTTTTATCAAATTCTTTGGATTTTTTAATAGTTACCCTTTTAATTTTAATACGAATATATATAATACTTGATATAATCCCTATGCATATGAAAAATAAATCATTAATCCAAGAAATTTTTTTCATAATCTACCTCTATTCATTATTAATAATTTTGTATGTTCTATAATGAAAATACCAATTTTTTCACCTTATGTCAAGTATTATTAAATATTTACCCTAACTACTATTATCCTATGAAAGAGGTGTCTTATGCGTAAAGCTGGTAAAATAATTAATATTGAAAAAAATAAAGTGTATATCATAACTGCAAATAAAGAATTTGCAACTCTTGAAAAGCACACTGCAGATCCTAAAATAGGTGAATTATATGCAGGAGAAGAATTTAAAAAATCAGTTTATTGGAAATATTTGTTATCCATCTTTTGTATACTATTGCTTATGTTTTCAATCAGAAAATTATATTTGAATAATAAATACAATTTTTCCGTTATAGTAGACATGAATTGTTCTATAAAAATGGAGGTAAGCAGTTCAAATAAGATAAAAAAAGTTGAGGGCATTAACTCTAAAGGCTATAAAGTAAAAGAACTACTACCATTAGAAAATAAGTCTTTATCGGAGGCCTTGCATATTATTTTAGATGAATCTATTAAGCAAAAATACTTAACTAAAGCACACGCGGACGACGGCTTCAAAATTTCTATATTTATTTCTGGAAATAAAGACAACGCTCCTATTGATTTAAGTGATTTTCAAAAATATGCTGGCACACATAATTTTAAAGTGTTTATAAACAATAATGGACAAGCTTCAATTGAATAAGGGCATCCTATACAGGATACCCTTATTACTATTTATATTGAGGTATTTCAAATGTTAATTTTGCATTCGTACACTTATCAAGAATTGCTTTAATATAATAACTCTGCTTATATGCCCATGCTATGTCTGTGGCATATTGATGACGATCAGTATTTGTTGCTGGGACGATTGGATTCCATTTCATTTTATATAATGTATTTTGCTTAGAAATAGCTTTATTTATATACCCTGTAGAAATCCATTTAATGCCCCCTGCTATAGCTGCCTCTGGAGTAAACCACCCTTCTGTATAAGCTTTTTCTGAGCCTAATCTAAGAGGATCACTATCCCATGCTCCAATCCCGAACATATTGTATGTAATTTTACTTGGAACTGCTTTGCCCGCAACCATGCATACTGGATAACCTATAGATAATTGTGATTTTCCATGACCGCTTTCTAATATGGCATGGGCAATAATATAGGCTGGATTCACATCATATTCCTTACAAGCATCTAAAATTGTTTTCCCTTGTCCTTCTAATATTCCCTGTCCCGTTAATGCACTATCCAATTCCTCTGAACTAATCCCTTCAACATAATTTAGTGTTAAAAATTGATATACAGCATAATCATGATATTCAAAGTTTTTAGGATTCAAATAATTACGAATATCTATATCACTAGGGATTAAATCCGGATAATTAGGTACGTAATTAATAGGCTTGTCTTTACTTTGCACTCCTACCATTTGATCTAATGTCGTATCATATGACTTATAAACATATTTCTTATTACCTTCATCTTTTAATTGTCCATTATCTGGTACTGCTATAGTAAAACTCATAATTATAGGTGTCTTAAGTTGATTACTGTTTAAGGCCCTTAAAGTATCATTTATTTGTAGTGAATAAGTTTGCCCAGGTAAATATCCAGAAACTGGCGGTTGTACTATTATTGTATTATTATTAGAATCATAAGATATATTTACATCCGCTGAAATTCCAACAGGATTATAAATCTTAACACCTTTTGCAATGTTGTCCACATTAATTTCCTGGTTAAACTTAATCTTCCATACTTTATCAGACTTCACATTTACAGTCTTTTGTCCCCACTGAATCGGATTTGGAGCCGCTATAACAGTATTTGGAATAAATATAAATAGGCAACACATTATGCCTAAGCATAACATCAATTTGTTTGAAAACAATTTATTTATCAATTTATCTTCCCCCTATACTTTTTATTGGAAATCCACTAAGGTGGACTATGCAACATCTTTACTACAAAATTAAATTAATTAATTTGCTATTTTCCTTTATATTTGGCACATTATTTAATATAATTAAATAAATTAATACTTTTGTTAAACAACAGTTTGTCCAATAATTATAAAATTGCTTCTATCTGTATGACTATTTAACCATATATTATAACTATTTTACCATATAATATGAATTATTCAACTTAATTTTACTTTATAATTTCAAAGGACGGTGTAATATGAAGACCATACATAACCAAAAAGAAAATAATGTAACCCAGACCTACGATAATAATGATTCAAAAACTAGATTAAATAAATTTATTAGTGAAACTGGCTATTGTTCAAGGCGTATGGCGGATAAATTAATTGATGCAGGAAAGGTCACCGTAAATGGTAAAATACCTGAAATGGGCACCCAAGTATCTAAATCCGACTATATTGAAATTAACAGGCAGCCATTAAAAACTAAAGAAGAATTCGTTTATTTAGCTTTCAATAAACCTGTTGGAATAACCTGTACTACAGAACATAAGATTAAGGGAAACATTATAGATTTTATAAATTTTCCGAAAAGAATTTTTCCTATTGGTCGCCTCGATAAGCCTTCCCAAGGTCTTATTTTTCTAACAAGTGACGGAGATATTGTAAATAAAATCTTGCGTTCAGGTAATAATCACGAAAAAGAATACATTGTTACTGTGGATAAACCTGTATCTTCTGATTTTATAAAAAGTATGGCAAACGGCATACCCATACTTAATACTATTACTAAAAATTGTTTTGTAAAAAAAGAAGGCAAATATATTTTCAGAATAATTTTAACAGAAGGGCTTAATCGTCAGATAAGAAGAATGTGTGAGCATTTAGGTTATGCTGTTGTAAAACTCGAGAGGCTTAGAATTATGAATGTCTCTATAAATAATTTAGCCCTTGGCAAATGGAGATACCTAACATCGAAGGAACTACTAGGTATCAATGAATTAATCTCTAATTCAATTAAAACTGAAGATGCTTCAAAATAATTATCCTTAAATATTTCTCTTTTTTACTAGTATTACCATAAATTTTTATAAATTTATTATCTATTTAAAATACATTCCTGTTTTTCTTTAGACTAACAGATTATACACATTAACATTTACTAGTCCACAAATATTGTGAAAATATGTCGCTTTTTCAAAAATTAATATATACTATTGGAGACTTATACACATTATCCACAATTACCCTGTGTATAACTTGTGGAATTGATGTTTGTGACTGATTATTAGTATTAATTGCAGATATTTTTAAAAATACAATGTAAATATATGCTTTTTAAATTAAATTATTCAAAATATTTTTTTAAAGTTATCCACATTATCCACAGTTTTGTGGATAACATGTTGATAACTTTTTATCTATTTTTCTATAATTTTTTTCTTTACTATAAGCCTATGAATGGCTATTCTTATAGGTGTGCATATTACTAATACCATATTTAAATTTGCTGATTATAAATTTCTTGATTACCTTCTTAGAAAATGATATATTAAAATCATCAGCTGAAGTTCTAAAATGTTAACAAATCAAATTGAAAAGAGGTAATTTGCTTGAGAATTGGAATGGGATACGATGTTCATAAATTAGTTAAAGGAAGAAGCTTAATACTTGGCGGGGTAAACATACCTAACGAAACTGGTTTATTGGGGCATTCAGATGCAGATGTTCTTGTTCATGCTATTATGGATGCTCTACTCGGTGCTGCAGCTCTTGGAGACATTGGGAAGCATTTCCCTGATACTGACTCTACATATAAAGGTGTCTCTAGCATTGTCTTACTTAAACATGTAGGCAGTTTAATTAAAAATAGTAAATATATAATTGAAAATATTGATGCTACAATAATTGCGCAAAGCCCTAAGATGGCACCACATATTCCCTATATGGTGAAAAATATTGCAACTGCATTACAATTGCCTATAGATAAGGTTAATATTAAAGCTACTACTGAAGAAGGCCTTGGTTTTACAGGCAGATTAGAAGGAATTTCTTCAAATGCCATATGTCTTTTAAAATAAAATTCAATAACACCGTATAAATTATAAAAACTAAGGACATTTCTTATATAAGAAATGTCCTTTCATAATTAAAATTTTAAAATCCTCTTTCCCAAATTTCATAGTCTGCATGGTCAATAAGCATGGCAGAAGAAAAATATGTACCCTGACCATATGAAACTCCTAGTTCTATTAATTTTTCTTTTTCTTCTAAAGTTCTTATTCCCTCTGCTATAATTTTCATGTCAATTTTTATAGCCATTCTAACCATGTGTTCTACCATCAATGCTTTTATTTCGTCTTTATTAACATCTCTAACGATTTGTTGAGAAATCTTTATGAAATGTGGCTTCATCTTTATTAGCTCCACCATATTAGAGTTTCCTTCTCCATAATTCTCCATAGCTAGCTTAAATTTTAGTTCCTTGGCAAAATTCCTCCAAAACGCGCTTCTTGGTATACGTTGAGTGATTTCTAAAACTAAATTTGTATCCTGTAATTTTCTAATAACTTTTTTAATAGTGTGCCTTGTTGTATCTGATTGAAGTTTAAAAAATAGCCCTTCTTCAATAAACGGCTTCAGTTTATCTAGATAATTGCACAATTTATCGCAAGCAAGCAATGTAAGCTTTTCTAAGTCACCGGTAAGCCTAGCTTTTTCAAACATCTCATCCGGAAAAAATTCTAATCTTGAATCCCTAACTAGTATTTCTAATGACTTAACCTTCCCGCTGTTTAAGTTTATGATAGGCTCTACAGTAAGCTCTATAGATTTATTTTTTATTATGCCTGAAATATGGTATGCCTTTTGATCAATCTTATATATTGATTCCTTATCTAAATAATCATTTATTGAGCTTTCATCTAAAAACCATTGAAAACTGGCACATGAAGTTAGACTAGGATTATATAGATCTATAAGTTCATGCTTTAAAACAGCTCTTAAATTATACATTGTATATATCATTGCTGCCAGTCTTTTATTTTCATCCTTTGTTTTACGAATGAAGTTTAATCCTGCAGCGACTCCAGCTAAATAAAAAGATGGCTCATATAGTTTATTTCTGGAATCTGAAAGCAAATAGTCTATACCATGCCTTAATTCAGGTATTATATCTCTAAGTATACTAGCACCATCTCCATCCGGTATATCAACATACTTCACATTTTTAGTTAATTCTTCACATAAACTAATCCAAAATTTTCTTTGTTTATTATTGTCAAATTTTAAATAATCCATAAGTGAATGTAATTCTAGATACCTTGTATCATAAAAAATATTACTATGAGTTTGATAACTTCCAAAATCAATAATAGATGGTTTTTTCACTGAAACAATTATATTCCCACCATGAAAATCACCATGTATGCAGGAATGTAAATACTTTATCTCCTTACCATCCCAAACCTCTGCATCTGTAAAGAATTTATATGGATTAGGGAAGAATTTATCAACCCCATCAATTACTAGCCATTTTTTATCTTCATCAATCATTAAGTTTTCAAATGCCTTTATTTGTTTTTCATCCATAAATCTATAACCTAGAGATGTTTTCATTATATCAAAAGGAGATTTAATTTCTGAAGTATGTGGTTTATTCCAAGTATACAAAAATTTAGCTACCTGTTCTGAGGTTTGCTTAACTAATGCTAATTCATTTTCCAATGAATATTTTAGTGTTTTAATTCCCAGTACATTGTCACCCCCAAGTTCATATAGCACTCCAAATCTTTTTAAATTATTTAGGCACTTAATTTCCACTTCATCAATAATTTTAGGTATATATCCTTCAATTGAATTCTCCCTGGATTGTAAAAATGCTTTATTATGCAGTCCACTCTCATTCATTTCCTGAATCTTTAAAACTCCAAGTTTTCGAGATTCACCAAATTCTACAGTATACACAGCTGCACCAGATTCCCCATCGTTTAATTCATTTATTATTTCAATAGGTTGATTTTCTTCTGCAAAGCTTTCCAAAACCTTTATTTTCTCTTGCTGGCTTAGCATATTTTACCCCCTGTATCAATTATTGTTATTATGCTTCTATTTATAATATAGATAAACATACCTTTCTCAAGACTCTCTATATTTCACATTTAATTTTTCTAAAATCTTAACTCATTTCTAGATAATGTTTTCTATTTAGCAAGCTAAAATATAGTCATCATTATTAGATTATACTACAAATATATTATAATACTACAAGCATAATAAATCACACAAGTTTTATGAATTATAAAGCCTGTATGATTGAATAATTTCCTCTTAAAAATCATGTTTAAATTTAAATTAACTAAATAACTTTCTAGTACAATAATACTTATCTTCTCTCTTTTCGAGGTCAAACTCATTTATTGATGTAATTCTATCATGTTGCTCTACATGAAGTACATACCCCTCAACATTTTTATTTTGAAAGTAAACTTTTGTATAATTCATAACCTCTACTTTGTCCCCAAAAATATCATAAATTAACAATGGTATCTTATTTAGCATATATATCTACCCCTTTTATATTTATTAACTATAAATTAATAAATATTATGATATATAGCTATTTATGCTAAAAATATTATTAACTTTGATATATTCACCTATATATTTTTTAAAGACCATATGAATAGAGTATATAAAATATAGAACAAAAAAACTTTCAGAATTAATCCGAAAGTTTCTTGTTAAAAATGCAAATTCTACATTTAAATCATCACCTAAGATGATGCCATATTAATCTCCTAATGTAGCCACCATAACTGCTTTTATTGTATGCATTCTATTTTCAGCTTCATCAAATACTATAGAAGCTTGACTTTCAAATACTTCATCTGTGACTTCAACACCATTCATTCCAAATTTTTCAAATACTTCTCTACCAACACCAGTTTTTAAATCATGATATGCTGGTAGACAGTGCATAAATTTAGTATCTTTATTATGTGTCAAATTCATCATTTCAATATTAACTTGATATGGTTTTAATACACTAATCCTTTGCTTCCAAACTTCATCTGGTTCTCCCATGGATACCCAAACATCTGTGTATATAACATCTGCATCTAATACACCCTTTGCTACATCACCCGTAATAGTTATTTTCGCTCCTGTAGTCATAGCTACTTCTCTACATTTGCTAACTAATGATTCTTCAGGGAATAATGAAGTTGGAGCAACTATTCTAAAGTCCATACCCATCTTTGCAGCTCCTATCATAAGAGCATTAGCCATGTTATTTCTTCCATCACCAGCATAAACAAATTTAATTTCGTTTAGTGGTTTTGTAAAATGTTCTTGTAGTGTTAAGAAGTCTGCAAGAATTTGTGTTGGATGATCCTGCGTCGTTAATCCATTCCATACGGGCACTCCAGCATATTTGGCAAGCTCTTCAACTACTTCTTGACCATATCCTCTATATTCTATTCCATCATACATTCTCCCAAGAACTCTTGCTGTATCTGCAACAGATTCTTTTTTACCGATTTGAGTTCCTGTAGGTCCAAGATATGTAACATGTGCTCCTTGGTCTAGTGCGCCTACTTCAAAAGCACACCTTGTTCTTGTAGAGCTTTTTTCAAATATAAGTGCTATATTTTTACCTTTTAATGTTTGCCTCTCTGTACCGGCATATTTAGCTCTTTTTAAATCTCTAGCCAAGTCAAGAAAATAGTTAATCTCTTTTGGTGAAAAATCCATAAGTGTTAAAAAATTCCTGTTTCTTAAGTTAAACATAATAAATTCTCCTCTCTTGTCTTTATTTCTAATTTTATCTGACTATATTAAATCCTCTCTGTAGAAAGGCATAGACATACATCTTGGACCACCCCTACCTCTTGATAGTTCACCAGAAGGCATTTGAAGTACTGTTATATTGTTTTTATCTAAAATCTCGTTAGTAACATAATTTCTCTCATAAGTTATTACCTTACCAGGAGATATAGCTAATGTATTTGATCCATCGTTCCATTGTTCTCTACCTGATATAACTTTATCTCCACCACCACAACGTATCAAAGTGATATCTTTTTTTAAATGATTGGAGAGTATTTTTTCCAAACTTCCTTCTTCTTCTCTACTTATTAATTCTTTATTTTTATAATCATAGGTTATTGCTGTAACTTTTAAGGTACCTTCTATTCCCGGATGAACAGTAAATTTATCATAATCAATCATTGTGAATACAGTATCTAGATGCATAAATGCTCTAGTCTTTGGGATATCAAAAACTAAAATTGTTTTAAAATGTTCTCCCTTTTCAAATATGTTTTTAGCCATATTTATAACTGCTTCTTTATCAGTTCTCTCGCTATTACCAACCGCAATAACTTCTTTGGATAAAATTAATTCATCTCCACCTTCTATATTATATACCTCATTCCTATCATACCACAACGGAATACCTGAATCTTTTAGCTCAGGGTGATATTTGAAAATATATTTTCCGAAAATCGTCTCCCGCCTTCTAGTTTTAGTTTTCATAGAATTTAAGCTTATTCCATTTCCAATACATGCAAAAGGATCTCTTGTAAAATATAAATTTGGCATAGGATCCATTATAAATGGATATTCATCATAATGTTCTTTAAGTTCTATTTCTTTTTTTCTTATTCCGGCCATAACTTTATCTACCATTTTTTTTTCTGGCAATGAATATAAATAATCTTTTATAGATGTTATAATTTTAGTCTCATTTACACCACATTCTTCTATAACCTCATCTAAAAATAGTTCTTTAATTTTAGGATCTTTTATTGCTTCTACTGCTAAATCTTCAAGGTACAGAGTTTCCACACCATTTTCTTTTAATATCTTAGCGAAATTGTCATGCTCTTGCCTAGCTACCTTCATAAATGGAATATCGTCAAATAAAAGCCTTTCTAAATACTCTGGTATAAGATTTTCAATTTCTTCTCCAGGTCTATGTATAAGAACAGTTTTCAAATTTCCTATTTCTGAGTAAATATTGATTTTTCTCTTATCCATCTTCTTTTAACCTCCAATTTTAGAATAATTAATATACTATTTTTGTTCCAGACAATCCTTTTAATGCTTCTTTAGCTTTTGACAATGATGCTATAATTGCCATTTTATCCTTATTATTCATTATAAATTTTTTACAAGCCTCAACCTTTGGAAGCATACTTCCTGGAGCAAATTGGCCCTCATCAATATAATTATTAAGTTCATCAATAGTTATTTTGGCAAGTTCCTTTTGGTCTGGCTTATTATAGTTTACACAAACTCTATCTACCCCTGTCAATATAAGAAGCACATCTGCATCTAGTATTTCTGCAAGTTTCTCAGCAGCAAAATCTTTATCTATAACTGCTGCCACCCCTTTAACTGCTCCATTTTCACAAATAACCGGTATACCACCGCCACCGCAAGATATAACCACATTTCCCATATCCACTAATTCTTTTATTAAATTCTTTTCAATAACATCAATAGGCTTTGGAGATGCTACAACTCTTCTATATCCTCTACCAGCATCTTCTCTCATTATATAACCCTGCTGCGCTTGTAACTTTTCTGCTTCCTCTTTTGTATAAAATGAACCTATTGGTTTAGTTGGATTTTGAAATCCTTCATCGTCTTTATCCACAACTACTTGCGTCACTATAGTACCTACAGTCTTATCTATATTTCTACTTCTTAGTTCTTCACCTATAGCATTTTGGAGATGATATCCTATATATCCTTGTGAAAATGCCCCGCATACATCAAATGGAAATAATACATTTCCTTCATCAAATTTTTGAGCACCTTCTATTGCTGCAACAATTTGCCCTACTTGAGGTCCATTCCCATGAACTATTGATATCCTATGGCCTTCTTCTATAAGATCCACTATTGATTTAGCCGTCTTCTTGCAAGTCTTAAGTTGTGCATCTGAGCTTTTATCTTTAGGATCTGATTGAAGCGCATTTCCACCTAATGCTAATACTATTTTCATAACTAAATCCCCCAAATTATTATTTTTTATTATTTTATAATTCATTAAAATTATCCATATTTTTATACTATCCTGTTATGCAATCCTTGTCAACCAATGGAATTTTATATTAGTTGCATAAGTATTCTGCCCATTTCCTGTTGATTTATTAAAATTCTTAATTATCTTCTTAAATTTTAAAGAAAACAATATATTAAATGTATAAATATATACATTTAATGAATAAATTTTGTAAAAATTTTTTTTATATTTATATCTTTTATTTGACATAATAACATTAAACGCATATAATACTAGTAACAGCACATACCCCATGTGGGTACAAGGAGGATAATTTATGAATATTTCTTTTAATGAAACAACTAAAAATGCTTTGAACAAACAACTTTTGCAAAAGGGTAAATCTTCAGTTAGATTACTTATAAAAGGTTTTGGTTGAGGCGGTCCAATATTAGGAGTTGTTCTGGATGAACAACAAGAAGATGATATTCTAGAATCAGTTAATGGAATAAACTTTATAGTAGATAATGAATCTTCATTCGTTTTTGAAGATACGGAGATTATATATACTAAAAGCATATTTGGAGATTCTTTTAAAATTTTTACGTCTGAAACTTCAAATAGTTCTTGTAAATAACAAAAAATAAAAGATCCCTATTTTTATAGGATCTTTTATTTTTTTATAAATTTTAAGTTTCAATTTTCAATTTTCATATTCCTTTACGATCTTTTGAACTAATTTTTTTATTGTGCTAGCTTGAGATACTAATGTCATTACAACCAAAAACACAGATATTCTTTCCCTATCGCTTTCCTTTAAATCTAATGTATCAATTATTTTTTCTAATTTTTCTTTATCACAAAATTTAGTTTTTATAAAATCACCAAGACTCTCTTTTTGCATATCGGAAAAAATCTTATAAGCATTTTCCCATGAAATAATATCATCTTCTCTATCATTAATTTCATTGAACGCTAATCTAAAAACCTTTTTAATTTCGTCCGATGTAAGTATAGGTCTCATATAGCTAAGTAATACCAACTGAGCCAAATGTAGTTTTGTATATCCTCTTTTTTTACTATCTTCTGGTTTTGATATAACTTCACTTTTTATATAATTCTGTACTATATTATTAGTGTAATTATCAGCCTCAAATTTATCATTTAAATAATCAATAACTTGAGATAAAAACAGGTCATATTGGGGTAATTCTTCATATGTTATTAAACTATTATCTGATATTTCTTTTGATAATAAATTTATATTTTCTAAAGTAAATTTATCCTTATCCACTATTTATCACCTTCCAAAATTATTATCTTAAATAAAATATGTTTATTAGTCTCCATATCATATATACATATATATTAAGGTATATATTACCCTATTACAAGTTATTTTATATTTCATTTTTGGCCTTTAACCGCTTAAACAAAAGTAACCTTATCTTTTTTATATAAAATTGTATTTTCAATATATAATTATACAATTTTATAAATGTTTTTATATTAGTTTTGATTTAACTCACAGTTAATATTGCAATTAGCTAAATTTTAAATATTATAATAAAGTTATCCACAGTTTTTAACATTTAATCAACAGAAGTTGTGGACAACTTAATTTATTTTTAAGAGCACTATTTAGAGGGTCTTACATAATAAAAGTTATTTTTATAGGTTTTTTATCCACATTGTACATTATGGACTGTGTATAACTTGTTAATTCTATGTGAAACAAAGAGTATGAAATTACTTTTTTACTTTCAATTTTTATTTTTTTCTGCTATTTGTTTCCCATATTATTTCAATGAATTACTATAATCCGCTAAAAACTTAGCTATCCCTTTATCCGTAAGATTATGTTTAATCATGTCTATTAATATTTTATAGGGGATTGTAGCTATATTAAGCTCCAGCTTCATTTTATAAACGTTTACTGATTAACTATAACGCTTTTTTTATACAAAAACATCAAAAGCATTGAATTTGTCTGTGTCCTATAATATAATTTTAAAAAATATATTTTTAATATATTTCAGAAATAAATTTCCTTTATTTTTACAATATTTACAATACAAAATTTTTTTTCGCATTTTTTATTTATACTTGTACCTATTAGTATTTAAATAGCCTCATATTTCAAATTTTACGTTTTCTTTTTCTTTTTATATAAATATCAGACTCACATATTTACTTGTTAGTACAACCCTTCGACATATACTTATTTATATCATTGTATATATCCATAAAATTACTATTTTACTTACAGTATATTTTAGCAATAAAAAAACTGTTCTTCCGTTGAATTTTATGGGTTTATAGAATTATTTAAGCCTTATTTATTGATTTTAAACAGTTTGTAGGTAAAGTAAAAATTTGTATTTTTTTTAAAAAAATATTGACATTTGTATAATATGGTAGTATATTATCTTTAGATGGAAGTAATTATTAATTTTGTAATATTAATTAAATTAATCTAGTAAGAATTTTGACTTTATACGTCATATTTATTAATATTCCAATATTACAATGTCGTAAATTGTTATCCTAAGGAGGAATTATTATGAAATCAACAGGTGTTGTAAGAAGAGTAGATGAACTTGGAAGAATTGTTATCCCGATAGAACTTAGAAGGACTCTAGATATTGCTGAAAAAGATGCTTTAGAAATATACGTTGATGGTGAGCTAATTATCCTAAAAAAATATCAACCAGCATGTATTTTCTGTGGTGATGCACGAGATGTGGTCAACTACAGAGGTAAAAATATATGTAAACCTTGCCTAGAACAACTTAAACAAGAAAATTAGGTTTTATAATTACCAACATAAATAAAAAAGAATCCTATAGCTATAGGATTCTTTTTTATTTGCGTTTTCAAAAACATATATTACTAAACACTTAAAATCTCAATATTTTCTTTTGTATAAAAAACAGACTATTTGTAATAGCCTGTTCAATTTCAAAATTATTTAACTCTTCTTGCTGTAAGATAATCACTTCTTGTTAATGCAGATATCTTAATCACATCTCCAGTAGAAGGTGCATGAATATAAGAGTTATTACCTACATACATTCCAACATGATGAGGATTTGACTCTGAACCAAACAAAATCAAATCTCCTGCTTGTAAATTTTCTCTAGCTACATATGTTCCGTCATTTATCTGTTCATAAGTAGTTCTACCTATATTCACTCCAAAATGAGCATATACATATTGCATAAAACCAGAACAATCAAAATATTGAGGACCTGCTGCACCCCAAACATATGGAGTTCCTAAAAAATTACTTGCATAAGCCACTACTGAATTCGAACTAAGTGATGATGATCCCCTAGATGGAGTATACTTTGGAGTATTATCTCTTATTGTTTGTATTTGTTTCATAGTAGAATTAACAATTGCCTCCGCATCACCAATCTTGCTAGAATATGTTTGTTCTTTCTTTTTAGCTTCTGCAATTAATATGTTTTGTTCTTTCTTTTTTGCTGTTAGCTTGTCTATTTTACTTTCATTATCAGTTTTCAAAACGACTAGTTTAGTTTTTTCTGTTTCAAGTGCTACCTTTTGCTCTTCAATTTTACTCTTTTTAACTGTTAGTTCTCCAATAATTTTATTATCATATTCAACAATCTTTTTAATATTCTCAACCCTTGAAATAAGATCTTCTACTCCCTCTGAATCCAATAGAATTTCTAAATAGCTATCAACACCATTCATATACATGCTTCGCATTCTCTTATTAAATAAATCTTCCTCGTCTTTAATATTAGCCTCCGCAACCTGTATGCTCTCTTTTGTTTTTTCTATTTCTTGCTGAGTTTCACCTATTTTAACTTCTGTTTTATGTACATCTGCTAAAACCTTTTCTATGTCTGCATCCATTTTTTCAATAGAAATCTCTATATTGTCAACCACACTTTGTGCTTTTTTATATGCGCTCTTTTGATCCTCAAGGTGACTCTTTTGATTGTTAAGCTTATCTGATAATGGATCTGCAAATGTAGGCATACTTATTGTAGTAACTAGTCCAATTATAACTATCAATGAAATCATTTTTTTATGCAATCTAATTCCCCCTAATCAAAACAAAATATTGTACGTTTTTGCTGTTTTTTTCAATAATTTTATTATAACCTACTTTATGCCAAATCTCAATGAAAAACACAGATTAAAATGTAAACTTTTTTACATATTCCTATATTTGAACAAGTAATTTCATAATAATATGTATAAATATATTCTCCTTCATATTTTTTTGTATAAATTTACCATTTAGTAGTTTGAATATTGTCTTGTGAGCTGCAATACTAAGGATTTCTAAAGCAAATTTATAATCACACTTACAGAAACAGGGGTATATCTCCTAAAATGTGTTTAAATGTTTAATGAATGCTTGTATATTTCCGACTTAGGAATCCCTCTATCCTTTGCTACTTTTTTCATAGCATCTTTTTTACTTATACCTTCATTTATGTATCTTTCTATATGTTCTTCTATAGTTAGCATATCCCATTTGGCTCTTTCATCTTTATCTATATCTTCCTTACTTTTACCTTCAATCACTAATACATATTCTCCTCTTGGAGCTTTATCTTTATAATATTCTATAGCCTCTTTTAAAGTTAGCCTAATTATTTCTTCATAAAGTTTTGTAAGTTCTCTGCACATTGATATTTTCCTATTACCAATATTCTCATACAAAAATTCTAAAGTGCTTACAAGTCTATGTGGTGCTTCATAAAAAATTAATGTTTCACTTCTATTTAGCAAATCATCAATAATAGGCTTTCTTTCTTTATTCTCTCTAGGTAAAAAACCTCTAAATATAAATTTTGTAGTATCAAGACCTGAATATACAAGCGCAGTAGTGATTGCTGTGGCTCCAGGCAATACTTCAAATTTTATGTTCTGCTCTATACACTTCTTAACTATAACACTTCCAGGGTCTGATATACCTGGAGATCCAGCATCACTAATTATAGCTATATTTTTACCCTGTTTAATCTGCTCAATTAAATTTTCACTCTTTCCTTGTTCATTATGTTGATGGTAACTTATAAGTGTTTTTTTTATATTAAAATGATTCAATAATTTTAAGCTTTGCCTTGTATCCTCTGCCGCTATTATATCTACATCTTGTAGCACTTCTAATGCTCTGAGCGTTATATCCTTTAGATTTCCTATAGGAGTTGGAACTAAGTATAATTTTCCTACCATTTTTATCATCCTTTACTATGTAATATTTGCATTAGCCTGTTCTAGTTTTAACTGTACCTATCATTAAATATTATCTGAATTGTACATATCTTGGATCTCCTGAGTATACCCACCATCCTCAGTGTGAACGTAAAGAGGTGTCTCCCATTTTAAAAAGGTTCCTCCATCTCTTTGTCCTTCAATGAGTACAATATTAGGTGCCTTATTCACACTAGGATGCACCATTCTTATACGTTTAGGCTCAATTTTATGCTTTCTCATGGTGCATAAAATATCAACCAATCTATCTGGTCTATGTACCATATACACCCTTCCGCTATCTTTAAGTAGAATTCTGCTTGCAATAATTACGTCTTCTAATTTGCAACAAATCTCATGTCTTGATATAGCATTTTTATCATTTAAATTTATAAGTCCTGAATTTTGAAGCTTATAGGGTGGATTAACTGTAACAACCTCTACTTTAGGAATACTTTTAATAAGTTCTGTGCTTTTTAAGTCACCACATATAAAGCTTATTTTTTTTTCTAAATTATTGTACTGGGCGCAACGATTAGCCATGTCAACCAGTTCTTCTTGAATTTCTACACCCATTATATCACTTGCGTCCGTTTTACCTGCCAGTATGAAGGGAATTATGCCGGTACCAGTACATAAATCAACAACTTTAGCATTTCTTTTTACTTTAGCAAAATTAGCAAGTAGTACTGCATCTATACCAAACCTAAATGCATCTTTTTTTTGAATAACCTTAATACCCTTTAAATTAAGATCATCTAAAGTTTCATCATTTCTTAAAAACTCCATTATATATCCCCTTTCTCTGTAATTTACGTTAACTATATAAATAGCATTAAGAGAAGTATACCTCAATTTTTGTTTTTAAATCAAGAGGTTTTGTTACTAAATCAACAGGGTACATATTTATAAACCAATAAATTCATTATTCATAGTTTATAAAACTACTATTACTAGCTATTGTTGAATATATTAATTATATAATAATTGATTTTAATGAGGTTTTAAATGGAACTAATATTATACCCTTTTAAAAATATAATTTTCAATAAAAATTCTGTGTTATTAGACGCCTCTTTCCTGCTAAGCTTGATATATGATGATGATATTAAGCATAGTGATTGTTTATCTTGCTTAAAACAGCTTTCTGAATGTGGCTCTGAATTCTATACTACTAGCATCATATCTGCAGAAGTTTTAAATCAAATACTCTACAAATTATTTATTAGTGACATCGAATCTAAAATAAATAATACTAGGCCCTGTAACTCAATTGACAACATTAGGTCTATAATAAATAGCTTTAGCCGACATGACACAAAAATATTAAAGCAAAAGAAAGAAGATAGACTTATTCATATCCCATACAAAAGGTATTTTGATAATATTTCAAAAAATTCCATGAAAAGAAATTTATTGAATATATATTATAATAAGTCCGTAGAAATAATATCTGAGCTTGAAAAAATTATAAACATAAAATATCTTAACATTACTGAAGGATGTATCTTTCTAGTTAAAAAATTCATGTGTGAAAACTTATTATCTGTAAATGATGCTTTTCACCTAGCTACTGCTGAATTTAATAATATAGATTTTTTACTGACTTTAGATGGTGACTTTATTTTTGCTGAAAGTAGTAAAATGAAAATACTTAAAATTTAGCAAATTAAAAAAGAAGCGCATTTTGAATTTCTCAAAACATGCTTCTTTTTTACTACAATTATCTAGGTATATAGATAATTGTACCCTCTTTTATGGCATTCTCATCTGCTATCTTATTTGTTTCTTTTAATATTTCTATGGCCTGTTTTACACTATAAGTAGCCATATTATTTTTAGCAATTGAAGTTAAAGTGTCTTGCTTTTTAACGGTATACTTACTATTATTATCCTCTGAAACTACAGCTTTAGATGTATCATTTGATTTTTCATAAGGAATTACTAACTTTTGGCCCACTTCAATTTTATATTTTTCATCCATACTATTTCTATTCTTAATAAATTCGAGGACTTTTATCTTATCCTGACTAGGCATATATGTTTGTACTATACTAAACACTGTATCATCCTTTTTAACAGTATATATTCCAACATCTGTTTTGTCATTTATATAAGCTAAATCCATATCATTAGTCGTTTTTCCTTGGATATTTTCAACTTCATTTTCATTCTTTTGTACTTCATTTGATACTACTTCATTTGTTAATAGCTCATTATTTCCCTCTGGTATTAAATTATCACTTTTCACTGTACTCTCTGCTGGTGTTTTTACATTAGTAGCACTTTCTCGCCCTCCAATAAACCTTAAAGCAAAAAATACTCCTAATATTACTACAACAACAGTAGATATACTAATTATTCCTTTTTTCATTTTCATATTTATAACCCCTTTCATATTTATTAGTAAATTATTTACATTTTAATTGTTGACACAATTTAAATATCTCATACACATAATATTTTTTTGTTACCAATAATCTTATAAATATATATTTAAATAATTCTAAGTACAAAAAATAGGCTGTCAATCCATGAATATAGATCAACAACCTGGCTATTTTTTACTTTACTATATGCCTAATCTTTATTACTTTTATCTATTCTCTGAGCAACCTCCTGCGCTGTCATTCCAGTTGCATCAATTATAGGAGTGTTTGATATAGTATCCTCTATACCCATAATGTTCTGATTTTCGCCTGTAACAACAACTGCATCATACTTGTTTAAAAAATTACCTGCATTTTTTTTTCTATTATCAAATTCTTTAACTTTATATCCTTCTTTACATAAGTAATCGCTAATTGCGGTTAAGCCATTTTGAACTGCCACTTTCTTCATATTTCACGCTCCCTTCAAAATTATTATCTCCAATTTTAAAAAGTGTATTCAAATGTCTCCATTATACTTTCACTTTAATATAATAAAAAACTAGATAAAAAAATACCGAATAGTAATTATTTAAATTATCTATCCGGTATTTATAATAATGTATTAAATTTTAAATTTGTTTATTTATATAACTGCGTACCCAGCATCTTCAATGGACTCAATTAGATTATCTAATGAAACAAAATAATCATCATATATTATTTCTATTTCTTTAGTTTCGCTATTTATTTGGCAAGCAACAACTCCTTGATTATTTGATATTGCTACATTAATATTACTAATATCATCTGAAGTACTCATATTGCACACTTTTATAACTGACCTCATCTCTATCCTCCTAGTTATCTTTAAATAATTCTTTTACTATATATGAATCTTCTTCATTTTCAACCAATTCTAATTTTAATTTAGTATCCTCCACTACTACAGCATCTTCATAGCTTCCTGAGATTAATGTCAGATCTTCAATTTTAACCTCCACTATTTCCTCATCGCTACCATTAAGTTTTATCTTTATTTTCACAGCTTCTTTTACAACACTATTTCCGATAACCTGTGACCTACCATAAGGTGTATCAACTATAGATCCTAAAGTAGGTAGTGTTTTTCTTATTTTTTCATAAGTATCCTGCTCATAGTTCAAACAACACATAAGTCTACCACAAATACCTGAGATTTTTGTTGGGTTTAATGATAAGTTTTGCTCTTTGGCCATTTTTATAGATACTGGTGCAAATTCTCCTAAAAAAGTAGAACAACACATAGATCTACCACATGGTCCAAGCCCACCTATCATTTTTGCTTCATCTCTAACACCTATTTGTCTAAGTTCTATTCTGGTTCTAAATACAGCTGCTAAATCCTTTACCAGTTCTCTAAAATCTACTCTTCCATCTGCTGTAAAGTAAAATATGACCTTATTATTATCAAAAGTATACTCTACATCAATGAGTTTCATATCAAGCTGATGCTTGTGTATCTTATCTAAACATACTTCATAAGCTTCTTTTTCTTTTCTTTTATTTTCTGCATCCTTTTCTGCATCCGCCTCTGTAGCCTTTCTAATAACGCATTTAAGAGGAGTTACTATTGCATCTTCTTTTATTTCCTTTATACCAATAACACATTCTCCAAATTCTATTCCTCTTACTGTTTCAACAATAACTTTATTGCCCTTTTGTATATCTATATCGTTTGGGCTAAAATAATATATTTTACCAGCTTTCTTAAATCGTACTCCTATTACCGTAACCATTTTAAACCTCCTGCATTTTAAGTAACATTACTTCGAACGTAAGCCCTGGGTTAACATTCCTATCTAAATTTTCTCTAGTATCATTTATTACATTTATAATACCATTTAATTTGTTAAATGAAAATGTATTAGCTAATTCTTTTATGCTTAATAACTTATCTATGTTAATTATTAAATTTTCTTCTTCAATTTCCTTATATATTATAGTATCCCTAACATATGAAAGAAATGCAGTTAATATTTCTTTGAAGTTTTCTTTTTGACCAGATAATTTCTTTTCATATTTTATTAATTCTTCTGTTCCCACACTATTAAGTTGTAGTAATATTTCCAATGTAATATTTCTAATATCCTTAAAATTAGTATCACCCATAAACTTTTCTGCTTTTCCAGGTATACCATCACTAAAAGCTACAACAACCTTTATTTCCTCTAAAGATAACCCAGAATAATTTATTTTTAAAAATTCTTTCATCTCATTTACATTTAAGTTCTTCAACTTATGTATTTGACATCTTGATTTTATTGTATCCAATATAATTTCAAGGTTCTCACACAATAAAAATATAGTCACATTATTAGGTGGTTCCTCAATTGTTTTTAAAAGTGCATTTTGAGCTTGCACTGTCATTTTATCTGCATGATAAATAATCACAACTTTTTTATCCCCTTCATAGGGTTTTTTATTAATTTCTTCAATTAAAGTTCTTATAGAATTAACACCTATTGTGCTTTTATTTCTTTCTAGACACCATTCCACTAAATCAACATATTGCATGTCTTTATTTTTTCCTAAAATTTTGAACCCTATGTTCCTTGCAAGTTTACTCTTACCTATTCCATCCTCTCCAACTAAAAGATGAGCATGTGATAACTTATCTAATTTTATAGATTTACTTATTTGATCCTTTATACCATTATGGCCTATTATGCTCTCAAAACTCATTTTAGTCCTCCATATATATAAGCAAGTATAGATTTATATATACTTGCTTATAATTAGTTATACCTTTATATACTTATCTACGTCAACTACAAACACATTTGCTCCACCTGCGTCCACTTCAATAGGAAATGGCATGTATACTCCTGTGGATCCTGCTACAGGTGATGGTGATGTTACTATTTGCTTCCTTGCCTTACATACTTCCTTTATAATAGCTAAAACTTCATCTACCTTTTCTTTTTCTACACCTAGCAGTAAAGTTGTATTCCCCGATTTTAAAAACCCGCCTGTAGTAGCTAATTTTGTAACCCTAAAGCCTTTATCCGTTATCACTTCAATTAAATCACTTGCATCATCATCTTGTACTATTGCAATAACTAGTTTCATATAATCCCATCCTTTATAATTTTATTTTTTTAATAGCCTTTATTATATCTTCATGTATTACATCTACATTTCTATTACCATTGATTACTTCTATTTTATCATATTTCTTGCAAATGTCTAAATAACCTTGAAAAACTTTTTTATGAAACTCATTTCCACTGTTTTCTAAACGATCTAATTTCCCTTGCATTTTTTTTCTTCTTAGTCCTTCTTCATAGGGAATGGTAATCATAAATATTAAATCAGCCTCAAGACCATCCAGTGCTGCTTCATTAATGTCCTTAATTCTTTCTATTCCTAAACCCCTACCAATGCCTTGATACACCATTGAAGAATAAACAAACCGGTCACATATAACCATTTTCCCTAATTTTAATGCTGGTTTTATAACCTCACTAACTAGTTGTGCTCGAGAAGCTGCATAAAGTAGTGCTTCACACATATAACTCATATTAGAGTTATCATTGTCCAGGATTATTTCTCTTATTTTCTCACTAATTTCTGTTCCACCAGGTTCCCTTGTTCTTACTACTTGATAACCTTGTTCCTTTAGATGCTTTTCTAATAACTCTATTTGAGTAGTTTTTCCTGATCCATCTGGACCTTCGAGTGCTATTAGACGACCTTTTTCCATGAAATCCCCTCCACCTATAGTTATATTTAATATAAAATAATAATGTATATCTATTTCTCTACTGTTGCTATTTTTCCCTCATTAATTCCAAGCACTGTTACGTTACAATTCAAGTAGTATTCTATGGCAGCGACAGTAATCTCATCCAGTCTTTCTCCAGGCATTACAATAGGTATTCCTGGTGGATATGGTACTATTGCTACCGCACTTATTTTACCAACTGAATTGCTTACTTCTACCATAGTTTTTTCTCTATCCATTACTTCATATGGGTACATCATACTCATAGGCACATCATAGTCTATTAAATCTACATATTCCTGCTTTAAAGTGTCTATGTCACAGTTTTTAAGAGCTATGTACAATTCTTTGAAATCTTGTGCCCCATTAAATGGAGAAAATATTAAAACCACATTCCTACTATCACTCATTTCAGCTTGAATTTTATTTAGCCTTAGATATTCTAATAACTTATGTCCGCTGTATCCTTTAGGTACATTTAATATATACCTTGTTAAATCCATAGTATACTTGTTAATGTCTTCATTATGATTTCTTGATATCTCTCTCAAATCATCAGAACCTAAAATATGAAATTTCCCCAAGCTATTAATTTTGTTTCTATAAACTTGACATAGTTTAATTAACTTTTTATAATCACTTTCGCCATACTCCTCCATATAAAACCTTGCGTAATCCATAGAACATAAAAGCATATAAGAGGGACTTGTACTTAAAAAAGCACTTACATAAAAATCTACCTTACTAATATTGATACCCGCTCCTACATGCAGAAATGCTGTTTGTGTTAGGCTAGGTAATGTCTTATGTGCACTCATAACTACCATATTTGCTCCCATTTTCAAAGGGCTTTTAGGTAGTAATTCTGAGGCATCAAAGTGTGCCCCATGAGCGGCATCTACTAATACCTTCATATCATATTTTTTCGCAATCTCAATGACATAATGTAAATCAAAACATATGCCGTAATAATTAGGATAAGTAACAATAATTCCTTTGGCATCTTTGTTTTCATTAATTAAATAAAAAAAATGCTCCTTATCTAAAGGCATCGGAGCATCAAATTTAGAATGAATTTTATTTTTAATGTATACTGGTCTCAGTTTTCTCATAATAATAGCATTAAATATGGAACGATGACAATTTCTCTCTACAATAATTTTGTCACCCTCATTAAAAGATGAAAAAATCATAGCTAAATTGCCACTGGTACTACCATTTACTAAAAAATAGGATTTAACACTTCCATAGTATTCACTCAATAATTGTTGAGATTCTTTTATTATTCCTTCTGCATGATGAAGATTATCTAGCCCATCAACCTCAGTAATATCTCCTTTTATAAAATTTTCATAAAGCTCCTTGCCTTGTACCGTTTCTATAAAACCAAGCCCACCTTTATGCCCCGGCATACAAAAGGAAACATTTTTTTCTTTTATATATTTTAACACTCCATCTACAAGTGGTAATCTTGACAATCCTTAGTCACTCCTCTTGGAATAAACTGTACCAAAGTCTTTCTTATACAGTTCTTGTAATATTCATAAAAATCCGTATTCGCCTTCGATTCTATAATTCTTGCTTCACAATTAGTACAGATCCCTCTTCCATTTATTATTATACCATCATTTAGAGGCTTTCTACATATAATACACTTTTCTTTTTTCATAATTTCCCCCTTACTCTTGCTCACTTAAATCGTCACCTTAGGTGTAGTTATATTGTCACCTTTGATGGCGGTAAAACTACCTAAAGTATAGCCTCTTACAATATATTTTATTCATCTAAGTACACTTTCTTATTTTGTCCACAAAATAAAAGTAAATATATTTATTTACATTTTAATTAGAAATATACTATTATAAATAGTTATTTGACTTTTTAAAACTTTATTTCTTAATATCAATATATTTATGCACCTTAGGTTATACTAAATATGTAAATAATAATGAAAATTTGAGAGGAGCTCATTATATGAAACAAGAAATTATAAGTTATATAAGTAGCATAAAGGAAGATATATATAATTTATCAAACTACCTTTATACTAATCCAGAAACCAGTTATAAAGAATATAAAGGTTGTTCCTATATAATAAATATGTTAAAATCTCATGATTTTAATATACAGGAAAATTTTTGTAATATTCCTACTTCTTTTTATGCTCAATATGGAAATGGTCACCCAAAGATATGTTATATATGCAAATATACATCTACAGAAAATATAGGTCATATTTACGGTAATAACGTAAATGCCAGCATTTCTACTGCAGCGGCATTGGGATTATCAAAAGTAATATCAAAAATTGGTGGGAGTGTAGTTCTTCTAGGCTGCCCAGGTGAATACTCTAATGGAGCTGAATTATCACTAACAAAAGAAAGTTGCTTAGAAGATATAGATATTATTATTGCACCACATTGTGATGTAACCAATGCTGAGAGTGGTACTTCATTGGCTACAATTCCAATTAAAATTAAATATAAACAAGACATTAATAATAATAAAAGCGAACTTAATAACATTTCATCTTTAGATACTTATTTATTTATACTTAACACATTAAGTTTATTGATAAAAAATTTAAATATAAGATGTTCTGTTGATACTGTTTCTATAAAAAATGCCTCTTCATGCCCTAATTCATTTTCTCAATCAGAGGTTACCCTTAATTTAACAGCTACAACACTAATCGAAGCTAAAATATTAGAAAAATCTATTGAAGATTTCACTAAGTCAATATCTAAAGCCATGCATATGACTGGAGGCATTAGCCTGTTTGAGTTGCCCTGTGAGGAACTTCTAAGCAATAAACCGCTATCAAGATTATTTACACATAACTTAAAAGAGTGCGGCATTATTGATATCGCTCCTTGCAAAAATGCACAATATGGCCTAGGAATTGGATCTATAAGCCACATTACCCCCTGCATATATCCCTCTATTGCTATTACAGAAGATTCAAGAATAAATTGTCCATCACCACAATTTGCTATAGAAACTCAAACTAATCTTTGCAAAAATAACATGATAAAATCTGCTGAAGCTCTTGCCATAACAGGCCTGGACATTATTGAAAAACAAGATTTATTAAAAGAAATTATGCTTGAATTAAAATAGATAAGCATAAGGTTTTATAAATATTTTGCAATAAAAAAAGAAGTATAATTTAATGCAATTATACTTCTTATATCTCTAATACTAATTATTTAAATTAATGGTTTTGCTTTTAATAACTTCATCTTGTTCATAAGACTGTCACTAGGTTCAAAGTAAAACTTTTTAAATTTATCTTGAACTTTATATACACAACAAAACTTACTTGCATTAAATGTAGAGCACATATATTTTTTACTGCTACTAATATGAAGACCTGTATTGCAATTACTATATTTACCAATGAACTCAATATCCTTTAATTTAATATCTTCTAGTATTTTAACCTCTTGACCTCTTATTTTATGAATAATGAATTGGTCTGCTACTATTGAGTACTTGTACTTAACCTTACATTTTGAAAACTCTATATAACAAAGAGCTATCATTAGTGCATTAAAGAAGATAGTTATAAACATTTTTATATTTATGCTACCTATACTTAACTTAGGTAATAAGTCTGATAAACATATTACTATAATTAAAGTAGTAAATAACAATACTATCGCTGGAAATTTTTTTCTTTGGACCATTTCTTTATACATAAAATTTTAGACCCCCTAAAGTAATCACATATGTTAGGCATAAATAGTTTTGTGTCCAACATATGTGATTATACTAGCATTTCATATATTAATCTACTTGTCCTAAGTTCCCTGTGGCATACGTACTTGTAATATAATCGCATATACTGTGTTTATATAAGCTTATATGTATCAACATATATATTTCTACGTTTTCCGCTATATTGCTACTTATCATGAAACAATATGCATATTATAATTGTTTATGTATATCATACTTATTTATGTATATTGTGCAAATTAACAAAGTACAACTAGTATAGTAAAAACTTTACAATTTATTTTTATATAAAAAAAATACTTTGTAATTAATTACAAAGTATTTTGGAGGCGCCACCCGGATTTGAACCGGAGAATAAAGGTTTTGCAGACCTTGACCTTACCGCTTGGCTATAGCGCCATAAACTGGTGGCTAGACCAGGAATCGAACCAGGGACACGAGGATTTTCAGTCCTCTGCTCTACCGACTGAGCTATCCAGCCACATTACCTAGCGATGACCTACTCTCCCACAAAGTTACCCCTGCAGTACCATTAGCGCATTGAAGCTTAACCTACCTGTTCGGTATGGAAAGGGGTGTTACCTTCATGCCATAATCACTAGATCGAGAATATAAATATTCTCTGAAAATTGCACAGTGAACTTATCTTCTCGCTTACGCTCGAAGCTTTCGCATTATTTTTAAATAACTTGGTCAAGCCCTCGACTTATTAGTATTAGTCAGCTGAACATGTTACCATGCTTACACCTCTAACCTATCAACCTGGTGTTCTTCCAGGAGTCTTACTAACACCGCACTTACGTGC
>NZ_JBOITM010000090.1:0-61940 GCF_050717535.1 Clostridium sp.
ACAGTACAGAGTTTTCTACAGATAAAACTACTGCTATTATGAGAGATATTGGTGTAACAGATTATACACTAAGAGGGGTATTTAAGAAATATCTAAAATTCTTTAATAATAAAGATAGATATGCTGCTTTTACATCATATGAATTAGAAGACTATACTGAAGAGAAAGTTGATATTGCAGTGCTTTCTTCAATATGCAAACTTGATATTTGCGACATTGAAGCTGTATTAAAGGTGTTATTCGAAGAAGAATTAAGAGAGAAAAATAAATATTTAGAAGCCATAGAGAAATTTGGTGATATTGATGCCTTTTGGAGATTAATTGAAAAATATTATGGATTTAACTTAGAGGATAAAGACTTACCTTGTAAGGGCTTAGAAAAATTAATGATATTCTTTATGGTTACAAATTTGGATTACACAATGGAAGAAACTATACCTAAAACTTGGGAGCAATATGTATCTTCTAAAAAAGGAGATTGTATAATATTTGTAAATCATTTTATGAATCATTCTGTTGACTCTAAAACATATGATTTACTTGCAAATAAGATTGGAAGTAAATTAAATATAGATCAGTATTTAAAAGAGTGGGATTTAGATAACTACATAAAATGTGATACATTTAAAGATTTTGACAAGGCTATTTTAAATAAATTAGTAGATCAGTTATTGAATGATATTGAGGAATATGATAAGTATTTACGAATAATATCAGCAAGAAGAACAACTCACTTCTTTAATGATTTTGAGCAGGAATACGATGCTATAAATGCTGCTATAGAGTTATTTAAAATGAAGAAAAATTTAGGTGGGGTTATAAGACAACAAAAAACTTATGAATTAATTGAGAAATATGTAAATGAGTATTATATAGTGGATAAAGCCTATAGAAGATTTTACGTAGCTTTTGATAAAGCAGAGAATAAAGAAGCTTTAATGGAATTACGAGATAAAGTAGAGAATATCTATGTTAATTGGTATGTAGATGAACTATCAGTAAAGTGGTCGAATGCTATTAGCGAGGAACTAAAAGATAACTGGAACATACCTTTAGTTACTCAGCAAAAGGATTTCTACAATACATTTATAAAATCTCACGTAAATAAAAATGAGAGAGTGTTTGTAGTTATATCTGATGCATTAAGGTATGAGGCTGCTAAAGAGTTTAGTGATATATTAAATGTTGAAAGAAATGGATTTACAGAGATATCTTATATGCAGGGTGTAGTACCGTCTTATACAAAATTAGGAATGGCAAGTTTACTTCCTAGTAGTAATATTGAAATGGACGATAAGTTTGGAGTTATAGTAGATGGAATTAATTCTTCTGGAACAAGTAATAGAGAAAAGATTTTATCTAAATATTCACAGGAAGCTGTTGCTATTACATACAAAGAAATAGTTGAAATGTCTAGGGCTGATTTTAGAAAGGCTTTTACTGGAAAGAAATTAATATATATATATCATAATTCTATAGATGCGAGAGGGGATCATGCATCCACAGAAAGAGAAGTATTTAATGCTGTGGATGAAGACTTTAAAGAGTTAAAAACTTTAGTAAATGATTTAATTAATAATGTTAGTGCTTCTAATATATATATAACTTCAGACCATGGATTTATATATAAGCGTGGCTCAATAACTGAAAGCGATAAAACATCTAAGAATGTAGAAGATGCTGCGGAGCTTAAGAGAAGATTTATAATTAGCAATAAAAAAGAAGATATGGAAGGTACAATTTGCTTCTCAATGGATTATATATTGGGTAAAGATAGCGGCAAGTATGTTACTGTTCCTAGAGGATCAAATAGATTTAAAGTGCAAGGAGAAGGTGCAAACTTTGTCCATGGTGGAGCAACACTGCAAGAAATGGTAGTGCCAGTTATAAGATTCAAGAATGATAAAAGTAAAAATGGTAAATCTGATATAAAGAAGGTAGATGTAAAACTTACTAATATATCAAGAAAGATTACAAGTGCCATAACTTATTTAGAATTTTTCCAAACGGAGAAGGTAGAAGATAAAAAAATACCTTTAAGATTAAAAATTTATTTTGCAGATGAAGAAGGAAATAGAATTAGTAATGAGAATATAATTATTGTGGATAGTAAATCGACTAAGCCTGAAGAAAGAAGTTATAAAGAAAAGTTTACGTTGAGAAATATTGTATACGATAAAACAGTAAAATATTATTTGGTTATGGAAGATGAAGAAGAAACAGTAGAGAATATCTATGAGAAGATACCTTTTAATATAGATATTGCTATCGCTAATGAATTTGGATTTTAAAGAATAGGAATTTATAATTAATTAAAAGATGTTTTTACTGTAAAACATCTTTTAATATGTGAGGAGAAGGTATTGAAGGAGATTAGTGACAAAGAAAAGTATGGGATAGAAAATGAAAATCCAGAACTTGATGGAGAAGAATCATTGAATCCTGAAAAAAAAATATCAAATATAATTTCGGTAGAAAATATTAAAATAGATCCAGCCTATTTTTCTATATTCGAATTAAAAAGAAAATATGATAGAACAAGAAAACAAAATGGTAATTCAACTGAATACACGAAAACAGATAAGAGAAATCAAATAATTTTAGATAGTGATTTTCAAAGAGAAAAAGTATGGAAAATAAAGCAACAATCTGAATTAATTGAAAGTGTGTTAATTGGATTACCTATACCGATAATGTACTTATCAGAGGATAAGTTTGGAAACTTAATTGTTGTTGATGGAAGACAAAGGCTAACAGCATTTTTTGATTTTTTAGATAATAAATTTGAATTAACAGAATTAAAGATATTAACAAAGATATCACATAAAAGATTTAATGATATTGATCCACTATATCAATCGAAGATAGAAGATTATCAATTAATTACACAAATTATAAAACCACCCACTCCAGATAGTGTTAAATTTCATGTGTTTGATAGGGTAAATAGGGGTGGGACTCCATTAAATAATCAGGAAATGAGAAATGCGTTATATCAAGGAAATTCCACAAAATTATTAGAAAAATTAGCTAAAGATGATTTGTTTAAGGTAGCTACATATAATGGATTAAAACCAAAGAGAATGAAAGATAAATATACAATATTACGATCAATAGCTTTTTATTTATGGGCCGAAAAATCATTAACTGATGAGCAGGGAAAGTTGATTAAATATGAAGGAGATATTGATGATTTTTTAGGTAAAACTATGGAATTTTTAAATTATGCAAAAGATATAATTTTAATTAATTTAGAAGAAAAATTCAAAGTATCTATGAGAAATTCATATAGAATATTAGGTGAAGATGCATTTAGGCTAACAAGAAGTGAAGCAGGAAATAAATCGCCTATTAACATGAATGTATTTGAAGTATTGGTTTATATTATGATAATGCTTGGGGATAATGTTAATTTAGATAGAATTATAAAAGAAAAATATTTTGCAATGATAAATGATCCTGTATTTTTAGACAATATTGCAAATCATAGGGATGCTGTGAACAAAGTCGAGGATAGATTTAATAAAAACTTAGAAAGTTTTCGTGAGGTGATAATTGGTGATTAATAGTTTAATGGTACAAGGACTTAAATCAATTGATAATATTAAATTAAGTTTTAAAAATTTGAACTTATTGGTAGGAGTTAATTCATCAGGAAAATCAACAATAATACAAAGTTTATTATTAGCAAGTCAGAATATATCAAATGATAAACCTAATTTAAATGGCAATTTAGTATCAATGGGAGATTTTAGAGAACTAAGAAATTCCAATACTAATGCAAAAGATATAATTATAAATATTGAAGATAACACTGGTAATTGTAAATTAGTATTTAATGATTTAAAAGCTTCACTCACAGGCAATGACTTTTTAAAGTCTAATATAGAATTTGATAAAGAATTATATTATTTATCAGCTGCACGTATAGGTCATATGGATACTTATGAAAAAAACACAAAGGAAATTTATAAATTTGGATTACAAGGAGAGTATTGTTTATCCTATTTTGATAAACATATGGGATATGTACTTGAACAATGTTTATTAGTTGATAATATAAGTGGAACCTTAGAATACAATGTTAATTACTGGTTCAACTATATTATAGGAGGTAGTCTAAAGACAGAAGATATAAAGCAAACAGATAGATTAAAGGCGCAATTTAGCGGAGCAAGTGGTATAAAAGTAAGAACAAAAAATACAGGATCTGGATTAAGTTATATAATTAGCATTATAATTATATGCCTTTCTCTAAAAGAAAATGAGACTTTTATAATAGAAAATCCTGAAATCCATTTGCATCCCAAAGCGCAGTCTAGGCTAACTGAATTCTTCATTTTTATTTCAAAAGCAAGCAGACAGTTAGTAATTGAAACACATAGCGATCACTTTTTTAATGGACTTAGAGTTGCTATAGCTAATAATACTATATGCAATGAGGATGTGTCTATTAATTTTTTAAGCTTAGATGATAAAAACTGTACAATAAATAGTGAAATTAAAATTTCTAAAAGGGGCAGAATTCTTGACCCGCCAAAAGATTTATTTGATCAATTTGAAATAGATTTAGATAGTATGCTAGGAATATAGATATGAGTGTAATAGTAAATGATTTTTCCCTAGATGGCCAGTTTTTAAGCATTGAAGAATTTTTAGATAGTTTGGCTGAAATAACACTTCCAACTTTAAAGATATTAGAAAATTTAGAAGTTAAAATTCATAAGAGCTACGAAACATATAATATAATGATTACTAAAAATAAATCATTATATGATCTTATAAATATAAAAGGTAGTGCAGAAACGGCACGTTTAAAAATGATGTTAATTAATCCCTATTGGAGTGATGAAATAAAATCTTCAAATAAATCAATATACAAATGTGAATATACAACTAGCATGAATGGTTATTGCTTAGCAGAGGCACTGGAGAGAACTCTACCAGTAGTGTCTTTTGTTCATGATAAATTTTTGGAAAGCTCAATTAAGATTAAGAAAGATAATGAAGAATTTATGCTTGATAATTTATGTAATAAGAATATATTACTAAAAATATTTAGACAAACTGGTAAAATAGATAGCTTAAAATATCTATTACTAAAACATAGTTTATATGATAGTTTTGGATTATCGTTAGGAAGGGATTTATTTAGAGAATTGGTAGATGAAGCACATTTACACAATGACGATTTAATTGTAATAGTCGATGATATGGAGAAGTTGATTGAGCTTACAGTTAAGGGAGAAGATCCAGGAAGGTTATCCAAACCAATAGAAGGTAAAATAAAGGAATTTCGGACGACGTTATCAGGCCGTAGAGAAATTAGAATACTTTATTTTGAAAAGGGAAGAAAGATAATTTTTTAAATGGGTTTCTAAAAAAAACACGACAAACGCCAGTAAGTGAAATCGAAAAAGCTAAGATATTAATCAAGAGACTATAATAGATTGGCTATATATATACAAAAATGAGAAAAAACTGTATAGAAGAGTTAAAAGTAAGGGATTTTTGTTATAGGAGAGATAAAATGGATGAACTAAGTAAAAAACTAAACACTTATTTTGCAGGTAAGGTTGTAAGAAAAGACCTAACTAAAAAAATTAAAGAAGGAGCAAATGTTCCTGTTTACGTGCTTGAATATTTGCTTGGAATGTACTGTGCTACAGATGATGAAGATAGCATAAATGACGGTGTTGAAAGAGTAAAAAAAATATTATCTGATAACTTTGTAAGACCTGACGAATCAGAAAAAATTAAATCAAAGATTAAAGAACTAGGAAAATATACTGTTATAGATAAGGTAACTGTTAAATTAAATGAGAGAAAAGATATATATGAAGCGGAGTTTTCAAATCTTGGATTAAAAGGTGTGGCAATCTCTTCTCATTTTGTAAAGGAATTTGAAAAGTTATTGGCTGGTGGTATATGGTGCATCCTTAAAATGGGTTACTTTTTTGAGGAAGAATTAAAAGGGGTAAGTCCTTTTAGTATAGACGGCCTTACGCCAATACAGATGCCAAACGTTGATTTAGAAGAACTATTCGAGCAGAGAAAAAACTTTACTAAAGATGAATGGATAGACGCACTTCTTCGTGCCACTGGAATGGAACCAACTCAATTTGAAGATAAAGTGAAATGGCATTTACTAGAAAGATTAGTTCCACTAGTAGAGAATAACTATAACGTTTGTGAACTCGGGCCAAGAGGAACAGGAAAATCACATATTTATAAAGAAATATCTCCTAACTCAATACTAATATCTGGTGGTCAAACTACTGTAGCAAATCTATTCTACAATATGGCTAGTAAGAAAATTGGACTTGTTGGGATGTGGGATTGTGTGGCTTTTGATGAAGTCGCTGGAATAACATTTAAAGACAATGATGGAATTCAAATAATGAAAGATTATATGGCATCAGGTTCTTTTGCTAGAGGTCGCGAAGAAAAAAATGCAAATGCCTCCATGGTTTTTGTAGGAAATATTAATCAAAGTGTTGAGGTGCTACTAAAGACGTCACACTTATTTGAACCATTTCCAGAAGCAATGGCCTATGATAGTGCCTTCTTTGATAGAGTGCATTACTATATACCAGGTTGGGAAATTCCTAAAATGAGACCAGAATTTTTTACAGATGAATATGGATTCATAGTTGATTACCTTGCTGAGTTTTTAAGAGAAATGAGAAAGAAAACTTTCTCTGATGCTTATGAAAAATATTTTAAATTAGGAAATAACTTAAATCAAAGGGATGTAATATCGGTTAGAAAAACTGTATCCGGACTTATTAAGTTATTATATCCAAATGGAGAATTTGGAAGAGATGAAGTAGAAGAAGTATTAATATATGCTCTAGTAGGTAGAAGGAGAGTTAAGGAGCAGTTAAAGAAGATAGGTGGCATGGAATTCTATGATGTTCAGTTCTCCTATATAGATATGGAAACAATGAATGAGGAATTTGTTCCAGTTCTAGAACAAGGTGGAGGTAAAATCATACCAGAAGGTATGGGAAAACCAGGTCATATATATACAATCGGAAGAGGAAAGTCTGGGATGATTGGAGCATATAAGATTGAGACACAAGTAGTTACTGGTTCAGGCAAATTTGAAAAAACAGGACTCGGGTCTGATAGAGAAGCAAAGGAAGCAATTGAAACAGCATTCAGATTCTTTAAAGCAAATGCTAAGAACATTAGTGGAACAATAAGTACATCGACAAAGGATTACCAAATGCATGTGCAGGATATACATGGGGTAGGGCTTACTAGTGAACTTGCTTTAACGGCATTTATTGCACTTTGCTCAGGGGCCTTAAATAAACCAGCACAAAGTCAGATTGTTGTTTTAGGTTCTATGAGTATTGGAGGAACTATAAATAAGGTTGAAGAACTGGCGAATGTACTTCAGGTATGTTTTGATAGTGGAGCAAAGAAAATCTTAATTCCAATGTCATCCGCAGTAGATATTGCAATGGTTCCTGCAGAATTATTTGCTAAGTTTCAAATATCTTTTTATCAGAGTGGAGAAGATGCGGTGTTTAAGGCTTTGGGGGTAGAATAGTAGCAAACTCGGTCATTTCTCCCTTGCAAATACCCCTAGGGTGCTTATTTTTACATTTATGTAAAAATAAGCTAATCTTAAGTGGCTTAGGAAGCCCATTAAGATTAATGTTGAGACTACGATGATATATATAAATGATGGACTATATTAGGTGTTGTTAAAATATTTAAGCTTGAGTAGCATATTAGAGTATGCTCCTTAAACGAGGTGCTTACGAAGGAGGCACGACTAAGTTTGCTACTCCTTTTTGGATAAAATCACAGAGAGTACGTTCTTTATTATATACTCTGACCGCTGAACCATAGGGAGTAGTTAGTGTGGTAATGCCAATCTCATATCTATCTTTTATTAAATAATAAGTGATTACATTTTCATTCTTTGCAGAAGTTGTATTGTAACCAGCATGAAAGTTAATAAAACTTTATTTTGTAAGACTAACTTCCATTGTTTAATGTATTGGGGGTGGAATTTACTTTTGCAATTGAGGTTGTACAGGCTTTAAAATATAAGCTACTTACATATTTGCTTATTTATAGTAAAATTATGTTATAATGTTTTTAAGTATTATTTGCTTGAAATTTCTGTATAATAAAAGTGAGGGATGATATGCTTAGTAAAAATTCATTAAAAAAAATCAACATTAATGTTCAATACATTGTTTTCATTGCTATGTTAGGTATAGTTGTTTGTTATTTCTTTATCAATAAAAACATATTTAAAGAAACACGATGGCTTATTTTATGGAGTTTAGTTGGCGTTATAAATATAAGTAGCATTATTAATTCCAAATATTTTAAAGATGATTTCAGTTGGAAACATGTCTGGAAAAATGTTATATATATAATTATATCTACAATTGTAGTTGTTGTAGGAGCAATAAGAATATGGGTATAAATTAAATTTAGAACAGCAAAAAGCTAGACAAATATAGCTTTCTTTCATACATGAATATAATAGAATTTCCTTATTCGGAGCTTAGTTCCTTATAACACAACCTTAACATGTATTGTTTTTAGATATAGATACACTCGATGGTAAGTATAACTATAACATTTATTGTTTTAAGATTAAAGAAGATATAAAAGTGTTTTAAATTTTAACTAGCAGTATGCTTGTATATAAATAAAACATAAAAAAACAGAATATTTATTTTCATTAAAGAGTGTATTTTAACCTAATTATGGTATAAAATGCACCTTTTGTTTTTTGAATTATTGCTAAATAATATATAATTAGTGTATATATAGCAAACTTGGTCATTCATCCCTCGCAAATACCCCTGGGGTTCTTATTTTTGCATTAATGTAAAAATAAGCTAAAGATGAAGATATAGAAGCGTTTTATAGGTATTTGCTGCGTTTATATCAAAATTCAAAAGTTTTTAATTAAATTTTAATCTTAATGATTGTACCTGGTAATTTTCTGGACCTCGGAGGTGTAGTGGGTGAATTATAGCAACGTAAATTTTTAAAATTAATTGTTAATATATTGCATTTTACAAAGCAATGTGATAAAATAATTTTGACGTTAAAATAAATTTAACGTCAAAATTATTTTATTTGGGGGCGTGTATAAATGGAAACTGTAGAAATAAATAAAAAAATAGGAATTAAGGGGTTACTTCCTCATAAAAGTTACTTAACTTTTATTTTTGCAAATCTTATATCTCGTTTTGGTGATTCATTAGATTCCATAGCTTTTGGATGGATGGTTTATATCTTAACAGGTTCAAAACTTTTATTAGGTACAATTTTAGCTGTGAATGCAATTCCAAGTATTTTATTTAGTGCTTTTGCAGGAGTGTTAGTAGATAGATTAAAGAAAAAGACTGTATTAATACTAGGATATGCAGGGAGAGGCCTTATGGTATCTATAGTAGCCTTTTTATTTATGACAAAATTATTAAGACCCTGGCATTTATTTGTAATCACATTTATAAACTCAACATTTGAGAGTTTTACCATGCCTGCACAAAGCGCTATATTACCATTGCTTTTACCTAAAGAACTTTTCTTAACATCTAGTGCTATATCGTCATCTGTATACAAATTTGCTGAACTTATTGGGCTCGCTGCAGCTGGGGTTATTATTGCTGTTTTTGGTATTTCTGGAGCAATATTTATAGATGGTGCAACATTTTTTATAGCTGCCATTCTGATACTTTTTATTAAAATAAAGAATGATATTAAAAGTGTAAATGATTTGACTTTAAACTCTTATTTTGTCGAACTAAAAGAAGGTTTATTATTTATAAAAAACAACAAATTACTACGTATTATTATAGTTTTATTTGCACTAATAAATTTATTTCTTTCACCTATAGCTGTATTGTTACCGGCATTTGTTAAGGAAAACTTGAACAGTGGTCCTGAAATGCTAAGTATTCTAGGAATCTCATTAACTGTGGGAATGATCCTTGGAGGGCTTTTAGTAGCACAATTTGGTGCTCGTTTTAAAATATCGAATCTTATTATAGTGGGGTTCTTTTCCGTCGGTGTAAGTTATGCACTACTTTCTATACCGGGAAATATTATTAAGAGTACTACGATATCTTGTATTTTATCAAGTGTATTATTTGGATTAATGGGATTTTTAGTACCTATCATTTCAAGCCCAGTACAAACTTACTTTTTAAATGTAACTCCAAGAAAAATATTAGGACGTGTATCTGCTGTATTAAACATGGTATGTATTTGTGCTACGCCAATTGGCTGTGCTGCTTCTGGAATTATAAGTGAATATGTTTCAATATCAGCGTTATTTGGAGCAATGGGAATAATAATAATTTTAATATCACTATCCCTTATTTCAAATAAAAATTTCCGTGAGGTGGCTCAGTAGTGGAACAAAATAAGTTATAATAGACTTAGAATATAGTGTAGTAATTTAGATAATATTTATAGTAGTTTATGTTTGTTTTTTCTTCTGAAAACAACATGAAATTCTATAAATATAGTGCTAGTAATTAAAGTAACTATAATGAGACAAAATGGAGTATAGGGTGCGTTTTTTGCCCTATATGGAATGCGGTAGTATATTAAAATGATACGAAAAGTACATGTATTTAAAGTAAAACCAATATGGTGTAAGGGTTTAAAGGTTCTTAACACTAGATATCAAAAGGAGGTGATATATAATGCAAAAGAGTAAAATACTATCGACTATAGAACAGGTAAAGGCCATATCTGATCCTTACAAAATAAGAATTTTGAATACCTTGGATGTTATGAATGTACCCGCTACTGTAAAACAAATAGCGGATAGTCTAGAGCAGGTTCCAGCAAAAGTGTATTACCACGTTAAAAAAATGGAGAAATTAGGTATATTAGAACTTATATACACTAAAGAAATTAACGGTATAATTGCTAAATATTATTCAGCTACTGCAGAAAATTTTGAAGTAAAATGTGATGATGATATAGATGATGGATATAAATCTGTAATGTTAGGTGAGACGCAAAGAATGGTTGCTGAACTTTACAAAAGTAGCAAGAATATTTTCTTGGAACAAATGAATCATATAGCAAATAATGATAAAAAAACAGATAGAAGATTAACTACGACAGATTTATATTTTACAGAGGAGCAGGAAAAAGAGTTTTGTAAATACATCGAAGAGTTTGTAACAAAACATAAAATTAAAACTAGTGCTGACCAAAACAAATACCATGGTTTTATGAGCTTCATAAAATTTAATGCTACTGATGATGATAAAAAGGCAAAATCTAATTTAAAGTAGATTTTGTCTTTTTTCTATATTTAATGTTTAAAAGGTGACAGGCATCTTACAGGGATTGGTAGTGAACTTCGGGTTACCCATAGGGGTCATTGGCGGACCAACGGGTCGCCTTGCTATAGAAGGTTTTTAGCAAATTCCATATTATCCAATTTATTTTCTTTTATATAATTTAGCGAATCAACTAAATATGTTCTATGATGTTCTATGGTCTTTGAGAAAGACTGGATAAATTCAACCATATTTTTTTTGTTATCACTATTATTACATACATATTTCCCAACTAAATAAAATCTAATAAATGAGTATCTTACTAAAAGCAAAATATATCCATCAAAAATTGATTCCGATTCAGTAAATGGGAACATGTAGTTATACATAAAATTTACTAAATAATTTTCGAAAATATAGCTATTATTATTTATAAAATTTTCAGTATAATATTCATATGATTTTACATACAATTCAGAGTATTTGCTAATGTCTTCTCCTTCATCAAACTTAAATCCTCTTATAATTTGCTTAGTATATTCCTTAAAAGAATGACTATCAACTTCTTTAGATACATTTAAGAAACCCATCATCTTTTTGAAAAAATCCATCTGCAGAATATAACTTGATTGATTTTTTTCATAAGAATCATTAACTGAATTCATATTATATTGTTTAATAAATGTAGGTACATCATTATACTTATGTTTAAGTTCTTTTTCTAATGTGCTTATAAAATCACCTAATATGTACAGTCTTTCACTTAAATTAAATTCTCTGTTTTGTATTATTTTAATACTCAAATCTCTAATCTCTTTAAAATATTTAACGGGTGAGTTATTATATTCTGTAGATGTAGTTTCAATATCACTTGATAATATATGTTTTCCGAGTGGCTCGTAACTTTCCGTAAATTCAATGCCTTCTTCTTTTAATAAAAGAATTCTTGCAGCTTCGGGACATGCTACATCTAGGGACATTTCATAATACCTATCTACTTTATTTGTTATTCTAGGAAAAGATGTGCAAACATTTGAAAGATATTTCTCTCCAATTTTAGAATGAATTATACAGTAATTATCTTCATCTAAAAAAGCACACCGTTTCCCACTTTTTAATTTTACTTTTCCATAATCTATATCAGGGCTTAGGTAATAATCATTAATATGCACATTTTTCTGTAACATGAGCTTCATTTTTTTGTCTTGAACTTTATAATACTGCCTGAAGGTAACCTCATCAATATCTATATCCCATCCAATACAACAGCTATCTGTGCATTTTCCACCTATACATTTAAATTCTTTAAGATATCTTGGATGTCGCAATTTTACATTTTCTCTCATTGTATACTTCCTTTGCATATAAATTATTTCAATTTTATGTTTCATATTTATTTTACTATAGTATTTCGAGTTTGTCAGATGTCTCTTCATTTTCGTCGTTAATCCATCTTGCGACAGATGATAAATATCTGTTCTCACTACAACTGCAGCTGCGGGTATTTTTAAAATTATTAAGTTTAGCTCGTATATTCATCTTTCATGTATATACGATTATGTTCCCTGGGTATATATCAGTAGCAATCTCGGTCATTCCTCCCTGGCAAGTACCCCTGGGATACTTATTTTTACATTCATGTAAAAATAAGCTATTAACTTATAAATTGGTTGATTAAAAAAGATTTGTAGGGTAAAATAATAATAATGAAATATATGGTTATTAAAAATTGCCTTCATTACATACGAAGCAAAAGAAAATAATTTTTTTAATTTAATCGTGGACACATCATAAATGGTAGTTTTTGTTTGATAATTTAGAAAGGATGATTGAATATTATGGGAATATTAGATAAATACGATGAGTCAATAAAATTAACATATAATTATGCATATAGAATGTTAGTTCATCTAAAGAATATTACATATAATTTTAATAGTATAAAAGATCCAGATGATATAACAATGGAAGTTTATAGAGATTCTATTATTAAAAAATACGAAACATTAGAAGATTTAACTTGGAAGTTACTATCAAAGATTTTTAAAGCTTCAGGTTTAGAAATAAATAATCCAAGAGAGTGTTATAAGCAAGCATTCAAAGAAGGATTAATCAATAATATAGAAATTTGGAATGATATTTTACTATCACGAAACTCTACAGCACATATCTATGATGAGGAAGACTATGAAGAAATTAAAAATAAGATAATAAATTATTATACAGGTGCCATAGAAGATTTATTAAGCAAGATATCAAAAGAGGTAATTTGACATGTACGGAATAGATAAACACGTATATAAAAACTTAATTTATTATTTCCAAAATAACACCACCATAAAAAAAGTCATAATATTTGGGTCAAGAGCAAAAGGAACAGAAAATATAAATTCAGATATAGATTTATGTATTAGCTTTATAGGCAAAAGTAAAGGGACCATTGTAGAAGAAATTAATGATGTTATAGGAGTATACTCTTGTGATATTGTTTTTTTAGACTCATTAAATGAGAATATAGAAAAACAGATAGCTAGAGATGGAATTGAAATTTATTGTAAAATTTAAAAATATGAAAAGATGTTGGCAACCACTATAGGTTCTGCAACTATTTGCGGAGGATTAGTAAAAAGTAAAAAAATCCGGCTTTTAATACGACCTGAGGGGACATTACAATAACTGGTTGTTAGTGTTTGCTAAAAGGAACAAGTTGTATTAAATACACTCTATGTTTTGATTTGTATATTTTCAACTGTTAATATAAGTCTAAAAACCAAGAATTACTGAAATTAAGAAACCCTTTAATAGTAAAGATATATGTAATATTAATATGGTAGAGGCAATATTTATTTTGTAAGTTTAATTATTATATTTTTATGCTGTGAGTACTTATTTAAAAGAACTATTCGTTCAATTATTTCAAAGTCTTTAAAGTCAAATGTGCTGTATACAAAGCATATAGCAAAAATAACCTGTCTTGCTATGGGCCAAATTTAAAACCCCATTGTTTCTTATAAATTAGAGACAATGGGGTTTGCTTTTTTACTGGGAGATAGAATCTCTGTATGTAACCTGCTATCTGGTGGTTTATGTCGAATGATAATTATGAAATGTTGCATTCAAGTTATAAGTTAGAAAAATAGTAAGAGGGATTTCCAAAAGGGAATACCTTAAAACATATCCTGAGTATTAACATAAAAAATAGAGGTAACGTATAGTTATTGTCGAATCTAAAATGTATACAATCATAAACTTAATTAAACAAAAATGTTTAATTAAGTTAGAAGATGATAGTATTTATAATCTTTATTAAAAAGGGGATGTATATTGTGAACGAAATAGAATAAATAGCTTATTTAAAGTCACTGGTTTATATTGCCACAATTGATGAAGAATTTGATGTTAGGGAAAAGCAGTACATATTAAATATTGCTGATATGTTTGGGTTAAACAAAGAGCAGTCAGAGGAGTTAATAGTAGCTATTGTAGATAGAAAAGAAAATGTAGAGGATATTTTATCTGGGATAACGGAAAGAAAGACTAAGTTATTGTTGATTTATGACTTAATCACTTTAAGTTATGCAGATGAAAATTATTGTGATAGAGAAAAAGCTGGAATTATTAATATTGGGAAAATTTTAAATATTGAAAGCGGTAAGATTAGTGAGATAGAATTATACTATGCTAGCTAAATTAGTATCTTTAAAGTATCATTAATAAAATTTATATAAAGTGAGAAGTGCAATTGTTCATACTTTAACAAATTGTTATACAGGAGGAAGCAAATATGAAAATTGAAACGTTACAGTCGCTACTTATATCTTGGCTTCGATATATCAAAGAATGTCAAATGGTGCAAACAAAATGCAAACCTTCTTCTGATTGGGAACTCCAACATAATGAGGTTTTAGAGGAGATTATTAAAAATAGCTCAAATGTTTTCATGACAAAACATGGTTATAATTTACACAAGGGTAATAGAAGTATAGAGGAGCTGCTATCAAAAGCAGAGTTAGATATAATAGGCATATCATTTGCTAACAACAAAAATCACATTTATGCAATGGATATTGCATTTAACGAAGCTAAGTTATGTTATGGAACACAGGAAGAAACTATATTTAGAGTAATAAAAAAATGTATTATAACAGTCATGTGCATGTATGGTTATTTTGGCTTTGCCAACGGAACATTTATACTCGCAACTCCCAAAATAGAGCCCTCTGTAATAAATCATATAAACGCATGTGTTAGAGATATTGAAGCTGTTCTAAAAAAATTAGGATTGAATTATAAAATACAAATTATTAATAGTGAAAATTTTATGGAAGAGTTTGTTGAGCCCGTGATTAGCATGTTAGGGGATGCAGCAGATGAATCCAATTTATTTGTGGAAATTTTATCTAAGTATGATTTATTTACAGGGAAAGCACTTAAAACAGAGAATAAAGCAGACAGAACTCAAAGACAGGATTTTTGGGAATCCGATGACATAAAACGCAGAAATATAGATGAACTTAAAGAAATGAAAATTGGGGTTATAGTAAGAACCGTGCTACGCGAAATGCTTGAAAATGGTGATGTATCAAAAGAAGAAATAGATTTAATGCAAACAAGGGGTTATTCAAAAGAAACCTTTGATATACAATATCCGTTGCTTCAAAAGGCAAGTATAACAAGTGGTATAAGTCCTAAGAGGTATTACTCATCACTGATTAAGATTTATGGTGAAAGCTATTTTTTATGTTCAGAGTGGTATGAAGTTCCTGCAAACAATGACAGGCCACACTTATTAAAGTGGTTTGCATTACATAAAGATTAGGTAAGAATAGAAAAAAATTATAGCAAATGAAGATTTTATTCCCACCTGTAGAAATGGAGACTTTCTTTATGAAATGTTGTTATCAAAAATAGAATTGCTCATTGAAAAATGTTGAATTTTATGGGGAATTAAATAATTTTAGGATATAATGTAATTGTATTATTACTGCAAGGATTAGTATGAGGCTAATATAACAGATATTGCGGTAATTTATTTTAACAGCGGGGGGAAAGAAATGAATCAATTATTGAATGAACATGTAGGCAAAATAGTGGTTTCACGAGGGAAAAATCCTAAACAATTATATGCACATCAACTGGAAGCACTTAATAAATTAAATAAATTATCTGGTGAAAATAGATATAAGGGCATGCTAGTATTCCCCACTGGCGGTGGGAAAACATTTACTGCAGTATCTTGGGTTTTAAGAAATGCCATTGATAAAAACAGAAAAGTTTTATGGATAGCACATCGTCATGAACTGTTAAATCAGGCTAAATATACTATAGAAAATAGTGCATATTCAGATATATTGCCAAATAAGAAAGAATTTAATTATAGAGTTATATCAGGAATGCATGATAGACCAGTAAATATTAAGACGGATGATGATTTTATAATAGCAAGCAAAGATAGTTTGAATTACGGCATAGAATACCTTAAAAAGTGGATTAGTAAGAACAAAAATAATATTGTATTAATCATTGATGAAGCACATCATGCTCCAGCAAAATCTTATAGAAACATAATAAATTTACTTGATACTGAAAATAATGAATGGTTTCAAATGCTTGGGCTCACTGCAACCCCTTTTAGAACAGCTGAAAGTGAACAAGGCATTCTTGGAAATATATTTACTAATGGAATAGCATATGGCATAGATTTAAAAACCCTTATAAGTAGAAAAATACTTGCTGATCCAATATTTGAAGAACTAAATACAAAGATGGATATTGCAAGTGAACTTACAGATCGAGATGTTAAAAGTATTCAAGCATTTGATAGTATTCCTGAGAGTATTGCTATAAAGATTGCAAAAAATAAAGAGAGAAATAAGATGATAGTGAATCATTATATTGAAAATAGAGAAAAATATGATCAAATGCTCTTGTTTGCAATTGATATTGACCATGCTATTACCTTAAATGCACTTTTTAATCAAAGTGGTGTGCCAACTGAGTTTATTGTTTCAAGTATCAGAGATATGTACACGAAAGTTACTATTTCGAATAAAGAGAATGAGGATAAAATTAGAAGATTTAAAGATGGAACAGTTAATATACTTATCAACGTAAATATATTAACTGAGGGAATAGATTTACCAAAAGTACAATCTGTATTTTTAACAAGACCAACAATATCAACAATATTAATGACACAAATGGTAGGACGAGCACTTAGAGGTGTTGCAGCAGGTGGAACTGAAAAGGCCTATATTGTAAGTTTTATTGATAATTGGAATGATAAGATTGCGTGGGTTAACCCAGAAACACTTATTGCAAGTGGATCTGGTGCTATTCCGGAAATTAAAAATGAGAAAAAAGAATATATAACAAGACTAGTAGCAATAAGCCTTATGGAAGAGTTTGCAAAAATAATGGATAGAACTATTGATACATCAGAATTAGAAAGTGTAGATTTTATTGAGCGAATACCTGTTGGGATGTATTCATTTTCAATACTTATTTCTTCAGGAGATAGTGAAGAATATACTAAAAATTGTGGCATCATAGTTTATGATAGTTTTAAACAAGCCTATGAAGATTTTATTAATGATCTTGATTTAATATTTAAAGAAAAAAACCTTAGTGAAAAAGAATTTCTTGATGATTATGAATTGGATTATTTGTGTACATTTGTAAAAAAAGAATACTTTGAGGGATACTATAATCCTATAAATTATAAAAATGAAGATATAAAAGATGTTCTTAGATATTATGCTTTAAATGAAACAAAGCCGATTTTTCTTGATTTTGACGATAGAAATAATTTTGATCTGTCAGAGACTGCTAAATACATATGGAATAATGATTTAAGCATAAAAAAACAGAAGGAGTATTTAGATTTATTATGGCAAGATGAACAAAGCTTTTTAAAAGTGTTTTTTGGACATAACAAGAAATTCTTTCTAAATCAAATTGACATAGAACTTCATAAAGTGTCAAATCCTGAAGAATATAAAAATGTAATAGATGTAAAACCAAAAAATATCCCTGAAAATATTGATATTACAAAGTTAGCAATATATGAAATTAAAGAAAAAGATATAAATTACTGGAGAAGTCTTGTAAATGCTGTATACAATAACGCAAAAGATTCAGAAGGATATTATCATTGTGCAATTAGTGATTTTAAGAGTAAAAATAAAGTGAATTTTCAAATAGACCATATACATCCTATGTCAAGAGGGGGACTTAGTATACCAAGTAATTTACAGTTGCTTGCAATATGGATAAACATTGATAAAGGAAATAAAATTGATTATAAGATCCAAAAGGATAATAAAGATGAAGATAATTCAATCATATTAAATATACATGGAGAAAATGCAAATGAAAATGATAAATCAATAAAATCATTTGAGGGTTTAGACTCTAAAAGTGCAGATGAAATATTGACAATTATAAATGATATTGGCGAAGCAGAAAATTATGATGAACTGATAAAATTATGTAATAAGGCAATAAATTTATATCCTAATCGATATGAATTTTACAATAAAAAAGCAGAAAGTTTATGTAATATGGGGAATAATGACGAGGCTCTAAAGTGTATTGATAGCTCTTTACAAATAGACGCAGGACAAGCTGATAACTATGTTTTAAAAGGACGTATAAATTTTGAAATGAATAATTTAGAGGAAGCGTTGGTTAATACAAGAAAAGCAATAGCAATAGAACCTGAAAATTTACGTGCACTTAATAATATTGGCAATGTATTAATTGACCAGAAAAATTATAAAGAGGCATTAAAGTATTTTGATATTGTAATTGAAAAAGATGCGAAAAATGACCGTGCATATTATAGTAAAGGTATTGTATTTGAAAATATTAATAGTTATGATGAGGCCATACGATGTTATGATAAAGCAATTAATATCAAGAGAGATGAAAAAAAATATTATCTTAGAAAAGGCAATGTACTAGATTGTCTTGAAAAACAAGATAAAGCCATTAAAATTTACAATAAGATAATAAAAATGGACGAGACTTATGTTGAAGCATATCTTGAAAAAGGAAAAATATATCAGCAGCAAGGTAAATATGAGACTGCATTAAAATGCTATAATAAAATAATACAGCTACAACCAAGCTCTGAGATTGGATATTTACAGAAGGGCGATCTGTTAAATGATAAAAAATTATTTAATAAAGCTACAGAATGCTTTAATAGAGTATTAGAATTAAATCCTGAGAATGGAGAGGCATATCATAAGAGAGGAATTTCATTTGAAATGTTAAAGCAGTATGAAGATGCTTTGTCTGATTTTGAAAGGGCAGTTCAATTTAATGAAGAGTTAGAAAATGTGTATTTCAGAATGGCATATATTTATGATAAAAAAAGAAAATATGAATTAGCTCTAAAATTTTATGATAAGGTGCTTGAAATTAATGATGAAGAAATAGGTGCATATAATAATAAAGGATATGCATTAGAGAAAATGAAGAGATTTGATGAAGCTTTAGAATATTATAATAAAGCATTAGAGATTGATTCGGATTATAAATTAACAATAAGAAATAAAAAAAATCTACTTGTGAAAATGGAAAATAACTAGAAACACTGTAGATAATAAGAGCAAGTTAAAACACTTCAGTGATGGAGTGCTTTTTTGTCGTGAAGATGTATTTCATAGTTTAAAGTTCCGCTATATTATGACCGTTTTACATATTTTAGGAATACCCTTGAAAAAAACATGTAAAGCATTAGGTGAAATTTGTAAACATTTATTTATTCATCAGAATAATAGACATAGTAATCCTCCTATATGTGCTAATTATGATATTATTATATCATAATTAGCACGGTTGGAAGTAATTACAGGATTTTTGTGGGATAATCATAATATTGATTATAAATAATGGAGGGATATAGATGAGAAATAAATATGTAAAATGTAATTTCTATAAAAATCTTAATGATAGTAGGACTAAGAAGTGAAAAACACTAGGATGTTTTATGGTTTATCAGATCAACAAATTAATTTGGCGAAACAACAATTAGAAGGTGGTGTTAAGTCCTACAAAAGAGGTGAGATAGTTATAAAGGAAAATGCAATAGTTAAAGAAATTGGAATAATTCTTAATGGAAGTTTGTGTATTTCTATGTTCACCATTGATGGAAGAGAAATCCTTATGCAAAAACTTGTTCCATTTTATCTTATAGGTGCTGAAATTGCATGTACTATAAGTCAAGATGCTCCTTATACTATGTATAGTACTAATGATACCGATATACTTTGGTTTTCCGTTGATAAAATAATGGACAAAGGGTTTTTAGATGATGATATCAGATTAATTATGTTACGTAATATCATGTATCTTATTGCTGATGAAAATATTCGTAAATATTACAAAATAGAATTAATTACAGTACATAGTGTTAGAGAACGTATAGTACGTTATCTAACTTTACAACGGAAAAAGGCAGGAGCTAATAAATTTCATATAAAGCTTAATCGTGAAGAATTAGCTAATTTTCTTGCTGTTAATCGAAGTGTTCTTTCTCACGAATTAAAGCTAATGGAAAAGGAAGGAATGATTGTAGTTAAAAAAAATTACTTTGAAATAACCAGATTATAAATGTTGTTTGGACAACATACTTTTTATACGTTTTATTGTAAAATAATAATAAAATTATAAAAGGGGATTTTGTGAAAAATGAGAAAATTTTTTAAAAGTAGTATAGTTTTGGTATTTATAATTTTGTTATTAGTAGGGTGTAGTTCAAAAAATGAAACACAAAAACCAACAGTTAAAGATAACAGTAATATAAAAACCACAGAGGTAAAAATTGAAGAAGAAAATATAAAGCTTAAGGGACATAGTTTGCTAATTTTCTGTGGAGCAGGAATGAAAGACCCCTTTGAAAAGATATCACAACAATTTCAAAAGGCTACAGGATGCGATGTACAAGTTACATATGGCAACGCAGGTCAAACTCAAACACAGATAAAGACGGCAAAAGAAGGAGATTTCTTCATAGCGGGTTCTAAAGAAGAGCTAAAGCCAGTTGAAAAATTAGTATTATCATCTAAAGATTTAGTTCTTCATATACCGGTAATAGCAGTTGGAAGTGGAAACCCAAAAGGAATAAACGGACCTTCTGATTTAGCAAAACAAGGAGTTAAGTTTATTATGGGAGATCCACAGGCAACACCTATTGGTAAAATTGCAAACAAGGTTATAAGTGATTTTAAACTTAAAGATAAAATAAATATTATAGCGAATACTGCTACAGCACCAGCAATGATTATTGCTTTAGAGTCTGACGAAGCAGATGCAGCAATAGTTTGGAAAGAAAATGTTAAGGGTAATAAGCTCCAAATTGTAGATTCAAAAGATATGTCTGCATATATAAAAACTATTCCCGCTGCAATGTTAAACTGTACTAAAGATAAAGAAACGCAAAAGGCATTTAGTGATTATTTAAATACTCAAGAAGTAAAAGCTATATGGAATGAATTTGGATATAAAATTGTGGAATAATGAATAAAAAAAATAAAATGGAAATTGTATTTATATTTATGCTTGCCTTAATAACTATATTTATAATGTCTAATATACTTATGATATTAATTGCAGGTGCACCATATATAAAACAAGCTATATTTTCAAAGGAAATTCAGTTTTCAATTAAAATGAGTATTTCAACAGCAACAATTTCTACTATAATAGTTATGTTTTTTGCAATTCCTTCAGGTTACATCTTAGAAAGAAGAGATTTTGTAGGCAGAAGATTAATAAGTGCTATTTTGGAAATCCCATTAGCACTTCCTTGTTTAGTACTTGGTGTTTGTTTATTAACTTTATTTGCAAGTGATTTTGGAAAGATGCTTCGTAATTTAGGATTACCGGTTGTATTTCATCGAAATGGTATTGTACTTGTACAGCTTCTTATTAATGTTCCATTTGCAATTTCTATGGTTCGTAATACGGTAAAGGAAATAGACCCGAAGTTGCAATTTATAGCTAAAAATCTAGGTGCATCAAACTGGTATGTTTTTTATAGTATAATTTTATCAATGGGTAAACAATCTTTACTTTCAATTGGGTTAATATGTTGGTCACGTGCCATGGGTGAATTCGGTGCTACTTTGATGCTAGTAGGAGTGACGCGAATGAAAACAGAAACCTTACCAGGTAGCATATATTTAAATATATCTACTGGAAACAATAATCTTGCTATGGCTACTGCGATATTGCTACTCATAATAGCTTTGTCTGTACAAATGGCTAGCAGATATTTAACTAAAAAAAATAATATTGTACGAAGAAATGGGTAACAAAGATATGAATAATATACTTAGTATTAAAGATATGAAAATGAAAGCCGGTAAATTTGAATTGGGCCCAATAAATTTAGATATTAATAGGGGAGAAGTGTTTGCTTTACTGGGGAAGACAGGTGCTGGTAAGACGTTATTAATAGAACTAATTGCTGGGTTTTATAACGATTACCATGGAACGATAAAGGTGTTTTCAGACTTTCCCATAGGCATAGTATTTCAAGATTGTGGTCTTTTCCCTCACCTCACCGTCGAAGATAACATTACATATGGTTTAAAATGTCGTCATTCGAGTAAAGATGAAACAAAAAGAAAGTTAGAAGATATAACAAATATATTTGGAATAAGTCATTTATTAAAGCAATATCCAAACACATTAAGTGGTGGAGAAAGGCAAAGAACTGCTCTTGCCAGGACAATGATTTTAAGACCAGAACTTTTATTACTTGATGAGCCATTTAGTGCTTTAGATGTATCTACTAAAGGGAAAATATATGAGCAAATACAAATGATTAAAGAAAAATTCAATTGTACTATTATCTTAATTACTCATGATTTTCATGAAGCGGTTAAACTTGCTGATAGAATAGGTATTTTACTTAATGGTAGAATTAGAGATGTAGTAGCTTCAAATGAGTTATTTATGAAAAGAGAAGACGAAGAAATAAATGAATTTTTAGGAGTGGATAGAAATTATGACGAAAAAGGAATTATTTGATAAACTGAAAAATTATATGTATGAGCTTTTAAAAGAAAGTGGTTTAGAAGAAGAATCTATATGTATTGTAGCTAAAGGACTTTCTCCAGAAGAAGCAATTGGAATTACGGAAAGAAAAGATTATCCTTTATTAACTGGAAAAGAAGTAATGTTATCAGCAGAATTTGACGGTGCAAAAGGACAGGCATTTACTTCAGCTCCTTGTGAATATAAAGGTTCCATTAAAAAAATTCTTGAAAGCGACTTATTAGAAAATGAATATGGTAGAGGCTTATTTATAGCAGCATTAAATGCAGTTGCAATGAGACTTGGTAAAGCTGATAAAACAATTCATTGTCGTAATGACGGGCCTGAGAAATGTGCTAAAAACTCATTGGATTATTTAAGTGAAAATTATAATGTAGATAACATTGCTTTAATAGGTTTTCAACCTGCAATTTTAGCAAGTATATCGAAGAAATTTAATATCCGTGTTCTAGATTTAAATCCTTTGAATATTGATCAAATAAAGTCAGGATGTAAGATTGAAGATGGAGTTAAGGCATACAAAGAAGTGATAGAATGGGCAGATTTAATTCTTTGTACTGGAAGTACTGTATGTAATGGAAGTATTGTTGATTATTTAGATATTGGAAAAGAAGTAATCTTTTTTGGAACAACTTTAGCTGGTGCTGCACCATGTCTTGGTGTTAAAAGAATATGCTTTACCGAAGAATTAAGTTAGCAGTTAATAGAAACTAATTTCTAGGCATGTCATAAGACTTAAAAAAGAAAAAAATTTATTGAAAGCGGTGATTGATAGTGTACCTGGGATTCTCTATCTATATGATGATAGAGGAAATTTGATTCAGTGGAACAAAAAACTTATCGCCTCTTATACAAAGATGAAAGAAATGCAAAGCTACTTAATTCAATCTGAAAAAATGTCTGCCCTTGGGAATCTTGTTGCTGGCATTACTCATGAAATTAATACACCCAAGTGATTAACGGATATCCAGGAGCATTTGCTCAAATTATATCCAACCTAATTATGAATTCACTAATTCATGGGTATAACACTGAAGATAAGGGGAATATATCCATTTCAATTTCAAAGGTAATGGATACGGCCCAGATTATTTATTCAGATGATGGAAAAGGTATCCTAAGTTAGGAGAAATCGCTGAATTTCCTTCGGCTGAAACAGGACATCATGCTAAGTGGGTAGGGGAAATATCTGCATTACTAGGGAGAAAATTAGGGTATGAAATATAATAGAAAAACTCCATAGGATTTCTATGAAGTTTTTGTTATTGTGTGAGTTAAATGTTATATAACTCCAAAATTTTATTTACTATTTTGTAATTTAGTTTTCAAATTTAAATCATTTGCTCTTCCAATAGTTTTCTGCTTCAGTTTCCATTTTTTCAAGTCTAGTATAGTAGTCGGCATATTCTTCCAAATGTGCAAGTGCTATTTTTCCTGTAATCAATGGATTGTTATCTGTAACATTTGTATGCTGATCTACTGTTCCATGTTCAAGCTCAACTTCCAATCCGATTCTAAATTGCTCTATATTAAATTTGTTCCAGCTTATTCCAAGTGCGTCTCCAATTTTCTTTGCTTGTTCACTTGTAAATATTTTTTTTTCAGACATAAAAAATCACCCTTCCCGTTAAAACATTCGTGTAATTTCAACACTCAAATCTCAAATATACTAATAGTTACAATAGTAGATCAATTAAAATTTCAAAGATTCAAATAAATTTGAATCTTTCTACCACCATACCATTTATACAGGTATATTTCAATAGCTATGTAACCTGCTATCTGGTGGTTTATGTCGAAAAGCACACAATGCAGATAAATAATGTTATAGCTTTTGTTGGCACATATTCTATGGGTATTAAAATAATTGACATTTGAAACATAACATTGTAAAATTATTACATACAATAAACTATTTGCTATACAATGTTAGGTTTAAGTATACTATTATTTAAATGTATAAAGGATGTGATTAGATGTTTCGTTATTCAGGAATATCCTTAGAAAAACTACTAACGCTTGAAACACTTTGTGGGTCTGAAATTTTAGGCGGGGCTACAGGTATTTCTAATAGAGTTACAAAGGTAAATGTTATGGAGGTACCTGATATTTTAGAGTGGGTTAGTGAAGGAGAGTTTCTAGTTACAACAGCTTATTCTATAAAGGATAATATTAATATACTTCTTGAACTTATCCCTAAATTAAATGCAAAAGGTGTAGCTGGTCTTGGTATTAAGGTAGGCAGATATGTTAGTGAACTTCCTAGGGAGGTTATTAAGTTAGCAGATGAATTAGGGTTTCCACTTATCGAAGTACCCTTTGGTGTTTCACATACTGATGTAATATCAAGTATACTAAATGAAGTAATTAACGATCAAATGAATATGTTAATAAGAATTAATGTGTTAAACAGAGAAGTGATGAATATAATGATGATGGGTGGCAGTCTAAAGGAAATAGCACAAAAACTTTATGAAAATATAGGTAATTCTCTAGCCATATATGAGAATATGAGCGATAGCTGTGAAGTTATTTGTAATGAAGATGATAGAAATATAATTGATAACATTATATATGAACATATAAGTCTTAATCATATTGAGGATATTAATTATTATGATGAAGTAAGTTATAAAGTACATAGAGACGAAATTAGAGGAAGGGTTGTTGAAAGGGTAGTTATTCCAATAGTTATAGAAAATGTTGAGTATGGGTGTGTTTTTGTTTGGTTTGATAAAAAAGATATAACTCCCCTGGACAACATGCTAATAGAATCCTATGTACATATAATAGCTTTAGATTTTGTTAAAAAGCTGTCTTTGTATAATATGGAAAGCAATTATAAACTTGAGTTTTTTGATGATTTGCTTAGTTATAACGAAGATAGGCAAAAAAGAGCTATAGAAAGAGCAAAAACCTTTAACTTTTACAAAAACCTTAAATATTCAGTTATTGTAATCCTTTTAAAGGATATAGATGATTCAAACAAATTGAAAGTTGATAAGGTTAATTCATTACATGAGAGAATAAGTGAAATGCTCTTTATAACGGGTAGGGTGGCAAAACTTCAAAAAGATAGAATAATATATGTTGATAAAAGTGATAGAATATTGATACTTTATGGAAGTGATAGGAGTAAGAGTCCACAAACAATAAAGAGTGAAACCGTTAATTTTTGTCAGAAGATATTAGACGAGGCTTTAAAAAAATTTGATGTAAATAAGATAACAATAGGTATAGGACGTTCCTATGGTGAGACTAAAGAGTTATACAAAAGTCTTGAGCAAGCTAAGTTAATTGTTGAAAACTTAAGCGAAACAAATAGAAAAAATATTAAACACTATGATGATTTAGGGTTGTATAGAATTTTAGCTTTTGAAGGTCTTCAGGGTGAACTTATTGAATTTTGTAGTGATACAATAAAACCACTTATAGAATATGATAAGACAAATAATTCTGAACTTATTAAAACTCTAAAAGCATATTTTGAATGCGATGGTAATATGAAAAAAATATCAGAAAAGATGTACATGCATTACAATACTATAATATATAGGGTACAACAAATAAATGATATTACTGGACTTGATTTAGAGAATGGTGATAGTAGACTTAATCTTGAAATTGCACTTAAGGCAATGGATTTAATTGAAATATAATAGAAAGCTGACTCCTAGTGAGTCAGCTTTTGTTGATTATTAACAAAATATATTTAATTAACAATTACTTTTATAGTTATTTAAGGCGGTGATTTCAATGCAGTTGGTAATTGTTAACAATGTACTATATGAATCTTTAGAAATTACATACAAAGATAATGATGTATAAATATAGGAATTTATTAATAAGTTTTAAGTAAAGGGATGGTTTTATTGAAGGGTTTATATATATGTGAAGATCTCCAGAAGATCATTTTGGAAGGGGGAGTATTACACGGGCATGTGCACTCTGTGTTTAAGAATGCATGTAATATTGAATGTGATGGTTTATTTATAACACTTTTAAGTAAAGGAAAATATATGTCTCCAATGAGTGTAATTGTGGAAGGATTAGAACAAGTTGATTTTAATTTTCTAAATATAAAACAAGGATTGAAATTTGAATTTACGGAAAGTGAAATTTATTGTACACAAAAGAATTTATATATAAACATGAATAATGCTAAAAAGTGGTCTTCATGTGCGAGGCCCATTACATCCAAATGCTTGGAACAGCAACTTTTAGACAACATCAATATCATTGAGCAAGCACTATTAAAACTAGGAAAACTTAATGGTATGGGGCCACTGGTAAATATGATTTATGATAAACACCCAGAACTTAAATTAGTTTCTTTTAACGAATGTACTTTTGATAAAAATTTCGAATTCATAAAAGATAGGTTTATTAATTTTATTCATGCTGTGATGAAAGCAGATATGGATGAAATAGGAGGTTTAGCAGAGCGAGTTATAGGTTTTGGTTGTGGACTTACACCATCAATGGACGATTTTATTAGTGGACTAATGACCGTATTCATATATATGGGAAATTATTATAAATTAGATAGTAAATATATATATGAATTTAATAGTAAAATCATTAGCTTAGGATTACATAAAACAACTAGAGTTAGCTCTGAGATGTTAAAGCATTCATCAGTTGGAGAGATAAATGAGGCTGTACGTAATCTAATGGCGGCAATTTTAAATTACAATGATGATGATAACCGAGATATTATTAAAGCTTTGAAGGAAGTTGTTGGATACGGTGAAACATCAGGGACTGACACGGCACTTGGAATTTACGTGGGACTTAGGATCATGACTAATTTAAAGTATAGGAGGTTTTGGTTAATGAATTTGTGCGTTGATATTAGAAAAAATACTTATTATGATTCCGTGGCACTAATGCTGATAACTAAGGAAATTAAAAAAATGTTAAATGTTAAACAGGTTATAGTTGGTATGGGAACAGACCTAAATAAAGAGCTAACGGAAAATTTGAATTTATCAAATGATGATATAAGGGGATTAACCCCTAATGATTTTTTCATTGCTGCAGCAAGTGATGATGAGAATTCAAAGGAAATGATAGTTAAAAAGGTTGATGAATTATTAAATGCTAAGGTAGAAAATGATGACTCCTTAGTAGAGTATAAACCTACAACTCTAAGTGCAGCAATTAAGCATCTAGAGGAAGCTAACATGGCTATTATATCACTTCCTGGAAAATATGCAGCTTATGAAGCAAAGAAAGCATTAAATAATAATCTTCATGTAATGCTTTTCAGCGATAATATTTCAGTGGAAGAAGAGCTTGAGTTAAAGAAAATGGGTAGAGAAAAGGGACTTTTAGTTATGGGACCAGATTGTGGAACTGCGATTATCAATGGGGTACCCCTTTGTTTTGCAAATGTTGTAAGGCGTGGAGATATAGGTGTGGTGGGGGCTTCTGGTACAGGAACACAGGAAATTACGGTTATTATAGATAAAATGGGCGGTGGAGTTTCTCAGGTTATTGGCACCGGTGGAAGAGATCTTAAAAGTGAAATAGGTGGAATCATGATGATTGAGGGGTTTAAAGCACTAATGGATGACGATGATACAAAGGTCATAGTGTTAATTTCTAAACCGCCAGCTCCTGAGGTAGCTGAAAAAATATTAAATATGGTGAAAAATACAGACAAGCCAGTTGTTGCAAGCTTTATAGGTGGGGATAGAATGGAAATTGAAAAGCATGGTGCGTATTCAAGCGTGGATCTAGAGGACGCAGCAAGGAAGGCTGTACTACTCTCAAAGGGAGAGAAAATAGAAGATTTTACTGGATTTACACTAACAGACAAGGAAATAGATGCAATTGTTCAAGGCGAATGTAAAAAGTTTAGTAAGGGTCAGAAATATTTAAGAGCACTATATACAGGTGGAACTTTAGCAGATGAAGCAATGAAGATGTTAGGTAAAAAGGGTTACAAGATTTATTCTAACATTCCATTATCACCTGAACTTAGACTAAAAGATGTGCATAAAAGTGTAGAGCACACATGCGTTGATCTGGGTGACGATGATTTCACTGTTGGAAAGCCACATCCTATGATAGATCCAGTAGCTAGGGTGGAAAGACTCCCAAAGGAAGCTTATGATGATGAAGTTGCCATAGTACTTATGGATTTTGTTCTCGGTTATGGATCACATATAGATCCAGCAGGAGAAATGCTTGAAACTATAATAAATGCTAAAAAAGCTATGAAAGACAGAAATAAATATTTATGTGTAATTGGGTATATATGTGGTACAGATAGAGATCCTCAAAATTACAAATCCCAAAGAGAAAAACTAGAAAAAGAAGGAGTTATACTAATGCCGTCTAATGCTCAAGCTGTTAAACTAACTTCATTAATGCTTGGAAGATTAAATAAAATTTAAAGGAGGGATGTTAAGTGACCGCAATAAATAAATTATTTAGTAAGAAACTTATTGTTGTAAATATGGGACTAGAGTCTTTTCAGAAAGACTTAAAAGAGCAAAAGGTAAAGAGTTTGCATGTCAATTGGAGACCGCCAACCCAGGCAAGTATGAAACTTTCTGCTTTGGAAGAAGCAAGCATTAGTAAAAAAATTGAAAGTGCAAATAAAGTGGCAATAGAGAGACTGCTTTCAGCAGAACCAATAATTGTTGGTATAGGCACGGCTGGTATTGATATCCCGGGAATGACAAAACATACAATTCTCCACGCAGGGCCACCAATAACATGGGACAGAATGAGTGAGCCGGTTAGGGGCGCTATAATAGGCGGTTTAATATATGAAAAGCTTGCTACAAACGAAGAAGAAGCGAAAAAACTAGCAGAATCTGGAGAAATAATATTTGAACCATGTCATCATCACAATACAGTAGGCCCTATGGCAGGGGTTGTGACCTATTCAATGCCTGTTTGGATACTTCAAAACAAGACCTTCGGAAATTATGCATATTGTACACTAAACGAAGGACTAGGCAAAGTTCTAAGATTTGGAGCTTTTAGCCCAGAGGTAATAGAAAAACTAGACTGGATGGAAAAAATCTTAGCACCTGTACTTAAGTCCGCTATGATTTTAAAGGGCAGTATCGATGTTAAGACTATATTAGCACAAATGATTCAAATGGGTGATGAAGGACATAACAGGAATAAAGCAGGAACTTCACTACTGTTTAGAGAACTGGCACCATTTATAGTCAGAACTGATTATTCAAATGATATAAAAGCTGATGTGCTAACATTCATAGATAAGAATGACCATTTCTTCTTAAATATCTCTATGCCAGCATGCAAATGCAGCTTAGACCCACTTGAAAATATAGAATACAGTACAGTAGTTTGTGCCATGTCGAGGAATGGTACGGATTTTGGAATTAGAACTGCTGGTACAGGAAATGAATGGTTTACTGCACCTTGTGAACTTGTGGAAGGTCTTTATTTTCCAGGCTTTGAGGAAAAGGATGCTAACCCTGACCTTGGAGATAGCTCTATAACAGAAACAGCAGGAATAGGTGGTTTTGCAATGGCAACGGCTCCAGCAATTGTTCAATTCGTTGGAGGGACACCAAAGGATGCTATAAATTACACAACAAGTATGTACGAGATAACTTGCGGTGAAAATAATAGCTTTAAAATACCAAATATGAATTTTAGGGGAACACCCACTGGGATTGATATTAGAAAAGTTATTGAGACAAGAATATTACCTGTAATAAATACTGGAATTGCATGTAATAAAGCAGGGATTGGGCAAGTAGGAGCAGGAGTAGTTCATCCACCTATGAAATGTTTTGAAGATGCGCTAACTTCTTTTATTAATAAAACAATTTAAAAAATATATTATAAAAGGTCGTGATTATTATTAATATTATTGATGCTTTTAAAAATGTGAAAATGTATGATTTAACTCAAAAAATTAGTCACTTAACACCAGCATGGCCAACCTATGAGCCACTTGAAATCAAGTTTTTTAAAAGACTGTCATCAAATGGTGCAAATGGTCAAGTTTTAACTCATTCTAATCATGTTGGTACTCATCTTGATGGTTCACTACATTTTTGTACACATGGACGTGATATAGCAAGTATTCCACTAGAAGAACTTGTGGCACCTGGAGTTGTTGTTGATATCTCAGACATAGCGGAGGATTATGGAATATATACTTCAAAAGACATAATGGATAGAGCAGATGTTAGGAAAGGTGATATTTTAATTATACACACTGGCTATCACAAATATGGCTGGGATGAACCAGAAGCAGACGAGGAAAGAGTAATGATGAGGCACCCAGGGCCTACTAAAGAATTCTCGGATTGGTGTAAGTTAATGGAATTTAAATGGATTGGTGTTGACTGTGGTTCTGCAGATCATCCAATGAATACAAAAATTCGTGAATGGGCGCCTAAGGAAGCAAGACGAGCAGAAAAATATTTACAAGCCAAATACGGTAAAGGTATCGAAGATTTTTGGCCAGAGGATGATTATCAATTAATGCATTATGACTTATTTCCACTAAATATTATTCATGCCGAAAATCTTGGTGGAGATATTGATAAGGTACTTGGCAAGAGACTCATAATAGGGTGTTTCCCATGGAGATTTGAAGGCGGAGAATCCTGCATATCCCGTATAGTAGCATTTGATGCTGAATAGCATTCTATAGGAAAATTTAACAAATAGAGTTTTAATAATTATAATTAAAAGCTCTATTTGTTAATCAAATAAAAATTAAAATCGAAAGGATGATAAATAATGATCGTAGATAAAATGGAACAAAGCCTTAGACCAGTTGAAACAGAACTAGTTAATTATCCAGCAAAGTATATTACTATGGCTACTGGAGAAAAATTAGTAATTCGTCAAATTAGAAGAGAAGAAGTGCCACATATTTTAGAAGCTGTAAAGCCTCTTATGACTGTGGTCGCTGATTTTTATGATATTGTTGCATCAAGAATATACTCAGAACTTTTAGGTTATTACAGATATAGAGTAAAAGATGAATATTGTTTAATTGGAACAATAGATGGAATTTTGGTTGGTATTGTTAATGGTCGAACAGTTGATGATAAGGTTGGTATGTCTTACCATACAATGACATTAAAGCAAGGGCTTAGAATTGGAGCACAATTATTTGCTGCAAAAATGGAATACCATTTAGATTTCTTGAAGCAAGAAGAAGTTTGGATTGTTGCTGAGAGTCCAAATGGATTTAAGAGATGGATGATTGAATATGAACTCGAATCGAGACCAGAAATTTGGCATGAACTCGGTGGAGTACCCACATATGTGTTAACTAAAGCGTTATGGGAAAAACATAAAGGTGCTAAACTAGGTGGCCGCCGTCCGGTTAAGGAAGAACTACTTAAAACAGCAGATCATCCAATTCTACCAGAAACTTATTCTCAAATTCCAGGGTATAAAAGATGAGAGAAGTTGGTATTGTAGGGATAGGCCATAGTAAATTTGGTAAAATGTCAGGCGGGACATTTTCAGATTTGCTAAGTATGGCAGCTGTTGAGGCTCTAGACGATGCTGGTGTAAAGACCGGCACAGGCCATGGTATTGATCAAGTTTTTGTGGCAACAATGGGTGCAGGTATCCTTAATAAACAAAGTGGTATTGCATCAGCACTTGTGGATTATTTGAATTTAAGACCAGCAATGGCTGAAACAATAGAAAATGGTCCAGCCTCAGGAGCGTCAGCTATAAAACTTGGATATATGGCTATAGCCAGTGGTATGTGTGATTGTGTGCTTGTAGTTGGTGGAGAAATGATGAGAGTTGTTAGCGGCTGGGAAGGAACGGATTTCGTTGCTACAATGCTTCACCCCCAGGCTGAGTATAATTATGGGCTAACACTTCCAGCTTTCGCAGGACTCTTTACAAGATTATGTATGGATAAGTATGGAGTAACTGAGAAGGATTTATCCATAGTAGCAGTTAAAAATCACGAAAATGCAGTGCATAATCCAGTAGCACATATACATGTGGTGCCTAATCTTTATTGCATAACAGATGATGAGGATGCACCTATAATGAATCCATATGTTGCAGAACCACTTAGAATGTATCATTGTTGTCCTGTATCTGATGGGTCAGCAGCAGTTTTATTATGTGCCATGGACAAGGCAGATAGATTTAAGAGAAAACCAATAAAAATAGCAGGTGTAGGCTCAGCAACAGATACTCATGTAGTGGCTGAAAGAGAAGTACCTACGGATTTACTTGCTGTTCGTCTTGCGGCACAAATGGCATATAAAATGGCAGGACTTACTCCAAAGGATATTGATGTTGCAGAGCTTCATGATGCCTTCCAAATATTAGAGATAGTTGAATCAGAAGAGGTTGGATTCTTTGAAAGGGGACAGGGTCATATAGCAGCTCGAAATGGAGAAACAAAGATTGGCGGTATTATACCAATTAACACCTCAGGAGGCTTAAAAGCAAAGGGACATCCACTTGGGGCAACTGGAGTTTCACAGGTTGTAGAAATTGTAAAGCAACTAAGGGGAGAGGCTACAGGACGTCAAGTAGAGGGTGCTAAAGCGGGTCTTTGTGTTAACTTTGGTGGTTTCGGAAATAATGTTGTTGCAACAATACTCACGAGAGAGGAGGCATAATTATGGAGGAAAAAATGTATGCTTATAAATGCAGCGCTTGTGGTCAGCTTCACCATCCAAAGCATTATGTATGTAAAAAGTGCGGAAATAGAAAGTTTGAGGAAGTTGTATTAGGGGGAGAGGTAACTCTTGTAACCTATACAAAAGTATATAATCTTCCAGAGGGATATATGAAACCATATATTGGTTTTGGAATTGTTAAATTCGAAAATGGACTTGTTGTAACTGGACAACTTGAAGCCCAAAATCCTAAGATAGGGATGAAACTTATGTCAACAGTGGGGGTTGTAAAAGAAGGCATCGGTGCGGACCATTATGGATTTATTTTCAAACAACCCGTAAGAGAGTAACTGTGTAGTTATTGGGAGAAAAGACTGGAAATTAATTTATTATTAATCATACCTGGCATAATTTAATGTGGGCAATTAACCATATTTAATAAAATACGTGCATACATATAAGTATGCACCTATTTAAATTAAAGAACCTATGTATTTATTATAAAAGGGGGATTTTGTATGGCAAACAATCTTAATAGTCCAGATTTAAAAGAAAAGTCAAAGATTTTGGTGACATCAAGAAGAGTTTTACTAGCGCTTCAGCATTTAATTGCAATGTTTGGAGCAACAGTCTTGGTGCCTATACTGACAGGACTAGACCCAGCAGTAGCGTTAGTTGCAGCAGGGGTAGGTACTTTAATATTCCATTTATGTACTAAGGGAAAGGTGCCTGTATTTTTAGGTTCATCTTTTGCATTTATACCATTAATAATTACAGTAAAAGGAATGTACAATGGAGATCTCACATATGCTCAGGGAGGTATTGTAGCAGCTGGTTTTATTTATGTAATCGTTTCCTTGATTATCAAGAAAGTTGGAGTTGCTAGAATAAAGAATATATTGCCACCACAAGTAGTAGGGCCAATGATAATACTAATAGGACTTAATTTAATTCCAGTGGCAATTGATATGGCTAAAGTTAAACTATGGGTTGCAGCTATAACTTTAGGTACAGCTTTATTAATAACATTTAAAGGTAAAGGCTTTTTTAAACAAATGGCAATTTTATCTGCTGTTATTGTGGGATATGTAGTCTGTCTTGCAATCGGATTCGTTGACACTTCAATAATAAGTAAAGCAGCTATAGTTTCAATGCCGAACTTCACATTTCCAAAATTTGATATAGGTGCTATAGCAATAATTACTCCCGTAGTACTAGCGGTATTCATGGAGCATGTTGGTGATATAACAACTAATGGTCAGGTAGTAGGTAAAGACTTTATTAAGGATCCAGGCCTAAATCGTACACTACTGGGAGATGGTCTAGCTACAATATTTGCTGGCTTTATAGGTGGCCCTGCCAATACTACTTATAGTGAGAACACAGGAGTTTTAGCACTTACAAAAAACTATGATCCATCAATTTTAAGAATTACTGCTGTATTTGCAATTTGTCTTGGGTTTATTGCAAAAGTTGGAGGTTTTTTAAGGTCAATTCCTGTACCTGTAATGGGTGGAATTAGTTTAATGCTTTTCACTATGATTGCACTTATTGGTGTTAAAAATATGAGAACTAATATTAAAAAATATGATGCTGGAATAATTACTGTAATAGTTGCTATGTTAGTTATAGGGCTAGGAACAACTTATTTACAAAAATATACAGGAATTAATCTTGGTATACCTATAAACAAACAGGTTACAATTTCAGGACTTAGTTTGGCTGCAATAGTTGGAATTGTATTAAATATATTATTAAATAGAAATAAGCAGGTTCAATCCAATTAAGGCTGTTAAATATTTATTAAAATAAGAATTTTTAGCCCCCGAATAGATTGTTCGGGGGGGATTTTTAATTTAGAGGGATACAGACAAAATCCATATGGATTTTAAAAAACAATGCATGCTCTTTGGGTGATGCAAAAGGGAGGCCAAAAGTGTTAAGCAAGTTTGATTATGTAAAACCAAAACTATTAATAGAAGCCCTGAATTATCTTGAGAAAAATAACGGCACTAGAATATTAGCGGGTGGAACAGATTTAATGATTATGCTTCGTCATAATGCAGAAATAACCCAGCATATTCTTGATATTAAGGCAATACCTGAGACAAACAGGCTAGAATATAAAGCTAATGTTGGTTTGTTTATCGGCTCCTGCGTTACTGTTAATCAAGTGGCAGAATCAAAAATCATTACTGAAAAATATCCTGCATTGGTACAAGCAGCAAATTCACTTGCGTCTTACCAACTGAGAAACCGTGCTACACTTGTAGGAAATATTTGTAATGCATCACCTGGTGCAGACCTTGCAGGTCCACTTATGATATATGATGCAAAGGTTTATATTTCAAGTGCGCAAGGCTCTAGAATAGTTGATATAAATTCGTTTTTTACTGGTGTTAAAAAAACAGTACTTAAGACAAATGAGCTTGTTATTGGTATTTCTCTTCCAGATGTTTCGATAGGTGATACCAGCATATTTTTGAAGCAGGCAAGAATAAAGGGTCATGACCTTGGTATAGTTGGTGTATCCGCCAGAATGACATCGGATAAAAAAATAAGAATTGCTATGACTGCTGTAGCACCGACACCTATTAGGGTAGTAAGGCTTGAAGAAATCTTGAACTCCCAGCCTTTAACACCTGAACTCTCAGATATGGCGGGAAAAGAAGTTTGTAATATCATAAAGCCAATTTCCGATGTTAGGTCATCAGCTGAGTATCGCATTCATGTATCCGGAGTTCTTGTAAAACGTGCTCTACAACATTTGTTAGAATTGGGAGGTAAATAATATGTGCGAAAATCATAATAATCATGGAAATTGTTCTACCTATGTTGATTCTGGACTTGAAAAAGTGCCACTTAGCTGCATTGTAAATGGAGAAAGTGTATGTGCATGCATTGATCCCACCATGACGCTACTTCATTTTTTGCGTAAGGAGTTAAAGCTTCTTGGCACAAAGGAAGGTTGTGGTGAAGGTGAATGTGGAGCATGCACAATAATAATGAATGGCCATTCTGTAAATTCATGTATAATACTCGCTTTGGAAGCTATGGATGCTAACATTATAACTGTAGAAGGACTTAGTGATAATGGAAAATTATCAATACTTCAAAAGGAATTTATGAATCAGGATGCTCTACAATGTGGCTTTTGCACACCAGGTATGTTAATGTCAGCACGCTCTCTATTAGATAGAAATTCGAATCCGAGTGAGAGTGAAATAAAGGAAGCCATTGCAGGTAATTTTTGCCGCTGCACAGGTTATGTTCCGATTATTGAAGCAATTAAATCAGCTGCCAAGTTGGAAAGGGAGGAAAAGAATAATGAGTGATAAAGAGTACCGTTATATTGGTAAATCCCCTACTCGAAATGATGCACTGGAAAAAGTAACAGGTCAGGCGGTTTTTACCTATGATTTGGAATTACCGGGAATGTTGTATGCTAAGTGTCTTTATTCTCCCTATGCAAGAGCAGAAATTGTATCCATAGATATAACCCAGGCCAAAGCTTTACCTGGTGTTAAAGCTGTCATTGTAGGTGATGACATACCTTATCTTGTTGGACTCTATATGGTTGATAAGCGTATACTTGCAAGAGGCAGCGTAAGGTACCAGGGAGAGCCAGTTGTTGCTGTTGCTGCAATAGATGAAAAGACAGCAGAAATTGCAGTATCCAAAATAAAGATTCAATATAATATACTTCCTAGTATACAAACTATTGATGAAGCATTAGAAGGTAAAATACTTGTTCATGAAGATATAAATGAGCTTGAATATATTAAAGGGGTTTTCTTCCCACAGCCTGATTCTAACATTGCAAGTTTGAATAGTACTTTAAAGGGTGATATAAAAAAAGGCTTTGAAGAGGCTGATCTTATTGTTGAAAACGAGCTTATGCTACCTGCTGTTGCTCATGCACCTATGGAAACTCATGTTGCCATAGCCCAGGCTGATATCTATACAAACAAGGTCAAAATATGGTCTTCAACTCAATCTCCTTTCGGTGTACGTCAGTTGCTTGCGAAAGCTCTCCATATATCTGCTGCTGATATACAGGTAATTGCATCTTATGTTGGTGGAGGATTTGGAGGCAAAGCAGGGATACACCTTGAACCACTTGTAACAATTCTCTCACGTGCATGCAAAGGCCGTCCTGTGAAGTTAACTGCGACAAGGGAAGAGGAGTTCAATACACTTCCTACGCGTGCAGGTATGCGTGGACATGTTAAGACTGGTGTAAAAAAGGACGGGAAAATTACTGCGGAAGAAATTTATTTTGATTGGGATAGTGGAGCTTATGCTGATTACGGCGTGAATGTTGGAAAATCAGCAACATATTCAGGCGCAGGTCCGTACGAGATACCTAATCTTGAACTCCACTCAAGGACACTTTATACAAATAAAGTTTTTAGCACGGCTTACAGAGGTTTTGGACATCTAGAAACACACTGGGTTATTGAACGTCAGATGGATATGGTGGCACAAAAACTTGGAATGGATCCGTATGATTTCCGTATGGTGAATATATTACGGGCCGGTTGTCATACAATAAGTGGAGAGCTTATAAATGAAAATTCAGGACGACCTGCAGATTGTTTAGAAGCTGTGGCAAAGGAAATCGGTTGGACAGGATATCGCTCGGAGAAAGAACGTAAAGAAAATTTTAAAACAGGAAAGCTACGTGGAAAGGGTCTCGCTTCGCTGCAAAAGGCACCGGCAATGCCTCCACACACTTCAACTTCTGCAATAATGCAGATGGATGAAGATGGTAGTATCCGCATTATGCTTGGAGTTATAGATATGGGTCAGGGTGCAAACACAGTAATGGCTCAGATTGCAGCAGAAATACTTAACATGCCTTTAGAAAAAGTAAAGGTATTGTGTGAAGTTGACACAAGCCGTCATCCATATGATTGGTCCACTGTTGCTTCAAAATACACATTTATGGGTGGTAATGCAGTAAAGAAATGTGCACAGAATATGCTGTGGCAAATGAAGAAAATGGCGGCGGAGGTACTTCGAACTTCAACTTCAGATTTGACACATGGAGATGAATATATTTATCATGTATGTGATAAACAGAAAAAAATAAAGTACAAGGATCTTGCACTTGGCTATGCTTACGAAAATGGGAATGGCATTGGTGGTCCTCTTATAGCAAAGGGTACCTATATGGCTGATGGACTTACTTTTCTGGACCCTGTAACAGGACAGGGATTACCAGCTCTTGACTGGACCTTCGGAGCTCATGGAATAGAACTCGAGGTTGATATTGAAACCGGGAATATTGAGATTATTAAAATAGCTTCTGCTTTTGATATAGGTCAGGCAATTAACAAGAAGCTTGTTGAAGGCCAAATCATGGGAGGAGTACTTCAGGGAATTGGATCTGCAATAATTGAAGGGTATAAGTTCAGCCCAGAGGGTAGGCTTATGAATCCATCATTTACAGATAATAAAATACCTACAGCAAAGGATATACCCATTGAGATAATTCCTATCTTAATTGAAAATCCTCAACCAGATGGACCTTTTGGTGCTAGGGGCATTGGTGAACAGCCAATGATTTCTGTACCATCGGTTATTGCGAATGCACTTTATGATGCTTTAGGGATTAATTTCTACAAACTACCGCTTTCACCTGAAAATGTTGCACTTGCCATTGCAAAACAATTGGGATAATAGTATGAGGAGTGGTGTAGAAATGACGGAAAACCTTCTAAAGATAAATCCTAATGTTAAAGCCGTTTCTGCTATTATCTTAGCAGGTGGATATTCCATGAGAATGAAGAAGTTCAAACCTCTTCTTCCTTTGGGAGACTCAACTACTATAGAAAATACAATCAATGTATTCAGAAATTCAGGAGTTAATGATATAACGGTAGTTATTGGATACAGGGCAAGGGATCTTAAAGATGTATTGGATGGTATTGGAGTAAAGTGGGTATATAATGAAAACTATCAGCAGGGAATGTATTCATCAGTTGTAGCAGGAGTAAATTCACTTTCAGCCGATATGAAGGGATTTTTCCTTCTTCCGGCTGATATGCCTCTTGTTAATAAGGAGACAATTGCAAAAATGTTAAGGGTATATAATAGCACGGCATATGATATTATATATCCTACATACAAGGGTCGACGTGGTCATCCTCCTCTGATTTCTTCCAACCTCTTTCCTATAATTAAAAATTGGGATGGGTGCGGAGGTCTTAGAGCCTTGCTTTCACAATATCAGCAGGTTGCATCGCAAGTTGAAGTCATGGATGAAGATATTTTAACTGATATGGACACACCTGAGGATTATTTAAATATCTGTAAATCTTTTAAGCTTCGTTCTTAAATCTCTCTTCACAATATAACCTGGTATCTGGTGGTTCTGATTTATTAAGTATCCTAATGTAGGTTTTGGTGGAATCTTTAAAAGGTGGGTATACTCTGAATATATGAAACTTTATAACAGTTATGGTAAACATATAACTTGCGTTTTTTCATTGCTACTTACCTTTGAACTGCTAAAGTGTAGATAATCTGAGTTAGATTGACGTCTTATATCTCTAACTTAGATTACCTACAATTATCTTATAACTTATTAATAGTTTTGTAATATTCCGCTTTATTACCATACATATCATTAACCCGCTTTAATCTGTTAAACATTCTAGTTAGAGCATCAATTGACACTGCCCTTAAGGAGTAACAAAATTTAATATTCTTAAATCAATAACTAAGCCTGTGCATAGGATATGCATAGGCTTAGTTATTATAGTTTCTGAATCCTAGTAAGTTATTAAATATTATATAGATTTAGCCTGGTTAAAAGCATAAAAGAACCAGTGCTAACACAGAAAGGTATGCAGCAAAACTACTTGATACATTGAAGAGTAGCATTTTGAGCAAAAGAAAAGGCCATATTTGTCCAGAATAAATAAGATTTATGGAATATAGATAATTTTGCATAAATTAATGTTAAACTAATTAGGTTAGAATTTAATTTAAAAATTATTTATAAAATATAATTAGTATGGGGGGAATCCACTTTGGGTTATTTAAAAGTATATGCTCATAAATATGGTAAGGGATTTTTTTTCGCGGTGTCTTTTGTAATACTAGAAGCATTTTGTGATTTACTGCAACCAACAGTAATGTCTAAAATTGTGGATGTGGGAGTTGCAAATAAAAATTTGAATTATGTAATCAAAATGGGAATTGTTATGCTGATTATTGCAGGTTTTGGAGCAATAGCTGCGACCATGCGTAATATTATCTCTAGTAATGTGTCACAAAAGCTTGGGACAGAAATGAGATCTGATTTATTTAAGAAAATTCAAGGCTTTTCTTTCGAAAATATAAATAAATTTGAAGGTGCTACTCTAGTTACAAGGCTTACAAATGATGTAACACAGGTTCAAAATTTTACTAATGGGCTAATGAGGATATTTGTTAAAGCACCAATTGTAGGTATTGGAAGCATTATAATGGCGGCAAGACTAAACCTTAGGTTATCTATGATTTTATTTGCTATTGTACCCGTTGTAGCTATTCTTATATATTTCAATATGAAAATTGGGTTTCCATATTTTATTAAGCTGCAAAAATCACTTGATAATGTTAATGGAGTTATAAGGGAGTATTTATCGGGGGTAAGAGTAGTTAAAGCTTTTAATAGGTTTGCATACGAAACAGAAAGGTTTCAAACAAAAAATGCACTGCTTACAAAAAATTCTACCAGTGCTATGAAGGTAACATCTGTATTCGCTCCTGTCATTGGACTTATAGTGAACATTGGAATTGTACTCGTGATTTGGATAGGTGGTATAAATGTAAATAACGGTAGTATGCATGTAGGACAAATAATTGCATTCACAAATTATATGACACAAATATTATTCTCACTTATGATGATAACTAATGTTTTTACAATATTTGTACGTGCAAGAGCATCTTCGCAGCGCATTAGTGAAGTGTTTTCAGAAAATGACAGCATGATTAATGGAAATAAGATTATGGATAATTCTAAGTGCAGTGGAAGAGTTGATTTTCAGCACGTATTTTTTTCATATAATAAAGATAAGGAGCCCGTACTAAAAGATATTTCATTTACTTGCCTACAGGGAGAAACTGTTGGAATAATAGGGCCTACTGGAGCAGGTAAAAGTACTCTTGTGAATCTAATACCTAGATTCTATGATGTATTAAGTGGTGAAATAAAAATTAATGGTGTAAATATTAAGGAGTTAGATATAAAGTCATTAAGAGATAAGATTGCAGTAGTACCACAAGAGGCCATGTTATTTTCTGGAACAATAATAGATAATATGAGATGGGGAAGCGCAAAAGCTAGTTTTGAAGAAATTGTGGAAGCTTCAAAAGTGGCAAATGCGCATGATTTTATTGATAAACTTCCAGAAGCTTATAACGAAAGAATTGGACAAGGCGGTGTTAATTTTTCTGGTGGTGAAAAACAACGTATATCAATAGCGAGAGCAATCGTTAAAAAAGCTGAAATTCTAATACTTGACGATGCAACCAGTGCAGTTGATACAGATACTGAAGCTATGATAAGACGAAGTTTAAAAAAATATGCTAAGGATTTAACTTGCATTTTAATAGCACACAGAATAACCTCTGTAATGAGAGCTGACAAAATAATAGTAATAGATGACGGAGAAATAAAGGGCATTGGAAATCACGCAGAGCTTTTAAAAAGCTGTGAAATATACAATGATATCTTCCTTTCTCAGGTTGGAAAGGAGATTTTGTAGATGAGTGATAATAGATATAAAGATGATAAAAATGTAAATATGACCATTACTGGAAATAGATTTGGAAAAAGAAACAGAGCACCTGTAGTGAAACCAAAGAATTTTAAAAAAACGCTTAAAAGATTATGGGGTTATTTTGGAACTGAAAGACAAACATTAATAACAATATTTATATTTGTAATAATTGATTCTGCTGTTGTGCTTTTAGGACCATATCTTATTGGAAAAGCAGTGAATGCTATGTCATCTAATAATGAAAAAGTAGATTTTAATCTACTCAGTATAATAGTAATAGTTCTCTTAATATCTTATCTGGTGGATGCCACTATAACCTTATTTCAAGGGTTTGCCATGGCAAGTTCTAGCCAAAGAATAGTTATGACTATGAGAAATAACTTGTTTTTAAAGCTACAAAAGCTCCCCATGGCTTTTTTTGATTCAAACAGCCATGGAGATATTATGAGTAGATTGTCAAATGACATTGACAATGTTAGTTCTACTATTTCGCAATCAGCAATTCAGCTTATGGGAGGAGTTATAACAATACTAGGGTCATTCACCATGATGATAGTTTTAAGCCCAATACTAACCGTGGCAAGTTTAATAACAGTACCACTGGTGTTTCTCTTAACTCGCTCTATTACAAAAAAAACAGGTAAGCTTTTTAAAGCTCAACAAATGGAACTTGGTAAACTTAATGGGCAGATTGAAGAGAGCATATCTGGGATTTACATCGTAAAAGCTTTTAACCATGAAGATAAAACAGTGAAAGAGTTTGATGAAATAAATGAAAGATTGTGCACGGTGGGACTCAAAGCTCAAATATATTCTGGATTTTTGATGCCAATTATGAATGTTATAAATAATATTGGATTTGCTACAGTAGCTGGAGTAGGTGGAGCTTTAGCAATAGAAAGTATGATTACAGTAGGAGTAATTGCAAGCTTTTTAAGTTATTCAAGGCAATTCGTGCGCCCTCTTAATAATTTAGCAAATATATTTAATACACTGCAATCTGCTGTGGCTGGAGCGGAAAGGGTGTTTGAGATACTGGATGCAGCAGAAGAAACAGAAGATATAAAACTTTCAAAAGAGCTTAATGACTCCAAGGGACATGTTCAATTCAATAATGTGTATTTTGGGTATAGAAAAGATATAAACATTCTGAGTAACGTTAACTTCGAAGCAGAGGTCGGTGAGAGTATAGCACTTGTTGGACCAACCGGAGCAGGGAAGACCACAATTGTAAACCTACTTACAAGATTCTACGATGTGACAGGTGGTGAGATATTTATTGATGGGGTTGATATTAGAGAATATACAAGGGATAGCCTTAGGAGAGCTTTTGGTATAGTTCTTCAAGATACTTATCTTTTTACAGGAACTATAAAAGAAAATATTAAATACGGAAATTTAGATGCAACAGAGGTTGAGGTACAAAATGCCTCCAAAATGGCAAATGCTCATGAATTTATAAAAAGACTTCCCAATGGTTATGATACAATACTCTCTGAGAGTGGAAGTAATCTTAGTCAAGGTCAAAGGCAACTTTTAGCCATTGCTAGGGCAATTTTAACAAATCCATCCATATTGATATTGGATGAGGCTACTAGTAGTGTAGATACTAGAACTGAACTTAGAATACAAGAAGCAATGCTTAAATTAATGCATGGAAGAACTAGTTTTATTATAGCTCACAGGCTAAGTACTATTAGGGATGCAAATAAAATAATGGTTATAGATGATGGTCGAATTATAGAGATGGGAAACCACGAGGAGCTTATACAAAAAAAAGGGAAATACTATAATATGTATTTTAATCAATATAATAATAGCGACGAGGAATAAGACCTGTTATTAAAAGTGATAATAATGTTAGAATTTGTCCGACATTGTAGTATAATGAAGCATTGTCGGTTTAGAGGATTTCTAATGTAGGGGGTATAGTATTTTATTAATATTCGTGAAATAGTATAAATAGAAATAAGCCACTAATGTGATTTGAAATCATCTTAGTCGGCTTTTTCTATTTATTATTACCATTTAAAGATTTAAATTACTAAAAAATAGGGCTCGTAACCCATAAATCAGTTTTAACTAGAACTACTTTACTTGCCACGTGGATGGTACTATAATTGTTCCGCTAATAAAACTAATTCTTGAAGATTTTTCGCAAAACCATCCGCACCAATTTCATGCCATAGGTTAGGGCTCTTATCAAAGGCATTTCCGCCTACAATAACCTTTACATTTTTAAGTTTTGTTTTACTCTTTATCAATTTAATAATGGCTTCAATGGTGGCTACATTATATTGCATGGTGGCAGACATTACTAGCAATTGGCAAGAGCAACTCTCTAAGGTTTCTACTATGCTATATATTGGGGTATTATTACCTAAGTAATAGGTTTTCCATCCCTCCATATCCAATAAATCTTTTGCCATCCTTAAAGGTATTTCATGTAGTTCACTAGCAGGTAAAGCCATTAATACATTACGGTTATTACTAGATTTTTTTTGAATAAAAGAATTTAATTGATTCATAATAGTTTCTATTGTATGCGAAAAAAAATGCTCTTTAGCAATAGAAACCTGTCCATTTTCCCATAGTGATCCAACCATCAAAAGGCTTTTTTCAAAAATCACTCGATATATATCTTTTACTTGGATGCCACCCTTAGCTAGTTCTATTATTAATTCTGTGGCTGCATTATTATTATCTTCCATTAACTCTTTTAAAAAACTTTCTTGAGCTTCCTGTAATTTCATTAGATATTCTGCATCATTTAAGTTATAATCCAAAAAATCTCTTCCTAAAAGCTCATCTAAGGAAACATGGAAATAATCTGCTATATTTATAAGTGTAGCTTCGTTGGGAAATCTAATTCCACTTTCATAATTTGCCACAGTCGTTTGGGCTAAACCCAAAATGTAGGCTAAATCCTTTTGTTTTAGTTTTTTTTCATTTCTTAGGGATTTTAAATGTGATCCTAAATAATGCATTGTGTATCCTCCTATAAAATAAAGCTGATTTATAATATTATAAAATATAGTTATATTATAATACAAAACGAAATAAATTTGAATAAAATTTTACAAATAAACCTTTATATACTTCATTATGTGTAGTATACTTAAATCAAGTTTTAAAAGGGGGTGAACATATCATTAAATACTCTGCTAAACAAATAGTTAGGATAGCTATATTTAGCACTATATCCTTTATATTAATGTTCTTGAATACTAGCTTACCCCTATTTCCACCGTTTTTAAAAGTGGACTTAAGTGAAATACCTGCGGTTATTATGTTGCTCACAGGAGGTGCTTATGAAGCTATATTTGTTAGTTTAATAAAGAATATTATACATTTTACTGTATCACAATCAGCTGGAATTGGGGAATTAATTAATTTTATAATATCAGCATCCTTTATTATACTTATTCATTTTTTATATAATAAAACAAAAAAAATTAAAATAAGTTTAGTATTATCTACAATTATTATCAGTATTCTATCTGCCATTGTAAATTATTTTATTATGTTTCCATTATATAGTATTTTGTTAGGTATTAACAAACAAATGATTCTTAATTTAGCTGCTTCTTTCAACCCACTTGTAATTAATTTAAGCTTATATTTCGTATTAATTATTATTCCGTTTAATTTAATTAAGTTTACCATTGTATCAATATTATCTTATAATTTGTTCAATAAAGTTAAAGGAGGATTTTAAAAATGAAAAATTTTTCAATATATGATGAAATTTTTAAAAACGTAGATGGGGATGTTATTAAAATGTCTAGCAACGAATCGGAAAAAACCTTTTCTATAGCAAATATTAAATATGAAACTCAAATTCCAAATTTAGAAAGAATGTGTTTTATAATGGAAAGTGTGGCACTAAATAAGAAAAGAGAGGGCATCATATATGCAGGTTTTCAAAAAATATCTAGAGCTAAAAAAATCTGGGATAGATATTTGAAAATGGCTGATAATGTAGATAAAATATACTTATTTGGAGAAAAAGATACTACGCTAGAGTCCCACCCAAACATTGAGTTTGTTTATTTACCTCCTAACCACAAACTAATGAGGGAATGGTTTTTGGTAATGGATATAAAGTTTAGTAAAAATATGATGGTAGCATATGATTTAGATGGATTTGGAACTTTGCCCATTGATAGAGACAGGCACTTCAAAGGAGCAAAAACTGTTAACCTTACTCACATTGATAATACAATAAAACTATTAAAAACTATAATATAATACATATCATATTTTAAGTCTTTTTTAAGAGTGACAATAAACTAATTTATTACGTTCAATCCATTTATTAAATTATCATTCAATTTATCATAAATAAGCGCGCTGTTAATAAATTTATTAACAGTGTGCTTATTTATGTGAAAACATATCCTAAAATACACATATAATGCAATAAAACTATGACTAAATATATTGACATTATTATTAATAATTGGTAAAATATACATAATGATACCCCCGGCGGATTTTAACAAATAACATAATTGGTATAACTAAATTATAAGAGGAAGGTATGCATGTGAAAACTACAGAGGTGAAAATCAAATCAAAAAAAATATTTTTTGAAAATGTAGAACCATATCTGTATTTAATGCCAGCATTAATTATTTTTGGGATATTCGTATTTTTTCCACTTGGTAAGACAATATTTTTAAGCTTAAATGCCACAACACCTCAAGGGAAAATAAGCTATTTTGTTGGATTGGATAATTATATTAATTTAATGAAATCCCCCTCATTTAGAAACAGTTTATTTGTAACTGGAAAATTTGCTTTAATTAATGTTGCTTTTTCTATTTTTATTGGATTTATTGTTTCTATATTAGCTAATGAAAAAGTTTTTGGAACTGGTGTTTTTAGAACAATATATGCATTACCAATGGCAATATCCTCCGCTTCGGCTGCTATAATATGGATGTTTATATTTCACCCAAGTATAGGAATATTAAATTACACTTTAAAGTTACATATTGGGTGGCTAACAGATCCAAATTGGGCACTATTTTCAGTGGCAATAGTAACTATATGGATGAATATAGGAATTAATTTCATTTTTATAATTGCTGCGCTGCAAAACATTCCAGCTGATTTATATGAAAGTGCATCAATAGATGGAGCCAGTTTTTTCAGAAAACATTTATCAATTACAATACCATCTATAATGCCGACTTTATTTTTTTTACTTATTATAGATATTATAAATTCATTTCAGGCATTTGGACAGATTAATCTTATGACTACTGGGGGACCTGGTGAGGCTACCAACTTAATTGTTTACTCCATATATAGAGAAGCATTTTTTAACAACAGATATGGGATTGCAAGTGCTGAGTCCATAATACTTTTTATTATCTTACTAATACTTACAATATTCCAATTCAAGGTAGGGGAAAAGAAGGTGAATTATTAGTGCATCAAAAGAGAAATACAAAAATAATGTTTTTTATAGTAAATGCTATTTTTTCTATTATCATTATTTTGCCTATATTGTATGCGCTATCTGTAAGTTTGATGGAGCCTGGGCAAATATTTGAATATCCTCCTAAAATAATACCCAGAAGTCTATATATTCAAAATTATAAAGATGCTTTGGCGACTGCACCAATTTTAAGATTTATTCTTAATAGTTTTATTATGGCAAGTAGCATAACAATCGGACAGATAATAACAGGTACACTAGCTGCTTATTCTTTTGCAATGCTTAAGTTTAAAGGGAAGAATATACTATTTTTGATTATGCTTTCTACGCTAATGATACCTGGGCAAGCAATAATCATATCAAATTATTTGACTATTAGCAGTTTAGGCTGGATTGATTCATTTAAAGCACTAATACTTCCAACTACTACATCGGGTTTTGCAATATTCTTATTAAGACAAGCTTTTTTGACTTTGCCTAGGGAGTTAAAAGAAGCTGCAGAAATAGATGGATGTAGTAATTTTAGATTTTTATTTAGTATAGCGCTTCCACTGGTAAAACCATTTATTGGTGCGCTTGGTATATTTACATTTCTTCAGGCATGGAATATGTATATGTGGCCACTTCTCGTTACAAATACTGACACTTTGAGAACTGTCCAAATAGGAATGAGTATGCTACAAAATATAGACTCACAGTCTTTTGGGACAGTTATGGCAGGAATAATAATGATTATATTACCATCAATAATTGCCTTTGTTATAGGCCAAAAGCAGCTTATATCTGGTATGACAGCTGGTTCTGTAAAGGGTTAATTTTGCTTATTATTTATGTTAAATTAATAAGGGGGAGAAAGATGAAAATCAAAAAAATTTCATGTTTAGTTTTGGCGACTTCTATGATCATGGGACTGGTAGGATGTGGTAAAACCGTAGGGACAACTAGTACTGACAATAAGAAACCAATTGAAATAGTATTTTGGCATGCTATGGCTGGAGTAAACGGACAGGGAATTACAACTTTGGTTGAAAATTTTAATAAAAGTAATAAAGATATTCATGTTACAGCTCAGTTCCAAGGCACATATGATGATGAACTTACTAAATTAAAGACTGCTATGCAAGGTAAAGCAGGGCCAGATGTTTGTCAGGTATATGATATAGGTTCGAGATATATGATTGATGGTGGATGGGTAGTACCCGTACAAAAATATATTGATAGTGATAAATATGATAAGACTAAGATAGAACCAAACCTATTAAGCTATTACACTATCGATAATAAATTATGGTCAATGCCATTTAATTCATCAACACCAATTCTATATTACAATAAAACTGCATTTAAAGAAGCAGGACTTGATCCCAATGTCGCGCCTAAGACATTTAAAGAGGTAGAGGAGTATGCAGCTAAATTAGTTAAAAAAGATAACAGTGGAAATGTAACTCAATATGGATTTTCAATGGCCATATATGGTTGGTTTTTTGAACAACTTATAGCGAAACAGGGTCAACTATATACAAATAATAATAACGGAAGAACAGATAGAGCAACTGCAGTAGAATTCGAAAAAAATGGTGCAGGACTTAATATACTTAAACAGTGGCAAACATTAATCAAGTCAGGTAATGTTGGTAATTTTGGTAGAAAAACTGACGATACTAAAAATGCTTTTTCAGCTGGAAGAAGTGCTATGATATTAGAATCAACAGGGGCACTAAATGGATTAACCAAAGGAGCTGGAGGAAGGTTTGAAATTGGTACAGCTTTCATACCATCACTTAATGATTCTAAAGATGGTGGGGTTATAATAGGTGGAGGATCACTCTGGATGATAGACAATAAAAATATTGATAAAGAAAAGGCTACCTGGGAATTTATTAAATATATGTCTCAGCCTAAGCAACAAGTTTTCTGGAGTAAAACTTCAGGATATTTTCCAACAAATGTAGGTGCTTATGACTTAGAGGAAATGAAGACACATTTAAAAGCGAATCCTAATTTTCAAACTGCTGTAAATCAGCTTCATCAAACACCAACAAATTATAATACTCAAGGCGCATGTATAGGAGTATTTTCAGAAGCAAGAAGTACTATTGAAACAAATATTGAAAAAATGCTTCAAAATAAACAGACACCAGAGGTTACTATTAAAACTGCAGCTACTACAATAAATAGTGCTATAGATAATTATAATAAAACAAATACAAAATAAAGAACATGGAATACTAAAGAAATTTTAAGACTTTATTATCCTGAATTAGGTAAGAAAAGGTAATTAATTTCATTTGTGTTATTCATTAAATAATATAAATAGAAATAAGCTGACTAAAGTGATTTAAAATCACTATAGTCAGCTTTTTGCGTTTTACTAGATCTGCGCATTTAAGTTTTGAGATGTTAAAATAAAATTATTTTTACGCATTGGGTTTTTAAAAATAAAGCTAATTAGAATGAATATGGGATTAACCTTAGATGAAGTTTACTTTGGATTCTTTCTCATATACAAGTACACAGGAAGTCCTAGTAAAGTTATAATTATTCCATAGGTTGCATTGTACGAATCTGTTATAAAAGTACTTACAAGTATAAATGCGCCTCCTACTATCCCTATTAATGGTGTAATAGGGTAAAAGGGGACTTTATAGGATGTTTTTATATTTTTATGTTTACTTCTTAAAATGAAGATACCTGCAACACACATAGTAAAGAATATCCACATTATAAATACAATTAGATTTGTAAGAGTATCAAAGGAACCACTTAATATATAAAAACTTGCCAGGATTACTTCAAATGCAAATATATTAATAGGGGCTTTAAATCTATTATTTGTTTTACTAAAAAATTTTGAAAAAGGTAAAAGCTTATCTTGAACCATAGCGAGTGGAATCCTAACCCCTGTCATCAAATATCCATTTAATGCTCCAAAGATAGAAACCATTATTCCTCCGGCTATTAAGGCAGCACCAATGGGTCCAAATAAAATTTCTGCTACATCTGAAGCAGGTTTAGAGGATGCGATTACCGCAGTGACAGGCATGACGTTTATTATTGCTATGTTAATAAATAAATAAACTATTATTATAACGGATAGTCCTATAATTATAGATCTTGAAATATCCTTTTTACCATTTTTAAGTTCACCGCTCATGTTACCAACACTAATCCAGCCATCATAAGCCCATAAGGTTCCTAAAGTTGCTGCTCCAAAACCCGCAATGCCTACTGAATTTAATGAAGCTACTGGTGCTATAAAATCATGAGCAGTCCCTTTCACTAAACCAACTATGATGATAACAAGTATTGGAATAAGTTTTCCAATAGTCGCAACAACCTGAAGTTTGCTTCCAAGCTTTGTTGATATAATATTTATGACCATGAGGAAAAATAAAATAATTATTGCTAGTATTTTTTGCTGCATTGTTGTCATTTGCGGTATAAAATAAGTGGATTGAGTGACTAGGATTATTGATAATGCTGCTACTACTCCGGGTACATAAATTAAAGTTTGCATCCATCCAAATAAAAATGCACATTTTTCACCATATAATTCTTTAAGATATACGAAAACTCCACCAGTGGTTGGAAAAGCTGTAGCTACTTCAGCAACTGTTAATGCAGCGGCTGTTGTTATTAGCCCTCCAATTACCCAAGCCAATATTCCTAGCATAGGTGTACCAGCATTTTTAAAAACTGAGGAAGCTTTAAAAAATATTCCCGAACCTATGACCATGCCTATAACTATAGTAATAGCTTCTAGAAGTCCTATCTCTTTTTTTAGCCATTTAGAAATAGTAATATCATTATTTTCAGTAATTGACTCTTTCATTAATAATCATCTCCTTTTTATATAAGCATTTTATAATTAATCTGGTACATTTATTATTACTATAATTAAGATAGTTATAGAACTATTAAAATAGCATACACTTCATCTAACTAATACAAAATATGAATAAATAATTAGTAAAAGACAACAATATTGTAATGAGTATAAATAAATACGCGTAGGAGATGATTACTTCTTGGAAATTATTAGCTTTAAGGTTTTTAAGGGAAGAAATATATATTCTCACAAGAAGTGTATAAGGCTTAACTTAGACTTAGAAGGGTATAGTGAAATTCCTAATAATGAAATTTTTGATTTTAATAATAGGCTTATAAATATATTGCCGGAGCTCGCTGAGCATATATGTGGTATAGATGATAATGAAAGAGGTTTTAATAAGACGCATGTAGAAGGCACTTATTTGGCACATGTATGCCAGCATATTATACTTGAACTCCATAATATGATTGGTGTTAAAGTAAGTTATGGAAAGGCAAAGGGTGTATTTAGGGATAATTGTTATGTAATTTATCAATACCAATTTGTGGATGCAGGTATAGAGGCCGCAAATATAGCAGTGGATCTAATTAATTCATTAATTCATAGGTCTCCATTAGATATAAATTCAAGATTAATTAAGTTAAGAGAAATATTAATTAGCGAACAGGATAAAGTAATTGTGGATGTACAAAGAAATATGAAAGTAGTAGCAATAACAGGAACTAATGGAAAAACTACTACCACAAGGCTAATAACACACATACTATCAATTGCAGGATATGTAGTTGGAATGACTACAACTAGTGGAATTTATATAAATGGAAAATGTATATGTAAGGGGGATATGTCAGGTCCTAAAAGCGCTTTAGTGGTTCTTACAAATAAAAATATAAATGCAGCTGTACTTGAAACTGCACGTGGTGGAATAATAAGAGAGGGTCTTGCCTATGATCTATCTGATGTTGCAGTTATTACAAACATAACAGAGGATCATATTGGGATAGATGAGGTTAAAACCATAGAGGACTTAGCCAAAGTTAAAGCTTTGGTTGGTGAAGCAGTTAAAACTGATGGCTATGTGGTTATCAATGGAGATGACAAAATTAGTATAAGTATTTTGCAGCGGTTTAAGAGTAAGCTTATTATTTTTTCTATGGATAAGAACAATGAGATAATGCAAGTTAACATTAAAAATGGCGGATATGGAATTTATATAGATGAGGATTATATGATTGTGCAAAAAAATACTAATGTTAAAAAGTTGATTAGCATAAATAATGTAGGAATAACAATGAGTGGTTTACTCAAGTTTAATATAGAAAATGCCATGGCAGCTTGCGGGGCTGCAATAGGGCTAGGCATAGATTATGACATTATAGAGCAGGGGTTAATGTCATTTTACAATGATGATAATCAAAATCCTGGGAGGTTTAATAAGTATTTTGTTAATGATGTAATGGTAATCTTAGATTATGGGCACAATATTGCAAGCTACAAGGCTGTATTTAGCGTACTTAAAAATATAGAACATAATAAACTTATAGGAGTTATTGGGGCACCAGGAGATAGACTTGACAGTTTTATACTTGAAGTTGGTAAATATGCAGGAGAAAATTTAGATTTCATCTTTATAAAGGATAACGAAGATAAAAGAGGCAGAGCTAAAGGGGAAGTGGCGGATATTATAGAAAAAGGAGTGTTAAAATCCAATTTCCATAGTACAAACATAAAGAAGATTTCAGTGGAGTCTGAAGCATTCAAAGCTGCTTTAGATTTTGCAAAGCCTAAAGATATTATTATAATATTTATTGAAAATCCAAAACCTTTCATAGATATAATGAGAGAAAAAATTCAACTAAGGGAGTTAAAGGGATAATTTTTTTTAGTAAGGTAAGAACCAAGAATTTAGTAAAAAAGAGAATTTCTAAAATTTATTATAGGATGGTGAATGTCAATTAATATACAAGAAGGGTTAATTATAATAGGTGGAGCAGAAGATAAAAAAGGCGATAAAAAGATACTTAAAGAGGTAAGTCTACATATTAATTTGGAGAATCATCTTTTAGTTATAGTAACAGTAGCAACAGAGTTACCGGTAGAAGTAGGTAATGATTATACAAATATATTTCATGAGCTTGGCATTGTAAATATCAGAGTACTTGATGTAAGAAATAGGGCAGATGCTTTAAAAACTGAGAATGTGGAATTAATTGAAAAAGCTTCTTTAGTATTCTTTACTGGTGGTGATCAGCTTAAAATAACCAGTATACTCGGAGGTACTCCTTTATATAAAAGTATGAAGCGTAGACATTTAGAAAATTGTGTCTTTGTTGGCACTTCTGCTGGGGCATCAGTAATGAGTGATGTTATGATAGTAACAGGACTCGATGATGAGTCCCCTAAAAAATGTACTCTTAAAATGGCCCCAGGACTGGGATTAATTACTGGGGTTATAATAGATCAACATTTTGCTCAAAGAGGAAGAGTAGGAAGGTTATTAGTTGGAGTAGCAGAAAACCCAGAAGTTTTAGGGATTGGTATTGATGAAGATACTGCAATTATTGTAAATAAAGATAATATTTTAAGAGTAGTTGGCTCTGGTGCAGTTTATATTATTGATGGAAGTAATATAAGCAATACAAATGTGTCGGAACAATATCAAAATAATATATTGTCAATATTTAATGTTAAAATGCATGTATTAAAGGATGGAAATAGGTTTGACCTGACATCTAGAATACCAATAGCATAAATATGTTATTATAATTTACTGCCAATATTTTTTAATATCTATATTGGTGGTGGATATATCATTAGGAGGAGAATTACATGAAAATAATTAATCAAAGGGTATTTAACGGTAGAAATATATATTCTCATAAAAAGTGTATAAGGCTTGACTTAGACTTGGAGGGTTATAGGGAAATTCCTAGCAAAGATATTTATGATTTTAATGAAAGGTTAGTACAACTTTTGCCAGAACTTAGTAAACATAGATGTGGAATAGATGAAGATAGGGGTTTTATTAAAAGACTTACAGAAGGAACTTATTTGGCACATATAACTGAACATATTATAATAGCACTCCAAAATATGGTGGGGGTAGAAGTGAGTTATGGGAAGTCTAGGGAAATATCTGGAGATAATTATTATGTTATATATCAATATGAATATAAAAATACTGGACTTCAGGTTGCAAATATAGCAGTTAATATTGTTAATTCATTAATTAATAAAGAAATATTTGATATAGATTTAAGATTAAAAGAATTAATGGAAATATTAATGGAGGAACAACTTGGAGTAAGTACACTTAATATTTGTAATGAGGCAAAAAAAAGAGGGATACCTATTCTAAGGATAGGTGAAGATAGTATTTTTCAATTAGGGTATGGTAAGTATTCTAAGATCATTCAAGCGACAATGGGAAATGATACAAGCGCAATAGCTGTAGGTATTGCACAGGATAAATTGCTAACCAAACAAATATTAGGTATACATTGTTTACCTGTAGCAAGCGGAATGAAAGTTAAAAGTAGATTAGATGCTCTTTACTTTGCAAAGGATATTGGGTATCCAGTTGTAATTAAACCTGAGTTTGGAAACCAAGGCAAGGGAGTTATTGTCAATATAAAACATGAAAAACAGTTATCAGAGGCCTATGAGCTTTTAGCTGGTGATTACGAAGATATAATAATAGAAAAATTTATAAGTGGAAGGGATTACAGAGTATGTAGTGTTTATGGAGATATAGTTGCAGTGTCAGAAAGAATTCCTCCATATATTATAGGTGATGGTATAAATACTATTGAAAAACTTATTCATATTACCAATGAGGATCCAAGACGAGGTGAAGGTCACGAAAAAGAATTAACTAAAATTAAAGTAGATGATAGACTTATAGAATATCTTAAACAAAAGGGATATACATTAAAGGTTGTTCTTCCCGAAAAAGAAAAATTATTTTTAAAAGATAATGCAAATTTATCTACAGGTGGATTCGCATTAGATTGTACAGATTTAATATGTGAGGAAAATATAGAAATATGCAAAAGAGCTGCAAGTGCCATAGGCCTTGATATTTGTGGGATAGATTTAATATGTGAAGATATAAGTAAACCAATAACTGACGGCGGAGTAATTATAGAAATAAATGCTGCACCTGGTATTAGAATGCATCATAATCCGTGTATTGGATCACCACGTAATGTAGCTGGTCATATAGTTGATAAATTATTTAAGGATATACCAAAAAACATTCCATTAGTATCAGTAACAGGAACCAATGGAAAAACTACTACTACAAGACTTATTTCGCACATACTTTCCATTGCAGGATATACTGTTGGAATGACCACCACAAGTGGAATTTATATTGATGGAAAATGTACATTTAAGGGGGACACTACAGGTCCTAAAAGCGCTTTAGCCGTTCTTATGAATAAAGAAATAGATGCAGCAGTCCTTGAAACTGCAAGAGGTGGAATGATAAGAGGCGGACTTGCTTATGACCTTGCTGATGTTGCTGTTATTACAAACATAACGGAGGACCACCTAGGAGTAGATGGTGTAGAAACCATTGAAGATTTAGCTAAAGTTAAGGCTTTGGTTGGAGAAGCAGTTAAAGAAGATGGATATGTTGTAATTAATGGTGATAATGAAATGTGTATAAGCATTTTGCCTAGACTAAGGGGGAATCTTATAATTTTTTCAAGTGATAAGGACAATGTAGCGATGAGAAGTAACCTTGATAAGGGTGGATATGGAATTTATATAGACCAGGATAAAATTATAATCCAAAACAGCACTCACTGCGAAAGTTTAATTGACATAAAAATGATAGGTATAACAATGAATGGTGCTTTAAAATATAACACTGAAAATGCCATGGCAGCCTGCGCGGCTTGCATAGGACTTGGAATAAGTTATGATGTCATTAAGAAGGGCTTAACTTCATTTCACTGCAATAATGAGCAAAATCCAGGAAGGTTTAATATATATTATGTAAACGATATAATGGTTGTATTAGATTATGGACACAACATTGATGGCTACAGGTGTGTACTAGATGGACTTAAGCAGATAGCACATAATAAACTTATAGGAGTTATTGGGGTGCCAGGAGATAGACCAGACAGTCACATTCTACAGGTTGGTAAATGTGCAGGAGAAAGCTTTGATTACATTTTTATAAAAGAAGATGAAGATAGAAGAGGTAGGGCTATAGGGGAAGTAGCAAACATTCTATTAAGTGGAGCTCAAAAATCCAATATTCATAACAAGAACATTAAGACAATGTTAAAAGAGAGGGATGCATTTAAAACGGCATTGGATTTTGCGAGCCCGGGAGATATTGTTATAGTTTTCTTTGAAAAGGAATTAGAGCAACTTATAGATATAATAAATAACAAAATTAAGGAAGGTAAAAGTGAAACTAAATTATTGAATAGTTCAAATTTCATGGACAAAAAAGTACAATAGATTTTTTCTTATCCTATACTTAAAAGATGGTTACCACATATAGGAGCCATCTTTTAACTATTAAATTTATATAGTTTATAGATATCTTGACTTCACTTCCCATAATAATTGAATTCAATAAAGAATAATAAGGCATAAATATAAGGAGGGAACAGTATTTTATGATTACAATAATTAAAAACGGAGAAGTCTATGCACCCAATTATATTGGAAAAAGGGATATTATAATTGCAGGAGGAAAAATCGAATCTATTGCTGAAAATATAACAATTCCACAAAAATTTACTTCTACAAAAGTAATTAATGCAGAAGGCAAACTAGTATTTCCAGGGTTTATAGATGCACATGTGCACATTATGGGTGGAGGAGGTGAGGGAGGATTTAAGACTAGGACACCAGAAATTAACCTTTCTGATATTGTAGTAGGTGGAATTACCACCGTAGTAGGTTGCCTAGGAACAGACGGTGTATGCAGAGATTTAAAGTCACTTCTTGCAAAATCAAGAGCACTTGAGGAGGAGGGGATAAGTACATATATTTACTCAGGGTCCTATGCAATACCGGTAAGTACAATGACCAATAGTTGTAAATCAGATATTATGCTTATAGATAAAGTTATTGGAATAGGAGAGGTAGCTATTTCAGATCATAGGTCCTCACAGCCAACTTATGAAGAATTTATAAAAGTCGTTGCAGATGCTAGAGTTGGTGGATTGCTTTCAGGTAAAGCTGGTGTTGTAAATGTTCATCTTGGAAATGGTGAGAGAAGGCTGCAATATTTAGTCAGAATGATAAAGGAAACTGAAATACCAATTAAACAAGTTATACCAACACATATAAACAGAACTACTTCTCTGTTTGAGGCAGGAATAGAATTTGCAAAACTTGGTGGAATCATTGATATTACTACTAGTTCAGATCCAGATCACCTAGAGAAGGATGAAGTTAAAGCAAGTACAGCACTAAAAATAGCATTAGAAAGAGGAATACCAATAGAACAAATCCAATTTACTTCTGATGGACAAGGAAGTTTACCAATCTTCAATAAAAAAAGAGAATTTATTGGCCTAGGAATTGGGTCTACTAAGTCTCTTTATATAGAGGTCAGAGATGCAGTACTTAAGGACGGAATAGATTTAGAGGTTGCACTAAAAGTAATTACTTCAAATGTAGCTACTAATTTAAAACTAGATAATAAAGGATTAGTGCAGGAGAGTAAAGATGCTGACCTTGTAATAGTTAACAAAAGTGACTTAACTATACACACAGTTTTTGCTAAAGGAGTAGAAATGGTGTATGAGGGAGAGGCGGTAGTTAAAGGAACTTTTGAAAGATAATGGTAGTGTGTTACATAATGATTATTGTGTTCTTTTGGATGCGATATGTTATAGTTTAGAGGGGAGGAGAGATAGTTTCTCCTCCTCTAGTACTTGGCTTAAATCATTTAGGTTCAATAAAATAAATTCCAGATTTACACTAAACATTGAAAAACAGTAAATACAAGGATATAATGTATTATGCGCTTTATAAATGAAAAATTGATTATTAACGTATAATAGGAGGATTTATTGTTATGTTTAAAAAAAAGACTAATACAGAAATATTCGACAATTTTATTAAAGAAATACACAATCAGGCCCAAGTTGGATCCTCAACCGATTCATTTGGAGATATTGATATTGAAGGAGTAGACGAGAATTGGCAGAAAGTTATACAGGAATTTAATTCGTTTGCACACATTGCCAATGAACTAATAGTTAAACAACATGAAAATGTAAAGATGATTAATGAAATTATTAAATCTGGTATGTGGACAATGTATTTTGATGATAAAGGAGAAATTTCTACGGTTGTATGGAGTGATGAATTTAGAAAAATGATTGGATATAATGATACTAATGATTTTGCAAATACTGTAGAGGCTTGGAGCGATAAACTTCATTCAGAGGATAAAGGCTTTACATTAGGAGAATTTGGGGCATGTATCGCAGATACTACTGGCAGAAAAGAGTATGATGTAAATTATCGCTTGATGACAAAATCAGAAGGATACAGGTGGTATAGAGCTGCTGGAAGAATTGTTCGAAAAGATGGTGGAAAACCGGTTATGTTCATTGGAATTTTTATAGACATAACAGAAGAACAGGAAAATCGGAGGTTATTATCTATTTCAACGCAAAGACACGATGCCATTGATTCTGTTCTTACAGAAGGTTCGTGGAGTATGAATGTAGTTGGAAAAGATCCATCGAATTCTAGTAATGCATTCTGGTGGTCGGATCAATTTAGAAAATTGTTGGGCTACAATGATGAAAGAGATTTTCCAAATGTACTCAATTCATGGAGTGACAAATTACATCCACAAGAAAAACAAGCTGTATTAGATGCCTTTAATAAACATGTCATGGACTATTCTGGCAATACACTTTATGATTTAGAGTACAGGCTTATGCACAAAGATGCTACGTACAGATGGTTTAAGGCTGTTGGAAAAACTGTCAGGGAAAGTAATGGAGCACCTATTGTTGTTGCAGGTGCATTACAGGATATAACGGAAATGAAGAAAAGTAAGGAAATCTTTGAAGCTAATATGGGAAGTCATATTGATGATTTGTCAAAAGGATTATCAGAAATTTCTTTAACGGTAGAAGATGCTACTGAGCAGGTTCAGGAAATTGCACGTAAACAAGAAGAGATAACAGAAGCTGCAAAAATAGTAGGTGGAAAAGTAGGTAATACTTTAGAAATAATTGGATTGATCCAGAAAATAGCTACCCAAACAAATCTACTTTCATTAAATGCGTCTATTGAGGCAGCTAGGGCTGGCGAGGCAGGAAGAGGTTTTACCGTTGTTGCTAATGAAGTAAGGAATTTGTCTCAATCAAGTAACCAGACCTCTGATCAGATATCTGCAAGCCTAAATGAAATGAAAGAATCCATAGATGATATTTTAGAGAAGATTGTAAGCATTAATGATTCTGTTTTATCACAAAGCTCTAACATGGAAGAAATTCATGCAACGGTAGAAGAATTAAATGAATTAGCCGTTCAAGTTCGAGAGATAGCTGGCACTGTATTTGAATAGGATTGAGCAAAGAATTTACACCAAAATATTTGTATTAAATAGTAATAAAATAAGGGAAAAATGAAATATTGGTAAATGATAAGTTAAAAGGAGAAGGTATGGAATTTCAAAAGTCAGTTATTGAACTTATTAAGATGAGGACATCAAGCAGGTCGTTTGATCAAAAAAATATTCAAAGTATAACCCTTAAAAAGCTAAAGGATTATATTACAAAAATTAATGAAGAAACTAAATTAAGAGTTAGGTTTATATTTATACAAAGTAATGATAATGATGGTGGTAAGGTAAAAAAATTAGGTACATATGGGATTATATCAGGTGCAAATTCATTTATTATTGGAATATTAAATAAAGAAGAAAAAAATGCAATTGAATTTGGGTATTTATTTGAAAAAATTGTTCTTTTTGCAACGGATTTGGGACTTCAAACATGTTGGCTCGGTGGAACTTTTAATAAGGGTGATTTTGAACAAAATATGAGTTCGCTTGATAATGAATTCATACCCATTGTTTCTCCGGTAGGAACAAAAAAAGAAAAGCCTAGAGTTTTTGAATCAGCGATGAGAGTAATTGTTGGTGCTAATAAACGAAAACCATGGAGTGAATTGTTTTTTTGAAACAGATGGGTTAGTTCCACTAAATGAGGATAGCGCTGGTGAATATGTGGTTCCATTAGAGATGGTAAGACTTGGACCTTCGGCTTCAAACAAACAACCTTGGAGAATTATAAAGGATAAGAATGCTTATCACTTTTTCCTTTGCAGAACAAAAGGCTATGGAGTAAGTGGCATAGCCATCAACCTAACAGAACCATTAAATGTAAGTAGTGAATTTTTAAAATTAAACCTCTTTTAAATATGAGCAAAAACGGGTAAAAGTTATGACTTAAAATGTTAATATTTATTTTAATAAAAGGTGTGTTTTATACCTAATTATGGTATAAAATACACCTTTTGTTTTTTGTTTTATTGTTAAATAATATATAATTAGTGTATATATAACTTTTATGTAATTATATATAAAGCTAATTGAAAGGATGTTATTTACGATGAATAGAGAAAAAATAAAACGAATAATTCATGGTTTGGGAGAGTTGTACAACCTTAGTAAAATCGAAAAAATGGCTGAAAAAAATTTGTTTATAAGAAGAAAAGGAAAGGTTTCTGCTAAAAGTTTTTTAAATCTATGCACCTTTTTAGGTGAAGATTTGTGTTCCTCTTCTTTATCGGATTTGTGTGCAAAATTAGAAGCTAATGAAAAGATATCAATTTCACCTCAAGCATTAAGTAAAAGATTTAATAAGGATGCTGTGAATTTTCTTAAGAAGGTTTTTCATG
>NZ_JBOITM010000091.1:0-61481 GCF_050717535.1 Clostridium sp.
AACTAGAAGAATTAAACATTAAGCTAAACAATTTAGTAGCACAGGTAAATGCACAAGATGAAGAAAGTAGAAATATAGAAAATGAAGGAATAGTTGAATGAGGAGCAAGTTCGTCGGCAAACCTCCTTACTAGGGTGACAGGCACTTGTAAAAGAATGTAAAAATAAAAGTGTTAAAATAGTAAAGCCTGTTAATAATATAAATAATAAAAATTGACAGGAGAAATTTTGAAATGGGAAGAAAAAAGCTAGAATGGTATCCTGGAGCTGTGTATCATGTAACTGCTAGAGGTAACCGTAGAAATGATAGACTCAAAGAAAAAATTGATTTTAAATTTTATTTAAAATGTATGGAAGAGTCACTAAGTTAGCTACTGATGCTCATTTTGTTGTAGTATGCTTCTATATTTTAATAGCAGAAGTTCCATAAGACATGGAAAACATGTGGGAATTAACAAATTTTCAAGATACTTTGCCAAAGTATCTTGAGCAAGCAAGTTCGTCGGCAAACCTCCTCACAAAGGTGACAGGCACTTGTAAAACAATGTAAAAATAAAGGCTTTAAAAAATTAAAAACTGTCAACAATAATATAGATAATAAAAATTGACAGGAGAATGTATAAATGGGAAGAAAGAAGTTAGAATGGTATCCAGGAGCTATATATCATGTTACAGCAAGAGGCAATCGAAGAAGTGATTTATTTAAAGAAGAAATTGATTTTGAATTCTATTTAAGATGTATGGAAGAGGCACTATGTTATTACAAAGATTGTTATAGAATTATAAGTTACTGTTTGATGACAAACCATGTACATATACAAATAGAAGCAAAAGAAAAGCCTATAAATTTTTATATTGGTAGGATAAATAATTTTTATGCTAAAAATTTTAATAAGAAATATAATTTTATAGGTCATTTGTTCCAATCAAGATATAATGCTGAAATAATAGAGAAAGATGGATATGTATTAGAAGTAAGCAGGTATATACACTTAAACCCTATGAGAGCAAAAATGGTTAAAAAGCCTGAGGATTTGCTGGTTAGTAACCAATAAACGTATTTATTGGAATGGGTTAGCCACTGATGCTCATTTCTATTATTTGCCTGTAAAATAGACCTATAGGATTAATCTCCTATAGGTCTATTTTTTTCCTAGCTCTATTTTAAATTACAAATTATAACCTGAAATTGCTCATTAAACTTTGTAGTTCAACGGCCATTTCAGTTAAATTTTCAGCAGCATTAGCTACTTCTTTCATTAGTGCTGTCTGCTCCTGCGATGCTGCTACTACGTTCTCAGCATTTCCTGACGATTCAGTTGAAATCTTAGCAACATTCTCAATTGCTCCTAGCATATTGTGTGTCCCTGCACTTATTTCTTCTGTTACTGAGGAAACATCTTCCATTTGGGTAGCGATGTAATTTATATCCTCTAATAGATCTGCAAATGATTTGCCTGCCTGATTCACCATGTTTATGCCATCGTTAACTGCAATACTACCATTATCCATAGCCTTGACAGCATTTACTATTTCCTTTTGAATTTCATTTATTAAACTTGATATATTCTTAGCTGCTGATGCGGATTGTTCTGCTAATTTTCTAACTTCATCAGCTACTACTGCAAATCCTTTTCCTTGTTCACCAGCTCTAGCGGCTTCAATAGCTGCATTTAGTGCTAATAAATTTGTCTGCCCAGCAATAGAAGTTATTAATGATACTATACTTCCAATCTCTTTTGATTTATCTCCAAGTATTGACACTGAGTGTGATGACACTGTTACTTTGTCCCTAATATTATTCATTTGCCCTATAGCAGAGGATACTACATTATTACCTTTTTCGGCTCTTTTAGAAGCTTCTAAAGAAGTATTTGTTACAGCTTGAATATTATTTGATATCTGTTCCATACCTGTAAATATTTCTTCTGCAATCTTCGTTGTATCATTAGCTATTGTAACCTGCTCTCCACTACCAATAGCTACCTGTTGAATAGCTAGAGAAACCTGTTCTGCGGATTGCTGCGTTTGGTCTGAGCTTGCTGTAAGTTCCTCTGATGTTGCTACCACCTGTTCTAAACTTCCAGCAACTTTTTCAACTAATATTCTTAAGTTATTGGCCATTTTGTTTAAATTGTTACCCATTGACCCTAGTTCATTATTACTTCTAACCTTTATTATATGAGTCAAATCTCCTTCTGCAATGGCATGCGAAAGGTCATTTACTTCCTGAATATTCTTAGTAATATAATTACTGAACATAACAATTGCCAATGTCACTAATAAACAAGCGATTAGACTTAGTATAATTATATTAATCAACAATTTATTTATTGGGGCATAAAGTTCCTTTTGTGGAATTGAAAGAACTATATTCCAGGCTAGGTCTGGTATCTGTTTATAATATACAAGATTTTTGCCGTTATCATCTTCAAAAGAAGATATTCCTTCTTTAGTTTGTAAAATTTCTTGCCCTAGCTTTGCTATGCTTGTATTTTTATCTCCTGTGATTTTTGTTTTTATAGCTAAATCTTCAGAAACACCTGCCAAATATGTTCCGTCCTTTCCCAGTAGCATTGCTTTTCCTGTTTGTCCTACTTTAATATTTTTAATATTTTCTTGTATAGTCTGTAAACTCATGTCAGCAGTTACCACACCTAAAAAACTTTTATTTTCATCATATATTGGCGCAGTGGCGGTTAGCATAGTCATCTTTAAAGTATCATCATAGTAAGGGTCCTGCCAAGCAATATTTTTATCAGTATTTTTACCTATAGTATACCAAGATTGCTCAGGATAATTATATGCCTGTGTAGCATAATCCTCAGTAATCTTTGAACTTCCACCGTCTTTGTATGCATAAGGTCCAAAGAATTTTAAATCTTTCTTATATTTATATGGTTCAAACCAAACTCCCACTCCTAATGTGTCTTTATTAGTAGAGAGTACTTCTTCTTGAGATTTTAAAATTGCTGCCTTGCTTAATACCAATCTACTAGCTCCAGTGAATTTTCCTAAATCAACGGCTATCTGAGCATGCTTTTCCATATCTCTATCTATTAAATTAATAGTTTCTTGTAACTGATGTTTCATCCTATTTTCAATTTCAGCAGTTATAAGTTTCTTAGAGATATAATTTGAAAAAACACCCATTGTCAATAAAGATATTAATACTACTGGTAAAATGGAAATAAAAATTATGGTCTTAATACTTTTAAATTTACTAATACTTTCATTTTGTTTAGCTTTAATTTTAAACATATCATCACCTCTTGTGTTATATTTTTGTTATGATTATTACCGTTTATATATATATTATCGATTAAATTTGCAATATCTTTAGGGGTCAGACCCCTAGTATAAAATGTAAACGTAGTTAAATAACAATTTATATTCCTAAAGTAAAATTCAATATATCCGATATACTATATATAGATAGTAAATAAAAAACTTTAATGGAGTTGATTTTATGAGAATAAATAAAAATATTGCCTCTTTAAATATATATAAAGCCTACAGTCAGAATCTTAACAAGCAAAGTGTATCCTTAGGGAGAATATCCTCTGGTATTAAAATAAACAGTTCCAAAGAAAATCCTAATGCCATTGCTCAAAGTGAGAGATTTAGAATGCAGATAAGAGGGCTTCAAATGGCAGCCAGGAATACTCAAGATGGAGTTAGCATGCTTCAAACAGCAGAAGGTGGTCTTGAAGGTATAACAGGTAGTTTGCAGAGAGTTAGAGAACTGTTGGTGCAAGCTGGAGGAACTACAACTCCAGAGGATAAAGAAATAATTCAAAGGGAAATAAACCAGATGTTAGATGGTGCAGATGACATGGCAAATAATACTGAATTTAATGGGGTTAAACTTTTAGCGAAAACTAGTACTGATTCAGATGTTCTAGAAATGGTTACAGGTGCTAATGTAGGAGAAAAGATTGACATACCAAGATACAATCTAACTACATCATCTGCACAAGGATTAGATCTCAATAATACAACTGTGGATGTTAATAATATAGGCGCTTCTATTGAAAATGTAGACAAAGCTCTTGATAAAATCATCGGTGCAAGAAGTAAATTTGGAGCGCTAGAGAATAGATTTGAAAGCACCTATGATTCTACCGTTGAAATTTCAGACAAAATGCAATCAGCGGAAAGCAGTATAAGAGATACAGACATGGCTGAGGAAATGATGCAATACTCTAAGTATAATATTCTTATAGAAGCTGGGAATGCTATGATGGTTCAATCAAACAAATTACCTCAAGATGCACTAAGAATATTGGAAAACGTTAGATCTAGATAGTTGAGTTTTGAGTTGCTTTTTTTAGTTATATAGGAAACAGCTTGCGGAAGTGGCTGTGGATAACATTTATACTCGACTGTAGGGAGAATTCGTTCTTTACACAGTAAAGAAAGTATATATTACGTAAACTTCATTTGAGCAAGCTCTAGTAATTCTTAAATGATTTTAATGGGAGATGCGTTAAGAAAAGTGCATGTTTGAGAATTGCGAGTTTGCACTTTTTAGCATCTTTCATTAAAACCAGTTTAAAATTACTTAGCGCAGCGAACAGAAGTTGTAGTAATATATACTTTCTTTCTTTTTTTATTTGTATTATTTAGCTAAATTAATAGACAAATTACAACAATAATGTATAATATAAATGTACATTATAAAGAAAACACATACTTCATAAAAATTTCTAAAAAAGAAACATAACTACTAAAATAGACATTATAACAATGAAATATAGCAGTTTAAATTTTAATATTAATCAAATTCATAAAAACCAACAAAAAAACATTCGCAGAGTAAACTAAATAGTATATAATGAAATTAATAAAGTGGAATATATTAGGGTTAATAAAAATATTTAGTTATTTATAGTAAAATATAAGATATAAAGAAGGATTTTCTAAGTATATGTCTAATTCTAAATTAAGGGGATGATGATTGTGGGTATAAGTGGGGATCCTATAGGTGGGAATACATATAACTTGTTGAAAAAAAGTATGGATGCTTCTGCAGTTAGAAGTAAGGTTATTGCAAATAATATAGCAAATATTAATACAAAAAATTACAAGAAATTCTATGTTTCATTTGAAGACACATTAAATGACAGCATGGGTGAAAATACAATGAAAACCAGTAATGATAAACATATGCAAAACGGTGGTAGCAATGGAGAAATTACAGTAAAAAGAGAAGAAAACACCAGTATGAGGCAAGATGGTAATAATGTTGATATAGATTTAGAAATGACTAATCAAGCAGCGAATACCTTAATGTTTAATGCACTAGTTACACAAGTTAATAGTAAAATGTCACTTACAAACTATGTTATATCGGGAGGGAAATAAAAAACAATGAATGATGTTTTTAGGGGAATGAGAATAAGTTCTAGTGGGCTAACTGCAGAAAGACTAAGGATGGACACCATAGCTTCTAACATAGCCAATGCAACTACCACTAGGGGAGAAGATGGACAACCATATGTAAGAAAAATAGCTGTGTTTAAGGAGAATCTACAACAAGAAATGGACAAGACAACTGGGTTATATAAAGATAGTTTTAAAGGGGTATCGGCTGTTGGTATTGAAAAAGATACTTCGCCTTTAAGGAAAGTCTATGACCCATCACATCCAGATGCCGATAAAGAGGGATATGTTACAATGCCTAACGTAAATATTTTAAATGAAATGGCAGATATGATTGCATCTACAAGAGCATATGAGGCAAATGTAAATTCTATGACTGCTATAAAAAACATGTTCTCTAAAGCTTTAGAAATCGGTAAATAGGAGGGTGCACAATGAATATTAATGCTTATGTTAATAATACAAAAATATCTAATGAACTTCAAAAGAATTCTGTAGAAGTAGAGAATAAAGGTACTAATTTTTTAGATACTTTAAAAGAAAAATTAGATGACGTTAATGATAAACAAATACAAGCAGATAACATTACTGATCAGTTTGTAAAAGGTGACGAAGAGGATGTACATAAAGTTATGCTATCTACACAAGAAGCTAAACTATCCCTGGAACTTGCAGTGCAAATTAGGAATAAAATTGTAGAGGCTTATCAGGAATTCAATAGGATGCAGATATAGTAAGGGGTGCTGGTGATGAGTAAGCTACTCGAGATGAAGAATAAGGCCACGCAAGGCTTTGGTAATTTAAGTAAAAGTAAAAAAATAGCTTATAGTTTACTTGCGGTGGTAATTATAGTGGCCCTTAGTTCGTTTATACATATAGCATCTTCGACTAAATATGATGTGCTATTTTCCAATATGACATCAGAGGATTCAGGTGCTGTTTTAGCAAAGTTAAAAACAGATAAAGTTAGTTATAAAGTAAGTGGTTCTAGTATATTAGTGCCTAAAGAACAGATTGATAGTCTTAGAATGCAACTTGCGTCAGAGGTTCCACTTACAGAGGGAAGTAAGGGATTTGAACTTTTTGATAATAGTAAAATGTCGCCTACGGATACAGAAACTAAAATCATGTACCAAAGGGCTTTATCAGGAGAAATTGAAAGGGCAATAAAATCTTTTCCTGAAATTGAAGGAGCAAAGGTTAATTTGGTTTTACCAGAAAACACAGCTTTCGTTCGGGAAACCCAGCCAGCTAGTGCTTCTGTTGTAATAAAACTTAAAGCAGGTACTAAGCTTGATGATTCACAGGTAAAGGCAATAGTTGCATTGTTAACTGGAGCTGTAGAAAACCTTCCAAAGGAAAATGTCAGTATAGTTTCTGATAAGTTTCTTCTTTTAACTGAGGGGTTATATGATAAAGACGCAGATACATTAACTGGTTCTACAGATAAACAACAAGAAGTAAAAGCAGAGATTGAAAAAAAATTGGAAGCAAAAATAATGAAGGTATTAGAGCCTATATATAAAACTGGAGTAAGGGTTTCAGTTAATACAGATCTTAATTTTGATGCAATTGAAAAGAAAAGCGTTACATATGATACAAAGGGAGCTGTAGTAAGTTCTAATGATAAACAAACTATAAATGATAGTACTACTACTGATTTAACAACTAGTCCTGTAGATGAAGCTGCAAAAAACTCTACGGCTACAACTCCTAAAAATGGGAATGTTGTTAATAAAGAATCAACAAAAAATTATGATAACTCAAAAGTAGAGGAAAACACAGTAACTGCACCTGGTGGAATTACGAAAATTACTACTTCGGTTGTGTTAGATGGCAATTTGGATCAGGCTACTAAAGCTTCAGTAAATAATTTGGTGGCAGAAGCTATAGGGTTTTCTGGAACTCGTGGTGATACTATAAGCATAGAAGGCTTGAATTTTAATAGTGATAGTAAAAAAGCAGCTGAAAAAGCATTAGTAGATATTGAAAATGTTAATAAAGCAGCTAGTAAAGCGGCCTTATACAAACAGATTGGATTTGGGGTTCTTGCTCTTATAGTACTTCTTATATTGTTTGTTATAATTCGTAAGTCTCGTAAAAAGCCAGAAGAAGCTTCAGAAGGCATTGATACGGTAATTGGGGACAATATTGTTCCAAAGCAGCAAGAATTCTTTGCTCCTATTGAATTTGAGACTAACGATAAGAATCATAATATGGAAAAGCAGGTTAAAAAATATGCTGCAGAGAAACCAGAACAAGTTGCAGATATAATTAAGTCTTGGCTGACGGAAGATGAGAGGTGATAATTAGTGGCTAAAAGTGAAAAACTTACAGGAATTCAAAAGGCAGCTATATTATTTATAACCTTAGGCCCGGATGCCTCATCTGGTATAATAAAAAAATTGCCGGAAAAGGATATACAAAAGATAACCTATGAAATTGCTAATATAGTGTCAGTAAAATCTGAGCAAAGACAGATGATACTGGATGAATTTATGGAAATGAATAAAGCGAAGGATTTTCTGCTAGAAGGTGGACTTGAATATGCAAGAAACTTACTTTCAAAAGCACTTGGAACGACCAGAGCAAAAGAAATATTAGATAAGGTTATGGAGGAAACACAACAGTATAGACCATTTTCCATTGCAAGGAAAGCTGACGCTCATCAACTTTTGAATGTTATATCCAATGAACACCCGCAAACCATAGCACTTATTATGTGTTATATGCAGTCAGATAAGGCTGCTCAGATACTGGCAGCTCTACCACTTGATTTGCAAAGTGAAGTATCTTTTAGAATTGCTACTATGAGTAGCATTTCACCTATGGTTATTAAAGAAATTGAAAAAGTTTTAAATGGAAAATTATCTTCTATTATTAGAACGGATACTGCAGTAGTTGGTGGAATCGAATCCCTTGTGGATATTTTAAATCAAGTAGATAGAACTACTGAAAAGAATATTACTGAGGGTCTTGAAAGAGAAGATGCCGAACTTGCAGAAAAGATTAAAGAATCTATGTTTGTATTTGAAGATATTATTACCCTGGATGATGTTTCAATACAAAGAATCTTAAGAGAAGTAGATACTAAAGATTTATCTCTCGCATTAAAGGGATGTTCAGAAGAAGTGGCAAACACTATATTCAAAAATCAATCTAAGAGAGCAGCAGCATCACTAAAAGAAGATATGGAATTCCTTGGACCAGTTAGACTTATGGATGTTGAAAAAGCACAACAAAAGATTGTTGGTATATTAAGGCGCCTTGATGAAGCTGGAGAAATTGTACTTTCAAGGGGTGGAGAAGATGCAATCATCAATTAATGTGATAAAAAATTCCAGAGTTGTTAAGCAAGGCGATAAGGAGATAAGTACCCAATTAAAAGAAGTTACTAAAGATGGATTTATGGTTGAGAATAATGGCACTAAAAGAGATATTATGGAAAGCTATGAAAAGATAGCAAGCAATATAGTAGCCAGTGCAAGGCTTGAAAGCGAAAAAATTATTTCTAAAGCTTATGTGGATGCAGCAACCGCAAAAACTCAGGCATATAAAGAGGGATTAGACGAAGGACATAAAACGGGTTATGAAAATGGATATAATGAAGCTATGGAAACGTCTAGGGCAGATGCTGAAATCGTAAAAACCATGGCTGACGATTTATTAACTTCAGCAAAAGTTGAGTATAATCAGTATTTAACAGATAAAGAGCAGCAGATAAAATCACTAGTTTTAAGTATAGCTGAGAATATACTTAAAAGGGAGATATTGGAGAAAGATGCTTTGAATGAAATGATCTTCAATACTCTAAAAACTGAAAGAAATATAAAATCCTATATTATAAAAAGTAACAGTTGTCATTTCGACTCTATAAAAGGACAAATAGAGGAGTGGAAACGTAAGCTTGCTTTTCAAGGTGATATATTTGTAATTGAGGACAATTTTTTAGATGATGGAACTGCTGTTATTGAAAAAGACACAGGCAAAAACATTGTAAGTATAGCTTATGGTTTAGAAAAAATAGTGCAAGTTTTTCAGGAAGAGCAAATATAGGTGTAGAAAGGCGACAACTATTATGATAAATCTAAATTTTGAGTATTTAATGAAAAAAATTCCGGATATTAACTACACTTATTCCGAAGGTGTGGTAGTGAATGTTATAGGACTTACTATTGAAGTTCAAGGGATAACGGCTTTTGTTGGTGAGGTGTGTAATATTTATAATATTTCAAATGAGGAAATCCCCTGTGAAGTTGTTGGGTTTAGAGATAAAAATGTAATATTGATGCCACTTGGGGAACTAATAGGTATATCGCCGGGATGCAGGGTAGTGCCAACAGGTAACCCTTTAACCGTGAAATGTTCCGATGAATTGTTTGGAAAGGTCCTAGATGGGTTAGGTAATCCATTATCAGGCCCTGATATTGCGAGGTATACAAAGTATTCACTAAATGCATCGCCTCCAGATCCACTAAAAAGACGTAGAATAACGGAAATTTTACCTACTGGAGTCAGAGCCATTGATGGATTCTTAACTTGTGGGGAAGGCCAAAGAATTGGTATATTTGCGGGTAGTGGCGTAGGTAAAAGTACAACTCTTGGAATGATAGCAAGACAGGCAAAAGCAGAGGTAAATGTTATTGCACTTATTGGAGAAAGAGGAAGAGAAGTACTGGATTTTATAGAAAAGGATTTAGGCGCTGAGGGAATGAAAAAATCAATTATCGTATGTGCAACTTCTGATAAATCGCCCCTAGTAAGACTCAAGGGAGCTTTTACAGCTACAGCAATTGCAGAATACTTTAGAGATCAAGGTAAAAAAGTAATTTTAATGATGGATTCAGTAACAAGATTCGCCATGGCACAAAGAGAAATTGGACTAGCCATAGGAGAGCCTCCAGCTACAAAGGGTTATACTCCATCTGTATTTGCAATGTTACCTAAATTAATGGAACGCAGTGGTATGTCACTTAAGGGATCCATTACAGCTTTTTATACAGTACTTGTTGATGGGGATGATTTCAATGAACCCATAGCAGATGCGGTTAGGGGGATACTTGATGGGCACATAGTTTTATCTAGAGACTTAGCTGCAAAAAATCATTACCCGGCTATTGATGTTTTAGGTAGTGTAAGCAGGTTAATGTCTGAAATTGCTACAACAGAACATAAACAGGTGGCATCTATAGCAAGGGAGCTTATGGCAACTTATAAAGACTCCGAGGACTTAATAAATATTGGGGCATATGTAAAAGGCAGTAGTGTAAAAATTGACAATGCAATTAAATATAATGATAGTATAGAGGCTTTTTTAAAACAGGGTATTAATGAAATTACAGACTTTGACCAAAGTTTAAATTCGCTAAAAAATATTTTTAATTAAAGTATCTAAGAAATGATGTATATATGGCCTTTAAGATGTTCATAGACAAGTTTTCAGAGAGGAGTTTTTAAATTGGCAGATATTTATAAATTTAGACTGCAAAAGCTTCTTGATATTAGAAAAGATAATGAGGATAAAAGTAAACTAATATTTAAAGAAGCACAAAGGGATAGGAATATAGTACAAGAGGAACTAAGTAATCTAAAAGTAAAGTATAAAACTCATAGAAATATAGATGCTCATCAATCTATTATTCAGCAAAAGATGAAACAGAATTATTTAAATGCATTAAATTTGGCTATTGATAAAACCTCTGTGGTTTTAGAAGATAAAGAAGAGATGCTAGAGAAAAAAAGATGTGAATTAAAACAATGTCAAGTTAAAAAAAAGACAGTTGAAATTTTAAAGGAAAATCAAAAGTGTGCTTTTATAAAAGAGCAAAACTTAATTGAACAGAAAACCAATGATGAGTTTGCGCTATATGCTTATATTAGAAATAACCACAGGGAGAGGAGGTGAAAACAGTGAACGTAAATATGAATATGAATGTTGATGTTAATACCTATGCTACTTCTAAAAAGCAGGAGATTCCAAATGCATCAAATAAAAGTGAAGAATTTAAAAGAGTTTTAGATAATCATGAATTGAGTTCTAAGAATTCTTCGAAGGAAAATGTTCAGAAAGAACAGTGTAAAGACCAAAATATAAACGAAACAGATAATGAAAATAAGAGTGCAAGTGTTGAAAATAAGGACACTAAAAACAAGGATATTGAAAACAGTGATGTTGAGAAAACAGCAACTCAGGTTACTCCTGCAAAGGATTTAGACAATACAAAAGATGATAAAGAGTTAAAAACAAAGATAATTAATCTCATAGAAGAAGCTATAGATAAACTTGAAAAAACCATTGATAATTCATCGCAAGAAGTGGAAGGTGCAGATAAATCTGTGTCACAAATGGACCAAATTCAGCAGCTACTTCAGTTATTGAATTCTATGCTTAAAAATAATTCTGAACCTTCAACCACGATAAAACCGGAAGGGGAATCTAATTCTATTGACCTAGAAAGTTTAAAGGTGGGGGCTAAATTAATAGGTGCAGAACAATTAATAGGTACAGATAAATTGATGTCCAATCCAAAGAATGATTTAATAAAAAATAGTCTTAGTGAAATAGTTGCAATGATGGAGCAATTAAAGGGCAATGAACAATTAATATCTAGTCCAAAGAATGATTTAATAAAAAATAACCTTAGTGAAATAATTGCAATTATGGAGCAATCAAAAGAAAGTAACATCAAACCTTCTGAAATAATTGATGTGCTACAAAAATTATCTACAGTAGTAGATGAGTTAAAGGGAGATTTGAGCTTGTTAAAAGTTCCTAATGTACAAGTACTTAGCGGAATTAGTGAGGACAGTGAAGTAAAAGATAATTTAGTTAAAAAGGTAATGGAACTTTGTACTAAGACCACTACTGAAACTCTTCCTAAAAGCCAAATGCAAAGCTCCAATGATTCATCTAAGGAAAATAAATCCTCAGGAAATAGTTTCTCTGAAGAAAAATTCCTTAAAAATTTGCTAGGTGGAGATAAGGATGATATGAAAATATCAAAAGCAGTTAATTTTATGAATCAATTTGAAGCTGCAAAGACCATAGATACTTCTAAGGTTCAAACTACAAATTTAGTAATTGATAAAAATGATTTTACAGTAGATGTAATTGAAAATATAAAATTCATGGAAATTAATAATATTAAGGATTTGACAGTAAAAATGAATCCTAAGGAACTTGGAGAAATAACAATAAAACTTACCATGGAAAGTGGAATCATGAAGGCTAGTATATCTGCTATAAATAAAGATACTTATAATTTATTGAATCAAAACTTTCAAGATATAAGTGATAGGCTGAAAAGTATGGATATCAAAATTCAAAGCTTAGATATAAATATTTATGAGGATTCAACATTTTTTAACAAGGATTCTAAAGGGAAAAACAACAACGGAGGAAAAAATAATAATAATGATACAAAAATAGTTTCAGAAGATGGAAATGATGATATGTCTATAATAAATAATTATGCTATACAAGAAAATCAGGTAAATAAATTTGTCTAAGAATGAAAAAGTCTTTAAAAGAAGGAGTGATAAAAATGGCTATAGATGGACCAATAATAGCACCGCAAATTGTTCCTAGCAGCTCAGTTACTACTAATAAACAAGAAAAAATAACGGATAATGGTACTACAATTAGTCAATCAGCAAATGACGCGGCTAAATCATCAAGAGCAACTGACAGAGGAACTCCAATTGTAAAAAAAGGGGAAGAAATGGACCAAAATTCTTTCTTTAAAATTCTTTCTGCAGAGCTTTCAAACCAAGATCCAACAGCAGCAAAGGATGGTACAGAGTTTGTAGCTCAAATGGCCCAATTTGCGTCATTACAACAAATGGCCAATATGAATAGTACTATGGCTTTTCAAACCTCATCTGCACTAGTGGGTAAGATTGTAGCTTTTAGTAGTTATGATGCAAATGGAATGCAATATGGAGGCACGGTTAAGGCAGTTTATAAAGAAGCAGGTGCAACTTATATGGCGGTGCAATTGTCTGATGGCACTATAAAGGATTTCCCCGCTGACACTTTATCAGATGTTATAGATGTGCCAGATACTACATTAAATAATTTAAATGGCAATGCAGGATTTTCTGCTGCTATAAGTTTAATGGGTAAACAAGTTGAGACTACAGCAACAGATGATGAAAAAGCATATTCAGGAATAGTTAAAAGCGTTTCTAGAGATGCAAAAGGAATTAATTTAACTATAACTAATGATGAAGATGGTAAGGAATGCATTATAAGCTATGATGACATCTCAAAAGTGAAATAAATAAACAATTAATTGTGATGGTAAGGTGATATTAAGATATGTCTTTTAGAGTGGTAAATGGAAAATTGTATTCAACGGTGGACTTTACGGAGTATTCAAGTGTAGGACTCCAAAATAAGAATGCTAAAGTTAGTAAAGAAGAAGATATATTAAACAAAGATAAAAGTACATTTAATAAAATTTTAGACAAACAAATAAAAAAAGAAGAATACTTCACAATATCTGCTCATGCAGCACAAAGGCTTAATAGTAGAAATGTTAAATTTGATGATGCTGACATGGAAAAAATCAACCAAGGAATTAATATGGCAGATAGTAAAGGTGCGAAACAAGCATTAATCTTATATAAGGATATGGCCCTTATAACTAGTATTAAAAATAGAACTGTAATTACCGCAATAGACAAAAATCAAAGCCAGGCAAGTGTAGTAACCAATATAGATAGTGTAGTTATGATATAAGCTGGACCTTTTAGGAGGCTTAACTTTGTGGAAATACAGAAGCAAAGTGAATAATAAAAAATCAAAATTACATTATAACTCTATTGCAATTTAACTAAAAAAATGGAGGTAATATTATGTTAAGATCATTATATGCAGGAGTAAGTGCAATGAAAGCAAATCAAGTTAAATTAGATGTTATAGGAAATAACATAGCAAACGTTGGGACTACAGCTTTTAAAAGTTCAAGAGTTAGGTTTCAAGATATGGTAAGCCAAAGTATGTCTGATGCATCTGCACCATCAACAAATCAAGGAGGAGTTAACCCAAAGCAAGTAGGACTAGGAGTACAAGTTGCGGGAATAGATACTATGGTTGGTCAAGGAATGATGCAGCCAACATCTAGAAATTTAGATGTTGCTATGGATGGAGAAGGTTATTTAATAGTTGCTAGTGGATCTATTAATGGAAAAGTAACAGTTACAGATCACACTATGGTGGATCAAACTGAAAATATATTGACTCCATCATATACAAGAGATGGAGCTTTAACACTAGACCATGAAGGTCATTTGTTAACATCAGATGGGTTTAGGGTTATGGGCTACTCTGTAGTTGAAAGCTTAATCTACACGGATGGTAAACTTGTTACAAAATTTGTAAATGCAAATCCTACCGATGTTGGCGATGCTCCAAAAGCAGATGGTTTTCTTATACCATTATCAATACCTGATAAAATAACTAAGGATAGTGGTGAAGTCAAGGTGAAATCTTTTTCTATAGAAAAAGATGGAACTATTAAGGCTATTTTAGATGATGAGAGTGTAACTGTAATTGGACAGATTGCCATGGCATCTTTTAATAATCCAGCAGGACTAAGTAAAAGTGGTAAAAATTTATATACAAGCACTTCTAACTCCGGAGAACCAGTGGTTAGATCAGGAATTGGAGCTGCTACTGATGACGATAACAGCAAAGGTTATGGTAATATGCTTTCAGGAATGCTTGAAATGTCGAATGTAGATTTAGCTGAGCAATTCACAGATATGATAGTTACAACAAGAGCCTTTCAGGCAGCAGGTAAGACAATTACCACAGGCGATGAAATATTACAGGAAATAATAGGTCTAAAGAGATAGTATAAATCATTATATTTTAAACTGAATTTGCAATAAGTCTCAAATACCATATGTATTTGAGACTTACCAAATTCTTTTCAATTTACTTATTCTAAAAAATAGACCAACATATAGAATAGGTATTTTTAAAAGAAATCTTATAATACATAATAAATCGTAAATCATAGGAGGTTCCCATGATAAAACTTACAGGCTTAAATAAAGAAGAATTTATATTAAACGCAGAGGTAATAGAAAAAATTGAAACAATGCCAGAAACGTTAATAACATTAGTAAATGGCAAGAGGTACATTGTGCTTGAGAGCACAGATGCAGTAATTGATAAAATAATAAAATATAAAAACAAAATATTTGCTGGTAAGTTTTAGGGGGTAAGGGCATGAAAAAACATGATATTTTGACCAGTGCTGGAATTGTAGTAGGAGTTGTGCTGATTTTATGGGGGATGTCAGCTGGTGGGGCTAATTTAAAAATATTTTTTGATCCTGCTTCCATAGCAATTACAGTAGGAGGTTCTTTTGCGGCGCTGCTTATAGCTTACCCAATTGCAGCCATGAAGAAAGTTACAAAGATTATTGTACAATCTTTTAAAGAAAGTACATCTTCTAGTACAGAGATTATAAATAGTTTTACAACACTATCTAAAAAAGCAAGAAGAGAAGGTCTTTTATCTCTTGAGGATGAAATGGCACAATTAACAAATGAATTTTTAAAAAAAGGACTCCAAATGGTGGTGGATGGCCTTGAGCCTGAAACAATAAAGGAAATTATGGAACTAGAAATAGGGGAAATGGAAAGGCGTCATAATGATGGAGCTAATATGCTAAAAGCTTGGGCAGCTTATGCACCAGCTTTTGGTATGATTGGTACTCTTATAGGGCTTATTCAAATGCTTGCAAACTTAAGCGATTCCTCAGCCTTGGCATCTGGTATGGGAAAGGCACTGATAACTACATTTTATGGTGCTTTACTTGCAAATTTAATATTAATTCCTATGGCACAGAATTTGAATTATAAATCTAGCATTGAAGTCAACAATCGTGAAATGATGCTTGAGGGTATACTTGCAATTCAATCTGGAGTAAACCCAAGGATTGTTGAAGAAAAATTGACATCTTATTTATCACCTGTGGACAGAGCTAAATTCCTTGAAGATGAAGCCAAAGCAGCTGGGGTGACAGATAATGTCTAGAAAAAAAAGTGGCGGAGAAGAAATGAGAACAGATGCATGGATCGCTACTTTTTCAGATACTATGACACTTCTTCTAACCTTTTTCGTCTTGTTATATTCTTTTTCAACAGTTGATGCAGCAAAATTTAAACAAATTGCATCCTCTCTTCAATCAGTACTCACAGGCGAAACTGGAACTAGTATTTTAGATTTCAACGTGAAAAGTGGTGAAGTTCCATTAGTTGGAGAACCTGTACCAACTACAACACCTAGTAATAGTTCAGAAGATGTGTACCAAAAGGTCCAAAGTTTTATAAAAACCAATAAACTAGAAAGCACAGTGGTGATAAAATCTGATAGAAGGGGAGTTATCATTCAACTTAAAGCAAATATTTTATTCCAAAGTGGAAAATCAGAAATTATAGATAAGAGTAAGCCAGTGTTAGATTCAATTAATGCCTTAGTAGCTACTCTACCTAATGATGTTGTAATAGAGGGACATACAGATAATATACCCATTAATAATTTCGAATACAAAAATAATTGGCAATTATCTTCTGCTAGAGCTCTAAAAGTACTTGAATATTTTGTAAATATTAAGAAACAGAAGCTTCCAAAACGATTTACATCAGTAGCTTGTGGTGAATATCAACCTATTGCACCTAACAATAACGAAGCAAACAGAGCATTAAATAGGAGAGTAAATATTTTGATTGTTGCAAATCAAAAGGAGGCTGTTAAAAAGTGAGTGAGAAACCTAAAAGTGGGAAAAAATCTAAATTAATTATTATACTTTTATTAGTATTAATTGTAGTTGGCGGTGCAGCATTTGGCGGTATGTATTTTTTAGGTAAAAAAAATGATAGCAGTTCGACTACAACAGCTAAAGTCGCGGTAAGTAATGAGGTAACTTATTCTTTGGATGAATTCTTAGTAAATTTAACAGATGAGGATGGAAGGCGTTATTTAAAGGTTAGTGTTGTTCTTGGATATGAAGATAATGCAGACTTAACTGCAGAACTAGAAACAAAAAAGCCAATTATTAGAGATGCTGTCATTGCGACTCTTAGAGCAAAAACTACTGCAGATTTTAGTGGTGCAGGTGTGGATGGTATAAAGAAGGAGCTAATTGCTAAAGTTAATCCTACCTTAACGAAAGGAAAAATATCCCATATATATTTTAATGATATATTGGTACAGTAGGTGGTAATGTAATGGACTTAGATTTCTGGACACTACTTTTTAAAATTATAATATTTTTACCTTTTATATTAATTTTACTATATTTATCCTTAAAGTATGGTGGAAATAAACTTCAAAAATTACAAAATGGTAGATATATGAAAGTATTAGATAGGATAGCGCTATCTAAAGAAAATAGTATAATAGTTGTAAAAATTGGTGAAAAAGCTTATGCAATATCTTCTAGTTTAAAGGGAATTAATATTTTATTTGAATTACCTAAGGAAGAAATTAGCAGTATTGAAAGTATTAAAGAGATACCGCAATACGAGGACATGAAAGAGCTATTCAAAAAACATATTATTAACAGTGAAGTTGCGGCTACTTTTAAAAATCGTATTATGAAAAAGGGTGCTAAAGATGAAAAGAAAGAATAAAAACTTGCTTATTTTTGCTTTGATTATGTTGGTAATGGGGATTGTTTCTATAAAAGTTGTAAATGCGGTTCCGCAAACACTACCAATACCTAAAATTAATCTTTCAATTGATAAAGCAACTACTCCAAATGATTATGTGGATAATATTAAGTTACTTGTTGGTCTTACTATACTTACCTTACTTCCTTCATTTATTATAATGACTACAAGTTTTGTAAGAATAATTATAGTGCTATCACTATTCAAAAGCGCGATTGGTGCTCAACAGGCAATACCTAAAGAGGTTTTACTTGGACTTGCACTGTTTTTAACTTTTTTCACCATGGCTCCAACATTTACAAAAATAAATAATGATGCCATAACTCCATATTTGAATAGTACAATAACTCAATCCGTAGCCATCGATAAAGGTTCTAAGCCCCTTAGAGATTTTATGTTAAAACAGACCAGAGCTAAGGATTTAAAACTTTTTTTAGAAGTGGGGAAATTAGAAGATACGGTTAAAAATGAAGTTGATGCAAGTGGTAAAGTAGTAATGAGCAATGGAAAGCCTAAACTTTCCTATGATAAAGTACCCCTATATGCAGTAGTTCCTTCTTTTATGATTAGTGAATTAAGGCGGGCTTTTGAAATGGGATTTTTATTATTTATACCTTTTATTATAATAGATATTGTTACTGGTAGTATTCTTATGGCTATGGGAATGATGATGCTACCGCCAGTTATGATTTCTCTGCCATTTAAATTATTATTATTTATTATGGTAGATGGGTGGAATTTATTAGTAAAATCACTTATTATGAGTTTTAGTTGAGGTGAATTAAATGACTGAAGATATTGTATTATCTGTAGTAAGAGATGCTATTCAAACGGCAATAATGGTATCAGCTCCAATCCTACTTACAGCCACTGTAGTAGGGCTACTAATAAGTATATTTCAAGCTACTACTCAAATACAGGAGCAAACATTAACTTTTGTTCCAAAGTTACTTGCAGCAGCAATAATGGGCTTATTAATGGGAAGCTGGATGCTTCACATCCTAATTGATTTTACAACTAGAATTTTTGCACTTATTGCTAATATGGGAGGTTAGGTGGAGTTATTTTGATTAATACAGCTTATTATTTAGGCTTTATAATGGTGATACTGAGAATATCAGCATTCTTTATGAGTGTACCAATTTTTTTTCCTAAGGGTACTCCGCCTACAGCAAAGGTTGGATTTTGTGTTGTTTTTACTTTTTTAATTTTACCAGGTGTTAATTATGAAAGTGTGAATTTAATTACTAGTAACGTAGCTCTTATTAAATTTTCTATAGACGAGGTTATCACTGGCCTTATGTTAGGATATATAACAAAGTTTTGCTTTTTCTCAGCACAGTTTGCTGGGCAGCTTATGGATTTCCAAGTTGGGTTTTCCATGATGAGCCTTTTTGACCCTGTATCTAATGAGAATGTTACATTGCTTGGAAGAGTACTTTACTGGGTAAGTATGGTAATGTTTTTTGTTGTAGATGGCCATCATATGTTAATAAGGGCTGTGGTTGATTCTTTTAATTCTGTAAAACTTGGTAAGTTTATACTATCACAAGCATCAGCTATGATGATGGTGAAAATATTTATAGAATTTTTCATACTTGCGTTAAAAATAGCAATACCTATTATTTTAATAATTATTATAACAGATTTGTGTCTTGGTTTAATATCAAGAACGGTTCCACAATTAAATGTTATGATTTTGGGTATGCCAATAAAAATACTTGTGGGACTCAGTTGCTTTGCACTAGTGCTTCCAGCTATTCTAAAGTTAATAGTAAATTCCTTTTACACTATCCCGGATATAATAAAAGCTTTTTATAAAGTTATACCATTACTTGTTATTATATCATCGGATAGTGGTGAAAAAACTGAAGATGCTACCCCAAAAAAGAAAAGTGATTCAAAAAAAAAGGGGCAAGTGGCAAAAAGTAAAGAACTATCTTCTACTATTACTCTTTTAACCACAACATTTTTGCTCATTACTTTGGGTGCATATTTGTTAGATACACTAAAAGGCACACTAAGTGTTTTTTTAAACAGTTATTTAACCCTCAGTGTAAACGAAAATACTTTTAGAAGTCTGCTTCTTTTGTCTACAGTGAAATTTGGACTTCTTGTTTTACCAATTATGGTTCCAATTATGATAATGGGAGTCTTTGCTAGCTTAATACAATCTGGGTTTATATTTACAGGCGAACCACTTAAACCAGATCTTAAAAAATTAAGTATTATAAGTGGATTTAAGAAAATTTTTTCTATGAGGTCTTTGGTGGATTTAGTGAAGAATTTGGCTATAGTAACTACCATAGGAATTGTAGCTTATAATTTTATTAAAAATAATTATATGGAAATAATGAATTATGGAAGTCTTAAAATAGAAGCTATTTTAGGCGTTTTTGGGGCACTGGTAATAGCTATATTTATAAAAATAAGCATGATTATGCTCATAATATCAGTAATTGATTTTGCTTATCAGAAGTATAAGCATAACAAAGAATTAAAAATGAGTATGCAGGAAATTAAAGAAGAATATAAACAACAAGAGGGAGACCCTCAGCTTAAGTCGAAAATTAGGCAAAAACAAAGAGAGATGGCATCAAGTAGAATGATGCAATCAGTACCTGATGCCACAGTGGTTATCACAAATCCAACTCATTTAGCTATTGCTATTAAGTATGAGCAGGGTGGCGAAGGTGCACCCATAGTTGTAGCTAAAGGCGCAGATAATGTGGCTATAAAAATAAAAGAGATTGCCAGTGAAAATGATATTCCGATAATTGAGAATAAACCACTAGCTAGGTTAATATATAAGGAGTTAGATATAGGCTCTGAAATCCCAGCGGATATGTATCAAGCAGTGGCGGAGATATTGGCATTAGTATATAAATTAAAGAAAAGAAAATAATGGAGGGTAATTGTGGCTGAAAAAACAGGATTTAAAATAAAGAATAATCTAGATGTTTTGGTTGCATTTGGTGTAATAGGAATAGTTTTAATGATTATTATTCCATTACCACCAAAGCTACTTGATGTGATAATTGCTCTTAATATTACACTAGCAGTTATAATTTTACTATTAACAACGTTTACAACAGAAGTTTTGCAATTTTCAGTTTTTCCAACCTTACTTTTAATCACAACTCTTTTAAGATTAGCACTTAATATTTCATCTACCAGGCTAGTACTAACAGAAGCCTATGCAGGCGATATAATTGAGGCTTTTGGTGAGTTTGTTGTTGGAGGTAATTATGTAGTTGGAATAATTATTTTCTTAATAATAATAGTTATACAGTTTATAGTTATTACAGCAGGTGCTGGTAGAGTTTCTGAAGTTTCTGCTAGATTTACACTGGATGCTATGCCAGGTAAGCAGATGAGCATTGATGCTGATTTGAATGCAGGGTCTATAACTGAGCAGCAAGCAAGAGAGAGAAGAACAAAACTTCAGGATGAAGCCAGTTTTTATGGAGCTATGGATGGAGCTTCTAAATTTGTAAAGGGAGACGCAATAGCTGGTATAATTATTACAATAATCAATATTTTTGGTGGGATAATTATAGGTGTAGTAATGCTTGGAATGCCAATTGGAACAGCTGCAACAACTTATGTAAGGCTAACAGTAGGGGATGGTCTTGTAAGTCAGATTCCAGCACTTTTAATATCAGTTGCATCTGGTATTCTAGTTACGCGGTCTGGTAGTACAACAAATTTGGGAACTCAAGTAACCTCACAGCTTACTGCATTTCCAAAGGTTATTGCCATAACTTCAGTGGTGCTACTTGTTTTGGCTGCAATACCAGGCATGCCTACACTTGTTTTCATAATGCTTGCTATTGCTACGGCAACCAGTGCATATTTTTTACATAAGGACGAAAAGGATCAAAAGATTATAAAGATAGAAAATGAAGAACAGGAAAACTTTGATACTGAAAGTCGCGAACCGGAAAATGTTATGAATTTGATTTCTGTGGAACCTATGGAAATAGAAATAGGATATGGTCTAATACCCTTAGCCGACGAAGCTACAGGGGGAGATCTACTTCAAAGAATTGCCTCAGTGAGAAGGCAATGTGCATTAGAGATGGGAATTGTTGTACAACCTATTAGAATTAAAGATAATTTGCAACTAAAAACAAATGAATACGTAGTAAAGATAAGAGGGACTGTAATAATAAAAGGCAGTTTAATGCCAAGCATGCTACTTTGCATTGACCCAAGTTCTGAAGATATTACTATTCAAGGTATTAATACCATTGAACCAACCTTTGGACTGCCTGCAGTTTGGATAAATAATGATCAAAGAGAAGATGCTGAAATAAAGGGACTCACAGTAGTAGATCCAACTACTGTAATGGTAACTCATTTAACAGAAACTATTAAAACTCATGCCTTCGAGCTTCTAGGTAGGCAGGAAACTAAGTTATTAATTGATTCTGTTAAAGAGAAATATAGCACTGTAGTTGAAGAGTTAATACCAGATCTTATGACTATTGGTGAAGTGCAAAAGGTGCTACAAAGTTTATTAAAGGAAAAAGTAGCTATAAAAGATATGGTTACGATCCTAGAGTCTTTAGCGGATAATTCAAGAATAACCAAGGATATAGAAGTACTAACAGAATATGTACGTTTTTCACTTGGAAGAAGTATTTGTAATGGATTAATTGATGATAATGGAAGCATAACAATTATAACTCTCGCGCCAGAAGTTGAAAATATAGTGGCAAGTAATATTCAAAAATCAATTCAGGGCTCTTTTCCAGCAGTTGATCCTGAAACTACAGGTAAGATATTAAATTCTATTAAGGAAAATATCAATACAATTTATTTTCACAATAATCAACCAGTAATACTAGTATCGCCTAAGATAAGGCCAGCCTTTAGAAGACTTATTGAAATGGTATTTCCAAGTATTTCTGTGCTTTCTCTAAATGAGATACCAAATGAAGTTGAGATTAAAACTGAAGGGGTTGTGACTATATAATGATTATAAAACGATATGTAGTGAGTAACATGAACGAAGCCATGACAAGAATAAGATATGAACTGGGCTCAGAAGCTGTAATTATAAGTCAAAGGAAAATAAGAAAACCAGGAATAAAAGGTTTATTTACATCTAAAATTATCGAAGTTACTGCTGCGGTTGAAAATGAAATAGATGAGCAAGATGATAATATCAAAGAAAGCATAGAGGCTCTTACAAAAGTTGTGCAGCAGCAAGACGGAATTAAACCTTACCCTAGGGAATCTCAAAAGCAAAATAAGGCAGTATATAGCGCGCAAGATTACCAAAAGCAAAATAAGGTCGTACATAGTGAGAAGGCTTACACGGGTAGTGACAATAATAATTATCCAATTGATTTAATGGGTGAAATGAAAGAAATGAAAATCATGCTTAGTGAACTCTCCATCATTAATAAGGGTGGCAATAATAGTAAAATTAATAATGGTAAAAGCAATGTAGAAAAATTATTAGAAGACAATGATGTTGATAGTGAAAATATTCAAAATATAATGATGAATATTAGAAATCACTCCCTGGGAAATAATGAAGTCCAAGCTGCTGAAGAGCAAAATAATGATAGGGATGTTAATGAAATTGGAGCCGTAGAATATGAGAAATTGAAAAGCGTATTGAGTGAAATGATTCATACGACTATTCCAAATTTGCAAGGGCGAATAGTTCTAGTGGGTCCAACAGGTGTAGGGAAAACTACTACCATAGCAAAACTTGCAGGAAGGCTTGCTTTAATCGAAAAAAAAACTGTAGGCTTAATTACAGTAGATACTTATAGAATTGGAGCAGTTGAGCAGCTTAAAACTTACGCAGATATTATGAACATACCTTTTAAAGTAGTGTACAATATGAAGGATATGGATGAGGCTATACAATGTATGAATGAATGTGAAGTGGTACTTATTGATACTACAGGGAGAAGCAGTAAGAATAAAATGCAAATTTCAGAACTCCGAACTTTTGTGGAAAAGGCAGATACAAAAAACATCAATTTAGTACTAAGTTCTACAACAAAGAATAAAGATATTAAATCTATTATTGAAGGATATCAAATTTTGAATTATAATAGTATTATAGTAACTAAATTAGACGAAACTTCCACTTATGGGTCTATCCTTAATATATTAGAAACTGCAAAAATACCTCTCAGTTTTGTGACAACGGGTCAAAATGTACCTGATGATCTTAAAGAGTTATCTCAAAGTCAACTTGTTAGTCTTATATTAGGAGAGGATACTATATGCTAGATCAAGCTCAAAGGCTAAGGCAGATGGCACTGAAAAGTGTTGATAATGAGGGGCAGAGCATACCTAGGATTATAACGGTTACATCTGGTAAAGGTGGGGTTGGGAAAAGCAATATAGTAGTAAATTTATCTATAGCACTTCAAAAGATGGGCAGAAAGGTTATGATTTTTGATGCTGATATAGGAATGGGAAATGATGATATTATAATGGGATGTTCTTCCAGGTATAGTGTATTTGATGTTATAAGTAATGGAAAAGAAATTGAAGAAGTTGTAATAAATGGACCTTTTGGTGTGAAGCTTCTTCCAGGTGGGTCAGCCCTTACAAAAGTTGAAGATTTAACTCAAACTCAAAGAGATAATTTTCTAAATAAGCTTACGGCCTTAACAGGGCTAGATTATATAATAATGGACACTGGGGCTGGTGTAAATAGAAGTGTTTTGGGATTTATTGCTTGTTGCGAAGATTTAATAATAGTAACAACACCTGAACCTACTTCGTTAACGGATGCCTATAGTCTGCTTAAGGCTGTTAAACATTTCAATATAAAAAATTCTGCAAAGGTAATAGTAAATAGGTCTCTAGATAATAATGAAGCAAATATGACCTTTAAGAAATTTAATAATGCTAATATTAAATTTTTAGGGATGGAACTAGAATACTTAGGCAAAATTGGTGAAGATAAGAAATTATCCTATGCAGTAAGAGCCCAACAACCTGTAATTGTAAGTTATCCAAGTTCAGAGGCAGCTAAGGATATTGACAGTATAGCAAGAAAAATTGAGGGCATGAGTGATAAGAGGAGTGGGATTGGGATAGAAGGATTATTCAAAAAAATATTTAGCATTTTTTCATAAGGGGTTGGGGTAATGGTTAAAGTCGATTTTGCCATAAATAAGAAATTAGAAATATTAGTTGATGAAAAATATTATAATACAAACATTCAAGATTTAACAGAGGAATATATAGCAATTAGTATACCAATTAATGCAGGTCAATATATTCCATTGTCAAAGGGAACTGTTATGGATGTAATTTATTATGAAGAGGAAAATCTTTATAAATTTAAGTCTTCAGTTATAGGACGTAAATTTGAAAATATACCAATCTTGCTTATCTCAAAACCTAAGGAAATTATAAAGATTCAAAGAAGAAAATATGTTAGAGTCCCACTTTTAAAAGCAGCTAAATATAAAAACCTTAAGAATAAGCCAAAAACTAATCCAAGGACCGTGGATAAAAGTGAATATTTCAGAGCAGTATTAGTTGATTTAAGTGGTGGTGGAATGAAGGTTAGAGTATCAGAAGAAATTAAACTAAATGATTTTATTTTGCTGGATTTAGTGGTTAATGAGGAAGATGTGCTTATAGTGGGACAAGCAAAGAGAATTCAAAAGGATGACGAAGGTAGATTTGTTTGCGGACTTAGCTTTGAATTCTTAGATAGTCCAACAAGAGAAAGAATTATTAAATATACATTTCAACTTATGAGAGAACAGATGAAAAAAAATTAGGGAGGCGGTTATATGTCCATAGCCAGTGCGGTTGATGTAAGAGAGCAAATTGTTAAAAGCAATATACCCTTAGTCAAATATATTGCATCTAGAGTGATAATTGGAAAAACAAAATATGTTCAATATGAAGATTTGATTAGTTATGGCATGATAGGCCTTATGGATGCACTAGGTAAATTTGATGAAACAAAAGGGATGAAATTTTCAAGTTACGCATCAATTAGAATAAAAGGTACTATGATTGATGAACTTCGCAAGAACAGTCCCATTTCTAAGGGTGCTATGGACAAGCTTAATATTTACAATGCAGCTATTGAAAGGTTACAAAAACGTCTCTATAGAGAGCCTACAAATCATGAGATTGCCAAGGAATTAGGTATTACTATTAAAGAGGTAGCTGACATTGAAAGCAATATAAATTATATATCTGTAGTCTCGCTGGAAGACTTAATATTTTCTGAAGAGGATGAAATGCCCCTTAGTGGTACCATTAAAGATGATAAGAGTCCAAGCCCTGAAAGTGCATTAGAAGAAAAAGAGCAAATTGAGTATTTATCACTAGGACTAGAAAATCTAAAGGACAAGGATAAAATGGTTTTAACACTATATTATTATGAAGGCCTTACATTAAAAGAAATAGGAAGTATTTTAAATGTATCTGAGTCAAGGGTTTGTCAGCTTCATAGTAGAGCACTTGTAAATTTAAGAAAAGCTCTATCAAAACTGAAATATGAAATATAAAATATGGAGTGGGTTATATGACAGGTTTTTTAATTTTTGTTGGATTAATTCTTATAATTTTAAATGTCTTATCTATAAAAAAGCAAAGCAAGTCCTTTAAGGGAGTGCTAGGAAATGCCATAGAAGATACTAAGGAGTATGACATAAAAATAGGAGAACTTAAGAGAGAGTTTTCAGAAAGCATTTTAGAGCTTCAAAGTGAATTAGTGGAAATTAAAGAGATTATTGAGAAAAATAATAGCTTAAACAAGAGCAATGATTCCCTAAAGGAAGAAAAAATTAAAAAAATAACTTCATATTTAGAGAAAGCTCACGATATAGAAGATAGCGACAAATTTCATAAAAATAAAGAGAGATTTATTATAGAGGAAGTGTACGATAACAACACCAACAATAATAATAACAATAACACCGATAATAATAAAAATAATAGTGAAAAGGTTGATGAAATAAAAAGGTTATTTAGTGACGGATCGTCAGTAGATGAGATATCAGAAATAATGCATTTAGGTAAGGGGGAAGTACTATTAATAAAGGATTTATATATAAGATAAAAAATTTAATAGACTTTCTAAGTGATAGGAAACTTTTGATTGGAATAGGGATAGGTATAATTTTATCTTGTATTCTATTAACTGGTAACAAGATTAATTATGAGATGAGCAAAGGCCGAATTGAAATAAAGGCTAGAGGATATGGTATGCGTTACCCTGATGAGATGCCAATTATTAATAATAAGGAAGTGGGAAAATGATTAGAGGTCTATACACTGCAGTTACGGGACTAATAACTGGTGAAGCTAAACAAAGCATAGTTAGCAATAATTTAGCAAATGCTAGCACTATTGGATTTAAAAGTGACAACCTTTCTATTAAAAAATTTGATGATGTACTGATACAAAACTATGACAAAATGGTAAACGGAGTAAACACTAAAAATGTTATTGGTTCCCTTAGTATGGGAAGTCAAATTGATGATGTAAACACATACTTTTCCCAAGGGGTTCTTCAAACTACGGATAAAGCTACAGATTTCGCAATTGAAGGAAAGGGTTTTTTTACAGTGAAAAGGGATAACGGTATTGATAATAAAAATTATTATACCCGAAGTGGTGATTTTCATGTGGATGGACAGGGTTATTTAGTAACGGATAGTGGAGATAAGGTTTTATGTAAAAATAAGGGCACAAACGCTATTGAACCTCTTTTTGTAGGTGATGGTAAACTTCAAGTTGATAAAAGTGGAAATATATCAGTTAATGGACAAAATACACATGAATTTAATACTGTGGACTTTGCAGATTACAAGACACTTAAAAAAGTTGGAGACAATTTGTTTGAGGGAGCAAGTCCAATTCAAAATCAGAATATTACTGTAAGGCAAAACACTCTAGAAAAATCTAATGTTAATGTTGCAAATGAAATGGTAGAGATGATGACAATTATGAGAAATTTTGAAAGTAATCAAAAGGTTTTACAGGCCATGGATGAAACACTGGGAAAAGCTGTTAATGAAGTTGGTACAGTAAGATAATTGTAATGAGGGAGGGGAAGCTAGGATGTTAAGACTTATATGGAATAGTAAAAGCTCTATGATGGCTCAGCAAGAAAAATTAGATGCTATATCAAATAATATAGCTAATGCAAATACCAATGGTTATAAAAAAGTTAGTGCGAATTTCAAAGACTTACTTTATGAGTCACTTGATAGAAAAGGATACCCAGTATCTAAAGGTATTAATGGTAAATCAGTACTACAAAATGGTACTGGTGTTAGAGTGGGAGAGTGGACAAGAGATAATATGCAAGGAGACCTTACTTCTACAAATATTTTAACAGATTTAGCTATAGATGGTACTGGCTATTTTGAGGTTACTCAGCCAGATAATAGCAAGGCTTATACTAGGGCGGGCAATTTTGTTACAGATTCAAGTGGTACTATAGTTGATGAAAAGGGAAATAGGTTAAGTATAATTGATAAGGGTATTAATATTAACAAGGCAGGTGGCCCTTATAAATTTAATGGAAATAATTTTACTGTAGATGAAAGTGGTAATGTAACTTTTAAACAGAATAATGTAGAGAAGCAAGTGGGAAAAATTAGAATTTCAAATGTTATAGGGGATAATTCAATGATTTCTGTTGGCGACAGTTTGTATATGCCAAAGCCCGGTTCTCAGGTTATAGATAGCACTGATTATTCTATTAGACAAGGATTTTTAGAACAATCCAATGTTGATATTTCCACAGAAATGACAGATATGATTATAACGCAAAGAGCTTTTCAACTTAGTTCATCTACCCTTAAAACTGCTGATGAAATGTGGCAAATGGCTAATAACTTGCGCAAATAAATAGATTTTTCAGGAAAGATATTGAAATTAAACTTGCCACGTGGGTGGCACTACTGATTCTTTTATACTCTTTTTTTTGTTGTGTTTAAATAAAAAATGAAAAATAGTTTTAATTAAAGAGTACCTCTCATATATTATTATTAAAGTGCGTAATAATATGAACAAGGAGGGGATGGAAATAGGGATAGGTTATGTGTTTGGATGTTTATTTAGTATATTACTGTGGAAATTAGATAGGCAAAGGGCAGTGAATTTTTTTAATTTAAAATTAAAGAAAAAGATCAAAAATGTTTATATACTACAATTTTTATATTTTTCTGTTGCAATTCTTATATATATTGGACTTTCTTTTATGGCAAACCACTTTATGGTAAAAAATAGTGAAGTGTACAATGCCATAGCAGCTTTTATTGTAATAGATATAAGCAATACAGAACGAAAAAATTTGAATCATACTGAAAGAAAATATTTTTATGACACAATGTCCACTATATCCAGAGCACTTATATGTGGATTTATTGCTCCACTTTTTTACATTATAATACTGGGAAATAGTGCTGCTATTATATTTACCTTGCTCTATAACTTAAGCCTTAATGAGGACTTGAATATAATAGGTGTATTTATAGCTATAGTCTGTATAATTCCATCATTGATAGGTGAATTATTTTTATATGCAATTTATGCTTTTAAAAACAAAGATTTAAAGATAAATTTTAAAGGTGATTACTTTAATAATCTCTTAAAAATACCTCTTTTAAACGTTGATATTTTAGCTGCATATATAGAATCAGTTAATTTTTACTTTCATTATAATGGAAACAATATGCATTATCTAAAAAGTTATGGTGAATATAATAACAAAATTGATGATGTTTGCATAAAAGATTATTTAAGCATAAGTTATTTTATATGTTTCATACTTTTTATTGGGATTCTTCTTATGCGACTATTGTAGTTTTAAAGAAAAAAACAAAGCATTTCAAAAGGAATGCTTTGCTTTTTTTCATTATATAGGAAACAGCTTGCAGAAGTGGCTGTGGATAACATTTATACTTTTTTCTTTATTTATTTTATTTGATTAATAGCAGCAGAAATAGGCGGTATAACTTGTTTTTTCCTTGATACTATACCAGGTATGTATACACCGTTATCAGAAAGAGTAATATTAAAGGCTTTTGAGACAATATCTTTATGTTGCCCTGCAGCTATTAATACGGAACCACCATTTAATATGTCAGTTAACATTAGTAAGACAATGTCATAATTGCTTTCCTTGGCTTTTTTGTTCATTAGACTTATTATGTCCTCTTTTAATGGGTCAAAGCCCTCAATATACATTGTACCAACTTGTGATACTCCAACTTTATAATTATTAAGTGTAAAGGTCTTAAAGTCTTGGTAGAAAATTTCCTCCGCAGTTTTACCCTCAAGGGATGTGCCAGCTTTAAACATCTCTTTAGCAAATTCTTCTATGTTTAAATTAGCTATTTGAGCTAATCTTTTTAATACAATTTCATCTACTATAGTGGATGTAGGAGATTTTAAAAGCAGGGTATCTGAAATTATTGCTGCACATAAAAGGCCCGCAGCGCTTTTTGAAGGTCTAATTCCATTTTCGAAGAATATGGAAGCTACTATGGTTGAGGTGCTTCCTACGGGCTCGTTTCTAAAGTATATAGGGAGGCCAGTTTGCACATCTGCAATTCTATGATGGTCTATTATTTCTAATACCTCAGCATCCTCAAGGCCAGACACAGATTGAGTTCTTTCATTATGATCCATAAGGATTACCTTTTTCTTGTTTTGTGATATTAGGTGATATCTAGATACACTACCAATAACTTTATTGGTTTCATCAATTACTGGATAGCTTCTGTACCTAGTTTCAAGCATAATATATTTTATGTCCTCAATAAAATCTTCTGAATTAAAACTCAATACATCTTTTTTGGTCATAACATAATTTATAGGGATGCTTTGAGTTATTAATCTAGAAGCTGTAAAAGTATCATAAGGGGTCAATATAATTGTACAGCCACTCTCTTTTGCAAGATCTATAACTTTATCTGTTGGAGGATGGTTTCCTGTAATAATCAAAAGACAAGCTTTAGAACTTATTATTAAGCACTGTGAATCTTCTCTATCGCCACATATGGCAACGTCACCAACCTCAATTACAGTTTTCGTGCTTTCTGGATTCATAGCAGCTACAATAATTTTACCAGTTATTTTAAACTCTTGTTCTGGTTTAAACACGCATTTAGCTGATAGTGTATCTAAAATATTTTCAAGTGTGGTATTACTTTTGGCTAGAATGGAATTGTCCCATATATCTAAATAGCTTGCTGCAAGATTTGAAACCGAAGCCACACCAGCTAGCCTATCATTTTCGTCTATAACAGGTAGAGTTTTAATATTATTTTTTTTCATAATGGACCAGGCCATTTTTAGAGAAATCTCTGGAGAGATAGGGGCTATAATGTCTATATCCAAATCAGAAATTTGTGTTTTAACGGTAGTTATAAGCTCAGGTTCTGCTACGTTAAAGTATTTAAGAATAAATTGTGTTTCTAGGTTTGTAGCACCGAGTCTTATAGGAACAGCAGGAATTTTTCCTGTTTTATTTTTAAACTCTGCATATGCAATAGCAGAGCAAATAGAATCAGTATCTGGATTTTTATGCCCAGTAACATAAATAATGTTTTTCACGTGTGAACCTCCTTGTCATCTTTTTAATTATTTAATTAATAATGATTGTCCTTACTAGTTTATATTTAAATCCCTATATTGTAAAGAAAAAAAAGCATAAGTAAAACAATTCATCATATTTTTTTCATATGTAAGTAAATTAACACATATATTAGAAGATAATGAAAACATAGTAATTCTTAGTGAGTAAAATAGAAGTTTTATTTAAGTTAGAAAAGGGGGCATGCATATGATTAACGAACAATTGTTAAAAGACAGGGATAAAAATAAGCCGAGAAACTCTGTTTATAATAGCAAAACTACATTAAGGGGGCTTACCTGCGAAGAGGCAGAAAACAGGCTTAAAAAATATGGATATAACAAATTAGAGAGTAAGAAAAAGATATCTGCTGCTCGAATATTTTTTTCGCAATTCAATGATTTTATTACATGGGTATTGATTGCAGCAACAGTTATTTCTGGGATTATGGGAGAGAAAGCAGATGCCATAACTATTTTTATTATAGTTGTAATGAATGGAATCCTGGGATTTATTCAAGAATATAAAACTGAGCGATCCCTTGAGGCACTAAGTAGGCTTGCGGCGCCAACTGCTAAAGTGGTCAGAAATGGTAGTATAACAGTGATAAATGCAATATTTTTAGTGCCAGGCGATTTGGTGATTTTAGAGAGTGGGGATAGAGTTCCGGCGGATTGTATTTTGGCTGAGGATAATAATGCAATGTTAGACGAATCACTTCTTACTGGAGAATCAGCAGGGGTAAATAAAAGTGCGAATTCTAATGATAGCAATATTTATATGGGAACCATACTTCTTACAGGAAAAGCTAAAGCAAAGGTTATAGAAACAGGAATGAACACAGAAATGGGAAAAATTGCGAATATGCTTCATAGCATTGAAAATGAGAGGTCTCCACTTAAAGAAAGATTGGCTCATCTTGGGAAAATATTAGTTGCACTTTGCATAATAATTTGCGTAGTTGTAACTCTCATGGGCATTTGGCGTGGGCAAGATAAGTATGCAATGTTTTTGCTAGGGGTAAGTCTTGCAGTAGCTGCAATACCAGAAGGATTAACTGCTATAGTTACGGTGGCTTTGGCTCTTGGAGTATCTAGAATGCTTAAAAGGAATGCACTAGTCAGAAAATTACCAGCAGTGGAAACCCTGGGTTGTACATCTGTAATCTGTACAGACAAAACAGGAACTTTAACTGAAAATAATATGACGGTAAAAGCATTGTATTTCAATGGACATGTTTACGATGTTGATAAAGATAAAATCCCATTAAATATAGTTATGAAAAAAGCCTATACATATTGTAATGATTGTAATTATGATTTCAATGGGAAAACATTTCAAAAAAGCCTCTTTGGTGATCCTACAGAAACTGCATTAATCAAAGGATTCTTTAAAAACTCCGAAGAATTAAAAGAATTTTTAAGTAAAGCTAAACGTGTTTATGAAATACCATTTAACTCTACAAGAAAAATTATGTCGGTGATTATGAAAGAAGAGGATAGGGAGGTTTGTTATGTAAAGGGTGCTCCAGAAAGAGTTATAGAAAAATGTAATTATATATACATCAATGGGAATATAGAACCAATGCTTCCAATTTATAAAAATTCACTATTAAGGGCTGTAGATTCTATGTCCTATAAAGCCTTAAGATGTATCGCCTGTGCCTATAAGGTATCAGGTATTATTAAAAATGATAATTTAGAGTCTAATCTGATTTTTATTGGTGTTGCAGGTATAATTGATCCTCCAAGAAAAGAGGTAAAGGAGGCAGTTATTAAATGTAAGATTGCTGGTATAAAACCTGTAATGATAACAGGAGACCACAAAAATACAGCTTATGCTATTGGGAAAGAGTTAGATATTTGCAGCCAGCCTAGTGAAGTTATAACTGGAGATGAATTAGATAGATTAAATGATGTAGAGTTAGAAAAAGATATAAACAAATTTAAGATATTTGCACGGGTAACTCCAAAACATAAGCTAAGAATTGTAAGAGCCTTTAAGCATAACAACCAAATTGTTGCTATGACTGGAGATGGTGTAAATGATGCTCCGGCTATAAAAGAAGCAGATATTGGTATCGCCATGGGAATATCCGGAACAGATGTAACTAAAGAAGCGGCTTCTATGATACTTTTAGATGATAATTTTGCCACTATAGTTGCAGCAGTTGAAGAAGGCCGTGTAATATACAATAATATAAGAAAGTTTATAAGGTATTTGTTATCTTGTAATTTAGGGGAAGTGCTTACCATGTTTTTGGCTTCCTTATTTTACCTTGAAAATCCGCTACTTCCAATACAAATTCTATTTGTAAATTTAGTTACAGATGGGCTTCCTGCTATTGCACTTGGAGTTGATCCTGCTGACGGTGATATTATGCTTGAAAAGCCTAGAGAAAGAAATGAAAGTGTATTTTCAAGAGGACTTACAGAAAAAATTCTAATTCGAGGAGTACTTATAGGGGTATGTACAATATTGTCATTTATCGGTGGTAAATATTATGGCATGAGTCTTGAAGCATGTAGAACCTTGGCCCTTGGAACACTAGTTTTATCTCAATTAATACATGTATTTGAATGTAGGTCAGAAAAGCTTTCTCTATTCGAAATTAACCCCTTTACAAATTTATACCTAATTGGAGCGGTGGGAATATCTGTACTTATGTTACTTGGCATAGTATATATCCCATTCTTACAGAGTATATTTCATACAATACCATTGAATTTTGGGCAGTGGTTAATTATTTTGTTTTTCTCGGGTATTATATCCTTCATAAACAGTTTGTACTTGTATTTAAAACACAATCATTAATAATGGCTATGTTAAAGAGTAGTGTTGAAAATCATACACACCAATTATTGTAAATATTATCCTTTTATTGTATAATGGAGTTGAGGTGTGAAATGGAAAAAACAAATAATAAATCAAAATCAACATTATTATTAGGGATTCTATCAATATTACTACCTTTTATTGGTTTAGTCTTCGGTATCATGGGAATAGTTATGTCCTATAAGTCTGTTAAAGAAATAAATATTTCAGAAGAAAAAGGAATTGGTTTGGCTGTATCAGGAAGGATTATTAGCATTATAGGTATGTGTTGTCAAGTTTTTGCAATCATTGTATTAGTAAAGTTTTCTTCAGTAACTTATTATCAGTAAATTCTTTTTACTTAATTCAAATTTTTCTTTTATGACGCATTAAAGGCAACCTTGAGAGGTTGCCTTTCAATTTCAACATTATTCTTAAACAGAACCTTTATAATTAAAAATAATGTCTTTATGCATAAAAAAAAGTATATATTACGTATAATGCATTTGAATAAGCGTTAGAACTTCTTATTTTATTTTTAATTAAGTAGCGTTAAGAAAAACATATGTTTGAGCGAAGCGAGTTTATGTTTTTTAGCAGATTAATTAAAAATAAAATTAGTAGTTCTTAGCGAAATGAATGCATTAGTAGTAATATATACTTTTTCAAGTTTTATTTAAATCGTTTATCAGCTCTTACTCTTTGCACTTTAGGAGCAGCAGCTCCTTGCATTGGAACTAAGTCTTTTTTTGTAGTCATATTTCTAATATTTACAATTGAAATTTGTTCTCTTTTTTCTTTTCCTTTTTTGCCTTTCATTCCTTGAATTATAACAGAATGACCTTGAAGCACTGAGATAAATTTGATTTTTCTAAACCAGCGCTTTTTTTTATATACGCACTTAGCAATAGATTTACTTCCATCAGCCTTTACTAAGATTGTAACATTCAACTTATAAAGTATTCTAAAGTATTCTAAAAACTTATAGAAACGATTTTTTTCTTCTACTTTTACGGATAGAACTCTACCTTGCGCCTGAGTAAGTCTATCACCATATCTTTTTAAATAAGCCTGTGTGTAGCTATTAGTTAATTTGTCTTTAAACCCCATCAATATTACTCCTTCACAAAAAAAATTATAAAAAATAAAAAAAGTCAACAACTTATTATAGTATATCTTAAGTTGTAATTTAACTCAAGTATTAAAAAAGGTGTATTTGAATATTTCTAATAAAAATTAAGGATAAAAAAATATTTATAAGCATAAATTTAATAAATATTATTATTTCTTAACGATAATATTTGTTCCTAAATCGGTAATTTAAGAATATTAATATAATAAAGGATTGAAGGGAGGCGGAATATGAATAGGGAATTAACTCCAAAAGACATTATATATGAATTTGATATTGAAGATATTAGTGAAAGGGAACCCTTAGATTCATTACCACAGTACTTTAGTGTGATAGAAAATATTAAAACGGCTTTAAGTATAGATAAAGAGGGTTTTAATGTTTATTTAATAGACGATTTTTCAAAAGAGACGCTTAAAGACATTACTAAATATGTAAATGAAATTTACAAAAGTAAGAGCAGGCCTAAAGATATATGTTATGTATCATATGAAGATGAGAAATCTCCTAAACCAATTTTTGTAAGCAATGGTGGGGGCAATAAGCTAAAAGAAACACTTGAAGAGATGCAGAATGAATATTTAGAGTGCACATTTCAGTTTTATGATGATTCTACAAATAAAGAAAAGGAAGATATTCAAGAGAGCATTCAAAAAAAGAGAAGTGAACTAATTACTAAACTAATAGATGCAGCAAAAGAAAAAGGCTTTGATATAAAATCCACTAATAATGGATTTACATTCATTCCTTTAAGTAGTGGAAAAGAAATGACTGAAAGTGAATATGACATCTTAGATAAAGATAAAAAAGAAAGCATTTTGGAGACAGTAATTATTTTAAAAGATAAGGCTAAGGATATATTAGAGCAGTTAAAAGAAATTGAAGTAAAGGACCTAGATAAAATAAAAAAAATTATGGAAGTTTATTATAAAAATCAAATGACGGATTTAAAGCAAGAATATAAAGTATTATTTAATGAAGACGTAGATGTTCAAAAATATTTGGATATAGTATGCAATGATATTGAAAAAAAACTTATAGAGAATTACTCGATAGCCTATGAAGATGATGAGGAAAAAATAAATGAAATTATATATAAATATGTTGTAAACGTAATGGTTGACAATAGTAAAAATGTAGTTCCACCTGTAATATTTGAACAAGATCCTAACTTAACAAACTTAATTGGAAATATAGAGTATGAAAATCACAATGGTGTTTATTCTACAAATATAGATTTTATAAAAAGTGGTAGCATGTTAAAAGCAAATGAAGGCTGTTTAATAATTAGAACAAATAATTTGCTAAGTAATCCTTCTGCTTATTATCATTTGAAAAAGTCACTACTAAAAGAAGAAGTAGATGTGGCATCTAACAAAAGCTATTATGACTTGGTTTCCTTAAGTTCCTTAAAACCTGAACCTATACCTATTAAAGAGAAGATAATTCTTATTGGGGACTATGAGACCTATGACTTACTTTATAACTATGATGAAGATTTTAGAAAGATTTTCACTATAAAGGCCGAAGTGAGTCCTGTGCAGAATATAAACAATGATTTAAAGACCTCATTGGTATCAGAGATAAATAAAATTTGTAGTGAAAATAATTTTAGGTCTCTTACAAAAGGAGCTGTAAGAGAAGTAGCAAAAGTTTTATCAAGAAAAGCCCAGAGCAGGAATAAAGTATATTATGATAAATATGAAATAAGCAAGCTAATTACCTTATCAGATAATAAGGTTAAAGCAGAAAATAGGGCCGAGATTAGTGAAGATGATATAATTAACATTGCTTATAAAAAAGATATTATGGAAGTGGAAATTTTAAATAATTATACAGAAAAGAAAATGCTTATTGACGTGAAAGACGGTAAAATTGGTCAAATCAATGGATTATCGGTAATTGACACGGGGTATTTTAGTTTTGGTAAGCCAATTAAGATTACCTGTTGCTGTTATAAAGGAGAAGGAAATGTTGTAGATGTTCAGCATGAGAGTAATTTAAGCGGAAGTATTCATAGTAAGTCTATTAATATTTTAAAGGGATATATAAGTGGCATTAATGGAGGGTTTACTAAACTTCCAGTGGATTTCCACTTGAGTTTTGAACAAATATACGGCAAAATAGATGGAGATAGTGCTTCAGTAGCAGAAATAATATGTATGCTTTCTTCTTTAAGTAAAATCCCTATTAAACAAAATATTGCCGTCACAGGCTCCGTAAACCAATTTGGTGATGTTCAACCTATAGGAGGAGTAAATGATAAAATAGAGGGCTTTTTTGGAGTATGTAAGGCTATTGATACCATAGTGGATAAAGGTGTACTTATACCATTGTCTAATGCAGATGACCTGGTATTGAGCGAGGAAGTTGAGCGAGAAATTAAAAATGGTAATTTCCATATATATACTATGACTTCTATTGAAGATGCAATGAGTGTACTGATGGGAAATTCAGATATAGACCACCAAGGGATAATGATGACTATTAACAAAGAATTAAGAAAATATAGTAGCAAAAAATAGTGGACAGTTAAGGTTAATTTTTCTGTTGGCACGTTGGTGGCACTACTCGATTCTTTTATATGCGTAAAAAGAGTATATATTACGTATAATGCATTTGAATAAGAAGTTCTTAGCGAAATGAATGCATTAGTCGTATTGCAATACGCGTAATATATACTCTTTTTTTATTGTATAGGAAACAGCTTGCGGAGGTGGATGTGGATAATATTTATACGCTAGAGCTTGTCAATTTTGCCACTTGCCACGTGGGTGGCACTGTGTTCTTTTATACGTTAAATCTGAAATTAACTACATCGCCATCTTGCATAATATATTCTTTTCCTTCAAGTCTAAATAATCCTTTTTCCTTAGCAGCGGCTTCACTGCCACATTCAATTAATTTATCATAGGAAACTATTTCTGCTCTTATAAAGCCTCTTTCAATATCTGAGTGGATTTTGCCCGCAGCAGCAGGGGCTTTGGTTCCAATGTGTATAGTCCATGCTCGTATTTCTGGAACTCCTGCAGTTAGAAAACTCATTAAACCAAGTAGCTTATAGCTTGCATGAATAAGTTTATCAAGTCCTGATTCGGAAAGACCGTATTCTTTTAGAAGTTCCATTTTTTCATCATCCTCTAGTGTGGATAATTCTTCTTCAAGTTTTGCGCAAACTACAATTACTTCTGAATTCTCATTTGAAGCAAATTCTTTAACTTTTTTAACCATATCATTTTCTGTATTACCAGAAACTAAATCATCTTCGCTAATGTTTGCAGCATACAATACAGGTTTTGAAGTAATTAGAAAAAGACTGTTTACAAAGACAGATTCCTCCTCGTTAAATTCAAGGGTTCTTGCTGGAGAATTTGCTTCAAGTTGCAGCTTTATTCTTTCCATAAGTTCATATTCTATTTTGGCTACTTTATCACCAGAACGAACAAGTTTTACTGATTTCTCCATTCTTCTCTCTAAGACGTCAAGATCAGAAAAAATAAGTTCTAAATTAATAGTATCTATATCACGTAGTGGATCAACGTTTCCATCTACGTGAATGATATTGTCATCAGTAAAGCATCTTACAACATGCACTATAGATTCAACTTCTCTTATGTGAGATAGAAATTTATTACCTAGACCTTCTCCTTTACTTGCACCTTTTACAAGGCCAGCTATATCATAAAATTCGATTGCGGTATGAACTACCTTTTTACTATCATAAAGAGCTTGTAGCACGTCCAATCTTTTATCAGGAACACTAACAACACCTACATTTGGTTCTATAGTACAAAATGGGTAGTTAGCAGATTCTGCTCCTGCCTTTGTTATTGCATTAAACAATGTGCTTTTTCCTACATTTGGTAAACCTACAATTCCTAGCTTCATATATATGTACATTCCTTTCTTACTTTTAAATTATTAACATCTTATAAATTATACTCCAGATTGGAGTGCATTTCAAGAAAGTAAATTTGCAGAATGCACTTTAGTAAAAACATAAAAGTATAAAAATGTATTAACAGTATATATATTATAAAAATCTGAACTGTAAAATTAATTATTTTAAAAAAATGATAATACTTGTATAAAACAAGAAGGAATTTTAGTTTTTTTATAGAATAATACTTTAGAGTGGTTTAGAATGGGTTAAAGTGGTTTAAAGTGGAGTAATTTTATAAACTGGGGGAATAAAATGTTTATTGGTGAATATCAACATGCCATTGATAATAAAAACAGAATAATTATTCCCACCAAATTTAGAAATGGACTTTCTAATGAATTTATAATGACTAAGGGTCTAGATGGATGTTTGTACATATATACTATTAGCGAATGGTCAATAATGGAGGAAAAACTAAAAAGACTTCCATTAACCAGTAAGGATGCCAGAGCTTTTGTACGATTTTTCTTCTCAGGTGCTAATGAAGTGACAATAGATAAACAAGGAAGAGCTTTAATACCGCAAAATTTATGTGAATATGCTGGACTTCAAAAGGAAATAGTAAGTATAGGAGTGTCAACTAGAATAGAAATATGGGCTAAGGACAAATGGGATGAATATAATGATGCGGATATAAGCTTTGATGAAATAGCAGAAAAAATGATGGAACTAGGAATATAGGATGAAATAGCTATATAGTAAAAAATAAACATATGGATGAAATAGATGCAGATAAGAGGAGATTAATTATGGAATTTAAACATTTACCAGTTTTACTCGAGGAGTGCCTTGATGCACTAGATATTAAAGAAGATGGAATTTATGTTGATTGTACACTGGGAGGAGCAGGGCACTCTTTAGAAATTTTAAAAAGATTATCCCCAAAGGGACGATTAATTGGTATTGATCAAGACGAGGATGCATTAAAAGCCGCTAAAGAAAAAATTAAAGAATATAACAATGTCACCTATGTACACGATAATTTTCATAATATTGAAGCCATTTTAGAAAAGCTTGGAATAGAAAAAGTAGATGGTATTCTTATGGATTTAGGAGTGTCTTCTTACCAATTAGATACCACAGAACGTGGATTTAGCTATATGAGAGATGCAAAGCTTGATATGAGAATGGACAGAACTCAGAGCCTATCAGCTTTTGAAGTGGTGAATAGCTATAGTGAAGAGCAGATAGGAGAGATTTTAAGAAACTATGGAGAAGAAAAGTTTTCAAAGAGAATAGCTAATTTTATAGTAGATAGGAGAGCTGAAAAATCAATTGATACTACACTAGAACTAGTGAATGTTATAGATGCAGCCATTCCAGCAAAATATAAGAGAGATGGGGGTCATCCCGCTAAAAGAACTTTCCAAGGTATAAGAATTGAGGTTAATGGAGAACTTCAAATATTAAACAGTGCCATAGAAAATGGAGTACATAGACTTAAAAGCGGTGGAAGAATGGCAGTGATTACCTTCCATTCACTTGAAGACAGAATTGTTAAAAATGCATTTAAAGAATTACATGATCCATGTAAATGTCCAAAAGAACTACCTATGTGCGTGTGTGGAAAAGTACCAATAGTAGAACTTATAAGTAGAAAACCTATAAGGGCTACGCAGGAGGAATTAGAAATCAATGCAAGAAGTAGAAGTGCAAAACTAAGAGTGGCTGAAAAAATTTAGTTCTAAATTGTGGATGGGGTGAATAAAGTGATAGTAGCAAAAAACAACTTTGAAATGGATGGGAATACCGTATTAGCACCAGATGAACAGGTTAGAAAGAGAAAATACCAGGAGTTAGAAAAATCAAGGCAGCAAACTCAACTGAGCAAAAAAATAAAGGATATAAAAAATAAAAAAAGTATTCTTAAAAATATCCTTTTAGGTTTTGTTATCGGAATTACTATTATTGCTAGATATTGTATGATTTATAATTACCAAGACGCAACTTCAAAAGCTAAGGCACAAATAGAAACATTGAATAAAGAGAATGATGCTTATAAGTTAGATTTAATTAAGTTTAGAAATATAAGCCTCATTGAACAAACGGCTACTAATAAACTTCATATGGTTAAACCTAATATTAGTGATATACAATACTGTAATTTGAGTAAAAATAATTTAGCAACTGTGGAAAAATCACAAGTTAAAATAAGCATTGATATAATAAGCAAAATAAAAAACATTATTTTTTAAAATATTACATTTTAGATAACAAGCGCTAATTTTATCTTTTTATCTTCACAAGCATTAATAAGGAGGAACTTAGTTGGCAAAAGGGGAGTATAGAGACAAAGTAATAGTTAAACGTAGAATGCTTACTGTCTTTTTAATACTTTTTCTTTTGCTTTTTCTATTAATTAGTAGGTTAAGCTACGTAATGATAGTTAAAGGCAAGGAATATAAAGAAAAAGCAATCCTACAGTGGACAAGCGACGTTCGTATTGCGCCACAGAGAGGAAGAATTTTAGACAAAAATGAAAAAGAATTAGCTATAAGTGCAAATGTTTTTAGGGTAGACTTAGATCTTAATTCACTTCGGGATACCACAACAAAAAACAAGTTAACTATGCAGGATATAGCGCCAGATCTGGCTAAAATACTTGGAATGGAATCCAAAAACGTCTTAAAAATTTTGACTCAGACTAATGCAAAGGGAAAGGTTATTGGAGCAGCAATGCTTAAGAGAAGAGTGGAGAAGGATGTAGCTGATAAAATCACTGATTATTCTACGAAAAATAAGTTAAGGGGAATTGTCATTACTGGAGATACAAAAAGATATTATCCTAACAATAATTTTTTAGCAAATGTTCTAGGACATACCAACACTGATGGTAATGGATTAACAGGTGTGGAATTATATTACGATAAATATCTATCAGGTGTACCTGGAATAAAAATTTCTGAAACTGATAGAAAAAGCGAAGATTTGCCTTATACAATATCAAATTATACAAAGCCTATTAATGGCAAAGATGTAGTACTTACTATTGATCAGATGATTCAATATTTCTGTGAAAAAGCAGCTGATCAGGCTATGATTGATAACAAAGCAAATGCAGTTACTATAATTGCAATGAATCCTAAGAATGGAGAAATACTAGGCATGGTCAATAAACCAGACTATAATCCCAATGACCCATGGGATCTTACTAAAACCTTTGACGAAAATCAAAAAGCTTGGAGAAATAGGGCAGTAAGTGATACTTTTGAACCGGGGTCTATTTTTAAAGTGGTTACAGCTACGGCAGCTATGGAAGAAAAATTAGTTGATGATAATGATAGATTTGTTTGCAATGGTAGCACTGTAGTTGGAGGCAGAACGATTAAGTGTTGGAAAACTACAGGACATGGAACTCAGAGCTTTGTGGATATATTAAAAAACTCTTGCAATGTTGGATTTATGGAACTAGGCAGAAGACTAGGACCTGAAAAACTAAATAAGTACGTTTATTTGTTTGGGTTTGGTAAAAAAACAGGTATTGATCTAAATGGAGAAGCACTGGGGATAATTAGAAAAACTAAAGATATGACTGCTGTGGATGTAGCAACAACATCCTTTGGTCAAAGTAATACTCTATCTGCTGTTCAGTACTTAACAGCTTTTAATGCTATTGCAAATGGAGGAAAGCTTATAACACCTCATGTTATGAAAGAAATAGTAGCTTATGATGATTTAAACAATAAAAGTGTCCTACAATCATATTCAAATTTTAATGAAAGACAAATAATAGATGAGCCAATAGCAAAACAATTGCGGGGTTATCTAGAACAGGTTGTAGAAAACGGTGGAGGTAAGAAGGCATATATTGCAGGGTATCATATTGCTGGAAAAACAGGAACAGCTCAAAAGGTTATAAATGGTGTTTATGCGCCAGGAAAATATGTTGCATCATTTGCAGGTATGGCACCCGCCAGTGACCCACAAATAACACTACTAGTTTCAATTGATGAACCAGACCCATCTTGGTATTATGGTGGGCAGATTGCGACTGTAGTTGCAAAACAAGCTTTTAATGATATTTTTAATTATTTAGCACTAAAATCTGATGCTTCTAATGCAGAAATTTCTATAAGCTTATTAAAGGATGTTATTGTACCTGAGGTAAGGGGTCTTAAAAGAGCAGAGGCTCAAAAAATAATGAAAGATAGTAATTTGAAATTTAAATTATCAACAGACGGAGATATTATTACTGATATGACACCTAAACCAGGTTATACAGTTAAAGAAGGAACAGAAATCATTTTACATACAGATACAAATGTGCAGTATAGTAATATGGTTATGGTTCCCAGTATTCAAGGGTATAGCCCGGATAAAGCTAGTGAAATGTTAAATGGTCTTGGCCTAAAAGTACAATTTGTTGGTAGTGGAGTAGTCTCAGAACAAAGTGAAGAGGGTACAGAAGTAAAAAAAGGAACTACCATAACTGTGCATCTAGATCTTATGGCAGATTAGTTAAATATAGTGTATAACTATATATAAGGCACACTAAAATAGATAACAAGTCATTACATTAGCACCTTTGACTTGTTATTTGTTTTAATGTAACATAAATTTAATAAAAGCTGCCGGCACTCAGAAATTCTGAACTGTCGGATTTATTATTTGATTTATGTGCTTTGATATTATTTTTACAAAATCACATTTATTCTGTATACTATTTTAGAAAGCTGGTTAGTAATACACTTAAGGTGAAGATTTAAGGGAGTGATAATATGAAATTAGGAAAAATTATGGAAAATATTAAATTTGATTTAATCTTAGGAAGTATTGATATAGAGATAAGTGAAATTCAATATGATTCAAGAAAAATTAAAGCTGGAGATGTATTTTTTTGTATAGAAGGATATAAAGTTGATGGACATAAGTATATACAAAATGCAATTAGCAATGGAGCTATTGCAATTGTATGCCAAAGAAAATTAGAAGAAGAGTTAAGTTGCACGGTGATTCAAGTAGAAGATAGTAGAAGGGCACTGGCCATGAGCGCATCTAATTATTATGGTAATCCTAGCGGCAGTATGAAAATGATAGGAATTACAGGCACTAATGGTAAGACAACTTCTGTTTTTATGATGAAGGCTATTTTAGAAGAGCAAGGGTATAAAGTTGGACTTATTGGAACTATAGCAAATTATATAGGGCAGCAGAAAATTCATACAGAGAGAACTACTCCAGAATCACTAGAGCTACATGAGCTTTTCAAGAAAATGGTAGATGCTGGGACTGACTACTGCGTTATGGAAGTGTCTTCACATTCACTAAGTCTAGATAGAGTGTATGGAATCGAGTTTTGCGAAAGTATTTTCACTAATTTAACCCAAGATCATCTGGATTTTCATAAAACTTTTGAAAATTATTTTAAGGCAAAACTAAAATTATTTGAGTATAGTAAAAATTCTATAATCAATATTGATGATACTTATGGTGAAAGAGCTTATAATTTAATTTCCAGTAGCAAATTGACTTATGGATTAAATGCTAGTGCAGATGTTAGAGCCACCAATATAAAAATGCATTCAAGGGGAAATGAATTTACACTAAAGTATAAAGAAACTTCTTTTGAAATAGAATTAAATATACCAGGTAATTACAACGTTTATAATGCTCTTGGATGTATAGCAGTTTGCTTGCACCTGGGAATAGACATATCGGCTATTGTGCGGGGTCTTAAAAAGGTACAAGTGCTTGGACGATGTGAACTTGTTGCAAACAGCTATAACTTGGGATTTGAGATAATTTTAGATTATGCTCATACCCCTGATGCACTAGAAAACATACTAAAAACCGTTAGAGAATTTACAAAAGGTAAACTTATATGCGTTTTTGGTTGTGGTGGAGATAGAGATAAGACAAAAAGGCCTATAATGGGCAAAATTGGAACGGAGTTAAGTGACATTTCAATAATAACTTCTGATAATCCAAGAACTGAGGATCCAAATGAAATAATTAATGATGTTGTATCTGGTATTGAAAAACAAGGTTTTGAGATTGTAGAGGATAGAACCTCAGCTATAAGGAGAGCAATAGAAGTTGCCGCTCCTTCCGATGTAATTGTTATTGCAGGAAAAGGCCATGAGGATTACCAGGTTTTAAAAGATAAAACTATACATTTTGATGAACGAGAAATTGTTTCAGAGATTTTAAAGGAGCGTTTTTAGATGGAATATATTAGTTATGACGAGATAATCCAGGCAACTGGGGGAGAAACAATAGTCAAAGGTGAAACTGGATTATATAACAATGTAAGTATAGATACAAGAGCCATAAAGACTAATGATATTTTTATAGCTATAAAAGGCGAGAATTTTAATGCTAATGATTTTGCTGTGCAGGCTAGTAAAAGTGGAGCTTCAATTTGCATAGTTGATGAAATGAAATTTGAAAGCGTAGAGTTTTCTAAGAATACATCTGTAATTAAGGTGGCGGACACTAAAAAAGCATTAAGAGACCTGGCAAGATTTTATATAAATAAACTAAATTTAAAAGTAGTAGGAATTACTGGTTCTACAGGTAAAACCTCCACAAAAGACTTGGTTGCAGCTGTGCTCTCAACAAAGTTTAAGGTTTTTAAAACCTTGGGAAATTTTAACAATGAAATAGGATTACCTCTCATGATATTTAAACTGGATAAAAGTTATGATATTGCAGTTCTTGAGATGGGTATGAGTGATTTTGGAGAAATTCATAATTTATGTGACGTAGCAAAGCCTGATATTGCTATTATTACTAACATTGGAATGTCTCATCTTGAAAATCTAAAAACAAGAGAAAATATTTTAAAGGCTAAAATGGAGATAACGGATTACTTTAGCTTGGACAATGTTTTAATTGTAAATTCAGACAACGATTTATTAGAAAATATAAGTAATTCAAACTATAAAATTATAAAAACAGGAATTGATTCAGAGGCTGATTTTAAAGCATGTAATTTAAATATTGAGGAAAATAAAATAACCTTTAGATTGATGGACCAAGGAAATTTAATCCCTAATAGTTTTGTAGTGAATATACCTGGAAGACATAATATACTAAATTCCACATTAGCTGTGGCTTGCGGAAAAACATTAGGAATGAGTTATGATGAAATTGCAGAAGGTTTTAAAAATTTAGAAGCTACTTCCATGCGCTTAGACATAGTAAAAGGTGAAAAATTCACTGTTATAAACGATTGTTATAATGCTAGCCCAGATTCAATGCTGGCAGCCATAAATGTGCTTTGCGATGCTGGTGGAAAATCTAAAATTGCAATACTTGGTACTATGAGGGAACTAGGTAGTAGTGCTTTTGAGGCGCATAAACAAGTTGCGGAGTATGCAAAATACAAAAACATAGATTTGTTAATTACCTTAGGAGAATTTAATGAGGCATATAAAGAAGGATTCAATGATATAAATAAATATAAAAGTTTTGAAAGTTTTAAGGAAGTAGCTTGTTTTTTAGAAGAAATTATTGATGAAAATGCTGTAGTCTTAGTTAAAGCTTCAAGATATATGAAGTTTGAGGGAATAGTTAGTGAATTAATGAATATAAATTCATTAGGGAAGAAAAATTTCTTAGAGAACAAAAATTCCCTAGGAAATATAAATCATTTAGAAGAAGCAACTTCTATTAAAAAGATAGATGTAAAAGAGGTGATTGAAAGATGAGTTTAATTATATATTCAGTTTTAATTGCGTTTTTTTTATCAATTATCCAAGGACCCTTATTAATTCCCATGTTACATAAGCTTAAATTTGGTCAAAATATAAGAGAAGAGGGACCTAAAAGTCATCTCAAAAAAGCAGGCACACCTACTATGGGTGGTATAATATTCATGATCTCAACAATAATAACAATGTTAATAATTGTTAGACGTACAAGCGATGAATCTATGATTGCACTTTATTGCTTTATTGCTTTTGGCTTAATTGGGCTTATTGATGATGTTCTAAAAATAAAACATAAAAAGAATGAAGGACTTTCTTCTAAAAAAAAGATGCTACTTTTACTTATAGTATCTGGTTTTATTGGTTATTATGCTTCCATCAAAATAGGAACGGACATAAGGATACCATTTTTAGACAAAAGTGTTGATTTGGGGTTTTGGTATGTGCCTTTTATTATGTTCTATTTTGCAGCCACCACAAATGCAGTAAATTTAACAGATGGATTAGATGGCTTAGCTACATCAGTTACAATAATAGTTATGACGTTTTTTGCATTAGTTAGTAATATGTTGTTTCATCCAACTCTTGCAATATTTTGCGCTGCTCTTGCTGGTGCATTATTAGGATTCTTAAAATACAATTCTTATAAAGCTCAAATTTTCATGGGTGATATGGGGTCTCTTGCACTTGGTGGAGCAGTTGCTGCAGTAGGAATGATATTAAAGTCACCAATACTAGTTGCGATTGTAGGAGGCATATATGTTTTTGAAACACTATCTGTTATTATTCAAGTTGCAGTATTTAAAGCTACAGGTAACAGAGTATTTAAAATGTCTCCAATTCATCATCACTTTGAATTGTCCGGATGGCATGAAACTAAGATTGTTGCAGTATTCTCCATTGTAACTGTGATTTTATGTGTAATCGGATTTCTATCCTTTTCCTATTAGTTAAGTAAGGAGGTATATTATGAAAAAGTCCAAGGCTAAGATGGGACAAATAGATTTTGTATTATTTGCAATCATAATGCTTCTTGTAGCCATTGGAGTGGTAATGGTTTATAGTGCAAGTTCCTATTATGCAGCTTTTAAAGTTAATGACCCAGAATTTTATTTAAAAAAACAGGCACTATGGGCATGTATAGGCTCTGTTTTTATGGTTACAGCCATTAAAGTTGATTATCATGTGATAAAAAGATTTACTGGGATTATTATGCTAATTACGATAGCACTTTTACTTATTGTACTTGCGTGCCCAGCTGTTAACGGTTCTAAGAGATGGATTCCATTAGGATTTGCAGGTTTTCAACCTTCGGAAATTGCAAAATATGCTATAGTAGTTTATATGGCTAAAAGCTTAGATATAAAGGGAGAAAAGGTTAAGGAGTTTCTTAAGGGGGTACTTCCATACTTATTGGTTTCAGGATTTTATGCAGGCTTGATTTTACTAGAACCAAACTTAAGTATTGCAACAGTTATAATGATTGTTACTGTAATTATACTATTTGCAGTAGGGGCAAAATTTTTTCACATTTTTGCTATAGGTGCAACACTAGTTGCAGCAGTGGGTGTTTTAACAATTACTGCCTCATATAGAATGGCTAGACTTTTGAATTTTATGAATCCTTTTGAACATAGTCAAGATGAGGGGTATCAATTAGTTCAATCACTACTGGCACTTGGGTCTGGAGGAGTTACTGGTTCGGGAATCGGTCAATCAAGACAAAAATGCTTGTATATACCAGAACCACATACTGATTTTATTTTTGCAATAATTGGTGAAGAACTAGGTTTAATTGGAGGCGCATTTATAATTTTATTATTTGTGATCTTTGTATGGCGTGGTATTAAAACAGCGGTTACAGCGAGAGATATGTATGGTACTATTTTAGCTATTGGAATTACCTCTGTTATAGCCGTTCAAGCAATTATTAATATAGCGGTAGTTACTGGGTCAATGCCTGTAACTGGTGTGCCACTTCCGTTTATAAGTTATGGAGGTTCAGCCCTTGTTTTTAATATGTTTGCTGTGGGTATACTCTTAAATGTGTCAAGACAAACTGTAAATAAAAATTCAAATTAAAATGCAAGGTGTGCCTTTATGCATGCCTTTTTATGCTTATATCTAAAATTAATATTTTAAAACTTGAATTTTTTTAAAAATACTCAAAAATAGATTCAAATTGAGATGAAAATAATTAAATAAAGTGGTATTATATATACATAAGTGAGTTATAAAGGAAATTTTTATAAATTGAATCAGGATTTGCTCTACAAATAACAGAACACATGGTTTAATCTTGAAGTTTGTTAAAAATATTATTATTGAATGCGGGGAAGTGAATGGGAAAGAAAAAAGATAATCTTAAAAATGGAAATTATATTATAAAAAATAAAGAAAAATTATTATATGAAAGAAAAAACAAAAGAAAATTAAAACGTTTATTTTTTCTATCTATAATTATGATATCTACATTGGTTACACTATGTTTTAAATTACCTTATTTTAATATTACAACTATTGAAATCTTAGGGAATAAAATTGTTTCTAAAGCTGAAATCACTGACACGGCTAAAATTGAAATGGGAAGTAATATTTTTTATTCCAGTTTTACAGAGAGTAATAAACAAGTCATTAAAAATCCCTATATTTTAGGTGCAACTTTTAAGAAAGTTCTACCTAACAAAATTGTAATAAATATAGAGGAAAGAGTTGCTGTATTTTATGGTAAAGTAAACAATATTTATTATATCCTAGATGACAAAGGTGTTTTGCTTCAAAAGAGAGAGAATATTAAAGATATGGATTTAGTAAATTTAATAGGATTTGACTATGGAAAGTGTCAAATAGGAGATTTAATTGTATCAGAAGATAATAGAAAAATTAATATTGCCAATGAAATAACAAATATTACTAAGAATTATAAAAATACTAATGGTGCTACTAAAATAACGATGGTAGATGTAAGTAATGTTTTAGATGTGAGAGTTTATGCTGGAGAAATGTGTATTAAATTTGGAACAACGGAAGATTTAAAAAATAAATTTAATAAGGCAATAAACATTATTTCGGAGCCGAAATATAAGAGCGCAAAGGGATATGTAGATGTTAGTTTTACTGGAAATCCAGTTGTGTTTATACAGCAATAGCGGTAGAAAAGCAATTATTAATCTTCCCTAGAGAGTAGCAAGGAGGAAACCCATGAAGAAGTTTAAATCTCAAATGTCCATTGGTATTATATGTGTATTATTAGGATTTATGGTATCTTACCAGTTTAAAATGATAAGCAAACAAAATTCAGTAGTTGATACTAAGAGTAATACACCAGAAATTATAACTGAAAATGAGCAACTAAAAAAGAGCAAGGTAGAACTTCAAAAGAAGATTGACGAGTTAGAAACTAAGACAGTTGAATATGAAACTGCAGCAAAGGGAAGAGATGAAGAAAGTGGAGTATTGTATAAAGAATTAGAAGAAACAAGAATACTCACTGGAGGTACCGAAGTAAAAGGTGAAGGTATAACAATATATATTACTCCCAAAAGTGATATTTTTGGAAGCAGTCCTGAGGATCAGCGTATAAATGATACAGATTTAGTTCTTATAGTAAATACATTAAATGCAGCAGATGCTGAAGCAATTTCAATAAATGACATTAGGTTAACTACTCGTAGTGGTATAAGAAATGCAGGTAATGCTATCATTATAAATGATGAAAGAATCTCTTATAGTAAAAGAGTTACAGTTAAAGCAATTGGGAATAAGGGCTTATTAGAAGGTGCTATTAGCTTTGCAGGAGCAATTCCACAATCACTTAACGAGACTTGCACTATAACAATGGAAGAATCAGACAAAATTATAATTCCTAAATATAATAAAACATATAAATTTGACTTTGCTAAACCAATAGAAAAAAAATAGAGGTGATTAAATGGTTGCTTTTGTAGGATTGTTAATAGGAGTTATATTAGGAATTGTATGGAATATAGATATTCCAATTAAATTTTCTCCTTATATTTCGGTAGCAATTTTTGCATGTTTAGATTCTGTTTTTGGAGCGCTTCGAGGATCAATATCTCAGAACTTCAGAGCAGATATTTTTGTATCAGGCTTTTTTGGAAATGCAGCATTGGCCGTAGCCATGGTTTATCTAGGAGATAAATTAGGAATCCCAATTTATTTGGCTGCAGTTATTGTATTTGGAGGAAGAATATTTGACAATTTTGCAATTATAAGACGTCTTTTAATAGACAAAGCTAAATCTCATTAATGAGGTGATTAAATGAAAAATAATGAAGCTACCATATTTGTTTTTATTGCATCAATAATCATAGGACTTCTTATAGCTATGAATATTGGATTTGACGGAAAAAGTGATTTTTTGGATGTAAAGCAATATAATGAAGCTTATAATGAGAGAAGCAAATTATATTCTGATGTGAATAATTTAAAAGAACAATATTATAATGCTTCTTCAAAGCTTAAGAAATATGATAGTGGTGATGTTAAAAAATTCAAGGTTTTAGAAGAAATTCAAAAAGAAGTTAGTAGTAACAATATTATTATAGGTAAGACTGATGTTAAAGGTTCAGGGATCAAAATAATATTAGATGATGGTAATACTAATATTGAGGAGTTTAGTAGTAGACAGTTAATTCATGATGCTGATATTGCTGAAGTGATAAATGACCTGCAAAATGCAGGAGCAGAAGCTATTGCTGTTAATGGGGAAAGAATTATTTATAATAATTATGCATTATGTTGGGGAGCCCCCATTAAATTAAATGGAGTTAAAATTGTAGCTCCATTCAATATTAATGCTATAGGTAATGAAGATGTGTTGTACAATTATTTAACACTAGAATCCATACATACAAAGGAATTAAAGTTAAGACAAGTTAAGATTAGCATTGTTAAGACGGATGATATAGAAATATTAGCTTATACTGGTGATTTTAAGTATAAGTACATGAGTATTGCAAATGAAAAGAAATGATAGGATTAAAAAAAATATAAAAATATAAAAATATAAAAATATAAAAACATAAAAATTATAAAAAAATGAAGGGTTTTTCTTTTAAATGAAGAATTTAACATTAGAAGTGGAAATAGTGCAAAATAGTTATAGTTATTTTGTATAATGGAGAACAGCAAGGAGGCATAAGTACTTGGATATTGGTGAGGTTTATTGTGAAATAAAAAAAGAAATTCCAAAAGATGTAACACTAGTATGCGTTTCTAAAACCAGACAAGTAAATGAAATAAAAGAAGCATATGCTGCAGGAGCTAGAGATTTTGGAGAGAATAAAGTACAAGAATTAATGGAAAAATATGATAACGTGGGTCCGGGTATTAGATGGCACTTTATAGGACATCTTCAGAGGAATAAGGTAAAATATCTTGTTGGTAAAGTTCATCTTATTCATTCTTTAGATAGTATACGCTTATTGAAGGAAATCGAAAAACAATATGCGGAGCAGGATGAAATCGCTAGCCTGCTAATTCAAATTAATATAGGAAATGAAGACAGCAAGACAGGTATTGCTGTAGATGAAGTGGATTCTCTAATAAAAGCCTGTGAGCAGTGTAATTACATAAAAATTAAAGGACTAATGGCTACAATTCCAATTGGGGATACGTTGCATTGTAGTAGGTACTTTGCAGAGATGAAAAGCATATTTGATAATCTGAAAAAGACTAAATATAAAAATGTTTCTATGGAATTTTTATCATTAGGTATGAGTGGTGATTTTGAAATTGCACTAGCAGAGGGAGCTAACATGATAAGACTTGGATCAAGAATATTTGGAAAAAGAGATTATAAAAAACTGGAGGTATAATAATGGCAAGTAAAGTAATAAATAAGGTTATGGGCTTTTTAGGTATGGCAGAGGATGATTATGAGGAAGTTGAAGAAATAGAAAATGAGGAGGATAATGTGGATATTGAGTCACTTATGACTGCAAACAAAAAACAAAGTAAAGTAGTAAACATTCATACCACAGCAGCTACAAAAGTTGTTATTATAAAACCAGAAGATTTTGACGAAGCAACTACAATTAGTGATAATTTGAAATCTAGAAAAATAGTAGTAGTTAACACTACAGGGCTTGAATCTAGAACTGGACAAAGATTATTAGACTTTATTGGAGGAGCATGTTATGCCTTAGGTGGTGAACTCCAACAAATCGAAAAAGGAGTCTATATAATATCTCCTTCTAATGTAGAAGTTAATAATGAATTAAAAAGCGAGCTAAGTTCAAAAGGAATTTTCAATTGGAATAAATAAATTGAAGTATTTTCAAGATAACTAGGAATAATTCTTATCTACATAATGGAAATATAGGAGGTTATAAATTTTGCTGATTTTGCTTAGAGTAATTAATAGTATTTTTAATATTTTAGAGTACGCAATATTAATTGAAGTTATTTTATCGTGGGTATATGCAGGACGTACAAACCAATTTATAGAAATAGTCCATACAATTACGAGGCCTCTGCTGCAACCTGGTAGAAAAATTCAAGAAAAATATTTTTCAAACACTATGATAGATTTTTCACCAATAATTGCTCTTGCTATTATAATGGTTGCAAGAAGAGTCTTATTTGCAATATTATAATACATTAAAGGAAGAATTAAATGGATAAAAATTATTTTTTAAATAGTATAAATCACGAAGATAAGAATTTGATTTCTAATATATATAGTAAAATGATTATAGCTGAAAAGACTAATAAAATTGTATTTATTAATGAGTTTCTATCTCCGGATGTATGGACTCAAATTTCAGATATCTGTGAAAGTCATAAAGTAAAATCATTTACAAATGGTATATTTAAAGATGCAGATAGAAGAATATTAGCTTTTTCTGCCTTTGATGAACCACTAATATATCCAATAAACTTATTGAAAATAAGTAATAATTCGAAGTTTGTCACACTTGCGCATAAGGATTATTTAGGTGCAATAATGTCACTAGGGATTAAAAGAGAAAAATTAGGTGACTTAATAATTAGCGATGGAGTATGTTATGCACCAGTTTGTAGTGACATTAGCGGTTATATAATTAGTAATTTGAATGACATAGGGAATTGTCATTGCGGAGTTAGCGATTATGATTATAAGCTACGAGAGCTACCAGAAAGAAAATTTGAAGAGAGGGTTATTATATCTACCTCACTTCGCCTTGATGGCATGGTTGCGGCGATTTGCAATGTTTCAAGAAGTAATTCAGTGGCATTAATAGGAGCCGGCAAAATACTAGTAAATTATTTGCAATGCGTAAAAAAAGATAAAATTATCAAAACTAATGATACTTTAACAATTAGGGGATATGGAAAATTAAAGATTGCAGATATTATAGGAACAACTCAAAAGGAACGTTTGAAAGTTGCAATATTGAGATATATTTAGGTAGGGGGAATCAAAATGAGAATGACAGCCATGGATATTAATAATAAAGAGTTTAAAAAGGGCTTAAGGGGATACAATGCTGATGAAGTTGATGAATTTTTAGATAAGATATCTGAAGAATATGAAATTATGTACAAAGAAAATTCAACACTAAGAGAAAAAGCAAGTTTTTTACAAGAAAAATTAGATCATCATGTTAAAATAGAAGCTACAATTCAAAATACTTTAGTACTCGCTCAAAATGCAGCAGAACAAGCAAAATTTTCTGCTCAAAAGGAGTCAGAATTGATTATTAGAAGTGCTAATGACTCTTCACAAAGAATGGTAGATAAGGCTCATGACGATGTACTTAAGATAAATGATGAGTATGATAAAACTAAGCAAGAATTTGCAAAGTTTAGAACAAAATTTAGGGGTTTTATGAATTGTCAGATTGAGATGTTTGAAGGATTAGAAAGTGATTATTTTAAAAACTATAATGTGGGTAATGAGACTGCCGATGTTAGTAATGCTAAAAAAGTAGAAGAAAAGAGTATTGCAGAATCAGAATATTCTAATCTAACACTGAAAAACATTGATGAAAAAGATTTTAATACCCAAGACATGGAAGAAATAAAAAGCTTTTTTGCAAAAGAGTAAAAACATAAAAAAATCTCACTCATTGGGTGAGATTTTTTATGTAGCAAATGTGCTATAATATATTAGGCACTTTCAATTTAATAATTGATATGTACTTTATAGTAGCAACGGGAGGAAGAGGGCAAATGAATATAGGCATTATTGGAGCAATGAGTGAAGAAGTGGAATCTTTACTTAAAGATATGGATTTTAAGAAAAGTGAAGTTAAGGCTAAAATGAAATTTAGTTTGGGAACAATACATAATAAAGATGTAGTTATAGTTACTAGTGGTATTGGAAAAGTTAATGCTGCAGTTTGTACACAAATATTAATCGATGATTTTAATGTGGAATGTATTATAAATATTGGTATTGCAGGTGGAACTAAAGATAATATATATCCTGGAGATGTTGTAATAGGAGAAAATTTAGTGCAGCATGATATGGATACCACGGTATTTGGTGATAAAATAGGACAGATACCAAGACTGGATACTTTTGATTTTAAATGCGATAAGAAACTAATTGAAATTGCAACCAAGGCATGTGATGGTATAAAAGGACATAATCATTTTACAGGGAGAATTGTTTCAGGAGATCAATTTATTGGCAGTGTAGATAAAATAAAGTGGTTGAATTCTGAGTTTGAATGTTTGGCTTGTGAAATGGAAGGTGCAAGTATTGCTCAAGTATGCTATTTAAATGAAGTCCCATTTATTGTTATTAGATCAATATCTGACAATGCAAATAATGGAGCTCATATGGATTATGAAAAATTCAAGGATATTGCTGTTGAAAATGCTACTAGCATTTTGAACAATATGTTAAAACTAATTTAGGAGTCTTTTAAATGAAAAAGTTATTGGTACATAAGAATAGTGGATTAGATATATTAGTAAAAGTTAAAGATGTAGTTATTGGTGGAGAAGAAAAGGTAATAATATCAGGACCTTGTTCTGTTGAAAACTACGACAATATGCATGCCATAGCAAGTGGACTAAAAAAATCAGGTGTACATATATTAAGAGGTGGAGCGTTTAAACCAAGAACTTCACCCTACGATTTTCAAGGGTATAAGGAGGAAGGTTTAAAGATACTTAAAAGTGTTGGTGATGAATTTGATATGCCAATAGTGACAGAAGTTATGGATTCTAAGGATATAGATTTAGTGCTTAGATATGCTGATATGTTACAAATAGGGTCAAGAAACATGTACAACTACAGTTTACTAAAAGAGGTTGGAAAATTAGAAACACCTATTTTATTAAAAAGAGGAATGAGTGCAACTCTATCCGAGTGGCTTTATGCTGCAGAATATATTATGGCTAGTGGTAATGAAAATGTTGTGCTTTGTGAGCGAGGTATTAGAACATTTGAAACATATACAAGAAATACATTAGATTTAAGTGCTGTTGCTGTAATTAAACAAAATTACCGTATTCCAGTAATTGTTGATCCAAGTCATGGCACGGGAAGACGAGAACTGGTAGCAAAGATGTCTCTTGCTGCAATAGCTGCTGGTGCAGATGGTTTAATTATTGAGAGCCATGTTAATCCTGACAAGGCTATATCCGATGCTAAACAAACAGTTTCAATAGGCACAGTGGACGAAATAGTAAAAACTACAAGAAAATTTGAGAAAATTTTTAGTGAATAATAAAATAATTTTAAGTATTATTAAATAAATGTAATAAAATTCGCTCCATGAGAAAACATAACTCTATAATATATTAATAACTAGAGGAGCTGTTATCATGGATAAGGAAAAATTGCAATATTTTAAGAATAAATTAATAAATGAACAGCAACGGGTAAACCAACTTATAGTTCAAATGAAGCAAAATGGGGTTGGAAATTCCAATAGTGAAATGGCAACGGAGTTATCATTTTCTGACAATCATCCCTCAGATACTGCTACTGAATTGTTTGACATGGAAAGAGGCATAGCACTCAAGCAAAATGAAATTACAATTATGAAAAAGATTAGAGATGCACTAAAGAGCATTGAAGATAATACTTATGGTAAATGTAAAAGTTGTGGAAAGGATATAATTGAGGAAAGATTAGAATTTATACCTTACGCAGAAAACTGTGTGAGATGTGAAAATGACATAAATAATAAAAAACCTGCGCCCCAAAATGATAGATGCGTGGAAGAAGATGTATTGGGTATACCTTTTAGATATAGTAGTATTGGTGATGAAGTAGGTATAAAAGCTGAAGATACTTTTATGGTAGTAGATCGCTTTAATGAAATAGATGACATTATTGAGTATTATGATGACGACGACGAAGGCGGTTATGTAGAGTCAATAGAGAAAATAAGTAACCAGCAATATAAAAATCAGCTGCCAGATTAAAAAACAATTAAATTAGTAAACAATTAAATTAAGAAAGTATTAAATTGAGAAAGCATTAAATTGAGAAAGAATATTTTAAAGAAGATGGAAAAAGAATATATTGCACAAAATGAGTTTGAAATTATTTAGTTTGAAAAAAACTATTTGTAGCAATATATACTTTTTTCGCTTTATTAATTAGGGGGTAGGGTATGGAGATGCTTATTATTTTTTTAGGCTTACTATTTGACAGATTAGCTAAAGTTTGGGCCCTCAGTTCTTTGAAAGATAATAATGGAATTACATTAATTAAGGGTTTTTTCAAATTAGAATATTTGGAGAATAGAGGAGCAGCTTTTGGAATTTTACAAGATAAATTAATATTGCTAGCTTTATTTACCCTACTAATTGTAGCGGGAATGATATATTATATTATTAAATACAAGCCAAAATCAAAATTCACAAGAATAAGCTTTGCACTAATTATAAGTGGAGCTCTGGGAAATTTATATGATAGAGTATTTTATAAATACGTAGTAGACTTTATTTTAATTCATTATAAGGATACATATTATTTCCCAACTTTTAACGTAGCAGATATGTTAGTAGTTGTGGGTACTTTGATTTTGGCAATTTCTATAGTAAAGGAAGAGATATAGATGGAGAATTTTGATTTTAAAATTGAGGAAGATTCAGTTGGTACAAGATTAGATGTTTTTATAGCTAGCAAATTTGAAAATAAATCTAGATCACATATTCAAGGAATAATTGAAGGGGAAAACGCACTTGTAAATGGGAAGTGTAGAAAAAGCAATTATAAATTAAAACTTGAAGAAGTAATTACATTATCTATACCAGATCCAGTTGAGTTAAATGTAAAGGCAGAAGATATACCTTTAGATGTTTTATATGAAGATAGCGACGTAATTGTAATTAATAAACCGCAGGACATGGTGGTTCATCCAGCACCAGGAAATTATACTGGTACCCTAGTTAATGCACTGTTAAATCATTGCACAGACCTATCAGGTATCAATGGAGTACTAAGACCTGGAATAGTGCATCGCATCGATAAGGACACATCTGGAGCTTTAGTGGTGGCCAAAAATGATAATGCACATAATTGCCTTGCATTGCAGCTTAAGGATCATACAATGACAAGAAGTTATGTAGCTCTTGTAGAAGGCATAATTAAACAAGATAAAGGATCAATTGATAAACCAATTGGAAGAAATCCTAATGATAGAATAAAAATGGGTGTGGTAGAAAACGGTAAAAAAGCTATTACTCACTATAAAGTAATAGAAAGATTTGCTAGTCATACCTTAGTAGAATGTAACTTAGAAACAGGTCGAACTCACCAAATAAGAGTACACATGGCTAACATAGGACATCCTTTAGTTGGTGACTTGGTATATGGTTTTAAAAAGCAGAGGTTTCATTTAAAAGGCCAGGCTCTTCATGCAAAGAGGCTTGGATTTATACACCCAAGTACTCATGAATACATTGAATTTAGTTCACCTCTTCCAGCTTATTTTGAAAAAATAATAACAAAACTAAGAAACGAGTTGAAATAGCGCAGATTATGTGGTATCATGCTTATAGTATAATATTTATACCTTTAAATGTTCCGGAGAGATCATAAGGATAAAGTTAGCGATACTATTATTAGTGTATAGTATGCCTTTACCCTTTGGGTAAGGGCTTTTTTAATATTTTGAAATTGAATAATACTATTGGTTAGGGGGCCAGGTTATGGAATTTAAATCAGTTTTACTGGATGAAAAAGCTATAAAAAGAACATTAACAAGGGTAGCACATGAAATTATTGAAAAAAACAAGGGAATAGAAAACATCGTACTCATAGGAATAAAAAGGCGTGGTGTACCACTTGCAGAAAGAATTGCTGACTTAATAGAGAAAATCGAAGGGAATAAAGTTCCAGTAAGTAGTGTGGACATTACCCTATATAGAGATGATCTTACATCAATAAACGAGCAACCAGTATTAAATAATGCAGATTTAGGTATAAGTGTAAAGGATAAAAAAATAATTTTAGTAGATGATGTATTATATACTGGAAGAACTGCTAGGGCTGCAATTGATGCAATAATAGCTAATGGTAGGCCTCAAATGATACAACTTGCTGTTTTAGTAGATAGAGGGCACAGAGAATTACCTATTAGAGCAGATTATGTTGGAAAAAATATACCTACTTCAGGTAAAGAAATGATTTCAGTTGAACTTATAGAAATTGATGGAGAAGATGCAGTAAGTATATTTGAACTATAGCTTTGAAGAAAATAAATAGCTTAGAAGAAGATAAATAGCTTAGAAGAAGATAAATAATCTTTTAAAATAGGCCGAGAGCCTAAAAGGAGGAACTAATGAAAGATTTTATAGATGTTAATGAGAGATTACCAATAATAAAGACTATTCCCTTAAGTTTACAGCACTTGTTTGCAATGGTGGGTGCAACTATTCTGGTACCAATGCTTACAGGTCTTAGTCCGTCAATTGCACTGTTTTGTAGTGGCGTTGGAACATTACTATATATTTTATGTACAAAAGCCAGGCTTCCTGCATATGTAGGGTCATCCTTTGCTTTTATAGGACCCATGGGTGTAGCCACAAAGGCATATGGACAAAGTTCTATGCTGTCAGGAATTATTGCTGCAGGGCTTATGTATGTACTTGTAGCACTGATTATTAAGCTGGCAGGTACTAAATGGTTAGATAAAATGTTATCTCCAGTGGTAGTAGGTTCCGTTGTAATTGTAATAGGACTAAGTCTCGCTGGCACTGCAATAAATTGGGCGGGGTTAAATTCATCCTTTACAACACCAGCGCTTGAAGGTGTAGCTAGAGGAACCTGGATACTAGTATCAATGGTAACTCTTGCAATTGCAATAATTGGTACTATGTATTTTAAAGGCTTTTTCGGTGTAGTGCCGATTTTAATTTCCATGGTAGTGGGATATATACTTGCACTATACCTTGGAATAATTCCAAAAGAAGTTATAACAGAAATAGGCGCAGCAAAGTTATTTACACTTCCAAGTTTTGTTTTGCCTACCTTTAACATAAATGCTATTATGCTTATGGCTCCAGTAGCTTTTGTAACTCTAGCAGAACATATTGGGCATGTGTATGTTACAAGCAATGTTGTAGGAAAAGATTTTACAAAAGATCCAGGGCTTCATAGATCAATTTTAGGAGACGGAGTTGCTACAATGTTTGCAGGATTTGTAGGTGGACCTCCAAATACTACCTACGGTGAAAACATAGGAGTTATGGCAATCACGAAGGTATATAGTGTTTGGGTTATTGGAGGAGCTGCAATAATTGCAATAATATTATCCTTCCTTGGACCGGTTTCTGCAGTAATTGGTAATATTCCACTACCTGTAATTGGCGGAGTTAGTGTAATGTTGTTTGGTATAATTGCGTCTTCTGGTTTTAGAATTTTTGTTGAAGATAAGGTTGATTTTAGTAAAAAAAGAAATTTGATAATTGCTTCAGTGATAATAGTTTTAGGTATTGGTGGAGGCGGTATTAATTTTCCATTCTTAGGAATAGAATTTGAACTTGCAGGGGTAGCACTAGCAACCCTAGTAGGAATAATATTGAACTTAGTTTTACCAGAGAATAGTAAGTCAGGAGATAATTAATGGATTTCCAAATGCGTTAATGTTTTAGCTGTTTGCTACTGAAAATTTATAGGATTCTTAAAATTTTTAAAATTAAGTGTCAGAAATAATTCTGGCACTTTTATTGTGCGCCCGGCATGGGCGCAATCTAATGGGTGAAAGTCCCTAGCACGGGTTAATAGTGCCAAGTGCATAGCTTAAGACAAGGGTGTCCATCGCGAGACGGAATCTGAAGGAAGTCGGCG
>NZ_JBOITM010000092.1:0-60526 GCF_050717535.1 Clostridium sp.
GTGTGTTAAAACTACAACTACTATGCAAAATCAGACTATTTTTTCAGTACTCAAAGTTCATTTTTAATATAGAAATGAACTTTAAAATACTATAAATACTACCTATTTAGTTACACTAGATTCCTTTTCATGATTTTTATAGTGAATATCTTTAAATCTTCAAATTATGTTTAAAAACTAAATGAAGTAAGTGTATAGATTATTGTGAATATTCCTTGCACTTTTAACTGGTTTTATCTATTATAGTATAAAATTGCCTAATAATCAAAATTAAATGCTGAAATTGAATGTTTTTTTTTATAAGCCGTCATTTTTCAATTAAATCAACAAATTCATAATTATTTAAATCACTTTAATTATGCAGGTTAATGGTTTTAAATATGCTTCTTTTTCAGCATGTCAAATATTTAACAAATACTACACATATTCTTAATAATGCCGTAACATTTGTATGTTATCATTCAATTATAGGTTAGTAACTTAATAGGTTAAAGCGAAGTCCCCCCTTTACTTTAATAATAAAAGCTGTGAAGTACCACTTCACAGCCTTTTTTTATTTTAATAGATAAACTCTCGTTTCATAAGGTTTTAGCATAATTTCGTCTATTAACTCATCTTCCACAATATAATTTGTAATTAAAAGCTCTTTATAATTGTATTTTATGTTCTTTGGAAGCTTAAATTTAGTGTTATTTTCACCAAAGTTACATATCACCACTAATGTCTCATCTTCCAGTTTTCTTGTATAAGCATGAATATCCACGTTATCCTCTAAAATCAAAGTATAGTCACCATATACTATTATTTCATGCTTCTTTCTTAACTCAATAAGCTTTTTATAATAATTTAAAACTGAATTTTCATCACCTAACTGCACCTGTGCATTAATAACCTTGTAATTTGGATTTACCTTTATCCAGGGAGTGACATCAGAAAAGCCAGCATTTTTTTTATTATTCCATTGGAAAGGCGTTCTTGCGTTATCTCTACCTCTTTTATAGATGGCATCCATAATTTCATCATGAGTTTTTTTACCACTTTGCATAAAATCCCTATAAGCATTTAACGTTTCAATATCTCTATAATCATTAATACTTTCAAATTTTACATTTGTCATTCCTAGTTCTTCACCTTGAAAAATATATGGAGTACCTTGCATCATATGAAGAAGGGTTGCAAGCATTTTTGCTGATTCAGCTCTATATTTACCATCATTTCCAAAACGAGAAACCATTCTTGGTTGGTCATGATTATTTAAATAAAGACTATTCCATCCTTTATCTTGAAGCTGAGTTTGCCATTTTGACATAATGGTTTTAAATTCCTTAAGATTAAAGATTACTTTACCCCATTTCCCGTCTACCCCAAATCCTATACTCATATGTTCAAATTGAAATACCATATTTAATTCGTTTCTATCTTCACCTACATATTCAACAGCTTGAGCAGGATTTATATCTGGGGTTTCACCTACAGTCACAATATCATATTTACTTAGAACTTCCCTGTTCATTTCTTTTAAATAATCATTAACTTTTGGATAGTTTTTACTTGATCTGCCTGGATCTGCATGGGTACTAGGTCCATTAACAATTCCATTAGGATAGCTCTGGTCTTTTCCAATCATGTTGATAACATCCATACGGAAACCATCGACCCCTTTTTCTAACCACCATGTCATCATTCCATAAATATCTTTTCTTAAATTTTTGTTTTCCCAGTTTAAATCTGGTTGCTTTTTTGAGAATAAATGCAAGTAGTACATTTGTGTTTGTGCATCCAGTTCCCAAGCAGAACCTCCAAAACTGCCGCCCCAATTATTTGGAGGCAACCCATTTTTTCCGTCTCTCCAAATGTAATAATCTCTATACTTATTCTCTTTAGATTTCTTACTCTCAATGAACCACTTATGCTCATCAGAACTGTGATTTATAACAAGATCCATCATTATCTTGATTTTTCTACTATGCGCACCAGCTAGCAGTAAATCAAAATCCTCCATAGTTCCAAATTCCTTCATTATCCCCTGATAATTACTTATATCGTAGCCATTATCATCGTTGGGAGATTCATAAACTGGAGATAACCATAGAACATCAATTCCAAGCTCTTCAAGATAATCAAGTTTTTCAATTATTCCTCTTAAGTCTCCAATTCCGTCTCCATTACTATCTTTAAAACTTCTTGGGTAAATCTGATAAACTACACACTCTTTCCACCAACATTTATTCATAAGATCTCCTTCTTTCTATTGTTTTATTGCTCCATTGGTAACTCCGCTTATGATAAATCTTTGAGCAAATACGTACACTATTATGATTGGTAATAATGCTAAAAGATAAGAAGCAAAAGCTAAATTATAGTTTGTACTAAATTGTCCTTGAAAAATATATTGTACGAGAGATAATGTTGCCTATTCTGGCTTACTTAATATAACAAGTGGAAGCATAAAGTCATTCCAGCATCCTAAGAAGGCTAATATTCCTACTGTAGCATTTATTGGTTTTAACAGTGGAAATATTATGCGAAAAAACACTTGCCAGATGGTAGCACCATCTATTGTAGCCGCTTCTTCCAGTGATTTTGGAAGAGACTTTAAATAACCTACATATAAAAAGGTATTAATTGGCAGTCCATAAACAATGTATAGGATTATAATCCCTGGTACATTATCTAAATGCAGTGCACTTACTTGTTTTACCAGTGGTAGCATTATTATTTGAAAAGGTACAAACATGGCACTTAAGAAATAATAGTAAAGTAGATTAAAGTACTTTAAATTTTGATTTCTAGCTATTGCATAAGCTACCATGGAATTTGAAATTATTATAAAAACCACTGAAACACATGTTATTACTGCAGTGTTTGTGAATGCATCAAAGAAATTTGTTAGTTTAATTGCCTGGGTAAAATTATCAAAACGAAAGGTCGTAGGAAGTGCCAATGTAGATTTCATCATATCCGCAGGAGATTTTAATGCGGTACTTACTAAAATATATAATGGAAATAAGATAAATACTCCTGCTAAGATTATAAGTATTACCGTAAGAAGCCTATTATCTTTCTTTTTCTGCATTATAAATCAACCTCCCGTTTTGCAAGTACTTTCATTTGGAAAAGTGAGATTGCTACAACTACAATAAAGAAAATCACAGCATTTGCAGATTGATATGCAAAATTACCGCCAGAAAATCCAAAATGATAAATCACATATGTAATTGATTGAGTAGCATTGCCAGGCCCGCCACCTGTCATTGCTATAATTTGGTCAAATACATTTAAAGAACCCTTCATACTTAACACCATGTTTATTGTAAAAAAAGGAGCTATTAATGGAAATGTTATTTTTCTAAAAGTTTGCCATTTATTTGCCCCATCAATATCACTTGCTTCATAGATATCTTGATCTATAGTTTGAAGTCCCGAAAGATATATTATAGTGTTGAAGGCTATTGACTGCCAAGATGCTACAAATACTATACCAAGCCAGGCAAGAGCCGGATTCCCAAGTATATTTGAACTTAAAAAACTAATATTTAAATATTCTCCAAGTGGCGGTAATAAATGAGCGAATACATAATTAAATATATATCCAACAATTAAAACTCCTAGTACATTCGGGAAAAAGAATATCGCTTTTAAAGTATTCTTAAATTTAATACTTGAATTTAAAGCAACGGCTATTGCTAGACTTATTACATTAACAATTATCGTGGTAACTATTGCAAATTTAAAGGTAAATCCATAAGCATTTCTAATGGTATCATCCTGAAATACATTTATAAAATTTTTAAGCCCTATGAATTTCCAATCACCATAACCATTCCAGTCAGTAAAGCTATAAAATATACCTTTTATTAATGGTAAGGTGTGAAAGGTAAAAAATAATATTACTGCAGGAATTGTCATAATATAAAAAACCATTATTTGTTTGTTTTTTTTCAATTTATTCACACTCCTTATACCTCATATAAAATAAAATTTACTATAGTTAAGTAATGAGAAATAATTTAAAAATCATCTCTCATTACTTATCTAACAATTATTTTTTATTGTTTTTATTATATTCTGTATCAAGTTGCTTTAAGAAAACTGCTTTATCCTTTTTAGAAAGAAATCCTTGCAAAATAGATGCTGTATCTAAACCAGTTGGATAATAATGATCAGGAAAACTTCCAATTTCTCCACTTTTAAAACTTTCTGTCAAATCTGTAACACTTTCATCTTTCTGCACCACATCCTTAACAGCTGAAAATGCGAACTGATCAGTTATATAAGCTTGTGCATTTTCCTTTTGTAACATATATTCAATAAATTTTTTAGCTTCTGCAGGGTGCTTTGAGCTTTTCGTTACCGCAAGTAATACGTCCACACCTGAAACAATTTTATTTTTACTAGCCTCATTTGTTGCTGGTAGTGGGAACATTCCGAGTTTCATGGTTGGATTTGCTTTTTTAATATCTGCAATAGCCCAGTTACCTTGAAGATACATTACTGATTTACCTTGAGCAAAAGCTGTATTACCATCGTTATATCCCATTCCATATATATCTTTTTGGCCATATTTAATAATTTCAAGCATTTTATCTGCTACTTCCGAATGAGTATCTGCGAAGGTAGTTTTATCTGCTTTTCTATCTGCTAGAAATGTTTCCGCTGGAATATCTCCGGCTAGTACGTTCCAGAAGCACATACCAGTCCAAGCATCTTTAAGTGTAAGGTAAAAAGGAGTTTCTCCACTAGCTTTTACCTTCTGCGAAAGTGCAATAAATTCATCCCAAGTTTTCGGAATTTCTACTCCTAGCTTTGTAAATTTTTCTTTGTTATACAAAACACCATCAGCATTTGTTGCATAAGGTACCCCATAGGATTTTACATCTCCATTTGTTAAAAGATCTTTCATTTGTTCAATATAAGCTGTCTGTATATTACTCATAAAAGTTTCGGAGCTAAGGTCTAGTAGAATGCCATTAGATGCAAGCTCACCATATAAATTGTCACCACCCATGCTGAGTACATCAGGCATATCATTTTTAGTAAGTCTTGTTTTTAAAACTGTTGCTGAATCTGGTGGAGCATTAAGAACAATTTGAATGTTAGGGTTTTTAGTTTGAAAATCACTAATCATCTTTTGATAAAGTGTTTTATTTTCTGCTTTAGTAGAGAATACCTCTAATTTTACTTTTCCATCCGCTGCAGTTTTACTAGAGCAACCTACCAATAAAGAAGAACCTAGTGCAAGTGTAAGCACTAATGATACTAGAGTTTTTAATTTTTTATTCATTTTTATACCCCCTAAAATTTTGTTTTGAGTAATTGATTACGTAAATAGAATGTTGTTATTACTACGGTTCAAACTAAAAACATTATAAATATATAAATTTATTACACTATTTACAACTATTTTAGTTAAACGATTACGTAAATAGTATAAAAAACTATCAAAGTTTTTTAACAGTTTCCCTTTCTATGATTTCAAAAGGCATTATTATACTCTCACTTTTTTTATTTGTAGTAATGGTTTTAATTAGCATTTCAACTGACTTTTGACCCATATCATAGGAAGGCTGAGCTACTGTTGTTAACGGTGGATAAGCCATTTCTGCTACTTTAGTGTTGTCATAGCCTATTATAGACAAATCCTTTGGAATTGAAATACCCCTTTTATGTGCTATGAACATTGCGCCAACAGCAATATCATCACAGGAAGCAAAGATTGCAGTGAATTTTATATTTTCGCTTAAAAGTGCTTCCATCGCTTGTTTCCCCTGTGAAAAACTGAACCCATTATGTTTTATAAGACTTTCATTAATAGGAATATTATGTTCTTTTAGAGCTTTCATATATCCCTCTAGCCTTGGTATACCTGCAACTGGGTCTTCCTTCTCTCCACCTAGCATAGCTATTTTAGTATGTCCATTTTCTATCAAATAACTAGTAGCCGCAAAAGAAGCTTGAAAATCATCCACTTTAATATATGGAATTGGATAGCGGGTAGAAAATGTTGATAAGAGAATACAAGGTATTTTAGTGTCAACAATATCCCTATCATACATATCTTTAGGTGATAAACTACAAACAATAATGCCATCTACTTGTCTTTCTGATAGTACATTTAAATAGTAAGGCATCAAATGAGAACTATTTCCTGTATTACAAATAACAACACTGTAATTATTTTTATGTGCCATATCCTCTATTCCACTTAAAATTTCCACATAAAAAGTAGTTTCAACTTTAGGTAACAATACCCCTATAGTTTTGGTAGTTTTTGTCTTTAAGTTTCTAGCAATAGCATTTCTCCTGTATCCCATTTCGTCTATTACAGCAGTTACTTTCTGCCTTGTTGCCTCAGAGTAGCCCTCTAGACCATTAAGAATTCTAGAAACAGTAGCTACAGAAACCTTAGCCTCTTTTGCTACATCCTTAATTGTTGGTTTTTTCATTGTTGTATTCATAATTTTAACTACTCCTTCAGTAAACGATTAACCTAAACTCACTTTACCATATATAAGAAATTTTGTCTATATTTTTTTAGAATATTCTTGCAATACTAATACATAAAGTAATGGTTGCAACAAACACTGATAACATAAATTCATAAACAAGCTATCCATCGAGGCTATACATAAAATTATAATTTCATGTATAGCCTCCTTATATTTTACTCTTTATTTCTAATATACTTAAGGCTTATACTAGGATTACTAGTTTTTGTTGATCTAATCTCAAACTGATTTAAAGATGCTACAAATGGTGTAAGCTTTGTATAGCCATAATTTCTTGTATCAAAATCCGGATACCTCTTATTAAGAGTACTACCTAATTCACCTAAAAACGCCCATCCATCTTCATCTGAAATCTCTGTTATGATAGTTTTGATAGCCTCCACTAATTTTTGAGAAGTTATCATGCCACCTTTTGATTCTTCTTGTAGTGGTACTCCTTTTATGCTAATGGTTTCAGTATTTTTTGCAGCCATTGAAGCTAACACTTCAAGATATTTAAACTTCTCACAAGCTGAGATGAAAGGTGTAGGTGTTTTCTTTTCACCCATGCCAATAACATACATACCAGCTTCGCGAAGCCTGGCTGCCAGTTTAGTAAAATCACTATCACTAGAGACAATGCAGAACCCATCAACATTATTTGAATACAGTATGTCCATGGCATCAATTATAAGAGCTGCATCTGTTGAATTTTTACCTGTGGTATAACTATATTGTTGTATTGGGCTAATGGAATAATTAAGCAATACATTCTTCCATGAAGCCAATTGAGGCTTAGTCCAATCTCCATAAATCCTTTTATAAGTAGGTGTTCCATGATTTGAAATCTCGTCAATTATATACTTTATATACTTATCAGATACATTGTCAGCATCAATTAAAACTGCAATCTTTTTATCTTTTTCCATTTTTATCTCCTTCACACCTTAATGTCTTTAGTCTCTTTTACATGAAATTTATTATCCCATACTTTAAAATAACATACTATTCTATACAATTCTACAAAACCCTAAATATTCCTTCTAAATTTCTATAATTATTGTAATCATTCATAATTATCTCCATTATATTATAAATAAAATCAAATCTCCACTATTGTTAACTATGGAGAACATTTGATTGTGCTCATCTCTCTTCAATATCCTCTCAATTTATTCCTTATTTTCATCCTCATCTTTAATGTATACATTAGCTTTCACAAACTCTAAAGGTGAAGCATTTATATATTTTTTAAATACAGTAGAATAATGTTTATAATCAGTAAAACCCACCAATGTAGATATCTCATAAACCCTATATTCGCCACTCATAAGTAGTTCAATTGACTTTTGTACTCTATATCTATTTAGAAAGTCATGAAATGTTTGATTTGTACCCTCTTTTAAATTTCTGCTTAGATAACTTGCGCTTACTGTTAATTTTTCTGCAACATCCTCGATAGTGATTTTTTTAGAATAATTAGCTTTCACATAAGAAATTGCTGCATCAGTATAATGAGATCTTTTTTTATTAGATTTTAAGTAATAATCTAAATTTAAGACATCAATAGTTTTATAATCTTTTAAACCATTTTTAAATTCATCATATATTTTTTTATCGCGAATTTTATTCACAACTTTTTCAATTATCTCTTTAAATTCACCTTCATCAATTGGTTTTAGTACATAGTCAAAGACTCTCAAATCTATAGCTTTTTTTGCATATGGAAATTCTCCATAACTAGTTAAAATAATCTTTTCGAAATCATAAGCTTCAGAAGCTTGTTCTAACATATCCATACCATTCATTAATGGCATTTTAATATCTGTAATGACTAAATCTGGCTTAATTTCTATAATAGCTTTTAGCCCTTCTTTTCCGTTAGCTGCTTCCCCTGCAATTATACAATCCATACTTAGCCAGTCTATAGTATTTATTAACCCTTTTCTTATCAAGTTTTCATCTTCTACAATAAGTACTTTAATCATATTCTACTCCTCACTTTCATAAGCTGGAAGGTTAATTACTATTTCCGTACCTTCATAGAGTTTACTATATATATTTATCCCATACGACCTACCATATATCAGATTAATTCTCTTTTCAACATTGTAAAGTCCTATATGGTTTGTATTATTTTCATTGTTTTCTATTAGCTTTAATATTTCAGATAATTTTTCATAACTCATGCCTTCGCCAGTATCCGCAATAGATATTATCAAATTTTCTTTTTCAACTCTACAATCTATATTTATCTTTAAATATTCTTTTGATTCAAATCCATATTTTATACTATTTTCAATAATGGGTTGTATTATAAGTTTAGGTATCAGGCATTCCTCTGCTCCCTTACTTAAATTTATTTTATAATCGAACTTGTCATCAAATCTAAATTTTTGTATTACAAGATAATCCTCTATATATCTAATATCTTCCACTATTTTCACCTTATCAAAATTTCTATTTATACTATACCTTAACAAATTAGCCAATGAAACAATGGTTTTTATGGCGCTCTTGTCGTCTGTTTTTATCATGTATTTAATCATTTCAAGGGTATTAAATAAAAAGTGAGGATTGAATTGTGCTTCTAACTCCTTAAGCTCAGATAGTGCATTTCGTCTTGCCTCTTCTTTATTTTTTTCTACAAGCTCATTTATTTTTATTATCATCTCATTACAATACTGACCTATAACTTGAAATTCATCATTAGAATTTATAGAGACAACAGTATTTAAATTGCCCTCTTGAACACTTTTTATAGCAGACAACAATTCATCAATTGATTTTGTCTTACTTACAGCTATTTTCTTAGCTATAAATAACATAGAGTATACTAAAATTAAAAATACTATAACTAAAAATATTTCACCTATGAGATAGATATTCTTTATAAAGTCTAGGTATGTGATAGTATAAACGTATATATTACCATCCATTATAGAATTATTATGTATATAATTATTTTCCTCATCTAAAAACGGTTTCAATTTACCTATACCATCTAAAAGTGATGTATTAGTGGTAACTATATTATTATTATATCTATCAGTTATTACAGCATGATGATTTGTACTACTATGAACTATTTTATTCAACTCATTTTCTAAAACATCAAAAACAACAAACCCTATAACCTGTTTATTGTTATCAATAATAGCTTCTCCTATAGAGTATACCGTTCTTGTGTTTACATCAAGTTGAGCTCTATTAAGCATCATAACTGCTTTACTCGGATTGTCTTTCATTTTTTTAAAAACTCCACCCATAAACAGGTCATCACTTTTGGCATATTGAGGTTCTCCTTTAGCATTGGTTATTAGAGCTTCTCCCTTTGCGTTGTAAATATAAAAAATGCTTCTTATTTTGTGCATATTAACTACATTATAAAGCCTCTCATATATCTTAGCTTCATCCTGCTTACTATAAAAAACTTTTTTTATTTCATCCCATTTAACTAAATCCTCTACTTCTCCTTTATAACTTATAAACTCTTTGCTTATAACATTTGATATGTTGCTGTTATATTTTTTATTACTTCTCTCAATGCTTTTACTACTGTACCAAAATAATAAATTATAAAAAATAAAGGACAAAATTATAATAGGAGTCAATGCGTATAATATAAAAGATTTTCTTATTTCTTCCTTGAAGAATTTTCTTTTTATATTTTTCATACGTATTTCCTCCTACCTAAGTTTTTATAAGCTTATTTCTTTCTTGCCAGTTACTTTAAAGAATATTATAAGTGAAACAATAGTTGTAATGGTAAGTATACTTGATAAGGCAGCTGCTGTACCATAACTCGCCCTTATAACGTCAGTATATATGGCAACTGACAAGGTTCTCGTAGTCCCTGTGTATAAAATAATTGATGAACTTAATTCATTTATTACCGTTATCCAGCTCAAAATTGCTCCTGCAAATACCCCTGGCATCATCATAACTGCAGTAACCTTAAAGAAGGTTTTCATTTCAGAATATCCTAAACTAATTGATGCCTCTTCAAGACTTGGACTAAGTTGCATAAGTATTGCCGCACTGGACCTAATTGTATAAGGCAGTTTTCTTATGACAAACGCAATTATCATTATAATGAAAGTACCACTTAGCACCATTGGTTGCTTATTAAATGCTAACAATAAGGTAATACCTAAAACAGATCCTGGAATAATATATGGGAACATGGTTAACGTATCTAGAAAAGAGGTTAATGCACTTTTTCTTCGTACAGATACATAAGATATAAGCATTCCTAGTAGTATTATTATTATTATAGCTATTATACCATATTCATAGGTATTCAAGATTGAATTTCCAAGTTTTGAAACTACGGTTTTATAACTATTTAGTGAAAATCCACTAACAAACCTTGATCCACTTGTTTTTAAGAAAGATGTATATATTACTGTTACCTGTGGAATTGCAGCTAGTGCTACCACAATATAAACATATGCATGTGCTAAAACATTTTTGTATCCCACAACTTTTTTAGCAGATATGGGCTTTAAAGAGTTCATAACATATGACTTTCTATTAACTACATATTTTTGTCCTAAAAAAATAACTGCTGTTATAATTACCATTATTGTACTTAGAGCCGCTGCAAAATTTGCTTGACCGCCTACCTCAGATACAAACTCTGAATAAATTAAAACTGGCATAACTCTGAACCCTTCGCCTATAAGCATTGGAGTTCCAAAATCAGCAATACAATTCATAAATACCAATAATGAACCTGCCATTATTGTAGGAAGTATAAGTGGTAGTATAATAGTAAAGACTTTTTTCACTCCACTGCAACCTAAACTTTCTGCAGCTTCACTTAGCGAAACATCTATTTTCTTTAATGCTCCTGAAACATACAAATATATAAATGGAAATAGTTTTAAGGTAAATGCTAACAAAATCCCTTTAAATCCATAAATACTAGGCAGATGTATTCCTAAGCTTTTCATAAAGAAATTTGTAATAACTCCGTTTCTTCCAAGTAATAATATCCAAGAATATGCTCCTATGAAAGGTGGCGATAATACAGATATTATAATTAGCACCTCTACAATTGATTTGAATTTAATTTTTACTGTAGCCATAATATAGGCTAAGGGTGCACCAATTAATATAGCTAAAACAGTTACTATAATACTTATAGTAAAACTATTCATAAGTGTTCCATAGTAATACTTTTTAGTGAAAAATTTAGCAAAATTGTCTAAGGTATATTTTCCAGTATCCACATCTTGAAAACTAGTCAAAAACAATGAACCTAGTGGATAAATTAGAAATACAGCAAATAATAAAAAAGCAAGAATAATTACTATTGTCCAAAAATCAAATCTTATTTTTTTATTTTTTTTATTCTTCATATTTCTCCACTCCAGCAATAAGACTTCTATCTCCGTCCTTGTTAAAAATATTTATTTTTTTATTATAAACTTTTAGATATAGCTCTTGTCCAATTTCATGAAAGGCATCATTAGTACTAGTATCCTGTGTTAATTCAATTATTTCGCCATTATCTAGCTTTACTTCATAATTTATATATTTTCCAAGGAATGTATTAAAATGAACTACCCCTCTAATTCCTTCATTATTATCACTTATTATAAATTCCTCTGGCCTTACTGATATTTTGATTTCTTCTCCGTTTTTAACATCACTTTTTAAATTATCCATTGGTACTCTATATCCATTTTCAAAAACAACGTAGTTCTTTTCCTCTTCTATAAGCATTTTTCCCTTAAATACATTAGAGTGACCAATAAAGGTAGCAACAAATACATTTGATGGTCTTAAATAAATTTTTCTGGGTGTATCAATTTGCTGAATAGCGCCTTTGTTCATAATTGCAATTCTATCTGATATAGCAAGTGCTTCTTCTTGGTCATGAGTTACGTAAACTGTAGTTATACCTATGTTTTTTTGTATTTCTCTTATAGCACTTCTCATTTCTATTCTAAGCTTTGCATCTAAGTTAGATAGAGGCTCATCCATAAGAAGTACAGTTGGGTGAATTACAATGGCCCTTGCTAGTGCAACACGTTGCTGTTGTCCTCCTGATAACTTATCTGGTGCTCTATCCTTATATTCATATATTTTTACGACCTTTAATATATCCTCTAATTTTTTCTTCGCTTCTTCCTTACTATGTTTTCTAAGCTTAAGCCCATATTCAATATTTTCTGATACCGTCATATGAGGGAATATTGCATAGTTTTGAAACACCATACCTATATTTCTTTTATGTGCTGGAATATTATTGATTACCTTTTTATTAAAACTAATCTCTCCTTCCTCAATTGAGTTGAATCCAGCTACCATCCTTAAAAGTGTGGTTTTTCCACAACCTGAAGGCCCAAGTAGTGTAAAAAATTCGCCTTCTTTAATTTTAAGTGAAAGCTTTGGAATTACTGTTATATCATCATATCTTTTTACTATATTTTTGAATTCAATGGATGTACTCATAATTTAAACTCCTTCCTAACTTGAGATTTTATAAAAAAATCCCTAGGACTTTTTAATAATATTATATTTAAAAGTCCTAGGGCTCATTTTTTTAGTTACTTGTAACTATATCTTTATATTTATCTAAAATTTTCTGTTTATTTTCTTTAAGCCATGCTTCGTCATCTTTTATTATCTTAATTTGATCTAGTGGTTTAAGACCTGCTGCTGCTGGAACATCGTTTCTAACTGAACGTCTATTTAATTTATTAACTATTAGTGTTTGTCCTTCCTTACTAGTAACGTAATCAATAAACTTCTTAGCATTTTCCATGTTTTTAGCATCTTTTATAATAACAACTCCATCAGCCTTTGCAATAGTACCCTCAATCGGATAAACTATAGAAACTGGTGCACCATCTTTTACATATTTTGCAGCTGCTTCCTCAAATGTTAACCCTACTGTATATTCTCCATCGCCTACACCTTTATAAACTGCTGAAGAACCGCTTAAAAGCTTACCATCTAAATTTTTTGTTAATGCTTTTTCAAAGTCCCAACCCTTTTCTGGATCTCCATTTCCCATAGCATATAAATGATTTATTACATGTTCAAAAGCAGAAGAAGATTTTGATGGATCTGCATTAGCTATTTTTCCTTTAAGTTCTGGGTTTAATAAGTCCTTAAAACCCTCAACCTTAATCTTTCCTATAAGGTTTTTATTAATCATAATTACACTTGGTATAACAGTAAATCTTGTTATATGTCCATCTACATTTTTATAATCATCAACAACAAATTTTTCATTTACAGATTGATATTTTTCGAATAGATCCTTACTTGGTTCAAGAGTGGAAAGTGACCCTCCCCATAGAACATCTCCTAATGGATTTGCTCCTTCAGCTTCAACTCTCTTTAAAAGTTCTCCTGTTCCTGCTGCTACAACCTCTACCTTAATTCCTGTCTGATTTTCAAACTCATTAACTACTGGGTCAATAAATTCTATTGGATGTGGTGAATAAACAATTAACTTATCAGACACCTTTTTAGTAGTAGCTACATCCTTAGCTGTCTCCTTCTTTGCCCCACATGCTGTTAAAGATATTATCATTAATGATGCCATTAAAATTGATACTGCTTTTTTCATTAATTAACCCCCTTATTTTTATGTAAACGTTTATCTGTTAACTAAATATTAACATAATCCCTAGCTGTCAACAATCCTAAAAAACGGGAATAATATACTTAAAAATGAACAAACAATTTGAATTAGTTCCTTAGATATGAACATGAACGTAAATAAGCATCCCAGAACACTAGGGTGCTTAAAATTTTAAGACTTATTACACTATGTTTGAAGCTAATAGTTTTTCAGTATCCACAATGGTCAGTGGCTTACTATAATAATATCCTTGTATGTAATCACATTGTTTTCCTTTAAGTATTAATAATTGTTCCTCAGTTTCCACCCCTTCTGCTACAACTTTCAAATCCATGCTATGGGCCATTTGGATTATATTTTTAATAATTGATTTGTTTTGTTTATTTAAAATTATATTGTCAATAAAGGATTTATCAATCTTTAAAGTAGATATTGGAATCCTCATTAAATAATTAAGGGAGGAATATCCAGTACCAAAATCATCCAGAGCAATTCTAATGCCTATATTCATAAGTTCCTTTAATATCTTTACATTAGAATCAAGTGACTCCATAAGCACCGTTTCAGTAATTTCTAGTTCAACAATACTCGGATCAATCCCCGTAGATTTTAGAATACCTTTAACCATTTCTAGAAAGTTTAATTGATGTATATCTACTGAAGAAACATTGATACTAATACTCTTGAATTTATAGCCCGCTCGTAGCCATTTTACACTTTGCTTGCATGCTTCATTAAGTACCCATTTGTCTATTTCACTTATATACCCTGTTTCTTCCGCTATGGGAATAAATTCCACAGGAGACACAAATCCTAACTCCACACTATTTAACCTGAGCAAGGCTTCAAAACCAAATATCTCATTTGTTTGCGCATCATACTGTGGTTGATAATGTATGCTTAGCTCATTATTCTCAATTGCACTTCTTAGTATTCTATCTATACAGGTTTTTCTTTCTAATTTAAGATACATTTCTCCATCAAACCTGGCAAATCTGTTTTTACCCAATTCTTTTGCCTTGTACATGGCTGCATCCGCATTTTTTAAAATAGTATTTGTATCAGTTCCATCCCTTGGATATATTGCCACACCTATACTTGCTGTAATATACATCTGTTTGTTATCAATTTCAAAAAATTTATTAAATATTGCTAACATTTTTTTTGCGTAAGCCTTTACTTCATATTCTTCGTGGAATGGATGAAGTAATATAAATTCATCTCCACCCAACCTGCATAAAGTATCAATCATATTTATCGTGGACTCTAATTGTTTGGCTATGTATGTTAGCAATTTATCTCCATAATTATGACCCATAGTGTCATTTATATTTTTAAAATTATCTATATCTATAAAAAACACGGCCCCTTGTGTATTTTTGTGCTTTGCTATTTTTAGTTGCTGTTTCAGTTTATCCATGAAAAAAGTTCTATTGGGAAGTTTAGTAAGAGCATCATAATAAGCCATAAATTTTATTTTGTCTTCTGAGTTTTTTCTCTCTGTTATATCTGTAATAGATCCTGCGAGTTTCACCGCATTACCATCTGAGTCTCTTAGAGCCTTGCCTCGATTCGATACCCATATATAAGTACCATCATTAATTTTCATTCTAAATTCAGATTTGTAAATTGAAGTTTTATTACTAATATGATTTTCAAAATCCTTTAGAGCAAGAGATAAATCTTCTGGATGAACCAACCTTTCTAAAAAAACATTTACATTAAATTTTTTTAATGATTTATAACCAGTAATTTCAAATAATTTATTAGAAGCGAAAAAAGTTCCTAATTTTAGATCAAATTCCCAAATTGAATCATTAGACCCTTCTAAAGCAAGTTGATATCTTTCATCACTAACTCTTAATGACTCCTCCTTGTATTGAAGTTCGTCGTACTGCTGACGAAGTTCTTCTTCTGTGGCTGATAACTCTTCATGTACCGCTAATAACTCCTCATAAGTAGAACTGATTTTATTAATCATCACATTAAAACCAATTCCTAATTCACCAAATTCATCTCTAGTTTGAATATTAGTAGCTCTAACTGTCAGATTCCCCTTTTCAGCTTCATGCATTAAAGAGGTTAACTGTGTAATTGGTTTTGTAATATATTTTGTGAAAATAATAGTAAAAAGCATAGTTAAAATTAACAAGCCTAAGGTTGTATAAAATATAAAATATTCAATTTTAGTTATCGTTGAGGTCAGCTCACTTTTGGGCACAACTGAGGCCATCTTCCAGCCTGTATAAGGAGAAGAATATACATTAACTAACACCGTTTTTCCATCTATAAGGGTTTCGAAATTAGAATCTTCCTCGAATAGCTTATTATAATCTCTAATAGTAAATTTTAAATATTCACCAGTCTTTTGATCTTTATAACCCTTTTGATTTAGCAACTCAATATTTCTAAAATTCAAACTGGTATCAGGATGAGCCAGCATTGTACCATCTTTTGAAAAAAGAAATACGTATCCTTTATCACCCATCTTAAAAGTATCTATTATTTTAGATAGTTTGTCTAGACTTATATCAACTCCCATTACACCTGTAATATCCCCAGATGCATTTCTTACTGCAGAAGAAGCACTTATAACTAATGAATTATCTTCATCAGCGGACGCATATGGATTTGAAATTACTACCTCACTGGATTTTGCTAAAGCATCTTTATACCAAGACCTTATCCTAGGGTCATAATTATTAATATTTACTCCATCTGGCCAATGGATATATCCGCCCCATTTGGTACCTAAGTATACATTATAAGCATCTGGATGAGTTATTCCATAGGTTTCAATTTCATTATAAATAGAGCTTTCAACTCCCGGTATTCCTTTCGAATATTTTTTTGCCGACTTATTTTGTGACATACTAAATAAAGCCAATATTGAATCGTCAGCTTTTTTCACATCAACAGAAGATGCTAAAAATCTATTATTGTCTTTTATTTGTTTAAACATATTCGAAAAGGTATTATCCACTTGTATCATTTGTTTTCTGGAATCTGAGGTTAAATCATTTTTTAGATAAGTATAAATATATTTGTGGGTTATTAAAGCTATGGAAATAGACGTAATTAATATAATTGATACAAAATATATAAACAACTTCCATCGAAAAGTAAGTTTCATAACTAGCACCCCTTAAGTATTTAGGTTTAATATGGTTTGGACTGAAGTGATTAGTTTATAAAATTTTGGTCACAATTTACACGTCCCATATAGGTATTATTGTAACATGCGATGATATCATGTCAATACAAATATGCCAAAGTTGGTAATTTTTTTAGTTTTATAACATTAAATGGAATAATAATACTAAGGCAGATACAAATATTACAACAATCTATTCCATTTATAATTTTTTTAGTTAAATTATAACATACAAATTAGTATGATATAATAAACCTATTAAAAACAAATAAGGAAGGATCTATTATGAGTGAACCATTATTTCAAGCTAGTAATCTAATTTACAAAGATTTTTTAACTTATAACAGTGTAAAAATTGAAAAAGGCAAAATCAATTTCATTGTTGGTGAAAGTGGATGTGGTAAAAGCACCTTCTTAAAGCTATTAAACCAATCTATAAATCCAGCATCTGGAGAACTATTATATAAAGGTACACCAATAGATGAATATGATCCTATTGCCCTAAGACAAGAGGTAAGCCTAGTTTCTCAGGAACCTTTTCTTTTTGATGAGAGTATAATAGACAATTTCAAAACCTTTTATTCACTAAGGCAAAAACCTATGCCCAGCAGTGATTATGTGAAATATATTATGGATCTTTGCTGTGTAAATGTTCCATTAGATCAAATTGCAACTACCCTTTCTGGTGGAGAGTGTCAGAGAGTTTATACATCAATTTTTTTATCATTTTGCCCTAAGGTCATATTATTGGACGAGCCAACTTCATCTCTGGATGATAAAAACAGCCATAATATAATGGAAAATATAACAAGCTTCTGCAAAGAAAAAAATATTGATATTGTAATAGTAAGTCACAATAAAAATATTGTTGAAGATTTTTGTGAAAATAAAATTGAAATGGTTAAGGAGGTGTAAATATGAAAGGAGCAGTTACGCTGGGTCTTTTTCAATTTTCACTTATTTATCTACTTTTAATTATAGTGTTAATAATAATGAAAAAGTCAAAAGTTAATCAAACAAAGCTTCTTTTAGTTGCAAGTTTGAGAATGACAGTTCAACTTGTAATAGTGGGTTATGTACTTCAATATGTGTTTAGTAATCCAAACCCACTATTTACTGTATTTTTTTTGGTTATTATGATAGTATTTTCTGTTAATCGTGTAATTTCACATCGAGCTGACTTGAACCGTAATTTTAAAATTGCCATAGCAGCTTCATTAACATTCTCAGGGCTTTTTGTTCTAATCTTTTTTGTTACAATAGTGGTTAGAAAATCTATATTTGACCCACAATACACAATACCATTAGCTGGTATGATTATTGGTAATGCTATGACCGGAGTAAACATTGCAATCAAAACCTTTATGGATGACATAAGCAATTCTAAAAATAAAATTAATACACTACTAAATCTAGGAGTAGAACCTAAAGATATTTTAAAGCCTTTTGCTAATAATGCACTAGAAACTGCCTTAATTCCTACCATGAATTCCATGCTGGGAATGGGAATAATCTTTTTACCCGGAATGATGACAGGGCAAATGCTATCCGGTACCTTACCTACCACAGCCATTATGTACCAAATCGCCATCATGATTGCCATTTGTACTTCTGTGTGTATAACAGTTTTCTTATCCCTAAACTTAGGTTATAAATCTTTGTATAATAGTAAAAAACAATTTTTATAAACTTGGTGTATTTCTAATATAAAACACATATCTGTTCATTGTCTTTTTTTGTAAATTGTGCTATAATGTAAGTATCTTTTATAATTTTTTTACATAATATGAGGAGGATAATTTAATGCAAACGATCAAAGATATCAAAGTTGGAATAGGTTTTGCAACTGGGAGAAAAAGCTTTCAAAAAGTACTGAGAACCAACATACGAAATTGGAATGAATCTGGATTGGTTGAAGATAAAAGAATCAGCTTAAATCTTTTTGTTGCTTATGATCTTCATTATAATAAAACCAAAATAACTGATTACACCAATGTAAACGCAGAGTTAGTTTCGCAGATAGATAGCCAAACTTTTATCGGCAGTGACTCTATAAAAAAGGAAATTGACTATTTAACCCGGGAGAATGTCATCACTATTAATGAATGTAAGTTGATTTTTGGCAAAGGTTATGCAGCCAAGCGTAATGCCGTACTCTATAATGCTATAAAGCACCATATGGATTATCTGGTTTTTATGGACGATGACGAGTACCCCATGGCAGTGACTAATACACTTAATTCTGCCATTTGGGGAGGTCAGTTTGTTTTGTCAGAACACCTTAAAAATATAACTAAAGCTGACATCACCCATGGGCATCATTGTGGATATATATCTCCCATCCCATATTTGGAATTTAACGACACTATGAATGAAGGAGATTTCCGATCATTTATTGAGGCAATTAGCAATGATATAATTAAATGGGACAAATTAAAATCTGTTATGAAAAACGGTGGAGTAACCTATGCTGACACAAAGATTTTAACTAGCCATGTTGCTGTAGAGGTTGAGGAAGAAAACCATTCAAAGTTTATATCAGGGGCTAATCTATGTATTAACCTTACGAGTCCTGAGCGTGTTTTCCCTTTTTATAATCCACCAGGGGCTAGAGGTGAAGATACTTTTTTAGCTACCTGCTTAAGTGAAAGGAAAGTTTTGCGAGTGCCTTGTTATACCTTCCACGATGGGTTTGGTACGTATCATTCCCTATTAGAAGGTGTTCTCCCAATACGGTTGAAATTTATCAAAGCTGATACAGAAAAGATTAACACACGTTTTTATAATGCCTGTATTGGGTGGATTCGTTATAAACCATTATTGCTCTTTATAACTCAACCCGTTGCCTACGAGGAAAAGATTAAAGAAATGAGAGAACAGTTGAATCAATCACTACCTAAGGTCTGTGCTTATTTCGGAAAGCCTGAGTTTATGAATGTCTTAACAGAAATGGAAAAATACCATAAGAATGTAAATAAACATTATAATGAATTTCTTGATACACAACGTATTTGGGCAAAAATCATGAAACATTTTGCCAATCATAAATAATAAAGCAATTATATCTTATAACTGAAAAAACAAGCCTGCAGTTAAGATATAAACTGCAGGCTTTTTCTATTTTATTTAGATTCAGATACCCATTCGTGATGGAATACCCCTTCTTTATCCGTTCTTTCAAAAGTATGAGCACCAAAATAATCTCTTTGTGCCTGTAGTAGGTTAGCTGGAAGCTTTGCACTTCTATAACTGTCATAGTACATTATCGCACTTGAAAATCCAGGAACAGGAATACCTAAATTTACAGCTGTAGATACTACAAGACGTAAGTCCTTTTGATAATTATTAATAATATCTTTGAAATATGAATCTAACATCAGATTTTTAATATTAGCATCCTTTTCATATGCATTGCTAATCTTATTAAGAAATTGAGCTCTAATGATACACCCACCTCTAAATATTTTAGCAATTTTTCCATATTCAAGTTTCCAATTAAATTCCTCAGCTGCTGCACTCATAAGTGCGAACCCTTGAGCATAGGAGCATATTTTACTTGTATAAAGAGCTTTTCTTACTGACTCTATAAACTCATTTACATCTTCCTCAAATTTTGCAACTGGTCCTTTTAGAATACTACTCGCGTAAACCCTTTGATCTTTTATGGCCGAAAGGCAACGTGCAAAAACAGCCTCTGTTATAGTAGGTATTGGTACTGCTAAATCCAAAGCACTTTGACTAGTCCATTTACCTGTTCCCTTTTGACCAGCTCTATCTAAAATAATATCAACCATGTACTCTCCTGTATCATTATCCTTTTGCGAAAATATTTCACTAGTTATTTCTATTAAATAACTATCAAGCTCCCCTTCATTCCACGCCTTAAAAACATTATGAAGCTTATCATTCGATAAGCCTAAAACTCCTTTTAAAATAGCATAAGCTTCACAAATAAGCTGCATGTCTGCATACTCAATACCATTATGAACCATTTTGACATAATGTCCTGCCCCATTTTCTCCAATATAAGTACAGCAAGGCTCTCCATTTACTTTTGCAGCTATAGCAGTGAATATTGGTTCAACCATTTTATACGCTTCAATTTCACCACCAGGCATAATCGCTGGGCCCTTTAGTGCGCCCTCTTCACCCCCTGAAACTCCTGCACCTATGAATTTAAAGCCCAAAGCCTCAAGCTGCTTACTTCTACGTATTGTATCCATGAAAAATGAATTGCCGCCATCAATTAATACATCGCCCTTAGACATATGTGGTATTAATTCCTCTATAACATAATCAACAGGCTTTCCTGCTTTTATCATGATCAATATTTTTCTGGGTGTTTCTAAAGAATTTATAAATTCTTCTATAGAATAAGTTCCCACAATGTTTTTACCTTTTTCATCTATTAATAACTCATCTGTCTTAATCCTATTCCGATTGTAGACTGAAACTGAAAAGCCTCTACTTTCAACATTCAAGGCTAGATTTTTGCCCATGACACCAATACCTATAACTCCAAATTGTTGTTTATTCATAATTTCACTCCTTATTACAGTACAAATTTACTTATCTTATAAGTATTACTTTATTTTATTAATTATACACTCAAAATACTGAAATTAGTATAGTATTTATTATTAATTAATAAGGATTACAAAACAATGTGCCGCTAAAATACCCAATGTCATCAAATTAGGAATATATAAAATGGAAGATAAAACATTTTGATTAATAATAAAAAAAATAAATTTTCTTACTGAAAAAATTAGATTATCTGATGTACTTTTAATGGTATAATATTTGAATGTGAAATAAGAATGAAATATATTTCAAAAGAATGGCAAACAATATAAAGGAGAGGCTAAAAGTTGAAAAAATATTTTGGTAACATAATTATGATAACTTTATTAATTATTTGCTTTACTTTTGTGCAAAGTAAAGTAATAAATAAACGTACAAAAGCAGTTCTATCACAAACTCAGATCAATAATGTAAATGACTACGACAGTATTTTGGACATTGAAGCGGTGCATAAGCCTACTAAAACTAAATCCAAAATACCTGACATTATGTATAACAAATCAAAACTTTTATTGCAACAAGAACGTATGTCAAAGGGAGGGGTAATTGGCACTGCTGGAAAAGGAGTAGTGGCGCTAAGATTTGATGACTACCAAGATGCATTTGGAGCAAAAATATATCCCTTGTTGCTTTCTCGCGGTCTACCATGCAGTATGGCTTTAATATCACGATTTAACACTGCACAAAGCTGGGGTAAGGACACAACTTGGGCTGAAGTGAAAAATTGGAACAGAAATGGTGTTGAAATATGGAGTCATGGAACAGATCATAAGGACTATAGCAAACATGGATATGCAGGATTGTATAGCCAAATAGTAACTTCAAAATTAGAAATAGAGGCCCAGAATATAAAAGTTGTTGGATGGGCACTCCCAGGAGTTCGTCCTAGCACAAAGAATTTACCTTATAATGGGCTAACTAAACCAAGTGATTACAACAGCACACCAGGAAAATTACTAATGCAAACTTATGCAATAACTGAAGCCTATGCATATAAGGCACCAAGAGTTTTACCATCACATATATTTCATGGTTTAGGTCATATGACTATTTCTGATGGTTCAGGTGAAGGCTTGGAAATTGCAAAAACTGCCATAAATGTGGCTACTAAAAATAAATCTGGTATTGAATTAATGTGCCATATAGGTAATTTAGGGAAAAAGGGCAATATGACAATTTCTCAGTTTACAGCCATGTTAGATTATATCAAGACACAATGGGATAACGGTTCAATAGAAGTTTTAACACCTTCAGGCCTATGTTTTGCAGATCCTAATACTAGTACTAGACTTAAACTAAATTCTGATACTAGTTTTGAAGGTTTAACGGTAGCGAGTCCTACAGCATGGGGTGATACAAAAAAATGGACTGGAAAGACAATTGGAACAAGTGGGGGACGAACAGGAGAAAATTTTTTACGCATAACTAGCAATTGTACTAATTCAGCAGTAACTCAAAAGATTGATTACTTAGATAAATTAAAGGTTTCAGGAGAACAATTCGTATTTGAGGGATGGTTTAGACCGCATGGTAAAGGCAATACAATCGGTATGGTACAAATAGAGGATTCTAATAGTTCTAAAAAACTCAAGATAATAAATAGGGTTGTTAATAATGCTCCATCATGGAAGAGGGTAAGGTTCGTTTTTGGTATACCTCCTAATACTAAATCAATAACTTTATCTCTCAGCAAAATCTCAGGAACTAGTATAGATTGGGATGATGTAACTATAAAAAAAATATAGTCCTGAAAATCTACAATAAAAAAACCTGCAGTTAAAATACAAGTTGCAGGTTTATTCTATTACTTATTTTTATTTGATTTTAGTTACCCATTCATGATGGAATGTTCCTTCTTTATCCGTTCTTTCAAAAGTATGAGCGCCAAAATAATCTCTTTGTGCCTGAAGTAAGTTTGCTGGAAGGTTTGCACTTCTATAACTGTCATAATACATTATTGCACTAGAGAATCCTGGAACTGGCACGCCTAAATTTACAGCTGTAGATACTACATATCGTAAGTCTGTTTGGTAACTACTAAGAATATTTTTGAAATAAGAATCTAACATTAAATTTTCTATATCAGCATCTTTTACGTAAGCATCGTTTATCTTGTTAAGAAATTGGGCTCTAATAATACAACCACCTCTAAATATTTTAGCGATTTCCCCGTATTCAAGTTCCCAACTATATTCCTTAGCTGCTGCTTTCATAAGCGCAAAACCTTGAGCATAAGAACATATTTTGCTTGTATAAAGAGCTCTTCTTACAGATTCTATAAACTTGTTTATATTCCCCTGAAATTTCACCTCTGGTCCTTTTAAAACATCACTTGCCAGGACTCTTTCTTCTTTTATGGCAGAAATGCAACGAGCAAAAACAGCCTCTGTTATTGTAGGTATTGGTACTGCTAAATCTAGAGCACTTTGACTAGTCCATTTTCCAGTTCCCTTTTGGCCTGCCCTATCTAAAATAATATCTACCATGCACTCTCCAGATTCATTATCCACTTGTGCAAATATTTCACTGGTTATTTCCATTAGATAGCTATCAAGCTCACCACTATTCCACTCAGCAAAAACCTCATGAAGTTTATCATTAGAAAGTCCCGCGACTTCTTTTAAGAGTGTATATGCTTCACAAATAAGCTGCATATCTGCATACTCAATACCATTGTGAACCATCTTTACATAATGTCCTGCTCCATTTCCTCCAATATAAGTACAACAAGGCTCTCCATCTACTTTTGCAGCTATAGCTGTAAAAATTGGCTCTATTATTTTATAAGCTTTAATATCCCCTCCAGGCATAAGTGCAGGACCTTTTAAAGCTCCCTCTTCTCCTCCAGAAACACCTGTACCTATGAATTTAAATCCCAATCCCTGAAGCCTTTTGCTTCTGCGTACTGTATCCATAAAAAATGAATTACCACCGTCAATTAATATGTCTCCCTTTGATATATATGGTATTAATTCCTCAATAACATCATCAACAGATTTTCCGGCCTTAATCATGACGAGTATTTTTCTTGGAGTTTCAAGAGAATTTACAAACTCTTCTACAGTATATGTCCCACCAATACTTTTTTCTTTTGTTTCTATTAATAACTCCGCTATGGCAATCTTGTCTCTATCATAAACTGAAACTGAGATTCCTCTACTTTCAATGTTTAATGCTAGATTTTTCCCCATAACACCGATGCCTATAACTCCAAATTGTCGTTTTTTCATAATATACACTCCTACATCTTATTTTTGTAATAAACCAATGCATACAAACTCATCTTTTAATTTTAAGTATAACCTTTCGTAAATTTCGAAAGTTTTCATGTAAACTTCATGATTTTTTATATTTGGTTTATATGTTTTAGAAATAGGAACTAATTTATCTACTTCTTCAATATTATTTATAAGGCCTATTGCCTTCATTCCAAGCACCACAGCTCCTAGACAGGAACTTTCATAACTTTCTGCTATTACTACCTTTTTATTAAATACATCTGCTAGCATTTGAACCCAAAGTGCAGATCTAACAAAACCACCTGTCGCATAAATTGTATCAATATTACCAGTTGTTTCCTCTAATGCTTTTCCCACACTATAAACCCCAAACATTATTCCTTCTAAAAGTGCTCTTAAAAAGTGTTCCCTCTTGTGTGTAATATTTATACCAAAGAAAACACCCTTTGAATTTGCATCCCAATGTGGAGCTCTTTCTCCAAGTAGATATGGCAAAAATATTAACCCATTAGCTCCTGCAGGTACTTTAGATGCCACCTCTGTCAATAATTCATAAGGATCAACACCTAAAGATTGTGACTTCTCTAATTCTAAATGGGAAAAATTATCTCTAAACCATCTAAAAATAATTCCTCCATTATTTACAGGTCCACCAAGAACAAAATGATCTTCAGTAAGAATGTAACTAAAAATCCTTTCACTCTCATCATTTTTAGGTTTGTCTGCTATTATTCTTATAGCCCCGCTAGTTCCTATTGTAACCGCTGCATCTCCAGGTTTTATGGCATTAGCACCAAGATTTGCAAGGCATCCATCACTTCCTCCAATTATAAAGGGGGTTTCTGAGTCTATTCCCATTAAATCCGCATATTTTTTATCCATACCTTTAAAAGCCTGGGTCGGAGATACTGGTTTAGATAATTTCTCCTCGTTTATGCCTGCAACTTGTAATGAATTTTTATTCCAAGCAAGTTCATAAATATCAAATAAACCTGTAGCAGATGCAATGGAATAATCCACAACGTATTTTCTGAACAGTTTTAAAAAAACATATTCTTTAATTCCAATAAATTTATATGTATTTTTAAATATTTCCTCCATATTATCTTTCATCCAAGCAAGCTTGCATAATGGTGACATTGGATGAATGGGTGTACCCGTTTTCATGTAGATTTCATGGCCTATTTTACTATTTTTAATTTCCTCAGCATATTCCACACTTCTGGTATCTGCCCAAATAATACAATCAGTTAATTTTTCTCCACCTTCATTTACAGCAATTATACCGTGCATAGCAGCGCTAAAACTAACACCAAGTAGTTTATTTCCCTTATTATTGTTTTCATTTACTACAAATTTAATAGTATTGATTACCGCCTCAAACATCTCTCCTGGATCTTGCTCACTAAAAGAAGGCTCAGGGTTTATTATAGGATAACCTATATTACATTTTGAAATTACCTTTCCCAATAAATCAAAGGCAATTGCTTTAGTACTACTTGTTCCAATATCTAGTCCGATTAAATATTCCATGATATCCCCCTTCGAAATAAATTTTCTTTCATACATGTATTATGTGTATAATTTCATTTTATTGAAAAATATTTTCCTATAGTTAATCATATCACAATAAATAATAAATTCAAATACACTTTTTTTTATAAGTAAAATACCCTACTCAGTAAACTTATTAACTATTTACTTTATAGGGTATTTATAACTGAGTGTATTCCTTTTATATAAACAAGTTGAGAATCAATGCACCAGATAGTCCTGCCACGCCAATAATAGTTTCCATAACGGTCCAGGACCTTAACGTATCCTTCTCTGAAATCCCAAAGTATCTGTTTACTAACCAGAACCCACTGTCATTTACATGAGATAACACTGTAGCACCTGAAGCTATTGCTATTACCATTAGTGCTGGCTCTACGCTAAATGCGCCAAGCATTGGAGCTATAATACCTCCGGCTGTCATCATAGCAACTGTTGCTGAACCTGCAGCAACTCTTACTACAGCAGCTATTAAGAAAGCAAGTATTAACGGACTAAGGTGAGAACCTGCTAAACCTTCAGCTAGCATTTTACCTACACCACTATCTATTAAAACTTGTTTGAAAACACCACCCGCTCCAGTTACTAAAATAATAAGTCCTGCTGGCGCAAGTGATGATGTAGCAACTTCATTTATCTTCTCACGACTCATCCCCCTAAATCTTCCAAGTCCTACAAATGCTATTAAAGTAGCTATCATTAAGGCAGCAAATGGATGTCCTATAAAACCCATAACGGTTCTTAAATAACTTTCTTTTGGCAAAAACACATTACTAAAAGTATTAAATACTATTAATATAAGAGGCACTAATATAGTAAAGAGTACAAATCCAAAACTTGGAAGATCTTTGTCTTCCTTTATAGTAGCATCTGTTTCCTGCAACATATATTCTGGAACTTCTGCATGAATTTTCTTTGCAATATATTTACCAAATACTGGTCCAGCTAGTATTGCTGCTGGCAGACCTACAATTAAACCATAAAGAATAACTTTACCAATATCAGCATTTACTAATGCTGCAACTGCTACAGGTCCTGGAGTAGGTGGCACAAATGCATGTGTAACTGCTAGTCCTGCTAGAAGTGGAATACCATAATAAAGAAGTGATTTCTTAGTTTCTTTTGCTAAAGAATAAACGAGTGGTACTAATATTATAAAGCCAACATCGAAAAACACCGGTATAGCAACTATAAATCCAGTAAGCATAAGTGCCCATTGTGATTTATCCTTACCAAAGGTTTTAACTAATGTTCTAGCTAATCTTTCTGCTCCACCAGATACCTGAAGCATTTGTCCAAACATAGCACCAAGCCCAACTACCACGGCAATAAAGCCTAGTGTTCCACCCATACCATTTTGTATTGATCCCATTACCTTGTCTAAAGGCATTCCAGCTGCTACTGCTACCACCATACTAACCAGTAATAACGAAACAAAGGCCTGAAGCTTTAGCTTCATAATTAAGAATAATAGTAAAGCAATTGCCAAAATAATAACTAAAGATAAATAAACTGCACTTGACATAAAAAAATCCCCCTCTTGAAAATTTATTTCTTTTTTATTAGTATATTATAATGTAAAGGTTTAATCAAGTGTTTTTTGAAAATAATTTTCATAAACAATAAAAAAAATACACTCTAACTGAGTGTATGAAAATTTTTTTAATATCTTTTAATTGCTATAGCTTCCCTTATTTGCCCTAATGCTTTATAATAATTCTCTTTATCCTTCAAACAAGTGCCTACAAACAAACAGTCTATAAGTGATAGAGCACTGATTCTTGCATCCATTGCTTCGCTTTTCGATAGGTTTTCCTTACCATAGGATAGAAGAACCACATCTGATTCCTTTGATATAGGCGATTTGTAATTTGAAGTTACGGAAATAATTTTCACGCCTTTTTCTTTGGCAATTTGCAGACTCTCTACTAATTCCTTATTACTTCCAGTATTTGAAATTGCAATTATACAATCATTTTCATCATACATGGAGCTTATCATCGCTTGAAAATGCGAATCATCATGAAATATGCAGTACTTGCCTGTTCTCATAAACTTATGATATGCATCAAGCGCTATTGCTGCCGATCCACCCATACCAAAAAAAGCTATTCGTTTTGCGCTATGAATATATCCTATTGCCTTATCTAGCTCCTTGCTATCGTTTATTCTTAAAGTCTCATTAAGAGAACTAATTGTGGAATTAAATATCTTTTGCATTATAACCAAGGTATCATCATTCTCTTTTATTTCTTCATGGATATTTACTAGAGGCTTTACAATTTCACTAGCTATGCTTATCTTTAGATCCTGGTATCCTTTAAAGCCTAGTTTTTTACTAAGTCTAAACACTGTAGCTTCTCCGCATTTGCAATTTTCAGCAAGTTCTGTAATAGAGTAGTGGATAATATCCTTCGGGTTTTTAAGGATGTACTCCCCCACTCTCTTTTCCGCTCCTTTAAGTTCCGAATATATACTTCTTAAGATTTCTATACCACCTATATCATTCATCATATTACCGCCTAACAGTATTTATTGTTTTATTTGCGACTTCATCGCACAAACTCATTCATACTTTCCATTATACTATAATATGCCCTAGTAGTATTGGGTTTATAAAAATCTTCATTATTATGTCTCTCCTTTTTATACTTATCCATTTTATTGCCCCCTTCTATTTTTTTACAAATTACATCTGCACTTTCTTAATCAATTGCAACACAAGTATTGAAATTATATTATCCATATTTTATTTAAATGGGAACAACTTATAAAATTTATATATGGCACAATGTTGATATTTTTAATTTCTAACTATTTAAAATTTGTACAAATTATGTTATATTTATATTGTTTATAAAAACGTTCTATAAATATTTCTATTTTCTTATTTTTATCTACTTAAATAGTAATATTTCATAAACGTATTTGGAGGAAAAAATGACTAAATCAAAAAGAGAATTTGGAGAAGGACCTATTTACACAATAACTAATTATATATTTTGGTTTTTTGAGGGTAATTTTTACTTTTTGCTTCTTAATATCCCATTACTTTTCATATTAATTGTGCTTTTATCTAATGGCACAAAATCACTTCCGCCAGGATTTGCCACTATTTTTATAATATGTTGTATACCCATAGCACCTGCCACAACAGCACTTCTTAGTGTTATGGGAAAACTTATTCGAGAAAAAGATATAAGCATTTCAAAAGACTTTTTCAAGGCTTATAAAGCTAGTTTCTTTCAATCATTATTTTTTGGGGTTCTAGAAATACTTTTAATATTCATACTTTTTATTGATATTAGATTTTTAATTTCAAATAGTTACCCACGGATATTAACTATTTCTATTTTTATAATTATTGCTTTTGTTTTTTCAATGAGTCTATATGTATTCCCAATAATCTCAAGATTTTATTTAAGTATAAAAGACATTCTTAAAACTGCAGCATACTACACCATTAAGAAATTTCATATTACAATTTTAAATTTTGCTAGCTTTTTAGTTGTAGGATTTATATTTTTTAAAATTTCCACCTTTGTGCTAGTATTTATTTCAAGTATCATCTGTTATTTATTAATGTTCTACCAGCAAAATATATTAATAGAAATCGAAGAAAAATTAAAGGATAATGCTAATACCCATCAACAATAAAATATATTTTAAAAATAAAGTTGAAAAACGATTTCCTCTTTCTACAATTTCTGGCATTTCCACCTTCCCACTAAATGGAATCGACTATAATGAACTTATAGGCATTGCAGATAAAAATATGTATAAATACAAACAGAATTTAAAAAATAAAAAATCACAGTAATTTTTTAAATCACCATGATTTTTTTATGCTTATTACTTACTAGCCTGTTTTTCCATGTCTAGCTGAAAACTGTGACGCTCCATCTCTTTATCTTTTTGACGTTTCCAAGCATGAAGAACTAATGCTAAGGTAACAACTCCATAGGATATAAACATACGAAAGTATTCCCCAATCATAGCCGATCCAGTAATATATTTACCTGCCATTGGCATAACTATAAACATTAAATGGAATAGTGCTGTACCAACAATGGCATTTGGGATAGAGGCTTTAGTAACCGTTGCACCACCAACTAAAAGTGATGCAGCTGCAAAAAGTGCCGCTTGGTCCGCTCCATTATAGGTATTCATTGTTCCTATATTTTGAAGATAAATTATTTGTCCAAAACAAGCAAGAACTGTTGAAATTACAACGGACTGAATACGAGTTTTATCAACAGCAATTCCAGCTGTACTAGATACATTCATGTCAAGTCCTACAGCTTTCATATCCTGTCCTAGTTTCGTTTTTCTAAACCAGACTGTGAAGACACAAATCAAGCCTATAATTAGAAATGTTCCAACTGGAATATTTATACCATTTATTTTTATTAAAATCAGGTTATCAAATCCTTTAGCTACTTTCAAGTTCAAGGCATTCCGTACACCATATCCTTTAGAAAGTATCATTGAACTGGTTTTAAATGGAATTATTGATCCACACATGTATAAAAGAAAGAATTGATAGATACCTGCAATAAAAAGACCTAGAATCATAGAAGTAATCATTTCACGACCTTTTGCCCTATTTAGTACTACTCCACAAAAATATCCAAGTCCTATAGCTACAGGCATTGCAACAAGTGCAGCAAGTAATAGTCCAGGAGCTCCAGTAAAACCCCAGTCAGTTATAAATATCAATCCAATTTGGCCTGCCATAGCTCCTAAAATCATACCAAAGTTTATACCCATGCCCGCCATAATAGGAAGTAGCAGTGATAATACTAGAAAAGTGTTTCTTGCAAGTCTCGTTATAATCTGATCCACCAAATAACCTGTTGAGTACCTCGAGAGCGGTATTGCTATTATGCTGATGATTAAAAACATTAATGGCACAACACTGCCCGTAAGTAATGGGCCTAATTTTTTCTTATCAAATTTCATGTCCTACCTCCCTTTCCGCGTCAGTGCATATACAATCAATCCGTTAGAAACTATTATTCGGATGATTTCAGACATGTCAATATTAATCGCACTGTTTATGACTGACGGTGTCATTGTCAAAATACCTTGAAACAAAAATGTTCCAATAACTACATTGGGAATGGTTGCTTTATTAACTGAAGCGCCTCCCAGTAGAACCGCTGCTACTGATGGAAATACAAATGCTAAGGGAGAGTTGAACATTTGAACAAAACCAAAACTTTGCTGAAAAACAATCATGCCAACCGCTGCTAGCATTGTTGACAGCATTACTGATACCACTCTCATTTTATCAATATTAATTCCTGAGGCCCTTGCGTAATCTGGGTTAGAACCCACCGCTGTAATAGCAGTGCCAAGCTTTGTTTTAAAAAATCCCCAAACTATCAAACACATAAGCATAAAAAATAAAATCATTCCTACAGGGATAATTAGATATTTTGAAACAGATATTTTTAAGATATCGCTAAGTACATGTATCCAGTAATCTTCAAGACTAATTGTTACCCTAAGCCCCTCACCTTTGAAACCCATAACACTTGCTGGATTTTTAAATGGAAGTTTAAGCCACATTATGTTCATTAAAAATACGAATGAGAAACCCACGTATGTGGCTATAATCATCTCATCACCTTTAACACGATTTAGAAGCAATCCATAAAGAAAGCCAAAAACTGCGGCCATAGCCAGCCCTACTAGAAACGCCACTCCAATCCCTGCTATTCCTGTAAGATTAAACTCTAGACTCACCACAGCTCCCATCATTCCTGATATAAGCCCTACCGGAACGCCAAAGTTCAGACCGCATCCTGATTGAATCATAGGCACCATAGAAAGCACCATGATACCACTCATACCAAAACGCACAATAACATCATTTAAAGATGCATCAATCCTTACCCCAAAAATAGGAGCCACAATAAATAATGCTAAAAGAAAAATTGCAATGATGATACGAGCCCATCCAAAGTCTTTGATGAATTTATTTATCTGAGCCATACTTTTTCACCCTCTTCGTTTATCTTAAATTCTCCAGCCATTAATAACCCAAAATCAACTACTGGAGCATCCGGTGGCAAAATGCCAAATATTTTCCCTTCACAAACAATAGCTATCCTATCACTGATAGATCTAAGTTCTTCTAATTCTGAGGATATTATAACTATAGTTGTGTTGTTTTCTTCATTATATTTTCTTAACGCATCTAAAACTAATTTTTTTGCTCCAACATCAATACCACGGGTAGGTTCAGAGACGAACAATAGCTTTGGCTTCATAGCGAATGCCTTAGCAAGACATACCTTTTGTTGGTTTCCACCTGATAAATTTCTTGCCTTTTGACGCTCGCTAGTGCACCTTATTTCTAGTGACTTTATGTATTCCAGTGCACATACTTTCATAGCTTTCTCGTCACGCCATTTGATCAATCCCCCCAAATAACTTTTAAGGAATTTATTTTGAACTTGCATGGCATTAAAAGCAATATTCCAATCAATAGGTTCATCTAAAAGTAGTCCAACCCCTCTACGGTCCTCAGATACAAATGCTATACCATTTTGTTGAGCATTTAACGTATTGTTTAACTGGAGTGATTTACCCTCAAAGAAAATTTCTCCACCGCTCGCAAAAAGTCCCATAATTCCATTCGGAATTCCAAGCTTACCTTGCCCTGCAAGACCTCCAATTCCTAAAATCTCACCCGTGCGAACCTTTAATGACACATTTTTAATTGTTTCACCAGGCATGTCCACCCAGAGATTCCGAGCTTCAAAAATTATATCCTTTTCGTCAACATTCACTACAGACCTTTTATATTTGGCCTCTGCATCAACATCTCTACCTACCATCCATTCAGCAATTTTCCTTACATCCACACCTTTTGATGGTGTTTCTACCACAACCAAACCGTCCCTAAGTACAACAATCGTATCACAAATGGCTGTTATTTCATGAAGTCTGTGAGATATAAATACTATAGATATTCCCAAATCTGCAAGGATTCTCATAGATTTTAACAGAACCTCAGCTTCAGATTCTGTAAGTACTGCAGTTGGCTCATCTAAAACAATAAGCTTAACCTCATTTCTGCCAATTTCACGTGCTATTTCTATAAATTGTTTATGTCCAACTGGCATCTCAGATACCATTGTTTCTGTATCTAGCTGAACCCCCAATTTATCTATTTGCGTTTGAGCACTCTTTCGAATTTCTGGTAAATCTATAGTTTCCATTCGTTTACCAATTACCTTTGAAATCAAACTTTTCTTGGTCTTTTCCATGTTGAGAAGTACATTCTCTGCTACTGTAAACCCAGGAATTAGTGAAAATTCTTGATGTACCATACCTATCCCCGCTTTTAAAGCATCCACAGGGCTTTTGAAATCAATCTTCTCTCCATTTAAATAAACAGCACCTTCGTACCCACCGGTTTCAGAAATTACTTTCATACCAAATAAGATATTCATCAGTGTAGATTTGCCTGCTCCATTTTCTCCTACAAGTCCTAATATTTTACCCTTTTCCAATGTGAAACTTATATCTTTAAGCACCCTGTTTCCGTCATATTCTTTGCCAACACCCTCTACTTTAAGTAGTACATTTTCTGTAGCCAATAAATTCACCTCTTATATTCCAACATAAGAAAAATTGCTTTGCACACATATGCAGGCAAAGCAATTCACACTTATTTGGTTATAATAATACATTGAGAATAGTCTATATAGACCGCTTCCTAATGTTCACTGTTTTTTTAATTTATTTTATAAGCTTATATTTTGCTGGGACAACTTCTTTACTATTACCTAAGTATCCTTTTCCAAATACATAAGTATCTTGATAAACCATTACGTGATTTGAAATTTCTTTTCCACTAACTCTATCTGTATACAATGAACCATTCCACTCAGCTCCTGGTGTATATGCACCAAATGCCTTTATTACATCAGAAAGATTGCCCTTTTGCATTGTGCCTTCTACTACATTCTTACCATATTCTACTAGACCTTCGCTAGCTGTGTATCCATAAGAAAATGCCCATGTACCCATTCTTCCTGAACCACCTTTAGCAACTACAGTTTCTTCAACTTTTTTTAGAATTGCAGGCCAATTTCCAGCTTCTGCTTTTAAATCAATACCAAATGCTCCTGGATATCCCATTACTGGTGAAGGAAGATCTGGTTCAACAAATATAGCACCAAGTTCTGCAACACGTTTTAATAATGGCTCTGTTTGAGCATCATTTGTGCAGAAGAATGCTGTATCTTTTCCATATTTTTCAACCCATGCAGGCATTTTTTCTAAAATAAATTGTTGTGCTCCTGGAACTCCAACGTCACTCGTTGGGTCTGGAGCTGTTTCAAATACAAATTTTACCCCTAAGTCTTTACAAGCTTGTTCCATAATGTTTTTTCTGAGTGAAAGAAGTTCTATACTCATATGTCTAGGGAAAGATATGTGCACAAAAGTTTTTGCACCCATCTTTTTCGCAGCGAGTATCATAAGGTATCCACGGTTTACATTATCAGGATCCACAACTAAATCTGCAGCTTCTTCAATCATAGCAGTATCTTCTTGAGAAGAGTTAGCTAATAGTAATATGTCGGGCCTTTTTTCACGAATCTGTTTAAATGCTGCCACAGTACCTGGAACTGCTTGATTTACCACTATTACTTTCATGTCTTCATCATCTGCTAGGCCAGTAATTGTACTAATAGTAGTTTCTAGTTCTTGTGTAAAATTATCCGGATAAGTAACATGCTTTATCATTCCACCGGAAGCAGCATCGCCATACTTTGCAATCATTGCTTCAGCACCACGCAGATCATCCTCACCTTGTGATACGGTACCAGTAACAATACCAATATGCATCTTTTTCGCTTCAGTTACAGCAGGTGCCGTTGTAGTTCCTGTTGTTGGTGTTTTTTTTGCGCATCCTACCATACCAAATGTTAGAATTAAACTTAAACCAATTGCTAATGATCGTTTTAACATCTAGAATCCCCCTTTTTATTTTTCAGAGCAAAGCTCATTTATAATACAAAAATTCTAAGTCAAAAATCTCCTTGTTCATAAGGAATTAGTTTTACAAAGAATTTAGCATCCAAAGTTATAAGTTGTAAAAATTTGAATGGTTTCAGAGAAATTTACTGCTCATAATAATTCATATTGTGATTTCATTCACTTATTCTCCATATCATTCCATCATTTACTATAAAACACTTCTTTTCGATAAATAGGTTGTCCCTCTACTACTCCAAATTGAATTAATGCTTAATATGAAATTCATTTAATTAAATATTGTATTTATTTGTATTATTATTATTTATAATAATACAAGGTTTAATATTCTTTGTCAAGATATAAATAAATTATGAACTCGTCTATATTAAAAGCTACATATACTAGTATCACCTTCAAAATAATATATGAATTTTTTGATTATTATATTCTTTTATTCTAATACTAATCCGCAAGTTAAATCCTAAATTATGTATTCTATTACTTTGTTTAGGTTGTTAAATGTTTTTGCTAATTGCTTGTCAAATGAACATGATATTCATACTTTATGCAATTAACCCTTCTACGAATAAAAGGCTGTTTCATTAACAAATAACAAAACAGCACCTCCGCTATTACAGAAATGCTGTTTTTTCTTAAAATTACTTATTAAATCATCTCCTGCGGAGCTGCATATTAACGACTTCAGAAGGAGATTTAGACTCCCACTGAAGTTTTCTCTTTGTTACAGCTTGTAACTCCCACTTATAGAAGTAGGAGACTTTCCTTCTAAAATGTCGTTAAATTGAAAATCTTTCAAAATGAATCTTCTTAGAATCAATATTAGAGGCTTTTAAATCAGAAACCACCTTTCCAAGCATAATTGGAGGTCCGCATATGAAAAAGTCATAATCAAAATCATTTTTTAATAACCTCTTAATTCTACTGAAATCAACGTATCCTTGCTCTCCATTATAGTTTCTATCTGAAGATAGAACTGGTATAATGATTAAATTTTCCATGTTATTTGCTATTAAAGTTAATTCTTCATTGCAAATTAGTTCACTACTATCGCGAACACCCCAAATCAAAACAACTTGTCTATCTTTTTCCTTTAAGTTTAAGTATCTTAGCATACTTAAAAATGGTGTTATTCCAATTCCCCCAGCAATGAAACATAACTTATTATCTTTTGGTAAATCTAAATGAGTAAAGCTTCCAAAACTGCCATCAATGTATGCCTTGTCTCCTACCTTGGCTTTTACAAGGCTATTAGTAAAGTCTCCCAGTTGCTTAACTGTTACTGAAACATAATCCACTACTATGGGGCTTGATGATATGGTAAATGGATGTTCATCTTTTGGAATTTCTTCATTGTAAATTTTAACATATAAAAATTGTCCTGGTTTATATTTAAATAATTCATGATTTTTAGGTTTGAATTTTAAAGTGATTATATTATCGCATTCTTTTATAATCTCCGATATAGTATATTCCTTGCTCTTAGCCATATTTCTTTTTAATATTTTATGATAAAAATACATGGATAAGGCTATTACAAAGTAAGATACAAGTGTTATCTCTAATGGAATATTGACCTTTACAGCACTACTCAAAAGTATATGAACTAATAAAACGCAAACTCCTAGTACTGTAATATTGTGGACCGTAACAAGAACTTCGTGCTTTGGCTTTAAAATTTTCTTAAGTAAATTTCTTACCTCATCCACTATTTTTATTTTGAAAAATAGCTTATTAACCATTAACAAAGTACTAATAACAATTATAGCGCCAAATATTACAAGAGTTGCATCTCCTAAAGATGTTTGAAAAGATTCACCAAAATAATTTTCTTTAAGCTGCTTATGTATAAGTCCTAGAATAAAAGCAACTATGGGCATAACCATATGGAATCTATACATTTTATCCATGCCAAAGTTTTTTTCAATAAACTTTGGCCTAGCCGTAATTATAAATTGATTAACAAAAATAACGTAAGAACAAATTCCTAGTGCTCCACCTAATAAAAATATAAAATCCTTATTACTTTTTGACGCTTGGACCACATAAAAATATACAGGTAATACGGGTGCAAGGAAATATAATAAGATCCAAAATGCTTTTTTTATTTTCATACAAACACTTCCTTATTTATACTAGTTTTACAATTAAATTATTATACCATAATTCCCTATTAATTTGTTAGGATTATGAGAACTTATAAAATTACAAGCAGGTAATCTAATAGAGACTACCAGCTTGTGCTTTTATACTGTATTAATTCTTTATTGCTGCTAGAATCAAACTTATTAAGTATGTTATGCATGAAAAAATCAAGGCTACTATGAGAAACCCTATTAATAAAATGTTATATTTCAATATGCTTTCAGCCAAAACAAATCTAGAAAATCCAAGGCTATTTACAAGTAATATTAATAAAAATATTATAATTAATCCCTTAGAAGCCCCTTTAATATCCGCAGTGCTTAAGGATATATGAGCTGAAATACATATAGCTAAAAATAAGAATAATATAAAGTATGGATTGGTGAGGTTATTAATAGAAAAAATTATTTTTATTAAATCCACATAAGAATTCAATATGCCGTTTAGTGCAACATTACTTATTTTGGTTATATTCAAATTATTCATAGATATAGTTACAAATTCATTATATGTCTTAGGGATTATCACATACATTAGTGCTATTATAGAAGAAACTCCTCCAAAAATTGGTGCAATTCCAATGAAAAAATTACCTGCTTGTTGATATACACTATTAGGGCTGTAAGCATGACTTACGTAACCAAGCACACCATTTTCATCTCTCTTTTGCAAAAGAACTATTTTTTTTATTTTGTGTCCAAAGAGAACACAAAAAATAGCATGTGACATTTCGTGAATTGGCACACCTATAACAGCTGTAATAGCAATCGCCTTCCATCCAAAACTCCTCTGAAAATTTTCCATTGAATGTTCCCTCAAAAATCCAAGAATAAATCCTACTAAAATTATCATTCCTGTCAAATATAAAGTATCTAAAATTGTCTTTATTATTAAATTAACTAAAAAATCCATTAAATCACCCTTTCTAATGCCTACAGTTTTTATGTATAAAGGAAGCCTTTTGGGCTTACTTTATACTTCTATCTCAGGTAGTATTCGATAGACTTCCAATAAAACAATATTTATAGTAAGCCAAACTCCACCAAAAATATACCCCGCATAAACATCACTTGGATATGCAGTTTGATAGAATATAGGGTTTAGTCCTGCACATAAGCAAATAAGTAATGTCATAATTACCACTGCAGTTGAAATCCAAGCTTTCTTTAAGTTTCGCATTATTAAAAAAGCGAAAAAACCATATGCTACAATTGCCATTAATGACTTATCACTAGGAAAAGTATATTGACTATTTCCCAGCATCCTTATGATGCAAGGCCCCCTGCGCCTGAAAATATATCTTAATAAAAATTGTAAAACCTCTCCTCCAGCTATTACAATAAATAGAAACTCACATTCAAGAACAGGCTTTCTATTTTTTCTTATAATCCATATAAATATGAGAATAGTAAGCGGTACTAAGATTTTAATTGAAGTTATCATTTGAAACAAACGGATAATATGAGATCCATCTGTTGGAAAAATTGCTTTTACTAAATAAGATACTACAAGATCAAATTGCAGGAATTCATGCGATAAATAATCTTGGATTACAGCAATTACAAGCACCACAAACCCCAAGAAAGCAACTGCAACACCAGCTATAACAACTTTGATTTTTCCCATGGAATGAAAGGTAATTATAGTTCTATTTATCAATTTATAAGTGCTTTCCATTATTTGTATCTTATGATTTTTATAAACATACGCAATAATGAAAATAAGAGCTATACTTAAGCTGCCAATAATTAAATATTTTGATATATAACTATGAAATTTATCCCAGTTTGGTCCAAGAACCTTACCAAGTGAAATAAAAGTAGTAGTCCATAGGAAAGCTCCAAAATAAGCATTTATTGCAAATCTTTTATATGTAATCTCCGTTATGCCAGAAAAATATCCCGTAATATGTCTAACTCCAGGTATAAAATATGCTAAAATCAACAATTTATTACCGGATGATTTAAACCACTTTGATGTTTTTTCCCTTTGCTTGGGTCCAAGATGAATATAGGAACCATATTTATCAAAAAATTTTATTCCTAATTTGGCACCTACAAAGTATGATATTGTAATTCCTACTACTACACCAGAAGTAGCTACAATAATGCTTATAATCCAATTCATTTTGGATTGATACACAAGAAATCCACAATAAGTCATCATTAACTCTCCTGGTAGAGGAAATGCAATTAATTCAAGAACTAGTGAAGTAAACAAAATAATATATCCATAATGATTAATTAGTCCTATGACAGAGTTCAATAAATCACACCTCACTTAATAAGCGATTATATCTCAACAGGTTTTAATACTACTATTTACTGCTATTATTATACCATAATTTATATAATAGGCTATTTTTTTATGTAAAATGCAAAAAAAGACATCAAGGTTTTTTCTCCCTTAATGTCTTTTTTTATTTGATGATTTTTTTAAATATCTATTTTAAACTTTCAATAGCATTTTTAGCCCACTTAGAGTCTTTATATATAGCCCTAGCTACACCAATAAGATCTGCCTTTCCAGAAGATAACAATTTTTCAGCTGCGAGAACTTCATTAATTCCTCCTGTTAATATAACTGGAATGGATACAACCTCCTTAATAGCTTCAGTTAATGGTGAAAAATAACCTTGACTAGTATTACCTGGAATAGTATACCCACAAAAGCCTCCTGAAATATCTAGGATATCTACACCTGCATTTTCAAATTCTAAGGCTGCAGTTTTGCTATCTTCAATAGTACTACCACCTTCCATATAATCAGAAGCACCTAATCTAAGCAGGATTGGAAAATCATTACCAACAGCTTCACGTACCGCTTTAATAATTTCTAAATGGATTTTAATTCTTCCGAGTATATCTCCACCATATTCGTCAGTCCTTTTGTTAGTCAGAGGAGAGAAAAATTGGTTGAGAAGATATCCATGAGCAGAATGAATTTCTACTCCATCAAAGCCAGCTTCTTTAACACGCCTTGCAGCACTAGCAAATTCTAAAATTATAATTTTAATTTCACTTTTACTAAGTTCCCTTGGAACATTGCCTAAGCGTGGATTAGCTATAGCCGATGGTCCAACTGGATCACATCCTGTAATCTCTTTATTTGCTGCACTTCCAGCATGATTGATTTGCATTACTGTTTTAGAACCATTTTTATGAATAACATTTGCCAGCTTTTTTAGTTCTTCCACAATACTATCATCTGCTATAGAAAGCATTCTTTCACTAGCCTTACCTTGCTGGGCTATAAAGCTATGTTCGATAATAATCAACGAAATATACCCACCTTGGGATTTTTCATCATAATAATCTAACATTCCTTTACTGACCCTTCCATCCAGTTCAGATTTAGAAGTAGCCATTGGTGGCATAACCAATCTATTTTTCAACATTAATTTGCACTGTTCTAGTGGTCTAAGTAAATATGACATTTTCTACCTCCTGATATAATTAATCATTATCCTTAAATATTTATCATTGTTTCTTATTCTATCAAATTTACCCACAGAATTCAATGTTTCAATGTTTCAATTTTTCATCCTATATACTCTATATTTCAACATTGACCGCAGTTGACGTTTCACTAGATAAGAATGCTGCTTCCATTACTTTGATAACACGCATTGCTTGCTGCGGTGTTATTTTAAGAGCTGCTTTTCCTTCAATAGCATCCAAAAGCCCATCATACACAACTGTTAAATTATCCACAACATCCATAGGCTCAGATAGAGTTATTTCTTCTGTAGAATTTGCGTTTCTTGGCGCCATAGTTTTAGTAGGTCCAGCTTTGGTATAAACAATTTCATCTACCCAAACACTTTCTTTATCTATGCACCTTACTATTTTCCCATTACAATCCCAATTATCAATTTGAAGTGTACCTTTTTTCCCCAGAACATACCATCTTGGATGTGTTATGTAATTGTTGGTAGATACCTCAATATGAGCTGTTAATCCACTTTCAAATGTCAATGTAAGACGGAAGTTATCTTCCACATCACTGTACTCAATATTGTACATTTTGCAAAATACATTTGTAACTTTCTCATGGACCATATACATCATTTGATCAATTAAATGTACCCCCCAATCTACCATCATACCGCCACCAAGCCTTTTGATAGTTCTCCAACCAGTTGGCATTCCACGGGATCCCTCAACTCTAGATTCTATAGCATACACATCTCCAAGTAGCCCCTCTTCAACACTTCTTTTCATTAAAATAAAATCCTTATTTGTTCGTCTATTTTGATCAATAGTAAATACTCTATTATACTTAATAGATGCGGCTATTACTTCCTCAAGTTCCACTGAGGATAGTGTTACAGGTTTTTCACTAATTACATGTTTTCCAGCTCTCATCGCCTCAATCAATAATTCTTTATGCACCTCATTAGTTGTAGCAACAAGAATTATATCAATATCGGAATCCGCAAATAGCTCCTCTTTTGAACCATATGCCTTAAGTCCTTGCTCTTTTGCAAAATCACATCTTTCTGGATTTATATCAAACACACCTTTTACATTAAGTCGCTTATAATCCTTAAGAGATTTGAAATGATACTCTGCCATACCTCCAAAACCTATAATTCCTAAATTAAACATTTTATAATACCCTCTTTCCCATTATATATTCAAATGATTTTTCCATATTTTCTGCATATGGACAGACTATATATTTTGCACCTAAAGTATTAAGATACTCTATTTCAGCATCTAAGTTGTCTTTAAGGCTGTTTATTCCAACATGTGCAGACAAAGCAATTAAATTAAGCTCTTTAAGCTTTTTATTCATATATTTTGCTGTTATATCTTTGTATCCTGCAAATTCAACACCTGTATAACCTATTTTAGATATTTCCTCAAGTGTTCCAAAAAAATCACTATTTGTATAATCTTTAACTGACTATAGTTGTGCTGATAATTTATTTAACATGATTTTTTCCTCCTTTTATTGAAAGTATATAGCTTTACCTGTATTTGTAGATTCATATATTGTTTCAAGAATTTTAGAAACAATAAAAAGCAGTACCTTTCTATTGTATAAGTACTTATACTTACAAATTAACACAATTAAATATTATATGATATAGTAAATTTAAAAAAAGCATCAAATATTCACCATAATAGAAGGTGTATTTTATAAAGCAATTTAAAGATTACAAAAATATTTCCCTTAAGCAATATAAACAGCTATATAAATTCAGTTTTAAATAATAATCACTATAGCAGCTTAAAATCTAAGTTGATATAGTGATTATGTATTGTACAAATTTTACTTAATTTACATTAAATAAATTATCTTAAATCTTTAGTTAACACTGCATCCATATCTGTAAACTCTTGATTTTCCCCAACCATACCCCAAATGAAAGTATAATTTTTTGTTCCCACACCTGAATGTATTGACCAACTTGGAGAAATAACTGCTTGTTCATTTTTCATAACTATATGTCTTGTTTCATCAGGAGTTCCCATTAGATGGAATACTACATTATCTGCATCCATATCGAAATATAAATATACTTCCATTCTTCTATCATGTGTATGACAAGGCATTGTATTCCATACACTACCAGGCTGAAGTATTGTCATTCCCATAACTAATTGACAGCTTTTACAAACTGCTGGATGTACATATTGATTTATTACTCTCTTATTACATTCTTCATCACTACCAGCTTTTACTTTTTTAGCATCAGCTAAGCCGATTTTCACTGTAGGATAACTTTTATGTGCTGTAGCACTATTCACATAAAATTTTGCAGGGATTTTAGCATCTATGCTTTCAAATGTAACTTCCTTAATTCCTTGTCCAACATAAAGGCCGTCTCTAGATCCTAAATCATATTTTTTACCATCTAAGGTAACTATGCCTGCTCCACCAATATTAATTACTCCAAGCTCACGTCTTTGAAGAAAGTAATCACAACCTAAAGCTTTACTTCCTTCTAGTGAAAGCACCTTATCTGTTGGTACTATACCTGCAACTATTATTCTATCTATATGGCTATAAACCATCTTTATTTCTCCAGGTACAAATAGGTCCTCAATTAAAAAGTGTTTTCTGAGCTCCGTAGTATCATATTTTTTAGCATCTTCATTATGACTTGAATATCTAATTTCCATTATAATTCCTCCTAATATTAATTTTTTCTATAACATTTTATTATTGGAACATTACTAATTGAATTATCTTACTAACCATCCACCGTCTACAGCTAAAATATGACCATTAACGTAATCTGAAGCACGACTTGCTAAAAATACAACAGTTCCCATTACATCAAATGGCTCTCCCCATCTGCCTGCTGGTATTCTATCTAAAATGCTTGCATTTCTTGCTTCATCTGCTCTAATTGGTGCTGTATTATCAGTTGCTATATATCCAGGTGCAATAGCATTTATTTGAATATTTTTATCTCCAAGCTCATTTGCAAAAGCTTTAGTTACCCCTGCTACCGCATGTTTACTTGCAGTATATGCTGGTACAAATTTTCCACCTTGGAATGCAAGCATAGATGCAATATTTATAATTTTTCCTGATCCTTGCTTAACCATTATCTTTGCAACATCTTGACTTAAAAAATAAACCGCATTTAAGTTTATATCTAGTACTGCTTTCCAATCTTCATCTTTGTATTCAAGTAGTGGTGCACGTCTAATAGTACCTGCATTATTAACTAAAATATCAATTCTGCCAAATGCTTTTACACAAGCTTCTACAGTGGCAGTTATTTCTTCTCTTTTCGATAAATCAGCTTGAAAGAAAGAAACTTTTCTTCCCTGTTCTTCTACAAGAGTTCTAGTTTCATCCCAATTAGTATCATATGTAGGAATAAAAATATCCGCTCCTGCTTTCGCCAGTGCTACTGCATAGCCTTGTCCAAGTCCAGTATTACCTCCGGTTACAATTGCTACTTTACCCTTTAGTGAAAAAAAATCCATTGAAAATTCATTTATATTTGTACTCATTTTATTAACTCCTTTTCCATATTTATTTTTTATTCATTACAAGATTTTCTTATAATAAGCTCAGGTTGCAATATAATCTTTTGTTTTGCACTTTCATTATTATTGATTTCATCCATTAATATTTTTGCTGCAATTTTTCCTAATTCAAATTTTCTTTGATGAATTGTGGTTAGTGGAACGGGTAACATAGCAGCCTGCTCAATATCATCATAACCTGCAATGCCAATATCTCTCGGTATTTGAATATTGTTCATATGACAGTACTTCATAACTCCCATTGCTACCGTATCGTTTATAGTAAAAATTGCATCTACCTTTTGGTCTATAAGTATTTTAGCAAGCTTAAATCCATCTTCAAATGTCGCACTGCTATTTAGTAAAATTTCTACATTGATTTCTATGTTATTTTCTATTAACAAGTCTCTATAAGCCTTTAACCTTTCGTTACTTGCAGAGGAACTTTCATCGCCAAGTATTACTCCGATTTTTCTATATCCCTTACTTAACATGTGCGAAACTATTTTTCTAGACCCAACATAATTATCATTTCCTACATAACTTATATCTAAATCATTAACATAATTATCTACCATTACCAGTGGAACATTTTCAATTATCTTTTTATAATCAGAGGCTTTAGGCTTTACAGGAATAAGAATTATACCATCAACCCTTTTCTGTGATAAAAAATTAATGTATCTAGTTTCATTTTCTTTATTTCTATCACTATTACAAAGAACAAGTCCATAACCTATTTTTTCTAAATATGAGCTAACTCCCTTACTCACATAAGCATAATATTGATTGGTTATATCTGGTATTAAAAGTCCTATCATATTTGTTTTATTCAATATGAGGTTCCTAGCAGAAGAATTTGGAATATAACCTCTTTCATCACAGGTTTTCAATATAAGCTCTCTTGTTTTTTTAGAAATTTCACTACTATTATTTAATGCCCTAGATACTGTTGTAGCAGAAACATTACATTCTCTTGCTATATCCTTTATTCCTACCATATTTATCTCCTCAATACTAACTAGTATTTTCGTTAACGTTAACGTTCTATATAAACTATACCACTTAACAATATATAATACAATACTTATATAGATAAATCGTTAACGATAACGTAATTACCAAAAAAAATGATTGACTATAAATTCACCTTATTTTCTTCGCTGTTAAAACAATTGACAATGGTACAAGTCCCATTGTCAATTCCATAAATATTATTAAATACCTTACTTTAATTATTTTGTAGATATTATTTTGTAGATATTATTTCATCAATTAAAACCTTCCATTCAGGATGCGCTGCATACATACCTTTAACTTTATTCTGAAATACTTGATTATCATCTAGTTTGGTAATTGTAACTCCACCTTTTCCCACTATTTTAGCCTCTGCTTCATCTGACTGTTTAAGCCATTCAAATCTCTCTACCTTTGCACCTACATCCGCAGCTTTTCTTATTATTACTTGATCATCTGCTGATATTTTATCCCAAGAAATCTTGCTAAAAGCTATCATTTCTGGAACTCTTGTATGTTCATCTATTGTAATAAACTTTGCTACTTTATAATGATTAGATGATAAATAACTAGGCCAATTATTTTCAGCTCCATCAATTACTCCAGTTTGCATTGCGTTATAAACTTCACCATAAGCCATTTCAGTAGGTGATGCACCTAAAGCTTTAACCATATCCATCATAGGCTTACTTTCTTGTACTCTAATCTTTAAATCTTTTAAATCAGCTGGTGTTTTTACAACTCTTTTTGCATTATAAAAATTTCTTGCTCCAGAATCTAGCCAACAAAGTCCTACAATTTTACTATTTGCTTGTAAATCAGCAAATATTTTATCTCCTATCTCTCCATCTAAAACTCTAAACATTTGATCTTTGTCCTTATAAAGATAGGGAAGAATTAAAACACCCACTTGCTTATTAACTTCAGCCAGTGGTGCAGCACCTATACGTATTATATCAACTGCTCCAAATTGAGCTTGTTCTATAGAGCTTTTTTCATCTCCAAGTTGAGCTCCTCCATATACCTCAATTTTTATTCTTCCATTAGTATTTCTTTCTACTTCATTTGCAAATGCTTGATCTCCAAGTATTGTTGGGTAACCATCAGGTTGATTGTCTGATAATCTTAAAGTAATTGATTTTGTTTCTACCTTAAGTGTCTCCTTCTTTTTACTTGTATTATCAGCTTTGTTTCCACAGCTACTAATCATTCCTACAGTAAGTACAAGGCACGAAAATATTGCAATAAATCTCTTTTTATTCATTATTCCCCCCTCTTAATCGTTTTTTGTTTGTTTTTTCATCTATGTATTTATAATACTTCTCAGAGGTAATATTTCTTTTATATATTGAAAAAGCAAAAGCAATTCTTTTGAACAAAATCATAACTTAAATAAAGTTATGATTTTATTATGAATCTAGCAGTAAAATAAGTCAATTGCTTTACTACTGAGTTTATCTGTTACACTATATAATGAATGAAAAATTGCCCATCATCATTTCGTAGAAAGATGATAGGCAATTAATTATATTCATTTTTCAATCTTAGAAACTACATATTCATAAAAGTCTTTTTTTTGTTTTCCAAGCACTTTATTAGTTAGTACAAAACCATGCTTAGTCGTTGAAAATACAACAATCATGTTCATCTTTTTTGATACACCTTTTACCGTATTCCATAATAAATCTGAACTTTGATTTTTAGTTTTTACATGAATCCCACTATCATCAAAACCTATCTCCATATCATGGGAAACTGCTCTTACCTGCATTTTTGCCCTTCTATAAACGACTGTGGGTTGAATAACCGTAAATAAACATATCACGATTATCAAAAGTACTTTCATAACACTATTTACATCTTCCCAAACCTTTATCGACACAAGAATCATGGCAAATGTAAATATAATATTACATATCCCTACTATTGAAGCATAAGTAGAGTACATGGATAACTTCCAAAGATCAAAAGCTGTTGTTTGATAAGTAAATTTATATTTCATATCTCTCCTTAGTTAAATAATGATGGAAGAAACAAACTAATTTCCGGAATGAATGTAAGCATTAAAAGTGTAATGATCATACACAAATAAAATGGTAATGTGGCTTTTACAATTCGCTCCATGGACACCTTGCTAACTGCAGAGCCAATAAACAGCACGGCACCAACAGGTGGTGTTAAAAGACCTATCCCACAATTTAAGACAATTATAATACCAAACTGAATAGGATCAATTCCAATTGAAGTTGCAATTGGTAGCAAAATTGGGGTAGCAATCAGTATAATTGGAGCCATATCCATAATACATCCAAGTATTAAAAGAATAAGGTTTAGAAGCAGTGCTAAAATAATTGGATTATCCGAAATACTTATAATTGCTTTTGCTGCTAAATCTGGAACGTGCAAGAAAGTAAGGCAATATCCAAAAATACTAGAAGTCGCAATCAGTATGAGAACTATTGAAAGTATATCTACACAACCTTCAAGAACTTTCCAAACACCCTTCCAATCAAGGCCTTTATAAATATATAAACTAACAAGCAAACTGTAAATAACTGCAATAGCTGCCGACTCTGTTGCTGTAAATACACCAAATACTACTCCCACTACAACTATCATAACGGCGGCAAGAGCCCAAAAAGAAATACTCAATTGTTTTAACAAAATCTTCATTCTGAATTTGTCACCCTTTGGATAGTTTCTTTTAACAGAAATGATATAGGATCCTATCATAAGGGATATTGCTAGTATTGCGGCCGGTATATACCCTGCAAGGAAAAGACTTCCCACCGAAATACCACCTGCAGTTGTGGCATAAATAACCATGTTATGACTTGGTGGAACCAAGAGTCCTTCAACAGATGAAGTAATGGTAACTGCCGTTGAAAAGTCAGCATCGTAGCCTTGTTCTACCATCATAGGGATTAAAAGACTACCAAGAGATGCCGTATCCGCAGCTGCAGAACCAGAAATACCTCCAAAGAAGTATGATGCAACAATGTTAACCATGGCCATACCTCCTCGCATCCAGCCAACACAAGCAGTGGCTAGTGCAATCAGTTTTTCAGAGATACCTCCTGATCCCATGAGACATCCCATTGTAATAAAGAAAGGTACAGCCATAAGACTGAAAGAACTAATTCCCTTTACCATCTGTTGACAAATAGTAATAAGTGGAAGTCCTAGGTACAAAAGACAAAATAGTGATGAAAGCGCTACCGCATAAGCAATAGGAAATCTTAAAAATACCATTATGAAAAATGTACCAAGTAAAATTAATATTGCCATACTATTAACATCCATGAATACCCTCCTTCTCTACAAAAAATTGTTTAATATGATTATATATAGAATCTATTTCAAAAATAACCATTGCTATACCTGCCACCGGAACCGGAAAATACATCCAAAATCTAGAAAGACCTGGCATACTCACATAAGTTCCTACTTTACCGATTTGCACTGCGTATTTCCAACCTACTATTATCATAACCAAAGCAAGTCCTAAAACAGCAACATCTGCAATAATATCCAAAACAGTTAGCAAATGTTTTGGCAAATATCTGTCAAATGCTGTCATACGAATATGTGCATTTCTTTTGATGGCTAAAGCCGCAGAAAGAACTGTCATATATGCCATGCAACTTAAAACCACTTCTTCACTCCATGCTGGATCTGGAATGAAAGAAATATATCTACCAGCCACCGACATCGTAGTAATGAGAATATCCCCTATTAAAAGTAACTTGCATAAGAAAAGAACAATCTTATAAGCCAAATCATATGCCGGTTGAATCTTATCCATTGTATTAAAAATTTTAGGCATTCGCTACCTCCTCAAAATTAAACACAGAGGTTGTAATCCTCCTCTGTGTTCATATAAACATCTATTAAAACTACTTGTACTGGTTTTCAATCTACCCTTTTGTGAATCTTATTTCATGTCAAGAATTTTTTGATAAAGTGCAGCATTGTCTTTTGTAGAAGAATCAATCACAGCTTTACATGCTTCCTGCCAAGGTTTGATATCCTTAACTTCTATAATCTTAGTACCTTTTGCTTTTAAATCTACTAGTACTTTATTTTCAGCTTCTGCAGATATCTTTCTATTATATGCCGATGCAGCTTTACCTGCTGCTGTAATAACATCTTGCTGTTCTTTTGTAAGTTTATCCCAAGCTTTATCTGTAATGATTACTTGTACTGCACCAAGTGTATGGCCATCAAGAATCATATTCGGTGCAACTTCTTGGAACGCATTTGATTTATAGTTGGCAATAGGTTGTTCTGCGCCATCTACTACACCAGTTTGGAGTGCCGAATAAAGTTCACCAAAAGATACTACTGTAGGCGAAGCACCAAGACCTTTTACCATACCATTCATAACAGGGTCATTTGATACTCTTATTTTCATACCTTTTAAATCTGCTATAGTTTTAACGGGTTTAACTGTAAAGAAATGACGGAACCCTTCTTCTCCATAGAATAAGCCTCTAATACCCTTACCATTTTCATGAGGCTCCATAAGGAATTCAGGAGCTAAGTCAGATGTAGCGAAATTCCAAAAATGTTCACGACTTACAAATGTATAAGGAATGGAAAGCAGTTTTGACTTTGCTCCACCGTAACTTGTAAGAGCAAATGCTGAGATACGGGACATATCAATTGTTCCACCACCACCAAGCATTGAATCAAGCACATCATTTTCTGCTCCTAAAACTCCACTTGCCTGAATATCAATCTTAATCTTTCCCTTTGAAAGTGATTCTACTTCTTCTTTAAATTTAGTATCTGTTTGACCAACAATAGTATCTAGTGGATTAACCTCTGCATATACTAGAGTTACCTCTGGTGCTGTTGCCGTTCCTGCTGCTGCAGCTGTTGTTTCTTTTACCTCTGTTTTTGTTGGTGTTTTCATACCACAACCTGCAAGCATTCCTACAGTAAGTACAAGACATGAAAATATAGCGATAAATTTCTTTTTATTCATAATTTTCCCCCCTACTAATTGTTTTATTTATGTTTTATCTATGTACTTATCATACTATTTGGTGTAACCCTTTACTAGACGAATAACTTGCGATTATATGTAATTCATTGTCCTATTAAAAAAATCCTCCATATCCTGCGAAAAACACAGGATATGGAGGAAGTAAACGATATGCTACTTATTTTAGAAAATCATCTCTTTGTGGAGTAAAAACATCTAATATGGTTGAATCCTCCAGTGCTAAAACACCATGTAGTGCGTTTGGCACAACATAAAAAGTATCACCAGCTTTTACTATCTCCTTTTTTCCATCAATATTTACCTCAAAACTTCCTTTTATAATATAACTAATTTGTTCATGTATGTGCGCATGAATTTCTCCAACTGAGCCTTTAATAAAGTTTACCTCTACCATCATTATGCTCTCCACATGTGCTAATATCTTGCGGGATACCCCCTTGCCAAGATCACTTAATTTCACATTATCATTTCTTACTATCATATATCTTTCCCCCTATTTTATATTTAATTAGTAATCACTATTTTCATATCCTTAAATCATCTCCTGCGGAGCTGCAGATTAACGACTTCAGAAGGAGATTTAGATTCCCACTAAAGTTTTCTCTTTGTTACAGCATGTAACTCCCACTTATAGAAGTAGGAGACTTTCCTTCTGAAATGTCGTTAAAACTATAAATTGCAGTATTCCTTAGGTGAAATATTAGTATATTTTTTAAATGCTTTACTAAAATAATTTTGATCTAAGTATCCAACTTCACTAGCAATTTGTTTAACAGATTTATTTCCTTCCATAAGCAAACACTTTGCTTTTTCCATTCTAATTTTAATTATGTATTCCTTAATGTTCATGCCGTAAGCCTTAGAAAATATTCTACTTAAATAGAAGCTACTCATTGAAACATATTGTGCTAGATTATCTAAGCTTATATCATTCATATAGTTATTTTCAATAAAAATCTTCACTTTTTCTAGTAAATCAATATTTTTGCTTCTTTTATAGCTTGATATGTAATGTATAAGATCTTTCAATACCATGTTTACACAATTCTTCAGATCTAGAATTTCTGTTAAATTAACCAATTCATTCAATATTTTATCTTTGTTAAAGCTTTTAAAATCTTTGCCAACAAATTCAGTTATGTCATCAATAATTCTATCCAAAATAACTAAAAGATTTTTTTTAGTAACTAAAAGATTAGAGCAATCATTTGCACAAAGTAAATTATTCAACATAATATCAACTTCAATTATTGCTCCATTTAAATCTTCATTTACAATTTTACAACTTATAATATGATTAACTTCTTTCACATTGTTATTATTGTTTATAACTTCTTTTTCCGAAAGAGAATTTTTATTTATTTTCTTTTTAAAACAACGTTCTGCCTCTTTATAAGAAAGATATAATTGTTTAAAACCCACATACGTTGATGAGACACCTATAGATAAAGTTGCCTCATAGTTTAGTTTAAAATTCTCTTGAAGATTATTTAACAAATCATTAAAAACTTTACTTAGAATTTTATTTCCTACCGCTTCATCAAAAACAAATAATATAATATGATTTAAACATAACCCTCCAACCATTTTAGGGAATAAAATACTCAATTTATTTTTTATCACAACAATACTATTTTCATTAAAAATTTTCTTATCTAAATTAAATATTATGCAACAAAACTTAGTACTATCAATATTTAGTATATTCTTGTATTCATTAAATTGAATTTCAGTTAAGGTAACACCATAAGCTATGTTTGCCACCATCTGCTTTTCAACATAAGGGGAAATTTTCTTATAAGTTTCCTTCAATTCATTATTATTGTTTATAATTGAATTTTTAGAGTTAATTTTAAGAATTACTTTATTTAGAGAACTCACAAATTCCTCATTTGAAAATGGCTTAAGTAAATAATCACTTACACCAATATGTATTGCTTTTTTAGCATAATCAAAATAATTAAAAGCAGTTAGTATTATAAATTCGGTTTCCTTGTAATTATTTTTAATAAGACTACATGCTTCTAGTCCATCCATTATAGGCATATGAATATCCATTAATACAATATTAGGTTTAAATAAACTAGCTTTCTCTACAGCATCCCTACCATTGTTTACTTCAGCAACTACTTCAATACTATCAGAAAAGTATTTGTCCAAAAGAAATCTAAGCGCTTTTCTTTCTAATGCCTCATCCTCAGCTATTAAAAGTTTTAACACTATCTTCACCCCCATCAATTGGAATCAAAATTACCACTTCTGTACCTTCTCCCTTTTGACTTTTGATCATAAATAAATCACTTCTATTAAAGTAAAGTCCTACCCTCTTTTTCACATTAAACACTCCAAGTCCCATTGATTCGTCTTTAACCTCATTCAAAAGAGTATTTATTTTTTCATTGTCCATTCCTACACCATTATCTTTAATACTAATAGCAATAAAACTGTTTTTTTCTTTTACTGTAATACTTATTATGCCACCACTATCTTTTTCCCTAAGACCATGAATTATTGCATTTTCCACTATAGGTTGAATGAGCATTGGAGGCACTTTTACCTCATATAAGTTTTTATCAATATCAAAGTTAAAGCTCATTTGATCTTGAAATCTAGTTTCTTGTATAATAACATAAGCCTTTGTCATGCGTATTTCTTCTTCTAATTTCACCATTTTGTCTTTACAGTCTAAATTGTATCTAAGTATTTTTGAGGTGGCTTCTATTAGTTTCACAGTTTCATCTGCGTACTCAAACATAGCAACTCTACTAATAGTATTTAGTGTATTAAATAAAAAATGAGGGTCCATCTGTGATTGTAGGGCTGATAATTGGGTTTCTTTAATTAATTTGTCCTTTTCAACATTTTTAAGTTGTTCTATATGATAATTCTTTTCAATCTCAGTTTTTTCATTTAATTCCTCAATAAATTCACGAATACTATGTTTCATTTTATCAAAAGCCCTTGCCAGACTGTTTAACTCATCGTATTTTTGATCTTCAAGATCTGGTATTTCCCATTTTGCATCTGATAACAGACCTGCATATTTTCGGAGCCTACCCATAGTGTTGTTCAAGTCTCTACTTACAATCATAGTAAATACAAAGCTAATTAATAGGATTAAAATTAATGCAATATAGATTTTTATTTCTGTATTTTTATACCTTACAATTGTAGTAGAATACTGTAAATTAGAGTAATTCAAATATGAGACCATTAATGACTTAGAATGTTTATTTATATAAGTAAACAATGTCTTTAGTTCCGTTAATTTATCATAACTTTTTGAATCTAATGTTTCGGCATATATTACTTTACTCATTAACTGGTAGGATTGGTCTTTATAAGAGCCAAACATATTATTTAAATTTCGTAAATAAACACCACTATCTTTGTCCTCTCGAATATATGGCTCAATTTCTATTATTAAATTTTTAATTTTATTATTTGACTCATCATATTTTTGAATATTTTCAGTATCCCTGGTTTTTATAAACATATCAAAAAAACCCCAACTATTACTAAATTCTAAAGACAGCTTACTCAATTTAATATTTATCTCGGTAACCTCATCATACTTCTGAGAGGTAAACTTACTTTCATATAGTGAAAAAGCAAAACCAATGCCCATTATCAAAATAATAAGTATAAAATTATTGAAAAATATCTTTGCTATAGATTTTTTATTAACAGCTTTTTTAAATTTCATTTTAAACTCCTTAAAATAAAATAACAAATAATTATTTAGCTCTACATTATGATAAATATTAATCAATATTTTATCCTTAGTATATTTAACCAAACCTCAGACAAGCCTAAAAAGTTTGTCTGAGGTTCAATATATATTATTACAATTTAATCATTAAATAAAATCTATAAGTTTTCTTTGATTTTGTTTATTAACACATTATATTCTTCATCTTTAAGAAGAACCTTATCACTAGGCATCATTTCAAATGTTCCTCCAAAACTAGGTCCATTCTTATATTTAGGAACTATATGATAATGAAGATGAGTCATAGTATCAGCATAAGCACCGTAATTAATTTTATCAGCTGAAAATGCTTTACTTAAAGCATTAGCAACTTTAGCCACATCCTTCATGTAAAGTGAACGCTCATCATCATTTAAATCAAAAAGCTCACTTTTATGTCCATTATATGCTACAACACATCTTCCCTTATAAGTCTGTTCTTTAAATAAATATAAGGTTGAAGATTCAAGCTTACATATTTCAATCATTAAATCAGTAAGTCTTTCATCTTTAACACAGTAAAAACAATTTTTATCAAAATTCATGTTAAATCTCCTTTTTATTTGAATTTCCAGTAATATCTATGCTAAAATCTTCACAACAACCTTCTTAACATGTTGTCCGTTATTAACCTTTATCCCTGGCATATGTGCATCTTGGGGTGCGAATATAGCAAAAGTACCTTCATTAAGTAATAACAAATCGCCTTCGCCCTGTAAAAACATTACATCTTTTTGTTCATTATATTCACCAATCATTTTCATCTCATCAATACTAGCATACCCAATCTTTTCTTTCCCTGAAGCCACATATTGTATATCTAAATGATTTTTGTGTGCTTCCCACTTACCTGCCTCTATATTTTTTGCATCGTATTCAGATACAACAACGATAACATTCTTTCCATCAATTTCATGTTTTCCTATTTCAAGCTTTTTTAAATCTGTATTTTGTAAATATTTCAAAGCTTTTTCTATTCTACTAGAAAGACCATAATATTGTGCCGCATTACTTAATTTATCTATTACCATTTGTTATTCCTCCAATATTTTTATCTAATCCTATCGTTCATCAAAATAATATTAATTAAAGTGTAACTCCACTTTTAAATATAGCAAGCTCTCTAAAATTATTTTTCTCATTGTTAGTTAGTTCACCACTAGCTACTTTGATTACATATTCTATAAATTCCTCAGTCAAGGTTTCTAAGGACTTATCCTTAGTTAATCCTCCTGCATTAAAATCAATCCAATGAGGTTTTAATTCATATATTTGACTGTTTGTTGAAATCTTCATTGTAGGTACAAAACTTCCAAATGGAGTGCCCCTTCCTGTTGTGAATAGAATCATTTGACAACCAGCAGCTGCTAGCGCAGAGGATGCTACTAAATCATTCCCAGGAGCGCTTAAAAGATTAAGTCCACTTTTCCTTAAAACTTCTCCATATTTAAGCACATCCATCACGGTTGCCGTACCTGATTTTTGTGTACAACCTAGTGATTTATCTTCAAGAGTAGTTATGCCCCCTGCTTTGTTTCCTGGAGAAGGATTCTCATATACTGGCTGATTATAACCCATAAAATATTCTTTAAAGTCATTAATTAAATGAACTGTTTTATTAAATATTTCTTTGTTTTCAGCTCTAGCCATTAAAAGTGTTTCTGCTCCAAACATTTCAGGCACTTCTGTTAATATTGTGGTTCCACCTTGAGCTACAAGGAAATCCGAAAATCTTCCCACAAGAGGGTTTGCAGTTATACCCGAAAGCCCATCAGATCCTCCACATTTCAATCCTATTTTGAGCTCTGATAAACTGCAAACTTCCCGAACGTCGCCCTTCATGTTTTCATAAAGTTCTACAAGAAGTTTGGCACCTTCTTCTATTTCATCTGAAACTTCCTGAGAAATTAAGAACTTTACTCTTTTTTCATTAAATTTGCCTAGGGATTTTTTAAAATCAGACATACTATTATTCTCGCATCCAAGCCCTAATACTAAGACTCCACCATTATTGGGATGTTTAACCGCATCGCCTAATATAGTTCTTGTATTTATATGATCCTCTCCAAGCTGTGAGCAACCATAATTATGCTTTAATATAAAAGTATTATCTATAGACTCATTCCCTACCATTTCTTTAAACCTATCGATAATTCTATCCCCAATACCGTTTACACAACCTACAGTAGGAACTATCCAAAGTTCATTTCTAATGCCTACATTTCCGTCAATTCTTTTATATCCACTAAATGTTAATTTTCTATTTATAAAACTATTTTCTGTAAGCTTTTGGTTAAAAATATATTCCTTTATTCCATCTAGATTTGTTTTTATATTATGAGTATGAACCCATTGTCCTTTTGAAATATCAATAATTGAATGTCCTATAGGAAATCCATATTTTATAATATTATCATTTATTTTAATATCAAGAGTAGCTATTTTATGACCTCTTTTAATATCTTCTTTTAATATTACTTCACTATTACCTATAGAAATCACTTCACCCTTTAAAAAATCAGTTAAAGCCACTACTATATTATCTTTTTCATTTATCTGTATTATATTTTTCATGAGCACACCCTCACTTTCATTAAAGAACTTTTTTAATAGCTTCTTGCATACCAAGTTTCTCAATGTTTGTTAAATAATGTGTTACTGCATCTGTTAAACCTTGAACCTCATTTAAATCCATTTTCCAAACTTTTTTATAATTAAGTACTTTAGTTACTAGATTTCTTAATGCTGATTCACTTCCATCATAATTATCCCAGAGAGTTTTGTAAAGCTCTAAAACAACGGTGTCATCAGATAATTTAATTGTTTCTTCTCCTCTTTTTCCTTTATAGAATTCTATAAGTGCTGCTAGTGAGAATACTAACCTTTTAGGTAGTTCACCCTTTATCTTTACAAACTCAAGTAATGAAGGTAAATCTCTTGTTTCATACTTTGACATTGAATTTAAAGATATACTCATTAAATAATGCTTAACAAAAGGATTCATAAATCTTTCTAGAACAACTTTTGCATAGTATGATAATTCTTCTTCTGGTAGATCTAGTGTAGGGATTATTTCTTCGTATATTGTGTCTTTAATAAATTTTCCAATAACCTGATGTTCCACAGATTCCGCAACAGTATTTAAACCATAAAGGTAGGATACTGGCACCAGCGATGTATGTGATCCATTTAGTATTCTTACTTTTCTTGTTCTATATGGAGTCATATCTTCAACAAACTTAACATTAAGTCCGGCTTTACTTGCTGGAAATTCCTTTTCAATCCATTTTGGTCCTTCAATAATAAAAAGGTGAAAATGTTCTCCGACATTAACTAAATTATCTTCATAGCCGAGTTCCTGCGTTATTTCACTTATAGTATCTCTTGGATAACCTGGAACAATTCTGTCAACAAGTGTAGAGCAAAAGGTATTAGCTTCATTTATCCAAGTGGCAAACCCTGCTTCCAAATTCCAAAGCTTAGCAAATTTAAGAATTATTTCTTTAAGTTTGTCGCCATTTCTATCAATAAGCTCACAAGGTATTATTATTAAACCTTTATTCGCTTCTCCATTAAAAAACTTAAATCTATGATATAAAAGTGCTGTGAATTTTCCTGGAAAACTTTTCTGAGGCTTATCTTCTAGCTTATCACTTTCGTCATATGCAATGCCTGCTTCAGTAGTGTTTGAAAACACAAATCTTAGTTCTGGATTTTCAGCAATCTTTAAATATTCATCGTTCTGCGTATAAGGATTTATTCCGCGGCTTATACTATTTATTACTGAATGCTCAGCTATTGCTCGTCCTTCATTCATTCCCTGCAAGTAAAGAGTGTACAAACCATCTTGCTCATTTAATTTATCTACCAAACCAAATTCAATAGGTTGAACTACTACTACACTACCATTAAAACCTGCCTTTTTATTCATTTTATCAATTTGCCAATCCACAAATGCTCTTAAAAAGTTTCCCTCACCAAATTGAAGTACTCTTTCTGGATACTGTTTATATTCACCATATGTTTCCTTACTTAATAGCAATTTTATTCCTCCTTATCTTTCTATTATTTTCTTTTTACCGATAAATGCCATTAATTGTTCTAGATTTGGATACCCTTCCATATCTCCTTTTACCAATATAGCCATTGCACCTACTCCATTTGCACATTCTCCACATTCACTAAGGCTCAGTTTTTGTAATAAACCTGAAAGAAAACCTGCTGCAAAGCCATCCCCTGCTCCAACCGTATCTTGTGGATTTTCTACAGGGTATCCTTTTAGATAGTGCGATTCCTCTTTATCAGATATATAGCAGCCTTTTTCCCCAAGCTTAACTATTACTAAACCACAGCCCATTTCCATAAACCTTTTAGAGATATCTTCAGGATTATCTAAGCCAAGCATCATTTGCCCTTCATCTATACCAGGAAAAATTATATCTGATTGTTTTGCAATTTCAAGAAGCACTGGTACAGCCTCTTGCCTGCTCCATAACTTCAGTCTAATATTTGGGTCAAAGGAAACTAGTACCTTATTTGCTTTTGCAATTTCTATAGCCTTAAATACTGTTTTCCTACAACTTTCTGAAAGTGCAAGTGTAATCCCTGTAATATGAAGTATCTTTGCACTTTTTATATAATCCTCATCTAGTTCTTCTGGTTTCAAAGTACTAGCTGCTGAATCTTTTCTATAATAGTAGACATTTGGATTAGAGTGCATAAATCTTTCTTTAAATAATATACCCGTATTCTTTTGTGAATCTACAAGAACCCTGGATACATCTACACCTTCTCCTCTAATTGTTGCCTCTATATACCTTCCAAATTCGTCATTCCCAAGCTTTGAAAACCACCCAACTTTATGTCCCAGTTTTGCAAGTGCTATTGCCACATTGGACTCTGCCCCTGCAATAGATTTATTGAAATTTTGAACATACCTTAAAGGTCCCGAGGAATCCGGTCCAAATAAAACCATAGACTCCCCAAAAGTTACTACATCCATATTTATCTTTGCACCCTTCCTGACGCATCGCCATTCATAAGTGTTTCTACCTCATCTTTAGAAACAAGGTTGAAATCTCCCTCTACAGTATGCTTAAGGCAAGAAGCCGCAACTGCATATTCAAGGGATTCTTGGTTGGTCAGGCCTGTTGTTAATCCATAAATTAAACCTGCTCCAAATGAATCCCCGCCACCAACTCTATCCACTATATGCATTTTATATTTTTTCGAACTGTAAAATTCACTTCCATCATAAAGCATTGCAGACCAACCATTGTCGCTTGCTGAAAAACTTTCTCTAAGTGTAATGGCAACGTACTTTAATCCGAATCTCTCTGAAAGTTTTGTGGCAACATTTTTATAGCCTTCATGATTTATGCTTCCACCAGTTATATCCGTGCCTTCTGCACTAATTCCAAAAACTTTTTCTGCATCCTCTTCATTTGCTATTACTACATCACAGTACTTAACAATTTCACCCATAACCTTGCCAGCTTTTTCACTGCTCCAAAGTTTTTTTCTGAAATTTAAATCTACACTTACCATAACTCCAGCTTCTTTTGCTGCTTTTACTGCATCTAATGTTATTGCTGCACATTCATCTGAAAGTGCAGGAGTTATTCCTGTAAAATGGAACCACTCCGCACCCTTGAAAATCTCTTTCCAATTAAAATCTTCTCTTTTAGCCTGTGCAATAGCTGAGTATGCTCTATCGTAAATCACTTTAGAAGGTCTTTGGGAGGCCCCTTTTTCACAATAATAAATACCTACTCTGTCTCCACCACGTGTTACCATGTTAGTATTAACTCCATATTTTCTAAGCTCATTTACTGCTGCTTGGCCTATTTCATGTTTTGGAAGTTTTGTTACAAAATATGCTTCCTTACCATAGTTTGCAAGTGATACAGCGACATTTGCTTCTCCCCCGCCATAAACAACTCCAAACTCTTTTGCTTGTGCAAA
>NZ_JBOITM010000093.1:0-59828 GCF_050717535.1 Clostridium sp.
CGTGTCTCAGTTCCAATGTGGCCGATCACCCTCTCAGGTCGGCTACGCATCGTTGCCTTGGTGAGCCGTTACCTCACCAACTAGCTAATGCGCCGCGGGTCCATCTCAAAGTGGAATCTCCGAAGAAAATCCTTTGATATTCTGATCATGCGATCAAAACATATTATGCGGTATTAATCTCCCTTTCGGGAGGCTATTCCCCTCTTTGAGGCAGGTTACCCACGTGTTACTCACCCGTCCGCCGCTAATTGATCCCGAAGGATCGCATCGCTCGACTTGCATGTGTTAGGCACGCCGCCAGCGTTCGTCCTGAGCCAGGATCAAACTCTCAATTTAAAAGTTTACACTTTTTATTTGAAATGAATAATCTGAGACAACTATTAAGTTGTTACTCAAGCTCATTACATACTTTTTAGTCTTACAACTAAAATTTTACTTCTTTATCTAAAGTAATTAACTGGTCTAACGAAATATTATTTCGTTATTTTACCTATTTCTCTGTTTAATTTTCAAAGACCAATTTGAATTTATTAGTTCGCCATAAAATGACTACTTTTTTATTCTAACAGTAAACATTGTACATGTCAACGTTTTTATTGACTCTTATATAATTCTTTAGATAAATAATACCATTTAGAGACAAAGTTTCCATAGTTCTATTGTTAATTTATTGATTCACTTTTAAACAGATATTAACATATAACAATCTTACCATGTCTCAAGCCACAGGGGTGTGATGGAGACTTTTAATAGCTAAATATAAAATAGAAATATAGCTAATAGATATTTAAACTATCTATTAGCTATGTATCATACTATATTTAAAATATGATTTATTTTTGTAGCATTAATTCTTTGTAAATCTATAATTTTAATAGCGCTACTATTTTTTCTTTATCAAATCCAACCATTTCTTGCCCATTTATATCTATTACAGGCACTCCTCTATATCCTTTTTTTATAAGTGCTTTTTTTGCTTCTGGATCTTCTGAAATATTATGCTCTATGAATTCAACATTATTTTCTTTGAAAAACTCTTTAGCCATATGACAATATCCACAAGTGTTACTTGTATAAATCTCAACTTTATTCATAAATAATCTCTCCTTTATTTTTAGTCCTAAAATTTAAATCGTATGCAATTAAACTATATTTCAATCTTAGCATTTTTCTTTGCATAAGTCAATAATGATTGTCTGTTAATGTATCTTATTAATGTAATATATTAATGTTTCCATTAATATATTAATTATTTTATATTTACATATATTTTTTTAAACATTATGATAATATTAATACTATATCTTAGGGTAAAACAATTGTTAATTATTTTATACCCTAAAACAGTTTCTCTAAAATAAGAGATTATAACTCTTATTTTAGAGAACTACTAGGAGGTTCTAAACAATGAAATTATTAGAAATCATAGATAAAGCAAAAACAGAACATATACTAACCAAACAAGAAATTATATCTCTTTTGAATAGCAGTGATATAGACCAGCAATTATTTAGCGCGGCTGATGAAGTAAGAAACAAATATTTAGGTAACGAGGTTCATCTTAGAGGTCTTATTGAATTCACGAATATATGTAAAAGAAATTGTCTTTATTGCGGACTAAGGAAAGATAATAAAAATTTAGTTAAATATAGATTAACTGAGGAACAAATTTTAGACTTTGCCACTAAAGCCAAGTCCTTTGGCTATAAAACTATAGTCCTCCAGGGTGGCGAGGATGACTATTACACTAGTGATAAAATTGTGAGAATAATAAAAGGAATAAAAGCTTTAGATTTAGCTCTCACCTTAAGTATAGGCGAAAAAACTTACAATGAATATAAAACCTTTAAGAACGCCGGTGCTGATAGATATCTTTTAAGAATAGAAACAACAGACAAAAAACTATATGAAGATTTAGATCCGGGCATGAGTCACGAAAACAGACTAAATTGTTTGAAAGATTTAAAAGAATTAGGCTATGAAGTTGGTACCGGTGTTATGGTGGGCCTTCCAAACCAAACTATAGAATCTTATGCGGATGATATATTATTTTTCAAAGAAATTGATGCTGACATGTTAGGTATAGGTCCTTTTATTCCAAATGAAGATACCCCTCTTGCAAGTGCAAAGGGTAAAGAGTTAACTCTGGCCCTTAAAGTTATGGCTATAACCCGTTTACTCTTACCTGACATCAACATACCTGCAACAACGGCCATGGAGTCCTTAAATAAAAACGGAAGGCTCATGGCCCTACAAAGTGGGGCCAATGTAGTTATGCCTAATGTTACAGAAGGCGAATATAGGAAACAGTATGCACTATATCCAGGTAAAATATGTACTGGTGATACACCCGCTCATTGTCGTGGATGTATTACAGGTAAAATTACTGGTATTGGACGAAAAGTTTCAACTAATTATGGGTTTAGAGGAGATCGACCTATTAAACCAAATGAAAATGAATAATTTTATAATTGAAAAAAGAGCCCTAGGGCTCTTTTTTTAGTGGAAAGTTATATATTAACGAATAAAGTTCATCATTATTTTATCTTCTATTTCCGGTGCTTTAATATTTTCTTTGCCATTTTCAACTAATTTCATAAGCCATGCCATATTCTTTCCAAGCACTCTCATAATTTGAATACCCTCTTCATCTTGCAATGCTTCTCCTGGTGTTGTTCCATTAATAACATTCCAATAATTTGAAGTTGGCATTAACATTTCTGAATAATTAATAAAATGATTCAGCTGGTCGAATGTCGGAATACCACCTGCACGCCTTACAGCAACAACAGATGCACCAACCTTATGTCGTAGCAATGAACCGTTATTACCCGCAACATAAACAGCTCTATCTAAAAATGATTTCATTGTTCCTCCTATTGCTGAGTAATGAACAGGAGACCCTAAAATTATTCCATCTGCAGTTTTCATTTTTTGGATCCATTCATTAACTTCATCACCTGGAAGAACACATTTCTCATTTTTATTTTTCGCACATTGATTGCAGGCAATACAACCTCTAATTGACTTATTACCCACATGAATGATTTCCGTTTCGATTCCTTCTTTTTCAAGTTCATTTAAAACCAATTTTATTGCTTGATATGTATTTCCTTCTTTATTCGGACTTCCGTTAAATGCCACAACTTTCATAATTTTTACCTGCCTTCTAATTATATTTAAATAAACCACTTCTATGGACAAACTGACAAATATTGATTTATATCACTTTATACAAGTTAATCTCTGACTGACCATCTTTAAGTTCGCCAAATTTTGGAACAATGCTAGTGAAATGTTCTGAACTATTGTGAAGCTTAATGGCTTCTCCATTTTCCCATACTTCTATGAATGTTAGTATATTACAATTACTAGAATCTTCATATAAGTTGTAAGCTATACATCCACGTTCTTTTCTACTTTCATTTATAAGTTTTTCCGCTAAAACCTTAAATTCATCTGTTTTACCTTGTTTTATTAAATTTTTTGCAACTATAGTTATCATTTAAATTCACTCCTCATATTTTCTAAATTAAGCAACTTTCTATTTTAAAGTATACGCCTTTAAAAAATATAGAACAAGTACGCACCTTTTTGTAGGATACCTTACCAAAAGGTATGAATTGTTGTATATCCAGTGATTTCAGCCTGCTTTTTAAAAACTAAATTGATACTATAAGTTCAATAGTATATAATAATAGTTATTTACGATGTTTTTATTTAATAAATTTTTAATAGGTAGGTGTACAATTGATTACATATAATGGTAAAAAATACGTTTGTAATATTGATCTGGGAATGGAATTAATTCGCGGTAAATGGAAAGCTGTAATCTTATGCCATCTAAATGATGGTCCAAAGAGATTTTTGGAACTCCAAAGAATAACTTGTGGTGTTAGCCAAAAGGTTCTTAATGAGAAATTACATGAATTAGAACGGGATGGTTTAATATTAAAGATAGTTTATCCTGAAGTTCCACCAAAAGTAGAATTTCTACTAACAGAAATTGGCAAAGAACTTTTTCCAGCATTAGAAATGATACAAAATTGGTCAATTAAGAATTTTCCTAATACAAAAGAATTATTATAGTTAAATTTTATAAAAAAAGATATCCTCCCTATTACTAGGAAAGGCTATCTTTTATTATAAATCTAACTGTTACAAACAAGCTAATACGTTATATACTCCATCTTCATTATTGCTTTCTGCAATAAAGTTAGCATGCTTTTTCACATCTTCTGGAGCATTGCCCATTGCATAACTATAATGCGCCGCTTTAAACATGGTCAAATCATTATAATAATCTCCAAAGACCATGGTATTCTTTCGATTTATTTCAAATTTTTCTTGAAGTATATTTATAGCATTACCCTTGCTTATTCCTTTATTCATTATGTCTATCCACTTGTGTCCGGATACAACAAATTCTAGCTTATCACTTAAATTTTTCTTTAGATAATCCACTATAGATGAATTTATGCCCTCATCCATATAATACGTAATCTTATATATGGGATTTTTTATTTCACTAAAAGATTTTACCACTATTACAGGCACTTGAGAAAATGTGAATTGCTTTAACATATTATCTGATGGATTCATTGCATATGCATCATTTTCTGCTGCTAAAAATATTTCTTCTCCCATCATTGGGTTTAAATTTATTACGGACTCCATTTCTTTTTTATCAATATAATTTGAATATAGTGTCTTCCCCTTATTATTATACTTAACAAGTGCTCCATTATGAGCAATAAATATCATTTTTGTATTTACTTTTTCAAAATTTTTGCTAAGTTGAGAGTAAAACCTGCCACTGGCTGCTGCAAATTTTATATCCTTTTCATTAAGAGCATGTATTAAATCAAATACCTTTTCGTTTATATTTCCACTATCATTTAGTAATGTACCATCCATATCTGTTGCAATTAGTTTTATCATAGATCTTTTCTCCTTACTTAAATCTTATTAAAAGTATAGTGTCATTATATCATAATGATACTATTATTGTTTGTGAAAATAAGATTATAGTCTAAATTTATGAACGTCATCTTTATTTTTTCTGCAATGCTAAATGGAAAAGAACCGCTCATCTTAAGCAGTTCTTTTCCATTTAAAAATAGTACTATATCATTATTTTGCATACATTGTTTGTAAATTCTACTGGGTCGTTAATTGGTAACCCTTCGATAAGCAATGCTTGATTGTATAATATATTTGTATATAAATTAAATTTATCTTTATCATTTTCGAAAGACTCTTTAAGTGCTTTAAACATATCGTGATTTATATTTATTTCTAATACCTTATCTGCTTTCACATTCTCATTGTTAGGCATAGCACTTAATATTTTCTCCATTTCTATAGTAAGCTCACCTTCATTTGATAAACATACTGGATAGTTTTTAAGTCTCTTCGATGCCCTAACGTCTTTGACTTTACCTGACAAAAGTTTTTTCATACTTTCAAATAATTCTTTACTTTCTTTGTCATCAGCCTTAACATCGTCTTCTTTTTCTTCTACTTCTATACCTAAGTCACCACTTGATACAGATTTAAACTCTTTTTCTTTATATTTCATTATCATTTTGATAGCAAATTCATCTACATCATCGGTAAAGTATAGAATTTCAAATCCCTTATCTGATACCATTTCAATTTGTGGTAATTTTTCTATTCTTTCATTAGATTCTCCTGCAGCATAATAAATATACTTTTGATCTTCTGGCATTCTAGAAACATATTCATCTAAAGTAACCATTTTCTTTTCTTTTGAAGAATAAAACATTAATAGATCTTGTAAAACTTCTTTATTACTTCCAAAATCACTATAAATACCGTACTTTAATTGTCTTCCGAAAGATTTATAGAATTCATCATACTTTTCTCTTTCATTTTTAAGTAAATTCTCTAACTCACTCTTTATTTTATTTTTAATGTTTTTAGCTATAAGTTTAAGCTGTCTATCATGTTGCAGAACTTCTCTTGATATATTTAGTGACAAGTCCTCTGAATCTACTATTCCTTTTACAAAACTAAAATAGTCAGGTAATAAATCTGCACACTTATTCATAATTAATACACCACTTGAATATAGCTCTAAGCCTTTTTCATATTCCTTTGTATAAAAATCATAAGGTGTTTTTTCTGGAATATACAAAATTGCATTGTAACTTATAGCGCCATCAACACTTATATGGATATGCTTAGCTGGTTTATCAAAGCCATAGTGTTTTTCAGCATAGAAGTTGTCATAATCTTCATCTGTAAGTTCGCTTTTATTTTTTCTCCATATAGGAACCATGCTGTTTACAGTCTTTTCAACTGTAAAGTCCTCATGTTCTGTTTCACTACCTTCTTTAAGTCTTGATTCACTTACTTCCATTTTAATTGGATATCTAATAAAATCAGAATATTTCTTTATAATAGATTTTATTCCATTTTCCTCAAGATATTGATCAAAGTTTTCTTCTTCTGTATTTTCTTTTATTTTAAGTATAATTTCTGTACCAACAGAATCTTTTTCGCAAGGTTCTATTGTATAACCCTCTGCGCCATCAGATTCCCACTTATATGCTTTTTCGCTACCTAAAACTTTACTTATAACAGTAATATTATCAGCTACCATAAACGCAGAATAGAATCCAACTCCGAATTGACCAATTATATCATAGCCATCTTTTATTTCATTTTCTTTTTTAAATGCTAAAGACCCACTTTGAGCTATAACACCGAGGTTATCACTAAGCTCTTCTTCTGACATTCCAATACCTGTATCAGAAATTTTTAATATTCTGTTTTCCTTATCATTAACTATAGTAATATAGTAATTCTCCTTATCAAATGTTAAGGCCTCATCTGTTAATGTCTTATAATAGATTTTATCAATAGCATCACTAGCATTAGAGACAAGTTCTCTTAAAAAAATATCCCTATGTGTATATATTGAATTAACCATCATATCTAAAATTCTTTTAGACTCCGTTTTAAACTGTTTCTTTTCCAATTAAAATTTCCCCTTTCGTACAATTCCTATTGTTTTTATTTGTTAGCACTCTATGTGGCTGAGTGCTAAATATACTATTAAAATACACCTTTTTTTATATTTTGTCAACATGTCATTTAACATTTGTTTCTCTTTTTTACCTTTTCTATTGCATAATATTAATATATCTTCATTTATATAGATTAAATGGAACTATTTATAAACTAATACGTAATATAGTTGAAATGTAAAAAGAGGTGCTTGATATGAATGATGATATTGATATTGTAAGGTCTATTCTTATGGGAAATACTGAATTATTTGAAATTATAATTAATCGATATGAGATTGGTATACAAAGGTATATTTATAACATAGTTAGAAACTATGAAACATCAGAAGATCTATCTCAGGAGGTATTTATCTCAGCCTATAACAAACTGTACACTTTTAATAATGAATATAAATTTTCTACTTGGGTTTTTCAAATTGCTAAAAATAAAACTATTGATTATATAAGAAAGAATAAGAAGAAGGTTGAGCTTGAGTACTGTGAAGGAATTGTTTCATGTATAACTCAATCCCCTGAAAGCTCTTTAGAATTTAAGGAGACAAAAGGTAATATATTAAGATTTATTAAATGTTTAAATAAAATTGATTTGCAGATATTACTTTTGAGATATACAAAAAATAAAATTACCTTCCATGATATAGCTTTTATTTTAAATATGCCAGAATCCTCTGTTAAAAAAAGATATTACAAAATATATGATAAATACCAACTGTTTATAAGCTAGAAATTACATTTAAAAACTTTAAAATGTAGGGGTGAATAAAAAATGAAATGTATAAAATTTGTATCTTTAATACCTAAGTATTTTGATGATGATCTAGTAATCAATGTAAAGGTAGATATGGATAATCATATAGCTAATTGTAACAGTTGCCGTAAAAAATTAGAGGACAGAAAAAAATTAGAGGATACCTTTAAATATGTGCTATCTAATGAAGAAGTTAATCTTAAAAGTAGAAAAGATGAAATACTTAACAAGATTAATAAATCAAGATATACCGGTAAAATAGCAAATAAAACATTCTACCGTTTATATTTCAAAAGGGGCACATTTATTGGAGTGGCCGCAGCCTTGATTCTAATATTTATTACATTTAAATATGGTGAAAATATTTATAATACAGCAATACAATCTACTACTACTACTACTACTACTACTACTACTACTACTACTATGACAGAAAAAGATGCGGTAATAGAGCCTTCCTCAGAAAAATTGGTTCCAACAGTTAATTCTGTAATCTCTTCAACTGTAAAAATTAATTTCAATGATATATCCAAAGAACTCTTAAATCCAACAAGAGACGTAATAAGTGCTTCTGTTAATACAACATCTAGAAAAAAGCTAGTTGAAATGCTAAATAAAATGAAACAATTACCACAAGGGGTAGGTCCCTGGAGAACAATTTACTGTAATAATGGTAAGATGATGGTTTATAATTATGGTCATATGATAGCTTATAACTATACTGAAAAAGAGAAAGGAATTTATTCTATTCTAGATTTTAGTAATTTAAAGGTAGGCAGCTACCAAGGAAGTGAGGTAATAACTTTTAGCATTAGTCCTGATGGAAACTATGTGTTATTTGGCACCTTTGTGTCCGAAATAGATTTAAAGTCTGATAAGAGTTTATATATCTATGATGTAAATAATGGTACCGTTAAAGAGATTGTTACTAATTTTAAGATGCAAGAAAAAGCAATATGGTACAATAAGCTTAATGATTCATCCTCTAAATGGATAGTTTCTGCCAAAGATGATAAAAATGTAGTGATTTGGGATGTAGATAAGTCAAAAACTTTAGGATTACTTCCAATAGATGTAAAAGAAATTTCAGATACAAGTAAATTCTTAAATTCGGAAGATTTAAATTTTAAAGATGACAAAGGAAATATAACTAAACTAGTTACTAAAAATTATACAGAAACTTTTTGGTTTAAGGACAATAATACTTTGATTGCTGTGCAATCTATAGAAAATATTGATAATTTAAAATTAATGGATTTTCAAATAGTAGAAATAAATATTAATACTAAGACCGGGAAAGTAACTTTTAGGCCATAAAAAATAGGCATTCCTCATTTGGAATGCCTATTTTTGTTAATGTATACCTACTATATCTTCTCTCTTTTGTTTTTTATTACATATCTTTTTCCGTCTTGTTTCAAGTTCAGTAACAATATCTTCTACTTTTACACCTTGTGCTACCATAAGAACTAAAATGTGATATGCTAAATCTGATATTTCTGACACTATTTCTTTGTGGTCATTATTCTTACTACCAATTATAACTTCCGCACTTTCTTCCCCTACTTTTTTTAGAATTTTGTCCAAACCTTCTTCAAAAAGGTAACTTGTATAAGATCCTTCTATAGGACTCTCTTTTCTTGTTTGAATTATTTTATAAAGTTCCTGTATTACGTTATTTTCACTCATTTTATTACTTCCCTTCTATATTTATTTAATTTTTGTTAGTCTAAAATTTTTATTTATATGAAATTGGATTGGTTTCTTTCTTTACTTCCTCGTTCCAAACTTCCCTGTAAAAACAACTTTCATTCCCCGTATGACAAGCTACTCCATTTTGTTTTACCTTTAAAAGAATTGTATCGCCATCACAATCAATCTTTATGCTTTTTACATATTGGAAATGCCCTGAGGTTTCTCCTTTGTTCCAGAACTTATTTCTGGATCTACTCCAAAACCAAGTTGTTCCGGTTTCCATAGTCTTATTAAGGGATTCTTCGTTCATGTATGCCAGCATTAAAACTTTCCCACTACTATAATGCTGCACAATTGCAGGTAATAATCCATTATTAAATTGAATCTCCACTTTGTCTTCCACAAAAGTCACCACATTTCTTTATTTTTAATTATATTCTAATTTCTATACCACTATTTTTAAGATACTGTTTTACTTCTTTAATAGATAGTTCTTTGTAATGAAACAGGGAAGCTGCAAGAGCAGCATCGGCTCCACTTTTTTCAAAAACCTCATAAAAATCTTCTATTTTACCACATCCACCTGATGCTATAACAGGAATATTTACAGTGCTTGTAATTGCATTTATAAACTCTATATCATATCCCTCTTTTGTTCCATCTGCATCCATACTTGTTAATAGTATTTCTCCAGCACCTAGTTCTTCTACCTTTTTTGCCCATTTCACTGCATCAAGGCCCGTATTTATTCTTCCACCATTTATAACTACATGCCAACCTAAGCCGTCCTCATTCTTTTTCCCATCTATAGCAACCACTACGCATTGACTTCCAAATTTTGCTGCTGCCTCCGCAATAAGCTGAGGATTCCTAATTGCTGCAGAGTTTATAGATATTTTATCTGCTCCAGCTCTAAGTGTTTCTTTGAAATCTTCTATACTCTTAATTCCCCCACCTACTGTGAGAGGGATAAATATCTTTTCAGCAGTTCGCTTTATAACATCTAACATATTTTTTCGTCCCTCATGAGTGGCTGTTATATCTAGGAATACAATTTCATCTGCACCTTCACTATTATAAAACTCTGCAATTTCTACAGGGTCTCCTACATCTGTTAAATTAATAAAATTGATTCCCTTCATTACCCTTCCCATAGTTACATCTAAGCAAGGTATGATTCTCTTAGTCAGCATATGGCATCCCCCTTCCCTCAGAGATTGCTTCTGCTAGAGATATATTTCCACTATAAAGAGCTTTTCCTATTATTGCTCCATACATATTCATCTGCACTAGTTTTTTAATATCTTCAATGTCTTTCATACCACCTGAGGCAATAATATTACATGACACCGCGTCATTTATCTTTCCTGTTGCCTGGAAATTTGGCCCAGTCAATGTGCCATCCCTACTTATATCTGTAAAGATAATAGTTTTTACCCCTACATCCTCCATTTGTTTTGCAAAATCAATATATTCTATTTTACTGCTTTTTTTCCAACCTTCAACTGATACGAATCCATCCCTTGCATCAATACCAATTGCAATTTTATCTCCAAATTTTTTTACCGCTTCTTTTACTAAGGATGGATTGTTCAAAGCTGCAGTCCCCAATATTACTCTATTTAAACCCTTTTCAAGTAACATTTCAATAGTATCCAAACTTCTTATCCCACCACCTAACTGTATAGGGATCTTTACATGCTTTAAAACACTATTAATACTATTTATGTTTTTAATGGTTCCATTTAAAGCACCATCCAAATCTACCATATGCAGATACTCTGCCCCTTCAGCCACGAAGTTTAGGACTGTTTGCACTGGGTCTTCGCCCACTACCTGGGATGAAGAAAATTCGCCTTGATAAAGTCTAACACATTTTCCATTCTTTAAGTCTATAGCCGGAAAAATCTTCATTACATCATCCTCCCAAAGTTTTCAAGTAATTTCATTCCAGCCTCTCCACTTTTCTCTGGATGAAATTGCAATCCAAAGATATTTCCCTTACTTACAATTGCAGGTATCTTTTTTTCATAAATACCAAAGGCATTTACTATGTTCTCCTCACCAACCTCTGCATAATAAGAATGAACGAAATATACATAACTATGCTCTACTACACCTTCTAGAATTGATGTATTAGTTTCAAAATATAAATCATTCCAACCCATATGAGGAATTTTTATAGAACCCTCTAATTTTCTAATATTTCCTTTTAAAAGTCCTAACCCCTGGCATTTTTCAATTTCATCGCTTTCCTCAAAGAAAAGTTGCATACCAAGACAAATGCCAAGTATCGGTTTGCCTTTTATTGCTGCCGTTTTTATTACTACATCTAGTCCTCTATCCTTCAAATTCTTCATTGCGTCCGGGAAAGCACCTACCCCTGGAACAATGATGCTTCTACTTTTTGCTATTTCATCTTTATCTGAAGATATTATGGAAGGAATATTAAGTTTATTAAGCGCATTTTGAACACTTTTTAAATTTCCCACACCGTAATCCACTATGGCTATCATTACATTCCTCCTCTTATAAGCACCCTTTTGTAGATAATACACCTTTTATTCTTTCGTCATAGGTTAAGGCTTCACTCAGTGCCTTTCCAAAAGCTTTAAATAGTGCTTCCACCATATGATGATTATTTTTACCATAAAGTATTCTTGCATGGAGTGTAATTCCAGCATTTGCTGCAATAGCCCTAAAAAACTCTTCCACCATCTCAGTATCAAAGCTACCAAGTCGGTCTACTGTAAAGTTTCCTTCAAATACAAGGTAAGCTCTTCCACTTAAATCTAGAGACACTGTGGCCAATGTTTCATCCATAGGTACAAAACTAGTTCCATATCTTTTTATCCCCTCTTTGCCCTTCAGTGCCTCTTTAATAGCACTACCAAGTACTATGCCTACATCCTCAATTGTATGATGAGAATCTACAAACAAATCTCCTACTACATTTACATACAAATCCAAAAGTCCATGTTTTGCAAAAAGACATAACATATGATCAAAAAAACCTATTCCCGTGTCCCCTTCATACTTCCCAGATCCATCTAAATTTATACTTATCTCAATCTTTGTTTCTTTACTTTCTCTAACAATTTTGGATTGTCTCAAAATCACAGGTATCACTCCTTTTTTATAATAGCAAATGTGGTTAAGCTTATATAAAAGCATTATTTTCATGGGAAATATTGGTTGTTAAATAATCATTTTCTTCTCTGCTTCCTACGGTTATCCTTAAGCAATTTTGTAGTGCCGTAGACGTAAAACTCCTTACCTTTATACCAGTTTCTAAAAGTCTTTCTTTCGTCTTTTGTGCATTTTCGAACTTAATTAATATAAAATTTGCTTCTGATTTATAAAGCTTTATCCCATGAATATCACTTAGTTTTTTCCACAAGTATTTTCTTTCTGTAAGTATCCGCTCTATATGTTTTTGTATAATATCCGGATTTTTAAAAATAACACAAGCTATGCTCTGAGTAATTGCATTAACATTAAAAGGTGGTTTAACTTTTTTAAGTTCTGCCATTAGAACAAGATTAGTAATCAAAAATCCTAATCTTATTGCAGCAAGTCCAATCTTAGAACAAGTTCTAAGTACAATTAAATTTTCGTATGATTCAACTTTGTCAACTATTGATTGTCCATAAAACTCAATATAAGCTTCATCAATGACTACAATACAGCTACAACCTTCTATTATTTTAATAATATCAGCTCTTTGAATAATACCACCTGTGGGATTATTAGGATTGGATAAAAATACAATTTTAACTTTTTCTTTATTAGCCATTGAAATAAAACCATCTACATTAAATTTAAATTCACTGTCTAGAGGTAATTCAATTGGTATTCCTCCCGCAACTTTAGTATATAACTCATACATTGCGAAATCAGGACTTGTTAATATTACCTTATCACCAGTATCTAAAAAAGTATTAGTAATAATTTGTATACACTCATCTGAACCATTTCCAGCCATTACATTTTCACTTTTTACTTTTGCATATTTTGCATAAAGGGCACATACTTCTGATGCACCTGGATCTGGGTATCTATTAAAGATAGAATCCTCTATTGCCCAAGCTATTTTTGCCCTAACCTCACAAGAAAGATTACTGAAATTTTCATTAGCATCTAGCCTAACTTTATAGTCAGTTTTACCAAGTTCATATGCTGTAAAATCACTTAAATCGCTTCTAAAAAAATCCTGTATCATTATTCTAACCTCACTTTTATAGAATTTCCATGAGCGGTTAAGCCTTCAACCTCAGTAAGTACTATAACCTTATCTGCCGCTTCACTTAATGCTTCTTTGGTATAATATATATAACTTGATTTTTTTATAAAATCATCTACAGATAATGGAGAAAAAAATCTTGCAGTACCACTAGTTGGAAGTACATGATTAGGCCCTGCAATATAATCGCCTAATGGTTCTGGTGAATACTTACCTAAAAATATAGAGCCTGCATTTTTTATATCCTCTAAAAAATCAAATGGGTTATTAAGCATAACTTCTAAATGTTCTGGTGCAATTTCATTTGCCAGATCAATAGCCTCTTTTATATTTTGAGCAATTAATATAACACCATATTTTTCCAAAGATTCACTTATAATATCTTTACGACTCATAGCTTTTATTTGGATCTCTAGTTCATATTGAACCTTTTCTGCAAGTTCCTTTGAAGTAGTTATAAGCATTGCAGAGGCAAGTACATCATGCTCTGCTTGAGACATTAAATCAGCAGCAATAAACTTGCCATTAGCACTTTCATCTGCAATAATTAATATTTCACTGGGACCTGCAATCATATCTATATCTACAAAGCCAAATACACTTTTTTTCGCCATGGCCACGTAAATATTTCCTGGGCCTACTATTTTATCCACCTTAGAAATAGTCTCTGTTCCAAAAGCGAGTCCGGCTATTGCCTGTGCACCACCCACCTTATAAATCTTGTCTACTCCTGCTATATCTGCTGCTACTAAAATATGTGGATTTATACTTCCATCTTTTGTAGGTGGGGTTACCATAACTAAATTTTTAACACCTGCCACCTTTGCTGGGATTGCGTTCATAATAACTGTAGAAGGATAAGCTGCTGTACCACCAGGCACATATATTCCTACACTTTCAAGTCCTCTTACAGTTTGACCTAAAATAACTCCCTTGTCTTTTTTCATGGTCCAAGGATTTCTTACTTGTTTTTCATGAAATTCCACTACATTCTGCTTTGCCATTGTTATTGCGTCTAAAAAATCTTGGTTTACCATTTTATATGCATTTTTAATTTCATCTTCTGAAACTATAAGATTTTCCGAGGTGATAAATTTACTATCAAATTTTTGTGTGTATTCAATTATGGCGTCATCGCCTCTAGATCTTACATCTTCTAAAATTTTACTAACTACAATATTTGCATCCTTTTGGACGTCTTCAGCTCGTTCCTCTAAAAATCTTATGTATTCTTTTCCCTCTTTACTATTTGCCTCTGTGATTTTTATCATTATACCGTCACCTCATTCCTGTCTACATATTGTTGAACCTTGATTATCAAATTGCTGATTCGCTCCTTTTTCATCTTCATGCTGGCTCTGTTTACAATCATTCTTGCACTAATATCACAAATTTTTTCTATAATAATCAATCCATTTTCCTTTAAAGTGTCTCCTGTTTCAACCAAATCTACAATTGCATCAGCTAATTCGAGTATTGGAGCAAGTTCTACCGACCCGTCAAGCTTAATTATTTCAACATCTTCGTTATTTTTTTTGAAATACTCTTTTGCCACTGTAGGGTATTTGGTAGCTATCTTTTTACGGTTATATCCATCATAATTTCTAAAACTCGGTAATGATGCCACAGCAAACATGCATTTTCCAACCTTTAAGTCCACTACTTCATAAAAATCTTTATTCTGCTCCATCAGTGTATCCTTACCTACAATTCCAATGTCTGCTGCACCATGTTCTACATAGGTTAAAACATCTGTGGATTTTACCAGGACAAATTCTATATTGTTTTTCTCATCTTTAAGAATTAATTTTCTTCCTTTGTTTTTAAGCTCCTTGCAGTCTATTCCTATATCTTCAAACATATTAATAGCGTGTTTTTCAAGTCTTCCTTTTGTTAATGCTATTCGTATTACCTTCATTATTTTTCCTCCAAACTCTCAATAAACTCCTGAATGTCTACTTGATAAATTTCACCACTTTTAATATCTGTTATTTCAGCTTTTTCATCTTCAAGTATGCAAATCATCTTATCTGTGTTCTTTTGCTCTCCATATCTTATAGCTTTTTCTTTTTCTTCAAATAAGCTTAATTCACAAACAAAGCCTTTTACTCTAATTTTTTCTGCAATTTTTATTGAATCTCCTATCAGTGAATCCTCATATTGAATAAGAAATTTTGGCCTATCTTTTTCATTATTACCTTGTTTTTCAAGAACAGATAGGATATTATCCACATTGATTGCAAACCCAACTGCAGGTTTAGTTTCACCAAACTTTGAAATCAAATTGTCATATCTACCACCACTAATAATTGTAGTTCCTACCTTACTACTGTATCCTTTAAAAATAATGCCTGTGTAATAATCAATATGCTGTACCATTCCTAAATCAATAGAAATATAATCACCTAGTCCTATGCTTTCTATTTTTTTATATATTGTTTCTATAGTATCTATTGCGGATTGTGCTCTTTTATTTTGTGTTAACCTTCTTGCCTTGTCTAGTATTTCAATATTTCCAAATAATTCAGGTAGTTTTTTTAAGGCCTCTAATTTTTTTGTCCCAAGTATTTCTTTTCTCTTTTCTATGAACTGTCTGAGTGCTCCAAAATTTTTGTTTTCAACAAGCCCTCTTAATTTTTCCATCTCATCTTCCGAAAGGTCTATACCTTCAACAAGACCCTTGAAAAACTCTGCTTGTCCTATTTCAAGTTCGAATTTCTCTACACCTATAGATAGAAGTGCTTTTATTGCTGTTATTATTACTTCTGCATCTGCTTTTGCTCCTCCATTTCCTATTATTTCAATTCCAGATTGAGTGGTTTCACTTACCTTTCCATCCCAATTTTCATTCATTCTAAATATGTTTCCGCTGTAGCATACTCGTAGTGGGTATAATGAATCTTTAAGTTTTGTTGCTACGATTCTGGCTATTGGCATTGTCATGTCTGGTCTTAATACCAATATTCTTCCTGTATTATCAAAAATCTTATACATTCTCTCTTGTTCAATGGATAAATTATCCCCTTGAAAAACATCATAAAATTCTAATGTGGGAGATATCACTTCTAAAAAACCAGAATTTATATATAATTTCCTTAGGGTATTTATAATCTTAATTTTATTACTACAATCTTCAAAAAGTATATCTCTTGAACCTTCAGGTATATTTCTTTTCCAATTATTCAAAATTTCACTCCTTTGCTTTAACACTTCATTACGTTAACTCGCTAAACTAATAAAATAATACCATTTTTCATTGTACAAGTCAACACTTGTTAATTTTTTATATAATACAAAAAAAGTTCTGAGAATTTATACTCAGAACTTTTGATTATTAGGTACAATTTAATCATTACACCATTTTTTACAAGCACTTATTTTTCTGCTACAAAGCACATTGTTCGAACCACAATCAGGGCAAATATGCTTATCTTGTTCATACTTTATTTCATATGTGCTTTTACAATTAGAACATGTAAATTTACAAAATGTAGTTCTATAATTACCTCCACTTATCCTTATAGCTTTTCCGTCTGTGAGAGCAATGGCTACCTTTTTTCTTGCACTATCTATAATGTTTTGAAAAGTTTGCCTTGAAACTTGCATCTTTTCTCCGCACTCTTCTTGATTAAGTTCTTCAATATCCTTAAGTCTCATTGCTTCAAGTTCTTCTACTTTTAAAACTATTTCTTCAATCTCACATTTAGGCTTTCCCCAAGGAACAAAATAAGTGTCTTCTGGAAAAAACTCTACTCTTCTAAATTTTATTGGTCTTGGCATCTTAATTCCCCCTGCATTTACTTATCAACCTAAATATTCTCTATTATATTACCTGTATTATTGTATAAAAATTTTTCGGCAAATTGTCGTTTTATTTCCTCAGAAGCACTTTTTCCTGTACAATGAGACACTCCTATAATTTGTATATCTTTTTCTTTAAAAAACTCAATTGTTTTATTTAACCTTTGCTCATCTGCTTCTATTAAATGAGTTCCCCCAACAATACCATATATGGGTAAACCAGTTCGCAGCATAATCGTCTCTAAAATATTAACTATCCCTACATGAGAACACCCTACAATGATAAATAAGCCCTTTTCACCCTTTACTACTAGTACTATTTCATCAGAGAAATTATCTAAAACATAATTTCCATCTTTTTTTATTTGAAATCTTTTATTGGGTAACTCAAAATCATTATTTCCTTTAAAATTGGTAAATATCATTATATTTTCAGTAATATAGAATATGTCTTGTTTAATATATTTTATATCAATATTATTCTTGTGGATATACTCTTTGTCAAAAGAATTACCAAGATACTTATCAGATTCCCCTTGTATTATTCCATATTTTTTATTAAAAAAACCGTTTCCTACAATTAATTTATATGAATTTGATGTTTTTTCAACAAGTTTTTTAAATCCTCCACTATGATCATAATGTCCATGGCTTATCATAACATAATCCAAACTGTTCAAGTCAATATTTAAAGTTTCAGCATTTTTAACAAAATCTCCACTCTTACCAGTATCAAATAATATCTTTATACCATCAATTTCAATATAAAGAGACAATCCATGCTCATTATATAATTTTTTATCTACACTAGGATTATCTTCTATAAGTGTTGTTATTTTAAAATCCATTATTTTCACCTACTCTCGTTTATTGTATACTATCTTTAACCATTATAAACACAAAATTTTCAATATATCTATTTTAATAATGCCTGAAGTTATCTATATTTCGCATTAGATTGCTTTCCTTCTTTAATTTACTGTATTATTTTTTTAAAATTAATAGTAAATAAGAGGTAGAACACTACCCCTTATTTACTAAATTTATCTGCATTTAAAAATAATTTTCCTTTCAAAAACCTTGTATTCTATATTTAAGAAACTCTACTTTTTACAAACTTTTTATCATACATTTATTAAATTAGCATTCTTATATATGTTCATGACAAACGGTACCTGTTGATTTTAATTCACCACTTATATATTTTTGTACTGCTTCATCACTAAGTCCTTGTGCACCAACTACTACCTCAATACCATTTTCATTAAATAAATTCTGTGCTGTTTCTCCCATGCCACCAGCAATAATAGTATTTACATTTAATTCTTTCAAAAATACTGGAAGTGCACCTGGTTTATGTCCTGGATTTGCAGAAAAGCTATTACTTATTATTTTGCCTTCCTCCACTTCATATATTGTAAACCCATCACAATATCCAAAATGTCCACTTACTTTATTTTCCTCACTTGCAACTGCTACTCTCATTAATAATTCCTCCCTTTATTTAAAATAGTCTTCTATGTACTATTTTAAAGTTTAAATAATTCTTTTATATTACTCCACATTTCCTCAATAGCTATTTCAGCTATACTCTCTTTGTAATAAGTAATTGGTTTTAGCTCATTTATAGATTTCATAACAACATCATCGTAAGGTATTTTACCCACTATTTTCAAACCTTTTTCATGAACGAAGTTCTCTATTTCTTTAGCTACTTCAATATTTATATCATATTTGTTTATACAAACCATAGTAGCTACTCCGAAAAATTCACATAATTCGACTACTCTTTTTAAATCTCCAAGACCTGATTTTGTAGGTTCTGTAACAGCGAGTACCGCATCGCTACCTGTTATTGTTGCTATAACAGGGCATCCAATACCTGGTGAACCATCTACTATAATTAATTTGCCCTCATCATTAAATTTTTTTCCGTTTTTTCTAAGACGGGTCACGAGCATTCCTGAACCATCACTACCTATATCCATCTCAGCCCTTGAAATTATACCTGAATCTAACTTAGTAATAAATGTCTCTGCTGTTTTTTCTGCTTTTAATCTTATAGCATTTTCTGGGCATATTAATGTGCAAGCGCCACATCCCTCACAAGAAAATAGTTCTATCTTACAATCTTTAATAGCTTCAAATTTGCATACGGTCTCACATTTACCACATTTAGTGCAAAGAGTTTCATCTATAACAGCTTTTTTACCACCTATAAATTCACTTTTATCAATATCATGGCCTTTATAAAACATATAAAGATTAGGTGCATCTACATCACAATCTATTCTTGTTACATCTTTAGCAAGTTCAGCAAGTGCTGTTGCAATTGTAGTTTTGCCAGTTCCACCTTTACCACTTAAAATAACTAGTTCCAAGATAACACCTCCTTTACTTGCTTTGCAATAACATCAAATAGTGTTTTATGATATAAATTATCATATAATATTTCTCCCTTAGAATAAAGCACTGCTGTACTTCTACTGTAAGGTATAGTACCTATGAGATTTATTTTTTCTTCTCTACAATATCTTTTTATTATATTATCTTTTTCGTCATCTTTATTTATAACTATACCAAAAGGTATGTTATACATTTTCACAAGTTCTACAGCCATTTTCAAGTCATGAAGTCCAAATTCAGAAGGCTCTGTAACAAGTATTGCTCCATTAGCATATTTTAATGCGTTTACTACATTACATGAGGTTCCAGGAGGGCAATCAATTAAATTAACCCCACTTGCAATATTTTTAAGTAGTTGTCTAATAATAGGGACTGCCATAGGTTCATTTATATTCAAAACTCCCCTACTACATTCTATGTTTCTCATTTTTCCACTTTCAATTTTACCTGTTTGTCTTTTTTTATATGTTATGGCATTATGTTTGCATGCAATTTCACAAGCTCCACATCCATGGCACAACTTCTCAAACAATAAAATTTCATCATTTACTTTTGCAAGAGCATTAAATTGACATGCATTTACGCAAGCTCCACAAGAAACACAATTGGCTTTATTTATAACCGGATACTCCACCATAACTTTTTCTATTTTGTCTACTTCAGGTTTTAAAAATAAGAAGCCATTTGGTTCTTCAACATCACAATCTATATAATTCGCCTCTAATGCAAGAGCAAGATTGGTAGAAACCGTAGTTTTACCTGTTCCTCCTTTTCCACTAAGAACTGCTATGTTCATATTCATTCTACTTACCCCCACCATGATATGCAGGACCAGACATTTTTATTTCTTCTAGCTCGCCTTTATTATATTTTTCAAGCGCTGCGCTTATACTTATACTCTCACATTTGTATGCTTTAATTCCGGCTTTTTCCATAAGTCCAAATGAATTAGGACCAAGATTACCTGTAATAACAACATCTATTTTTTCATCAATTATTTGATTGGATGCAAGAATTCCTGCTCCGGCACTAGCATCTTGACCCTTATTTTCTATAACTTTAAATTCTTCACTTTCAGTATCATGAATCTGAAAATATTCACATCTACCAAACCTAGTATTTAATAAATCTTCTTTAGTTTTTCCTGTTGATGAAATTACTATTTTCATTATTTTACCTCCAATGTTTTATTGTCTAACCTTTGTTTGTAAATTGGCATTTGCCACTTTCACTTTTTATTCTACTCTTATTATTAGTTATTGTCAAATGCCAATAATTTAATTAAAAAAAATAATAGTGTTACACAAAATATATTATGCTTCACTATAGGTTCTAAAATTGTTAACAACGTTATCGCATTATATCAATAACGTTTTTTTCATTAACAAAGATTCCTTTGAATTTTTCTATATTAAATCTCTTAGTAAATAAATCGCACTTGCATAAGAATATATAAAAAATATTCTTACCACATCCAAAAAGACTCTCAAAATTTCCTTGTCCCTTTGCAATTATTAAATCTGCATTTTCAATTGCCTGTTTTGAATTTATATTTATTTCATCTAATTGTGTACCAGGTATATCTGTTCCATTTTCTATAACATTAACTAAATTACAAAGACCAACTTTCTCTGCATCTATTATAGTTGCATCATTATATACAGGTTTTCCTCTTACAATAACATCTATAATTACATCTGGAAACATTTCTTTTATTATTTTAATAAATACTTTATCAAAAACAATTTCTCCTGCATTATCTACAATATATACTATTTGTTTAGCATTTTTTAATTGTTTTAAAAAGCTTTTATATTCAATAACATCTATTACTTGTTCTGAAGCATTTTTAATTAAATATTTTAATTGTCCAATGTCAACTTTGTCCATAGCCCCAAAATCTATAAAATTACCTACCATAGCATATTTTAGCGCTGTAAATAATTTATCATCTGAATTATAAATATAAGATAAAATCTCTTTTTCCATAGAAATTAAAAGTTCATTATATTCTTTTTTTATTTTATAATAAACATCGCCTAAATTTAAATCATTATTTAAAAATCTCATTATTTGTGCACTTAAATAAGGTGATGTATCATTTTTTTCGGACATTGAAATAATTTTAAACACTTGTTTCATGAATATCAGTTTCTTATCTTTATTAGTTTCATACTGATCAAATAGTGAATCTGCTTTTTTGATAGTACAGTAAATACATTCTAAGCTAACATCCATATTTAACCTCTCAAATTCATATTTCTACCATGTCTATGTCTATGACAAATACAATCATCACATTTTTCTTCATCTCCAAAATCACTGCAGAGCTTGTAATCCCCACCTTCTATTAGCAATACCTTACCATTTACTAAACTATCCGCAATTTTTCTGCGAGCATCATCATATATTCTTTGCACTGTTGAACGTGCAACTTCCATAACCTCTGCAGTTTCCATTTGATTTAATCCGTTCAAATCCATAAGTCTTATAGTTTCGTATTCCTCTACTGTCATTATTAATTGTTCACATGCATTTTCTAATACACCTATAGGCCCAAACTTATTAACTTGTGGTAAAGTACAAACTCTTCTCCCTTTTCTTGGTCTTGCCATTACTTACTTAACCTCACTCTCTTATTCTTATTATTAAAACATTTCATAATTGACTATAAACACCTGAATATTAAGAATATCAAAACCCTTCCAAAATCTATGGATAAACTATTCATATATATTCACTTCCGGTACATCTATTTTAATCTATATGTAAAAATTCCTTTATAGTTAATATGATTTATATTACTATCTTCATTTAGCCTTTCAATAACATCGCTAACATCAATACATTTTCTAGAATTCAAAAAACTTGTGATTTCAAACTGATTCATAGGGTGTCTTCTAATAATATTTAAAATAGCTTCATAATCATCTTGAATTTCGCTTTTAAATCCAACAGAAACTAAATTATCTATGGATATACCCCCTAGTATTTCAATAGCCTTATTCATGCTTTCACTGTTAATTGCTTTAACATATTCCTCAGCTGGAGGCCTTACAGGGGTATTTATATATAATCTATTATATTTTATTTTTTCAATCAATGATTTAAATTTTAAAAGTGAATTTTTATCATCATTAATTCCTTCTATCAACATTATTTCAAGCCATAATTCTCCTTTATATGTATTTGAAAAATCAACAAGCCCATTATAACACGTCATAAAATTTAATTCACCATGCGGTCTATTAATCCTTTTAAAAGTTTCTTCATCATAAGCATCTAAAGATGGCAGTATAATATCCGCTTGACTTAATTCTTTCTGAACCATTTTATCATAAAGCAATGCTCCATTGGTAATAACTACTACAGGTTTAGATGTAAGTTCTTTAATTTTACATATCAATTCACCAAGTTTTGAATAAAGAGTAGGTTCTCCCTCTCCCACTATTGTAACAACATCAAAATCAGATCCATTACCTAAATAGATTTTAAGTTCAGCAATAATATCAGAAACATCAAAAAATTCCATACGCTTGTTTGATAATTTATTTGTTCTCCCAAGTTGGCAATATATGCATGAATAATTACATGTTTTTTTAGGAATAGGACTTACTCCTAGAGATTCTCCTAGTCTTCTTGATGGTACAATACCATATACAAATTTTAATTTATTCATAATATATCCTCCACTAATTAAATTTAAATACTTTTTTTGATTATTTTATATTAATTGCAAGCTTTTTTCATACTTATTAGTCTACACTGTTTTTAATATGGTTATACCTTTACATATAACAAATAAGAGGTGATTAACCACCTCTTATTTATCATTGTGCTGTGTATTCATTTGATTGTTCATTAAACTAAGTTTATTTTCAATAATAGTTTTTTCCTCTGAAAGTAATTTTTTAGGATTTTCAGAATTCACTAAATTTTTAAAATTATCCAATAAAAAACTTTTTTTAGAACCTAATCCTAAACTAAGACCCAAACCTCCAATTACACCTACAACTTTAGTTATATTTCGTAGTCCACTTCCTGCTACTCTTCCGGTTCCTCTTCCATTTCTTAAGCCAAGACCTAATCTTCCCATCTCACCTACAACTTTAGTTACATTACAAAAACCCATTCCTCTTCCTGTTCTAGCTCCCATTCCATTTGGACCTGTACCATCTCTTCTTGACATAAATACATCTCCTTTTCATTTTAAATATTAGTATTTTTAATAGTTCCATAAACTACCTTATCAATAAATAAAACACCATCTAGATGATCAATTTCATGACAAAAGGCCCTTGCAAGTAATCCTATAGCTTCAATTTCTACATCTTTACCAATTTCATTGATAGCTTTAAGCTTTACTTTATATGGCCGATTAACCTCGCCTGTTATTCCCGGAATGCTTAAACACCCTTCTGTATCTTGTTGATTTCCATCTCTTTCTACTATTTCAGGGTTTATTAATTTCATAAGTCCATCCCCTATATCAACAACAATTACTCTTTTAAGTATTCCTACTTGTGGTGCAGCAAGTCCAACACCATTTTTTTTATACATAGTTTCTGCCATATCATCTAACAGCTGTAATGTTCTTTTATCAACCTTATCAACGTACTTTGATCTCTTTCTCAATACATCATCTTTTTTGTAATTAGTAATATATCTTAAAGCAATAGCGCATTCCCCCATCTTTTTATTTTCACTTCTATTATATATTTATGTAATAAATAAGGGAGTGTCAAAACACCCCTCATCCTATATATATTATTATACTCCATTTTGGGTATATGTCAATAACTTTTAATATTGATCTTATATAAGTTCAATCCTAGAATAATCAATAATACCTTTTTCATCAACGATTTCTTTATTAGCATGTACATATTCAATCTTACCTACAAACATTTCATGAGAACCAGTAATTATAGAGTCTACCACTGTACATTCTATGTTTATAGGACAATCTGCTAATAATGGCGCATTTACTTTTGTTCCTTCTTCAACTTTAATGTTAAGTTTTGAAAATTTATCTTCATCCCTACCACTGTGACTACCCAAATAGTCAAACATTTCCTTTTGGTCTTTTGTAGAAATATTTACTACAAAGCAACCTGTTTCTTTTACAATTTTATGTGAATAGCGTGAAGGAACAATGCCTACCATAAGCATTGGTGGATCATAACTACAATTACAACAATATGCTACAACTAATGCATTGTTTTTACCATCTTTTCCTCGACAAGATACTATTATTTTTGGCATTGGTTGAAGACTTGAACTCATATTCCCTTTAACTTTACTCATAACAAACCCTCCATCTATAATTATTTGAAAAAGTAAATAAAGGGTGATAAATCACCCTTTATTTATTTATTTATCATCTTGAGAAGTATTCAATTGATTATTTATTATATTGAGTCTATTTTCAAGATTAATTTTTTCTTGTGCAAGTAAATCTTTAGAGTTTACAACATTAATTGGATTATTAAAACTATTCATGCCATAACCCATTCCACAACCGCCTCTGCGGCCTAAACCTAATCCCATTCCTAAGCCTCTAGCAACTCCGGTAGCATTAGTTACGTTACAAAATCCCATTCCTCTTCCTGTGTTTGATCCCATTCCCATTGGACCTGTACCATCTCTTCTAGCCATGAAAACATCTCCTTTATTTTTTTGTTTTGGGCATTTGCCCCTTACAACTATTATTATACTCTGTTTTGGGTATATGTCAATAACTTTATTAAAATAAAACCTAATATACCACAAAAAGCAGAAGGTTGTATTAAACCTTCTGCTTAGATATACTAGAATATTTTATAAATAGTGAATTGTTTCCTAAACCCTTTTTAGTATTTATAACAATTTTAAATCTTATTTAATTCTACATATAAACATTCATGAAAAACCATATTAAGTTCATTTTGTTTACCCTTATTTAAAACTTGTGGATCATAAGAACCTGGTTGAAACCATACATTTTCTATTTTACATTCTACAACATCATCTAAAGCTTTTAGTGCTAGTGTAGGATTCACTATAATATTTACCGCATCTACTTTCTCTGGCAGTTCCTTTAATGAATGATAAATTTTAATTCCATTTATTTCGTCGTATTTAGGGTTTATACCGTATACTGTATATCCTTTTTCTTTAAGTTGCATTAATATTTTATATCCAAATTTACTTTCATTTGGTGATGCTCCAATTAATGCCCATTTCTTCATTTTTACCATTTCATCTCTTAGTATTTTTATATCTTTCATATATAATTCCTCCTGTATTTTAATTAGTGGAAACCCATTCAATAAATGCTACTTAAATAGTTAGCAGAAGCTTTACTGCATAGTACTATTTAGTTTTCCTATTATTTCATTAAGATTAAGGTTGTACTTGTCTACTATGTATTCGATAGACTCAAATAAATTAACACATAGTAAGCATTCTCCTAAAGCAGTATCATATTCATGAAATACAGCCTCAGTTTCAGGATATTTTTCAACTATATCTAATAATATGGTTTTTGGTGTAATCATTTAATTCTACCTCCTAATAATATCCAATGTATTTGTTTTTACAACGATTGGTTTTATATATAGACTATAAATTATATTTTAATCGATTTTCAACCCATTTTCAACTCAATTAAATAAGAGGTGATAATTCACCCCTTATTTACTAAATATTTTGTTAGTTAATTTTACATACCATGCAGCTGATTGTACTTGAATCACAAATGCCAATAATATAATTATCACAGCTTACGTTCCTTGTTCCTTAAATGCAGTCATGGCTATAGCTAAACACAATGAGAGGTTTCTCATAACCGTTCCATATACAAGTAAAATATCATCTTCTTTATTAAACATCATTCTTGCAACTACTGTGCTAAAAATAAAATTAAATAAATATAGAAGTATTAATGGAAATAAAATTCTGATAATAAGCATTGGATTATTAAATAAAATTTTTACATTCAATGTAACCATCATAGGGTAAACCATGAGGAAGGTAAGAGGCATTATCCATTGTTTAAAAAAGGCAACATTGAATATGCTACCTACTGTTATCCCAAGTATCATAAATATTGGTATGCTTATTATTAATTTCTTTTGCATTAGTGCTAGTAATTTCCAAACTTTTGTGATTAATTATCATCCAAATTTCTACAATATATAAATCTATTTCATTTTTATTAATGCTTCTAGTGCTGCTGCATTTATTGGATATGCAACTGGTGAAGCTGTAAGTAGTGGATGAGTTGCCACTTGGAAAGTATTAAGTTCATTTGCTGTTAAGCCTTTCTGTATTGATAGACTTAATATATTAATCATTTCACCAACACTCTCTCCTCCAGATATTTGTGCTCCTATAAGTACTCCAGAAGTTGCTACAAATAATAGAGTTAATGCCATTTTACTTGTTCCTGGAAGTGAGCCAGGATGCTTGTCCATAGTTGTAGATTTTCCTACAATTACTTTAAACCCCTCTTCTTTTGCTTGTCTTTCTGTAAGTCCAGCAGCTGCAAAAGATTTATTAAATACCTTTGTTGAAAAAGCACTAATTGTTCCTTTATTTTCTCGTATATATCTTAATCCATATAAATTAGAAGCTGCCACTTTTGCTTCCATAACAGCAACAGATGCAAGCAATATTGGAATATCTTTATTTGTAAAAAAGCATCTTTTTTGAGCACAATCTCCCTCTGCAAAAATATCTTTTTCACTTGTTCTCATATATTCGTCTACAATTATTGCACCTTTTTCATTTACTTTTAATCCTGCATCTTTAGCAAGGCTTGAATTATGAACTACACCCATACCTAAAATAACTGCATCCGCTTTTATTTTTTCTCCATTTTCAAGTTCAACTTGTTCAACTTTTTCATTACCTAATATATTTTTAACTCTAATGCCTGCTTTAATATTTATGCCATTTTCCTTCATTTCTTGTTCAGCAATGTCACAAACATCATTATCAAAAGCTTGCCATAAACATTTTTCAGCTACTTCTATGATAGTCACATTTTTCCCATCTTTTTTTAATTGTTCTGCAAACTCTACACCGATAAATCCTCCGCCTATAACTACTATATCCTTCATATTAGCCAATTTAATTAACATATCATTTAAATACTCTTCATCCTTTATGATGGGAAATACGTTATTTAAATCATAGCCTTTAATAAATTTAGGTATAACTGGAAGTGAACCTGTTGCTATTACAAGTTTGTCATAATTAATTTCATCATTGTTTGCTAAAGTTGCAATTTTATTTTCCTTATCAATTTTTACAACTTCATCTATTAAAAGTTCTACCCCCGCATCTATAAGCATTGTATCTGGTATTCTATTTTTACTTGCATCTTTTAATGTTCCAAAAATGTATGGTATTCCACAAGGAACCATAACTGTTTTATTTTTTCTTACAATCAACACTTTTTTATCATCGTACACCTTTTTTGCTGTTGTAGCAGTAAGTATTCCCGCTGCACTTCCCCCAACTATTAATATATCAGTTTTAATCATTATTATTCCTCCAATGTTTTTGCTATATTTTTTACTATGTAAATAACCACTAACTTAAACCATCCATTACGATAACTTGTACCTATTTTATACAATTATATATGCTATTTAAAATAGAATCACTCTTTAAATATTTAACATTTCTTTCATGTACCTATACCGCCTTTAGGTATATTATAGCATATGCCAATATTATGTCAATAGAACATTGACATTTCTTTGTACTTTCAATATATATCCATAAGAATTATTAAATAAAATTTCCTTATACTTAAATTTAATAATTTATGAACATAAAAAAACTGTGGAATGAGTTTTCCTCATCCACAGTTCTAATAGTATCTATAAATAATATTTAATCGTTACAATGTCCTTCATGTTCATGTTCTTTGCAGACACTACCTGTTGATTTTAATTCACCATTTATATATTTTTGTACTATATCATCACTTAGTCCTTGTGCCCCAACTACTACTTCAATACCCTTTTCATTAAATAAATTTTGTGCCGTTTCTCCCATACCACCTGCTATAATAAGATTTACATTTAATTCCTTCAAAAACACTGGAAGATATCCAGGTTTATGTCCAGGATTCGGGGTAAAATTCTTATTTGCTGTTTTACCTTCTTCTACCTCATAAATTGTAAAACCCTCACAATGTCCAAAATGTCCACTTACTTGTTTTCCATCACTTGCCACTGCTATTTTCATTTATAATTCCTCCTTATATTTTAATTCAATAAATTTACATACCTTTATTTACGTGCAGGACCTGACATTTTTAACAGTTCTAGTTCACCCTTATCATATTTTACAAGAACTGAGCTTATAGCTATATTTCCACACTTATATGCTTTAATTCCAGATTTTTCAATAATTTCAAAAGCATTAGGTCCAAGATCTCCTGTTATTATAACATCTACATTTTCATCTACTAACTGATTAGATGCAGCAATCCCAGCTCCACCACTAGAAGTTTTGCCCTTGTTTTCTATAATTTTAATATCTCCACTAGTCGTATCATGGATTTGAAAATATTCGCATCTTCCAAAAAATGACTCTAATAAATCTTTGGTAGTTTTTCCTGTTGACGATATTGCTATTTTCATTATTTTCCCTCCAAATCATTTATTATATTTGTTACTATAGGCTTAAAAATTAATTCAAGACTTTCATTTTCACTTTCAAATCCATGCTCTGCTAGGTTACTTATGCTACTTAACATAGGAATATCTGCTAAAAGTTTTAAGTCCATTTCCTTTAAAAATTTATCTGTACCTTCGCCATTAAAAAGTTTTATTTTCTTGCCACAATCAGGACAAGTTATATAACTCATATTTTCAATAACACCTAAAACATTAATATTCATTTTTTTTGCCATATTTACCGCTTTTGATACTATCATAGAAACAAGGTCTTGTGGTATAGATACCATAACTATACCATTAATTGGAATAGTCTGCATTACTGTTAATGCTATATCACTTGTACCTGGAGGCATATCAATTACTAAGTAATCAAGATCTTCCCAAATAACGTCTGTCCAAAACTGCTTAACCACATTCGATAACATAGGACCTCTCCAAATTACAGGATCATCTTCTTTTTCTGTTAAAAAATTTAAAGACATAACTTTTATACCATCGCTAGTTTCAACAGGTAATATGCCCTGTTCATTGTTGGTTGCTCTTTTGCCTTTAAGTCCAAGAAGTCTAGGAACACTTGGTCCAGTTATATCAGCATCTAATACTCCCACACTATATCCAAGACTCTTTAACTGCTTTGCAATAAGAACAGCTACGGAAGACTTACCAACTCCTCCTTTACCGCTCATAACTCCAATTATTTTCTTTACATTATTTAAAGGATTATTTTCAATCATACAATTGGCCTTATCCTTTGAACATCCATCACTTGATGGACATGTATTACACTCTGCCATGAAATCATCTCCTATATATATATATATTAACATTTTTCCTTTTAATATTACTCTAATTACTTATTATTGTCAAATGCCAATAACCCATATTTTCCCATTATAATCCACTTTAATCTTCTACATTCTCTTTCTCTTGACATTGTAATTTTTCTTTACATTCACTACATATTCCTACAAAAATAATATTAGAATCGTATATTTCTAAGTTTTTTTCTTTTTCCATTTTTTTATTCAATTTAAGATAGTCAAGGTTTAAGCTTTGACTGTCTAAATCAATAATACTACCACATTTACAACATTTAAAATGAATATGCAAAGGCTTTCCACTAAATATTTTCATTTCGTAATAACTTATACCATTAATATTTATTTCTTTAACAATTCCTAACTCATTAAATACTTTCAAGGCTCTATAAACGGTAGCAAGTCCTATATTTTTGTCTTTTATTCTTTCATATATCTCTTTTGCATTTAAATGAGTTTTGTAATCTAAAATAGTTCTAAGTATCAATTGCTTTTGTGAAGTAAATTCATAGCCATGGTTTTTTAATATCTTTTTAAAAGACATGAAATCATTATTCATAAAATCATCCTTTTTCATTATTCATTATATTAACCCTACTGTATATGTTCATGACAAACAGTCCCCGTTGATTTTAATTCACCATTGATATATTTTTCTACTGCATCATCACTAAGTCCCTCTGCACCAACTACTACTTCAATCCCATTTTCGTTAAATAAATTTTGTGCTATTTCTCCCATGCCACCTGCAATAATAGTATTTACATTTAACTCCTTTAAAAATACTGGAAGATACCCAGGCTTATGTCCCGGATTTGCAGTAAAATTCTTATTTATTAATTTACCTTTTTCTACTTCATATATTGTAAACCCATCGCAATAACCAAAATGTCCACTTACTTTTTTTTCTTCGCTTGCAACTGCTATTCTCATAAATAAATCCTCCTATATTTTAATTTAATGACTTTATTAAATCTCAATCTATAATATTATTGTTTATCCTTGTATGATTATGCATCACTTAAAAGAAATGCACTGAATCCTACCATAAAATACTATCTTATATTTATAATTATTATACTACTCCTATTATTAGTTATTGTCAAATGCCAATAAACTTTATATAAAAACTCAACACTTATTTTTATTGGCATAATCAAACACATGAAATTTTTTAAAAATATCAAGTAAACACAGAGCGAAACATTTCACTCTGTGTTTACTTGATATTTTAAGAAAACTGATAAATAATAATATTGGAAAATAATAATATTGGAAAATAATAATATTAAATATGCCTATTAAATATTTTTTCAAAATCAGCTTTAGGTCTAAATCCAACTATATTTTCTACCGCTTTATCACCATTAAATACCATAATGGTTGGTATACTTGAAATTCCAAATTGATTTGAAATCATAGGATTTTTATCTACATTTACTTTAACAAATTTTATCTTTCCAGCATATTGTTTATCTAATTCTTCCATAACAGGTCCAACCATTCTACATGGTCCACACCACGGTGCCCAAAAATCTACTACTACTAGGCCATCATTTTCAGTTACTTCTTCACTAAAAATATTATCATTTATTTCTTTCATTTAAAAAACCTCCATTTTTAATATTTATTTATTTATTGTTTGTAAAATATTTTCATCTCTCATGAATTTATCTTTAAGCTTCTGCAAGCTGTATTGCTCCCATAGGACAATACTTTACACATTTACCACACTTAGTACACTTATCTTCTAGCACAGTAGGTGCATCAAAGCCTACTTGCTGTAGAGCATTTACTGGACATACTCTCACTGATGGACACGGATGATTTTCTGGACATCTACTGTTAATTATTTTAATTTTCATAACCTTCACCTCTCTTTTATACCCATACCGGGTATGTAAGACTATAATAACATATGTAAAACTTATCTGTCAATAACTATTTTTTTATATTTGTGTATTAAAAACCTTAAGCTAAAAATTCGAAAAAAATAAAAATTAACTATGGCAAATACTATAAATACCACAGTTAACTTTTAATTCATAATACTAAATATTGCTTTAGTTAAATTTTTTATGTTTTGTTCTTTTGCTAAGCAACTTAGTCGCCATAAAGAATATTATGTACGTACCCACCGCTACAATTATTATAGAGGCTCCAGAAGCAATATGAATCTTATATGATATAAAGAGTCCTATTAATGAAAATGATACTCCAAATAGAATGGAAAGTCCCATGATTTTCTTTAAATCATATGTAAATATTTTAGAGATAGCCGGTGGAACAGTTAAAAGTGCAATTATAAGTATTATGCCTACTACCCTTATAAGTACAACTACACTAAATGCTATAAGTAAAAAGACTATATACTCCATTAGTTTAACGTTAATTCCAACTACTTTAGAAAATTCCTCATCAAATAGATAAGCTTTTATATTATTAAAAAATGCTATTACTATAAAAATAACAGCAGAATCCAAACCAGCCATTATATATAAATCTATTTTAGAAACAGTAAGTATATCTCCAAATAAATATGATGATATATCTGGAGGATATCCTGGGGTAAGAGAGATGAATATAATTCCAAGTGCCATACCTAGTGACCAAAACATTCCTATAATAGTGTCAGTATTTACCTTTGACCTTCTTTTTATCTCAACTATTCCAAACGATGATACTACTGAAAATATTAAAGCACCAATTATGGGTTCTATTTTTAGAAAATACCCCATACCCACACCACCAAATGCTGCGTGTGCTATACCGCCACTCATCATTACAAGTTTTTTTTCAACTATTATTGTTCCGATAATGCCACATATTATGCTTGCTAGTACTGCACAAATTATAGCATGTTGCAAAAACGTATATTTAAAAATAGCCTCTATCATTTATTTACCTCCTGATGGTTTCTAAACACTCTATGAGGCACATCACCATGAGATATAGCATCTACTGGGCATCCGTAAACTTTATCCATTATATCTTTATCAAGCTCAGGTTCTCCATGATAAAATAGCTTCTGATTTAAACAAGCTATTTTATCTATATAAGAAAATACAAAGCCTGTATCATGAGTAACCACTAATATAGTCATCTTTTTATTAAGATCTTTAAGTAATGAATAAATGCTAGTTTTTGATTGTACATCAAGACTAGCAGTTGGTTCATCTAAAAGTAAAAGTTTAGGTTCAGTACAAAGTGCCCTTGCTATTAATACTCTTTGCATCTGACCACCAGAAAGTTGTCCTATCTGCCTATTCCTCAGTTCATATATTTCTAACATATTCATTACATTATTAGCAAATTCCATATCTTCTTTTGAATATTTATGAAAAAAATTCATACCAAATCTCAATCTTCCCATAAGTACAACATCAATTACATCAATAGGAAAATTTTTTTCAAACTTTGTAAATTGAGGTACGTATCCTATGGAATTTCTTTTATTATTTGGATCCTTACCGTATACTTTTATTTCACCTAAGGTAGGTTTAATTAATCCTAGTATTGCTTTTAATAGTGTTGATTTTCCTCCTCCATTTGGACCTAGTATTGCAATAAATTCTTTATCCTTTATAGTAAGATTTACATCTTCTAAAGCATTTAAATTTTCATAATATATGCTTAAATTTTTTATCTCAACTGCATTCATTTTAATTACTCTCCATCGCTTGTTTAAAAGTTCTTGCCATTTTTCCTAAGTTATTTATATAATCTGCTGAAAGTGGTTCTACCATTTCAGCCTTTCCATCAATTTCTGAAGCAAAAGTTTTAGATTGTTTACTATCTATTTCTGCTTGATAGAATATAGCTTTTATTCCTTCTTTTTTTGCAAAATCTATTGTCTTTTGAAGATCATCTATAGTTGCTTCTTTTCCTTCTTGTTCAAGTGATACCATTTCTAGTCCATATTCATCTGCAAAATATCCAAAAGCTGGATGGTAGCATATAAATGATTTTTTCTTAAGTGACAGCAAAGATGCTTTTGTATCACTATCCAGTTTATCAAGTTTATTTATATAGTTCTTACCATTTGTTTCATAAAAGCCTTTATTAGTAGGATCTTTTAATGAAAGCTCTTTTACTATTTCCTCTACCATAACTTTTGCTCTTTTAGGTGAAAGCCAAATATGAGGATCTCTCTCTCCAGAGGCGAATTTTCTATCGGGATAAACCTTTGAAACTGCATCAGCCATATTAACTATTTTTATATCATTATTAAAATCCTTTATTTTAGGCAGTATACTTGCACTTTCAGTAGGTACACCTATAGTAAAATATACAGAGGCACTACTAAGACTTTCCATAATATCTGGATTAGGTGCAAAATTTTCCGGACTTTTTCCTGGTGGTATCATAGTAACAATATTAACCTTATCTCCGCCAACAGCCTTTACAAAAGTTTCTTGTGGAACTATAGAAACGGCTACACTAAGTTTTTCTTTTATATTATTATCACTAGTCTCTTTGTCAGCACTACATGCAGAAAAAAATATAGCAGAAAAAATAATAGAAAATAACAATAGTTTCTTACTTGTTTTTAACATTTAACAACCTCCTATGCTATGTAAATACAATTCGTTCGCATTTACATTCATTTATAGTATACTCTTTTATTAAATTTTTTCAATATTAAAAATGTTACTTTTATAATATTTTAAAAGCAACCTTCTTTATAATAAACAAAATACCATTTAAATGATCAATTTAGTTGTAAAATACGTGTGAATAACTTTATTAATTGGAATAAAAGATGGTTCTTGCGTGGCAACCTCGTTTTAACAATAATCCCCTTTTATATATCAAATAAGGGGTGGTAACCCACTCCTTATATAAAGTGATTTACCACCCTTTATTTAATTGTTTTTTTATTTGGTTATTTATTTATTATCTTCAGAAGTATTTAATTGGTTATTTATCATATTAAGTCTATTTTCAAGAGCAGCTTTTTCTTCTGAAAGTAAATCTTTTTGATTTACAGGATTTATTGCATTATTAAAACTATTCATTCCTAAACCCGTTCCAAAACCACCTCTACGACCTAACCCACTAATTGCGCCTATAGCATTAGTCACATTACAAAATCCCATTCCTCTTCCTGTTCTTGCTCCCATTCCCATTGGACCTGTACCGTCTCTTCTTGACATAAAAACATCTCCTTCATTATTTTAAACATTTATCACTTACACCTACTGTTATATTTTCAGGGTATATGTCAATAACTTTAGATGTAAATTTTATTAATACATTATTTTTTTTATTAACTGAATATTTGAATTCAGACTTGCTTAGATCTTATTTATCATTCTTAGAATTATCTAATTTATTATTTATGGAATTAAGTCTATTTTCAAGATTAATTTTTTCTTCTGCAATCAAATCCTTTTGATTTTCAGGTGAAACTGAATTATTAGAAATATTTCTACCTAAACCCATTCCTCTTCCTGTTAGTGGCCCCTTTCCCATTGGACCTGTACCATCTCTTCTAGCCATGAAAACATCTCCTTTTTTTTGTTTTGGACATATGCCCCTTACAACTACTATTATACACTGTTTTGGGCATATGTCAATAACCTATGTTATAAGTTTTAAAAAAACTTCATATTTATCTGTACAAAATAATAGACTATACTATTATTTATATAAAATAATAATATAGTCTATTAAATGATAAATTTTAGTTTTTAATTTATTATTATTGTCTTGCTGTTAATCCTAATTACTTATTTTTCTAGAAGTTTATCATTCCTATAATGCTGTAATGCAATTGCATATTCGAATCTTTTCTTTTGCATACTGCAACCAATTTCATAAGGCTTTTTAATATCTCCAGTAAAATTATAATTATTAGCTTGGCAACCTCCACTACAATAGAACCTTGCCCAACATTTTTTACAATCTGGTTTATTATATATATTAGATTTTCTAAACTCTGTTGACATTTCTTTCTTTTTAATGCCATCATAAACATTTCCCATATAGAACACTTTATTTCCTACAAATTGATGACAAGGATATATGTCTCCTTCTGGAGTTACTGCAATATATTCAAAACCAGCTCCACAACCAGATATCCTTTTATAAATACATGCTCCTCCATTAATATCAATATTAAAATGATAAAAAATAACATCATCATGCTTTAATAGTTCATTATAAATTTTGTCATACTCTTCATATATTTGTTCTAAGTACTCTTTTTTTATAGATAGTGTATTATCTGGTGGCAAAACCACTGGTTCAATTGAAATTTCTTTGAATCCAAGATCTATAAAATGTTTGATATCTTTATGAAAATCTAAATTTTGAGATGTAAATGTACCTCTTATATAATATTGTTTTTTAGATTTAACTCTTCTTTCAACCATGCTCTTTATTTTAGGAAGAATATCATCATAGGTACCTCCACCATTAATTCTTACTCTTATACTATCTTGTATTTCTTTCCTACCATCAATGCTCAAAACAACATTCACCATATTTTCTTCCAAATAATCCATAATATCTTCAGTTAATAATGTAGCATTAGTAGTGATTGTGAATCTGAAATTTTTATTATATTGTTTTTCTATACTTCTTGCATAAGTAACTGTTTTTTTAACAACATCCATATTTAAAAGAGGTTCCCCACCGAAAAAATCCACTTCTATGTTTACTCTTGTACCTGAATGTTCAATTAAAAAATCAATACTTCTTTTAGCAATATCAAAACTCATTAATATTTTTTGCTGATCATAGCCTTCTCCATCAGCAAAACAATATTTACATCTTAAATTGCAATCATGTGCAATATTAAGACATACAGCTTTTATATAATCAGGTTCACTCTCAAAATTTTTAGCAATAGGTTCATACTTGTCTTCAGAATATAATTGCTCCTTTTGTATAAGTTCTTCTATCTCGTCATAGCATTCATTTAAAACAGTTTCATCATATTTTCCGTTAAACTTTTTTAGAACATTGCTTCTACTTTCAATACCATTTTCATCAGCTATATCATAAACAATCTCATCTACTACATGAATAGTTCCGGAACTTACGTCTAAAATAAAATAATCCTCATTAACTTTAAATTTATGTATATCATTCATTAAATTATTGTCCTCTCTTCATTTGCTGTCTTATTTTTTAAAGAATACATTCTTAAAAATCTACAATAAATAAGGGATGATACCCAACCCCTTACTTTCTTCCCAGTCTTCAAATTATTCAATTGATTTTAGATAAGATCAACTTTAGAATAATCAATATGTCCTTTATCATCAACTATTTTTCTATCAGAATGAACATATTCAATTTTGCCTACAAACATCTCATGTGAACCAGTAACTATAGAATCCACTATTTTGCATTCTATATTTATAGGACAATCAGATAATAATGGAGCATTTACATGTATTCCTTCTTCAACATTAATGTTAAGTTTGGCAAATTTATCCTCATCTCTACCACTATGACTACCTAAATAATCGAACATTTCCTTTTGCTCTTTTGTAGCAAGATTAACTACAAAACAACCTGTTTCCTTAATAATTTTATATGAATACCTAGTAGGTACAATTCCTACCATAATCATTGGTGGATCATAACTACAATTACAACAATATGCTACCACTAACGCATTGTTTTTACCATCAGTTCCTCTGCAAGAAACTATTACCTTAGCCATTGGTTGAAGACAAGATTTCATATCTCCTTGAACTTTACTCATAATAAAACCTCCATTATTTTTATAATTTTATTGTAATTTAACTTAATATAACAAGAAATAATTATATTATTGATTCAACCCTTGTTATTAATAAAAAATTAGTTGTAATTTTTCATTATCGTTTCAGTGTCTTTAAATAATTCTGGCGCAATATCCTTCATACCCATTTCTTTCCAAAATGACATTTTTTCATGATCTGAAAAATATTTCATAGGAATTGGATGTGTCCCAACTACTACAGGTATTTTGTAATGAGTTTCAATAAATTCTTTGAATTTCTGAATGCTTGGACATGGTGGATACCCAACTACAAGACCTGTAGCTAAATGAATTACTTCAGCCCCATTTTTAATCATTTCTTCTGGAACATACTCTATATTTCCACCTGGACATCCACCACAATATGAATAACCCACTAATTCCACTTCTTCATCTACAGGGTATATAGAAAAGCCGCCCAATCGCTCTTTCAAAGCTCTAAAGCATTTTCCTCCTCCACAATTCTGATAACGTCCACAAATAATAATTCCTACTTTCTTCACCATAATTCCTCCCTGTAAGTTTAAAATATATAACACTGTCAGCTACAAGTTATTGGTTAATACCATGATATGCAGGTCCAGACATTTTTATCTCTTGAAGTTCACCCTTATTATATTTCTCAAGTACTGAACTTATAGCTATATTACCACACTTATAAGCTTTAATTCCTGCTTTTTCTATAAGTCCAAAAGAGTTAGGCCCCAAATTTCCAGTGATAATAACATCAACTTTTTCTGCAATTAATTGATTAGAAGCAACAATACCTGCACCGCCGCTACAATTTTGACCTTCATTTTCTAAAATTTCAACTTCTTTACTTTCATTATCATAAATTTGAAAATACTTACACCTTCCAAATCTCATCTCAAGTAAATTTTCACTGGTTTTTCCTGTTGCTGAAATTCCTATTTTCATTATTACTCCCCCTCTTATTAGTTATTGAGATTCACTAATTTTATAGTACTCTTTTTTTATGTTAGCGTCAAATGCCAATAACAAATAAATAAAAGATAACAGGATTTACAACTTCTATATCTAGCAATATATACATATTTTTTTGTTTCATTGAAATGATAATAAAAATAGAATACAATTAATAGAAGCAGCCACAATAGTCATCTTAAACAATATTGATTTGAACGTAATATTACTAAGGAAGGAGTAACTAAAATGAATAAAGGCACTATATATTCCATATCAATTAGTCCAGAAAGAGGTCAACTTAAAGAAGAAGTTTTAGAAGCTAATATCATAGAAAACTATGGCATAGAAAATGATGGACATGCAGGTAATTGGGGACGACAAATTACTTGCCTTAATTGGTTTAGTGTTCAAAATGCTAATAAAAATTATCACTTAAATGCTGGTCCCGGTGATTTTGCAGAGAATATTCTAATTGATGGGCTAGATTTATCTAATTTGGTAATTGAAAACAAAATTAGATTAGGCGAAAATGTAGTTTTAGAAATAACACAGATTGGTAAAGAAGACCATCCTAGCATAGTTAGCAGAACGTTTGGAATAAGTCTCTTGCCAAGCGAAGGCCTATTTTGCAAGGTAATTATGGGAGGCAAGGTAAGAAAGGGAGATTCTGTAGAAATAATATAATTCTAAATATCATATTTTATTTTAACTCAAGATAAATAGTGTGGTTTAAAATTGTTTTTCATGTAATCTTAAACCACACTTCTATTATTTGTGTTAAATAATTTTAGTTTGAAACCTGGCTATTTTTTAATCCATTAAATTCATATGTTTTAAAATACCATTATTTTTAACCAAGACTATCTCTGACAATATGCTTAATGCTACCTCTTCTGGTGTTTCCCCACCAATTCCAATTCCTATTGGTGCATATACTTTTTTTAAGTTTTCTATGTCAATATTTTGACTTAGTAAATTATCTCTAATAGTAGAAACCTTCTTTTTACTTCCTAGCATTCCTACGTATGCTGTATTTTTCATTATAACTTCCTTCAATATATTTTCATCAGATTTATGTGAGCTGCTGGCGATAACCACATAAGAATTCTCATCTAAATCATATTCTTTTATAGTCTCTGAAATTTGTCCATATATTAATTTTGTTGCCTTTGGATATTTCTCTTTTTTTAACAACTCTTCTCTATCATCAAACATATATACAGAAAATCCTAACACAATTGCAAATTTATAAAGACAATATGCCACATGCCCCGCGCCTGCTATTAAAAGCTTTTTTTGTGGAATATAAGTTTTAATAAATATTTTAACCTTGCCAGTACATATCTTTTCTCCATTTTTTTCAACACAAGCCTCTAAAGAAATTGTCTCGCTAGTTTCTTTTTTAATACATTTTTTTGCTGCAGCAATAGTTGTAAATTCTACATTTCCACCTCCAACTGTACCAAATATCTCTCCGTTGTCCTTTATAACCATTGACGTTCCTACCCCACGTGGCGAGGAACCTTGTTGTTCAATAATAAATGCGCAACAAACTTTTTTATTTTCCATAAGTTCATTTTTTATAATAGTCAGCAATTCTAGTTCCATATTTTTCTCCTTATTTTATAAACTAACAAAGTTTATACCATTTTCCGACTCTAAAGCTTCAAATTTCATATCATAGACCTCTAATAAATTCTGCTGATTTAATATATCCTTGGTATTACCGTGATTCATTATTCTACCATTTTTAAGTAATACCGTTTTATTACAATATCTCATTGCAAGATTAGGGTCATGAATGGAAAGTACAATTCCTATACCCAAATTCCTAGATATATCTTTTATTTTGTTTAATACATCATGCTGATTTCGTATATCTAAGCTAGAGACAGGTTCATCCATTAAAATAAATTTTGTATTTTGTACCAAAGCTCTAGCTATTAAAACCAATTGCCTTTCTCCTCCACTAATTTCGCAATAGCTCTTCTGCATTAAATTTTTTATTCCAAGATTTTCAAGTGCCTTTTCTGCTAATTCATAATCTTTATGTGATGGCATATCAAATAAATTCAAGTAAGGATTTCTACCCATTACCACCAATTCAATCACTTTAATTTCATAAGTCGCTTGTTCACTTTGTGGCACATAAGCTATTAATTTAGATAACTCATTGCTTTTAATTTTTACACAGTTATTACCTTCAATAGTAATTAGTCCACGTTTAAAATTTAGTAGTCCTAAAATTAATTTTATTAAGGTGGTTTTTCCAGAACCATTTCTACCAAGTATTGCATATATATTTCCACTTTTGAATTCTAAATTGATCTTCTCTAATAAATACTTATCATTATAACCAAAATAGAGATCTTTTACTTTTATATTCATGGAGTCTCCTAACTATATCGTTTTCTTAAATATCAATAAGTACCCTAAAATAGGTGCACCAATGGCAGCAGTAAGTATACCAACAGGTATTTCAGTAGTACTTATGCATCGTGCAACATCATCAATTAAAATTAAGGTGGTTGCACCAATTAAACTAGTAATTAAGTAAATATATTTATTCTTATATCCAAGAATTATTCTTGTTATATGCGGTACTATAAGTGCAATCCAACTTATTGTTCCGCATATGCTAACGCAAAAGCAAACTACAAAAGAAACTAAACACAAAATACAATTTCTGAATTTTGTTACCTCCATACCCATGGTTTTTGCCATATCATCATTAAGTAAAAGCATTTTTAATTTAAATCTTAGACTATTAACAATAAAAATACTAGGAATAACTACAATTCCACAACCAATCACGTTTATCCAGTTTGCTTTATATAGACCACCCATTGACCAAAATACAATAGATGGTAATTGCTCGTAAGGATCTGCTATATATTTTATCATTGAAAGTAGTGCAGAAAAGAAAGCAGAAACAATCATCCCCGCTAATACCAAATATAAAATATTATTATCTTTTGATGCCTTCTTTAAAGCATAAACAATACCAATTGCAAGTATTCCAAATATAAATGCAAATATCTGAACTATACCTGGAAAATTCAAAGGCAAAACTATTCCTAGTGCCGCACCAAAACTTGCACCCGCTGTAACACCTAATATATCAGGAGATGCAATTGGGTTTTTGAATACCTGTTGAAAGATAAGACCTGAAACTGATAATCCAGCACCCACAAAAGATGCAAGTAAAATTCTTGGCAGTCTAACATTATATAAAATTAATATGCTTGAATCTGCAATTGATTCACCCCTAATAAATTTTCCTAAACTCATAAAGACATTTTTATATTCAGTAATACTTATTTCATATCTTCCCAAAAATATTGATAAAACAAAAACCAAAAGAAAGATTATTAAAAATAAAAGACATTTGTGATACATTATTTTATGAAAAAAATTATTTTTTGGTATCACTTTCTTCAAGCAAAGTTCCTCCTAACTCGTCAAAAGACTTACCATAAAATTCACTATAGAATTCATTTGTAACTTGGTGAATATCCAAATCTTTAAATTCTTCAGGATATAGCATTTTACTCATCCACAATATAGATAATATACTACTAGGTTGTGGCATATCCCAAGGTCCAATGTTTGATGGTATTTGGTAAATTTCTTTATTTTTAATAGCCTTTACCGTTTGAAGGTTGGCATTTTTCATGATTTTGGTTGGACTTCCATCTTGGCAATACATAACTGACATGATTACTTCAGGATTCCATGCTATTACTTGTTCAACAGAAACATCATTCCATCCACCTTTTAGCTTAGCAGCCACATCAATTCCGCCAGCAGTTTGTATGATTTCATGTTGCAAATAATCTCCTGAACATGTTGAGAGAATACCATTAGCACCTGCTAAATATACTGTTTTTTTATTTTTAACTGAGTCAAGTTTTTTAGTAACATTTATAATTTTCTCTTTATAGTATGTTACTATTTTTTTAGATTTTTCACTTTCTCCTATAGCATCTCCCACTTTAATAATATCAGACTGGAGTAAAGCTATGGTTTCAGGATTAATGCTAACAACTTTAATATTCTGAGCAGCTAATTTTTTTACTGTGTCATCAGATTCTTTAGTCGGATATAAAATTACTACATCAGGTTTTAAAGCAACTATTTGTTCAATATTTAAGCCGTTTTTCTTAGAACCAACCTGTGCTAATTTACTTGCCAAATTACTATCAAGCTTCATGAAAAGAGGATCTTTATTTACTCCATCGTTTACTCCTACTAATTTGTCCTTAGCACCTAATGCAAGTACAATATCCGTAGCTGGTTTATATGTTGTAATAACTCTAATGCTTGAATTTGTTTTCGTCTTCTCTTTATTTACAGTAGCCTCTTTGGAGCACCCTGTAAATAAAATCATCAAAAATACAAATATAACTAAACTCTTTTTTGCAATTTTCATAAAAATCACTCCTCATAATATTTATTGATTTCGTTTACAATTTCTTCTCTATTTTCTAGGGTAACCCTAATTACTTTTACGTCCTCCCTAATAGAAATAGACTTTAAAAAATCATTTTCTTTTTCTTTTAAAACACCTAACACCATATGTGTACTATCAAGCGTCTTATGTACCTGTTTTATAAATTGTAATGCATCTTTTTCGAAAAATCCAAGTTCATCCATCAGTATAAAAGAATTGGGTACTTTTAATGATTCACTTAATATTTCTACACCTTTTTTTTCAAATACTTCTGGAATTCCCAAGCAACATTTTTTTCCTTCACCCTTAGCATTAATACCCACAATATTTTCTGAAATATTAGAAATCATAGTATTCATCTGACTCTCAATATAATATCCACTCAAAACTCCATTTTCATAAAATGATTTTGTTTTGAAACCTGCTATTATATTGCTTTTAGGAATATATTTCACTAAAAACCTAGATATAGCAGTAGATTTTCCAACCTGAATGGCTCCCGTTAAGAAGATATTTTTATAGCCCACGTTCTCCCCCTCTTTCTTTATGTTTTTCTATTATAAATAAAAATACCCTATAGTATAGACTCTGATATGCTCCCCATTAAAGTAGACAGATTAAATAATAAAAATCTGTTACTAGAAGAAAAGACATATCACTTTAACTATAAGGTAATTTATTCTATTGTGTAAATTGTTTTGTATCATACTAACGGCTTGTACCTGCAAAATCATCAGTCCAAGGTTCCAATCCTTGCTTAACCCTATAATCATTGATTGCAGCATGAATTACTTCTTCTGCTAGAACTGAACAATGCATTTTAATTTTTGGAAGTCCATCTAATGAATCTGCAACGGTTTTGTTTGTAATTTTCCAAGCTTCTTCAAGAGTCTTTTTCTTAACAAGCTCTGTTGCCATGCTACTTGATGCTACAGCAGATCCACATCCAAATATCAAAAATTTTGCATCTAATATTATATTGTTTTCTACCTTAATAAATATTTTCATTATATCCCCACACTGTGCATTACCAACTTCACCTATTCCATCAGCATCTTTAATTTCTCCAACATTTCTTGGATTCATAAAATGTTCCATTACCTTATCACTATACATATAATACCCCCCTCGTAAAAATATAATTTAATACATGCGTATTTTTTGTACATATATGGGCATTTAACAATCTTATATATAATACTACCCTATTTAGTTATTGTCAAATGCTAATCATTTTTTTACGTCCTCCTTAGATTATATAAATTAAATATAAAAAAATCTTTCTTACTTGTTAAGAAAAAAAATATTAACGAAAAAAAAACGGTCTAAAGGTGTTTTTTACCTATCCAAAAATAATGCAAACACTTGTGATTTATTCACAATATCCAATTGCTTTAGCTGGACCATATTGATTCTCTTTTTTATAGATAATATTTAATTATCCAATAATTTTATTTTGCAGCTATAAGTACATCTTTCTCTAATATATGATTAATCAGCCAGTCATTTAAAAAAGTTAGTATTTTCATAATAGCTTCGTCTGGATTTTCATCAACTTTGCTTAAATTAACTTCATATAATTTTTCTATAAAATTTGCATGATCAATTTTTTGAGTAAATAATCTTTTGTAATTTATACTCTCCATATATTTTTCTTCATCTTTAAAATGATAAACTGTATAATCTCTTAGTTCTTCAATTACTTCCACTATATTATCGTATTTATCCACCTCATATGGATTTTTTAGCAATTGATAAGCTTTTTCTGCTATTTCGAAAAGTTTTTTATGTTCTTCATCAATAAATGTAATTCCTGTTTTGTATTTTTCTTTCATCTCAAACATTTATAAAATTCCCCCCTATAGTTGTTTAAATTTAACATAACAATTATATCATACTTTTTTTAAATTTATTTTACAATATAAATTACCATGTTATTCTATATTTTTGTTTTTTAATTTTACTTATTTTCTACTTCTCCTTTTAAAAATGCCCTCTTCTTACGATATTCCATAATAGGAGCATCTCCTTGAATAAGATTTTCATTCATTTTAAACTCAGTTTTTTTAGGGATTTGTGTTAAAACAACCCTTCTATCTTGATGAAGAATATATTTATTACTAATATTACTCATTTTGTTAACTAATTGTTTCAATACTGGAATATTCATGAATTTCTGATAGAACCTGAGATAAATTTGTGTGTGTTCATCATCAATAGGTACAAAAATTGCTACTATTCTAAGATCAGCACTAATAACATTTTGCCATAGATTTGGCATTTGAAACTGAAGACTAAACAATTTTTCAAAATTTTTAATCTCATTTGCTTTTAATGGCTGTACTTTACCATCATCCACTATGTTATTCACATAAAAGGTCATTAAATTTTCTTTCCATTTAACTACAGGACCATTTACTAGTGTTTTATTCCCCCTACCTATAGAGGAGGTATGCACAAAGGGTAAGTGGACCACATCTAATTGATTTTCAATAGCTCTAGTGTAATGAACTGGCCACATCTCAGAAAATCCTCCATAGGAGAAACCTTCCCTTAACTCTTTGAAAAAAGGGATTTCTGGTAACTCATCGGTGAATTCTCCAAACCATAACCAAATCAAACCATATTTTTCTTTTACTTGATAAGCATTAACCTTAAACCTTTCTGGTATAGGAGTATTCTTACCATTGGCTGGTATTAAAGTCACTTTTCCAGAAGCATCATATTGAAATCCATGAAAAGGGCAAGTGATTTTGTCATGAATGACTTTACCTGCACTTAAAGATGCCCCTCTATGACAGCATTTATCAAAAATACAATTTACTTTACCATTTTCACTTCTCCAAAAAAACAATTTTTCACCAAGTCTTGTAACACCTATTGGCTTTTTACTTTTTACATCTTTTGAATCTAATATACCATACCATTGATTCCTAATCATATTGTGGCTTCCTTTCATTTTCAAAAATTTTATTTCGTTTAACTTAAATAGTTAATTCTATTTTTATGCCAAAACCTTTCCCAGTTTCCATTACTACTATTAAAGGCTAAGAAAATATATAAACAAATCATCATACTTCCTAAAGTCAAAACTAATAAAACCCAAACTATAGATTTAATAATATTCTTCTCTCTATGAACTATCCAAGAGCACACTATAATAAATTCAATATAGATATCTACAAGAGATATTTGTCCCCAGGGCATTCCTAATAATATTTTACCTTCACCAGTAAAACTACCAATAATAAAACCATATATAAGCATTCCAAGCATTAATAAAAAACCAATAAACGATAATATTTTTCCGATTTTCATAAATTCATCCTGATTTTTTAAATGTATATATATATGTTAGCATATATATACATTTAAAAACCAGTATTCCCCCCTCTTCTATATATTTTTAATTTATTTAGAAATTTTTTTAGGAAGCATAGGTATAAATATACTTGTATACTTTGAATAGGCCTGAAATTCCTTGTTATCTTGATAATGTTTTTCAAGCATTGGCACACCAGAAACGTAGAGCAATAACAAAGTTATAACTATAGGGCTAATTATGCCAACTATTCCACTTTGTGATGATAAACTAATTATAAATATACCCCACCACATTGTAGCTTCTCCAAAATAATTCGGATGCCTGGTATATTTCCAAAGTCCCGCTTTCATAATATGACCCTTATTTTTCTTATTTGCAATGAAGTCTTTTAGCTGCTTATCTCCTATAGCTTCAAAAATAAATCCAACTATCCAAATTGCTATCCCCATAATTTCAAGCAAGCCTAAGCTTCCTTTACTCGTAGAATTATTCATTATAATAGGATATGCTATTACAAGCATAAGAGCTCCCTGAAGCATAAACACTCTTAAAAATGCTGTTGGTACTACCCATTTGCCCCATGATTTTCTCATGGAAACATATCTAAAATCTTCTGGTTTTCCTAAGTTTCTTTTTAATATATGATAAAATAGTCTCAGACCCCAGACAGAAACTAAGCCTGTAATTATAATAGACCTAGGATTGTGATTTCCAGAAGCAAGTAATGTATATGTTGCTATTATCACAAACCCCAGACCCCATCCCATATCAACTATGGAATTGTTTTTAACAATCTGAGCAATAATAAAAAAAATAGTCATGTAAATAAAAACTACTCCTATACTTTGAAAATATAAATTCATAATAAACCCCCTTGTGTTTTGCATTTTAACATTGCTCAGCGCTGCATGTGCTGTAGTCCTTACAGTACTGAGAACCTATGGTTTTATATACTATAGAGTTATAAATGATACAGCAATTGCACCAATACCTGCATTTAATCCAACAACCGGTGAAATTTCTGTAATATATTCTGGTGGTTGTCCTAAACTTTCTGTTAATTTCAGACTTAATTCACTAGCCTTTACACTCGCATTAGCGTGAACTACACTATAAGATATTATTTTATTTTTTTCATTTGCACTTTTTACTATATCTAATATTTTTTTTATATTTGCTTTTGAACTAAAGGTTTTACCAAAAGCAATTCCTTTTCCATTCTCATCTATTGAAACTATTGATTTTAAATTCAAAACCTTTCCTATAAATCCTTTCATTGCTGAAACTCTTCCGCCCCTTACCATATATTTAAAATTGTTAACACTAACATATATTTTAGCTTTTTTAATAGTATTTTTTATTAGCTTCACAACTTCTTCATGATTTTTTCCATCTTCTAATAACTTTGCTGCTTCTAAAACTAATAGACCTTGCGCACCAGAATTTAATTTAGAATTGATTACAGTTATTTTCTTTCCTTCTTGTATAAATTTTTGTGCAGCCTTTTGGACTACATTAAACGTTCCGCTCATTTCTTTGGAAACTATAATTGTTATTATTGATTCATAATGGCTAGTTAAAAAAGAAAATACATTCTCTACACTTTTTGTTGTTGGTTGTGAACTTGTTGGATACTCTTTTAGATTATCAATCATTGAATAAAACTTATTTGGTTTTATAGTTAGTTTGTCCAAATATGGACTATCTTCAATAATTAAATTTAGTGGTATAACATGTATTTGATATTTTTCAATAAGTTCTGTTGGCAAATCAGCTATGGAATCTGTTAATATGGCTGTTTTATTTATCCTATTATGCACCACTTCATACTGCTTTTTCATATCATCAACTTTTTGCTGAACTATTTTACCTTTACTTCTTAAAATATAAAATAATTCATCTGGCTTGTTAGTATGAATGTGTATTCTTATTTTTTTTGAATTTCCTGCAACAATTAATGAATCTCCTAAGTGTTTTATTTCATTTTTTAATTCATCTGTATTAATATTTTCATTTGAAATTAGCGCTTCGGTACAATATCTATAGGTTATTTCTTCCGTAAAATTGTAACTTTCCTCTTCAAATATTATTTCTTCTATAGGTTGCTTTGATTTAATAATATTTTTATCTTTAAGAAAATTCACAATTCCTTGAAGGAAACTTACAAAACCACTGGCGCCGGAATCTACCACAGAATGCTTTTTTAATATTTCAAGCAGATTTGGTGTGTTTGCCAGAGACTTTTTAGCATCCTCTAAAGTACTAGTTATTATTTCCTCAAAATTTTTAGTTACATCCTTTAGTCTATATACTGCCTCTGACCACTCTCTTATAACAGTTATCATAGTTCCTTCAACAGGGTTTAAAATAGCTCTATATGCATAAGGAACTGCTCTCTTTAACACTTCAGCAAAAGTTACTATAGTTAGTACTTCAGTTGCATTTATTTCTTCATTAATCCCATTTATAAATTGAGCAAAAATTATTCCTGAATTTCCCCTGGCTCCAATTAATGCTGCATCTGCCATAGAATTAATAGTAGCTTTAATAGATTTTTCAACTTTTGTTTCTTCAATTATAGAATTCATGGTAGATATAAGATTGCTCCCCGTATCCCCATCTGGAATAGGAAAAACGTTCATTTTATTAAGTACATTTTTTTGTTTTCTTACATGCATAACACCAGATAAAAATGCATTGTATAATACTTCTCCATTTACAGTATTTACTTCCATATATAAACACTCCTTAAAATATTATTATCAAAGAATACTATTTATTAACAAATAATATTTATCTTTACTACTAAATAGAATCATAACATATTTTTATATTTAAATATACACATTTAGAAAATAATTTTACGATTATTATCAATAACTGTTACTATTAACACGAATTGAAATAAAAATAAGTATAGCTAAAGATTAAAATCTTCAGCTATACTTATACTAAAAAGTGTAAACACCAAAATATACTAAAAAGGCATAATAAAAGTCTTTCCAGTTTTAGGATTTTTAGTTATATACACATCTAACCCATAAACCTTTTTAATTATATCCTCTGTTAATACTTCCTCTGGAGGTCCAGCTTTATAAACACTTCTATCATGCATTAGTATCATATGATCCCCATAGGCAGCTGCTATGTTTAAATCATGTAGCACTGCAATAATTGTGATGTTTTTATTTTGATTTAATTGTTTCAATTGATTCATTATTTCAATTTGATGATGAATATCTAGGTGAGATATAGGTTCATCTAGAAGAATTATTTCTGTTTCTTGAGCAATTGCTCTTGCCACTACTACTCGTTGTCTTTCACCACCACTAAGTGTATTTATGCTTTTATTTCTAAGATCCCAAGTGTTTGTGCATTTCATAGCTGTCATAGCTATTTCTACGTCTTTTTCACTTTCTGAGCAGAATCTAGGAATGTGAGGAGTTCTTCCCATAAGTACTATATCTTGCACTGAAAAATCAAATTCAATATCTGTACTTTGTGGTACCACAGACATTTCTTTTGCAAGCATGTTTGCTTTTATTTGGTATAAATCCACTCCATTAATTGAAATCTCACCTTTTTCCATATGTAGCGATTTTGACAGTATCCTTAAAAGAGTAGTTTTACCTGATCCATTAGGTCCTAAAATGGTGTAAAATTTCCCTTTTTCTATATTTATGTTAACATTCTTTAATACTTCCTTTTCAAAGGAAAAACACAGGTTATTTATTTCTATCAATTAAATCGCCTTCTTCTTTGTTCTATATAATAGGTATATAAAAAATGGAACTCCAAAAATTGAGGTAATAATTCCAACTGGTATTTCTGATGGAGGCACTATCACTCTTGCAAGTGTATCACAAATAATTAGAAATATAGCTCCTCCAAGTGCTGAAAAAGGTATAACCACCCTATTATCAGAACCAAAAATCATTCTAATAGCATGAGGCACTATAAGACCTACAAATCCAATTATCCCACTTACAGATACAACTGCTGCCACCATTAATGTACTTATTATAAATATATGCTTTTTAAATCCATTTACATCTATACCGAGACTTCTTGCGCTATCTTCTCCAAGCAGCATAATATTCAGATCTCTTGAAAATGTGAATATAAATAAAATCGAGGGAACTACTATTATAAAAAGTAAAATAACCTCATTCCATCCTGCTGTAGAAAAACTACCCATAGTCCACATAACTATTTTTTCAATATTATCGCTATTAAAGGTCATCATTAATGAAATTATAGAAGATAACAAATAATTTATTGCAATACCTGCTAGAAGTAGTGTGGCCACTGGAACTTTTGTACCAACTCTCGCAATATTATAGACTAAAAAAGTAGTTATTATAGCCCCTATAAAGGCAGTACATGCTACCAAACTCATTCCAAAAAAATGAGTCTCACTAAGAAAAACCATGCCTATAGTGGCTCCAAGTGCTGCTCCTGACGAAACCCCCAGAACAAAGGGGTCTGCCATTGGATTCTTAAAAATTCCTTGAAAAGAAGTTCCCACAACTGAAAGTGCCGCTCCTACTAAACAAGCTAAAAGTATTCTAGGAAGTCTTAAATTTAATAATATGATTATAGATGTTTCCTTAATTCCTTCCGTAGATACAAAGTTATTTAATATTGGGATTTTACTTATTACAATTAAAGCTGTCTGCTTAAAAGAAATATCTGCCACACCAAAATTCGCAGAGGCAATTATCGCAATTACAAGTAAAACTAATCCTACTGCAAAAACTCTTTTATAATAACTCTTATTTTCTATAAATGTCATGGTAGTGCAACCCCTTTTATTTGAAAAGTTCAGGATGAATTAATTTAGCCATTGCTTCAAGCCCTTCTACGGATCTTGGTCCCTGTCTATCTACAATATTACTATCAATTTCCAATAATTTACCATTTTTGACTGATTTCAAATCTTTGTATCCATTAGTTGCTTGTATCCCTTTTTTAGAATCAAAGAACTTAGAACATATTAGTACATCAGGATCCTTTTCTATAAGCTTTTCTACACTGTATTTCCAACCAATTGCGTCATCTGCAACATTTGTCCCGCCAGCCATCTCTATCATATTACCTATAAATGTATCTTTTCCTGCAGTGAAATCACCGCTTTTACCAAAACCTGCTACATAATATACTGTTGATTTTTTAGCATCCTTTACCTTACTTGTTATATCTGTAACTTTCTTTTTCATATCTGATATTATGGACTGTGCTTTTTCACTAGCATTTACAACCTGGCCGAGCTTTGACATTGTGTCATATACACCAGCAAAATTCTCTTCACCGTAAAGGACAATAACCTTTATATTAAGAGCTTCTAATTTTTTAAGAACAGCCTTATCAAAATGAGTTGATGCAATAACTACATCAGGCTTTAATTCAACAATTTTTTCTATATTAGGTTGTAATACACTACCAACGGATGCTACCTTAAGTGCCTCTTTTGGATAGTCATCATAATCGCTTCTACCTACTAATTTTTCACCTTTACCAAGGGCATATACTCCCTCTGTTATATTGGGTGCAATTGTAATAATCCTTTTAGGTTCACTTTCAATTGTAACGGTTCTATTATATGAATCCACAACTTTTAGTGGATAGACCACAGCCGTTGTTTCCTTTTTAGTAGTACTCACAGCCTTTTCCGTAACTTTATTACCACAGGAACTAAACACAACACAAATTAAAACAGCTAAAACTATACTTATTATACTTTTCTTCTTAAACATAATTTCCCTCCTAGTATTTCTTATTGGCATTACACAACTATGAATTGTTTAGCCTCCATAAATTGTAATTTTCTAATTATTATTTTATTTTAATAGGAATACCACAAACCACTAAGTGAACCTCTTGGGCTCTAGATGCGATATATTGATTTACTCTTCCTGCAATATCGCGAAAAATCCGGGCCATCTTATATTCTGGAACAATTCCCGATCCAATTTCGTTAGTTACAATAATAATTGTTTTTGAACTTTTTTCAGCTTCGCAAATAAAATCAGATACCTCTTTTAAAATTTCACTTTCCATTGTATCTATTTCCTCATTATTTAAATCATCAAAATTGTCTCCGGAACTTTCAAACATAAGATTTGTAACCATTATTGTTATACAATCCAATAAAATCGTATCAAATTTTATCTCTTTATTATAAAACACTTGTTTTAAATTCTTATAGCCTTCAAAAGTATGCCAAGTCGAAGGCCTTCTTTCTTTATGCTTTTTAACTCTATCCTTCATTTCATCATCAAATGGAATTGAAGTAGCAATATAAAGTACTCCGCCATCAACTTCTTTAGCTAACTTCTCAGCGTAGGTACTTTTACCACTCCTTGCACCACCTGTTATAAGTACAATATTTTTCATAATACACTCCTTACTAATTTAGTGATAAAACTCTACGTAAAAAAAGTCCAACAAAAAAATAAACCACATCTCATGGATGTGGTAATGCTATTAATTTTTTCACCTATTGGATTACCCAATGTCATTGCTAAATTAAGCATTTTTCATCCTCCCTCCGAAGACTAAAATCTTGAACACTTAGGCAGGTTTACTGGCTTTAGCATCATCTTACTCTCCAACCTTCTCAGTTTCCCAATGGTTTTCTGGATTTCATCCTCTAATACAGTAGCGGCGGGCTGCAGTGGTTTTTAACCACTTTCCCTTTTAACCCTTGTCACAGGGCACCTATTGCTAATATTTAATTTTATAATTTACAACAGTTATTGTAACATCAAAAAAACATTAAAGCAATAAAAAAAGCAGAAAGAAGATAACCCAGATCTATTTTGCCACCATGGTCCTAAATGTAAAATGTTGTACAAAACATACATAAAAATTATTGATATTTAAAAACTATTGTGCTATTATTTTAAAGTTATAATTATTCAAAATAATGTATAATTATTAATCACAACAATTCTAATATAGTTTTATACTATAAATATATAATGAAAAAGGAGCTGTTACGGTGTGACAAAAAATGTTTTTGTTCAATTGTTAAATGTTTGTAAAAGTTTTGATCAAGATGAGGCAATCATTAAAAACTTAGACCTTGGTATTAGACAAGGGGAGTTTTTAACCTTACTTGGACCAAGTGGTTGTGGAAAAACAACTACCTTAAGAATGATAGCAGGTTTTGAATTACCCACAAGTGGCGAAATAGTAATCGATGGAGAAAACATTACAGACAAGCCACCTTACCTTCGTTGCGTTAACACGGTATTTCAAAACTATGCCTTATTTCCTCATATGAATATCTATGATAATATAGCCTTTGGTCTTAAAATGAAAAAGATGCCAAAGAGTAAAATCAAAGATAAGATAAATGAGATGTTGAAAATGGTTCAACTTGAGGGTTATGAAAATAGGAAGCCATCGCAACTAAGTGGCGGCCAAATGCAACGTGTTGCTATTGCAAGAGCTATAGTAAATAATCCGAAGGTTCTTCTTTTAGATGAACCACTAGGTGCTCTTGATTTGAAACTTCGTAAGCAAATGCAATTAGAACTAAAACATCTCCAAAAAATTCTTGGTATAACCTTTGTATTTGTAACCCATGATCAAGAAGAAGCACTAACTATGTCTGATAGAATCGTGGTCATGAACAATGGAATTATTGAGCAAATTGGAACACCGGAAGAACTTTATGAACACCCTAAAACTAAATTTGTAGCTGATTTTTTAGGAGAAACAAACATCTTAGAGGGAGAAATCTTTAAGCTAAAAGAAGATGAAGTTCTACTTAAACTTGAACATGAAGAAGATATAATAAGAATACCTAACCTAAATTATAAGCTTGGAGATAAGTTTATAGTTTCTGTTAGACCTGAAAGAATTAGAATAAAAACTACCCTTGATGAGGGAGATGTTTGGCTCTCATGCAAATTCAAGGAGCAGATTTATGTAGGTTCAAATATCAAAGTTGTTATGATAGCTAAAAATGGTAAGGAAATTATAGTTAATGAGCCTATAGGCCAAAATTTTAAATTCTCGGATGAGATCAAAGAGTACTTCATAACATGGGACCCAAATCACACTATTGTAATTAAAGCATAAATGGAGGTCATAAATGAAAACTAATAAATATAGAAATGCAATTATAAAATACTTTCCCACAATTTTACCTGCTATGCTATGGATGATTGGATTTTTCGTTATACCTCTTTTATTTATTGTAATAGTAAGTTTTTCTACTAGAGGAGAAGTTGGGAATATAGTATATAAGTTTACCTTATCCAACTATACAAAAATATTAAATCCTCTTTACATTAATATTTTTGGGGAATCTATATTAATAGCTATTAACACCACGGTATTATGTTTGCTTCTAGGCTATCCCTTTGCATTTATAATAGCAAATGTTAATAAAAAATTTAAGCCCCTATTACTTTTACTTATAATCCTTCCATTTTGGACCAACTCTTTAGTTAGAACCTATGCAATGATTATATTACTAAGAACAGAAGGCATAATAAATACTGTACTCCTAAACTTGCATATAATAAATATACCGCTTAATTTAATGTATAACAACACTGCGGTTATGATTGGTATGCTATATATGATGTTTCCATTTATGGTACTTCCTCTTTATACTTCCATAGAGAAACTTGACAAAAGAATACTAGATGCTGCTTCAGATCTAGGTGCAACACCAATTTATAAGTTTATAAAGATTACTCTTCCTCTTACAATGAGTGGAATTGTATCTGGCTCAATTTTAGTTTTCATTCCTACTCTTGGCCTTTTCTTCATAACCGATCTTATGGGTGGAAGTAAAGTAATCCTTATGAGTAATCTTATTAAAAATCAGTTCCTTACTGCAAGAGATTGGCCCTTTGGTAGTGCTATATCTGTTATCTTAATAATTTTCATGATTTCAATTATTATATATAACTCGAGAGTATCAGGAACTAAAGGAACTAAGGAGGTTTTATAAGGATGAAAAATAAAAAAATAGCTTCTATAAAATTTGTATATTTACTTTTAATATTCATGTTTTTATATATACCCATTATGGTACTTATCACATTTTCCTTTAATCAATCAAAATTAAATGTTGTTTGGACAGGTTTCACCTTTAAATGGTATCAAAGCCTTCTCCATAATGCAGGGATCTTAGAGGCTGTTAAAAACTCCTTTATTATAGCTATAATAAGTACAATACTTTCTGTAATTATAGGTACCTTGGCTGCTATTGGAATGTATAGATATAAGTTTAGAGGAAAGAGAATAGTTGACGCAATACTCTATGTTCCCTTAGTTATACCTGAAATAGTTATGGGTATATCGCTCCTTGTCTTCTTTTCCATTGTTAAAATCCCACTAGGAAAAGTATCATTAATTATCGCTCATGTAACTTTTAGCATAGCATATGTAGTTGCAGTAGTTAAAACAAGACTTGACGGTTTCGATAAATCAGTTGAAGAGGTAGCAATGGACCTTGGCGCAACTCCCTTAAAAACTTTTTTTTATGTGACCCATCCAATTATTATGCCAGGGGTAATTGCAGGTGGGCTACTAGCCTTTACCTTATCACTTGATGATGTAATAATCAGTTTTTTTGTAGCTGGACCTGGAAGTGTGACATTGCCACTTAAAGTTTTCTCCATGGTGAAATTTGGGGTTACTCCGGAAATTAATGCTCTATCCACATTAATAATATTATTAACTGTTATAGTACTCGGGTTTGCACTTTTAATTAGAAATGTAAATATAAATATGAAAAAAATCACCGTTATACTAACCTCAATTTTCCTTGTTTTTTCAAGTATTGGTGGTGGAATATTTGCTTATTCTAAAAACAATACTCAGCCTAAGGAGGTTCTAAATGTTTTTAACTGGTCTGAATATTTACCACAATCTGTTATTGACAAATTTGAACAAACTTATAATATTAAAGTAAATTATAGCACTTTTTCTTCCAATGAAGAAATGCTAGCCAAACTCATGGCGGGTGGTGGAAATTATGATTTAACAGTTGCCAGTGATTTCATGGTTGAAATATTAAGTAAACAAGGACTTCTTACGCAAATAAATAAAGATAGTCTTACAAATCTAAACAATATCGGACCACAGTTTTTAAACCTACCTTTTGATAAAGGTAATAAATATAGTGTCCCCTACATGTGGCTTGCAGGAATAATCTCTTACGATAGCTCAAAGATTCCTGAAGGGACAATAAAGGGATATAAGGATCTTTGGAAGCCAGAACTTAAAAACTCTTTAACCGTACTCGATGATGAAAGAGTTATAATTGGGATAACCCTAAAGAAGTTAGGATATTCTCTAAATGAAACTAGTCCGCAGGCTCTTCAAAAGGCAAAAATTGAGTTGAAAAAGCTTCAACCTAATATTAAGTCTTATGACAGTGATAGTCCAAAAACAAGTCTTATTAATGGAGAGTCAAAAGCAATATTTGCCTGGGGAGCAGAAGGAAACTTGGCTAGTCGTGAAAATCCAAACATAAAGTATGTAATACCTAAGGAAGGTCTATTCCTCCAACAAGACAACTTTGTAATTCCTAAAGCTGCGAAAAATATAAAAGCAGCAGAACTTTTTATTAATTTTATAATGGAACCAGAAATAAGTGCTGAAATTTCTCGAAATTTTCCTTATGGGAATCCTAATACCGCAGCTTACAAATATATAGATAAAAAAGTATTGGATGATAAGGCAGTTTATCCACCAGAAGAAGCTGTGAAAAAAGGAGAGTATTTAAAGGATATCGGAAAGTCAGTAACAGATTTAGATAAGATATGGACTGAAGTTAAATAAAGATAAAGCAGCTAGAATTTATAAAATTCTAGCTGCTTTATCTTTTATTATTATATAGGTTTTTCAGTTGTTTCAAGAAAATCACATGGGTTTTTAATGATATTTACATATAATATTTTTTAATGGGTAAACTATAATAATCATTATATTCAGTAAAAATATACCATAAAGGTGATATATATGAAAATTGAAACAATTGATTCAAAAATAAATACCATTATAAATGCCTTAGGAACATCCACTCCTACTAAAGTAAAGAGAATATCAATTGGTAAAAATCCATCAATACAAGGTGCAATTATATATATTGATGGTCTAGTTGATAAAAATATTATTAATAGGGATATTCTTAATCCACTAATGATTCAAATAAACAACTTCATAGAATTAAATATGGACACCGCAAATTTTTTGTGCAGTAATTACATTACTGCGGATTGTTCTTTTATTAAGGGCAAAACTGAAGAAGTTTGTAAGAATATTAAAAATGGAAATACCCTACTTCAAATTGAAAATATAGAAGACTATGTGTTAATCGATACCACTGGTGGTGCAATTAGGGCAGTAAGCGACCCATTAAATGAAACCTAAGGGGGTCAAGAGATGGTTTTGTGGAAAACTTAGAAGTTAATATAAGTTTGCTTAGGAGGATGATAAAAGATCCCAACCTCTCCATTGAAAAATTTGTTGTCGGAGTGCGATCACAAACGGATTTAGCTTTAGTTTATATTAAAGATTTAGTTAATACAGAGGCTCTAGACGATCTAAAAGAAAGAATAAATGCAATAGACGTAGATTTAGTTACTGGAATTGGAGCATTCCAAGAATTCATAGATGAAAACCCCTACAGTATTTTTCCCATATGTATGTCCACAGAGAGACCAGATAGAGTAACTCCAGCCATTATGGAGGGTAGAATAGCTGTAATTTTAAATGGATCTCCATTTGTATTAACACTTCCTTCTGTATTTATTGAATTTTTTCACACCGTTGAAGATTATAACGAAAGAACAATATCTGCAAATATAATAAGGCTCCTTAGATTTATATCAGTTTTGTTAGTTATTACACTTCCCTCAATTTATCTAACCCTAATTAAATATAACGGTGAACTAATACCTATTGAATTTGTTGTTCCAGTGGTACAATCAAGAATAGGAATATCTCTTTCGCCTTTTATAGAAATACTTATACTAGAAATACTAATTGAAATTTTAAGAGAAGGTGGATTACGGCTTCCTTCAAAAATAGCCTCAACTTTAAGTATAGTTGGAGGTATTATTATAGGAAATACCGCAGTACAATCAAATATGGTAAGCCCTACTACTCTTCTTGTAATTGGTATCACAATTATTGCTTCTTTTGCAGTACCCTCAATTGACATGTCTATCTCTATAAGAGTGTTAAGATTTCCTATGTTGTTTTTAGCGAATAGTATGGGAATAATGGGTGTTGCTACAGGCTATACTCTACTTATTCTCCATTTATCTTCCTTAGAGAATTTCGGTGTTCCATATTTGGAATTTAATAAAAATGATTTAAAAGATACTTTTATTCGTGCTTCATTATGGAAAATGGATTCTCGTCCCTCTGTAATCTCAGACAGAAATAAAAAAAGACAAACTAGTTTCAGATATAAATTTAGGAAAAAGAAAGATGAATAAAAAAAACAGACTACTAACTTCTACTCAGCTATTTTTTATATTAATTGGTTGTATTATTGGTATGGGTGTCACTAGCATCCCTGTAGATGTAGTAAGCATTTCACATCAAGATGGATGGATTTCTACTCTAATAGGTGGAGTATATCCATTATATATTGTCTTAGTTTCCGGAATAATAATAAAAAGACGTCCTAATAATAATATTATGGAATTAAGCAAATTATACTTTGAAAAAATAATAGGCAATATTTTGAATTTATTGTTTATGTTTTCATTTTTAGTATATATAGTACTAGTTATTGCTGCTTCAAGCATTGAACTACCCATGACTAAAAGTCACGGGATTCCTGATTCAACGAACATAGCCTTAACTCTTACGAGTTAATGGTCTAACATGTTCTCCTACAAAAGAAATACTTTTGTTCTTCTGCTAATTAGA
>NZ_JBOITM010000094.1:0-57261 GCF_050717535.1 Clostridium sp.
AAATTCTCCAGTCAATTTTTATTATTTATATTATTGACAGGCTTTACTATTTTAATACTTTTATTTTTACATTCTTTTACAAGTGCCTGTCACCCTAGTGAGGAGGTTTGCCGACGAACTTGCTCCAGTTTCTTTTCCAGTATCCATTGCCATTTTCATTACCGCTATGCCAGCTGTTTGTTGAACTTTCGATTGACTCATTATCATTGACAGTGCCACTATGTCCATTTAATCGCATCCTCTTCGCTCTTTTAATTTCCAAATTTTACACCCCTGGGGTACTTGTGAAGGCTTGCCTGAGCTTGCTACTTATCATAACAATACCCTCCAAATTACTTTAATTAAAATTATTTATATAATATCATTTTAAGAATTACTTGAAATTTTTAAATTGTTTTACCAAATTCTACACCCCTGGGGTACTTGGCGGACCAACGGGATGCCTTGCTACTGAAAGGCAGATCCTTGCTATTTTCCTCAAAGTCTTTTGTATACATTTTTTTACAAGTGCCTGGCACCCTAGTGAGGAGGTCTGCCGACGAACTCGCTTCTAGTGAGGAGGTTTGCCGACGAACTTGCTCTGAGTGTAGCGAATACGTTTATTGGTTGCTACTTAACCTTTTTAAAAATGACTTGAAAATTATTTTCATCACAAACGACACATTTCATAAATACCACCCATTCATATAATCTATTTTTTTAGTGAATTCCACATTGACACATAATTGCTTTTATTACACAAAACATACTCATTATACTGATTTGATAAAAATACTCCGTAACTATTAAAAAACCTTATTTTCAATTCGGAATTATTGCACAACTCTTCAATTTCTACATAAGAAATACTGTTATCAATTATTTGTAATAATTCTGGTCTATATATTCTTACAAAATTTTGATATTCATTATCAGGAATAGAGATAAATACAGTTCCATCAACTTTGAGATGATTTTTTATAACCTCAAAAAGACTATTATATTTTTCTCTAGGTACATGCTCAATAACATCACATAATGATATAACATCAAACTTTTCATTAATATAAAAATTAGTTATATCATGCACTATAAATTCAATATCTTTAACTGTTTTTTTTGCATGATTTATAAGTTCAGGTGATAAATCTACTCCTATGACTTTGTTTACTCCCAATGTGCTTATATACTCAGTTGTAATCCCAATACCACAGCCTAAATCTAAGACCTTATCCTCTTTTTTTACAATCTCTTTCAGCCTGTTTTTTAGGTAAGTATGCCTTGGATTTTCATTTTCCCTATCTCTTTTTAAATAACTTAAGAAATTATTGTAGTATTCAATAACATGTGAATCTTTAACATCACTCTTTATTTCTTTTTGTACATATTCGGCATTATTATTTTTATGATATTTAACACTTTCTCCAGCTATTTCGGAAAAAATATCAAATATTTTATTAATCTGTTTCGATTGTGAATACTTATTTTTAATATAGTTAGAATATTCCTTTGAATTGTATTCTTTCTCATTTATAATCTTAATAAAGTCAGAAAGTTGTTTATAAATATATTGTTTAGGATAAAACTTTTCACAACCAGGAAAATAGTGAATAACTGGTTTTAATCCACTTGCCATTGCTTCCATAACACCAACTGGATGTCCCTCAGCAATACTTCCGGTTACAATATAATTCTTATCTTTTAGCCAATCACTCATATTATCATTAGGAATAAACCCATCAAACTGTATATTATTGTTTATATTCAATTTACTAATAATATCTTTTAGATAGTAATAAAGTGTATCATCTTGAAAAGAACCTGCAATAAACAATTTATATCTTTTATCCATTTTAACTAATTCATTAAAATATTGAATAACAAGCATAGGATTTTTCCTAAGATTTAAATAACCAATCCATGCTAAATTAAATCCTTTTTTTCTTTCATAAAATTTAAACTTACTTAAATTTATGCCATTATAAACTATTTCACCCTTATCATAAGGTAAATTAGTTTTATTAATAACTATATCTCTTATATGTTCAGAAACAAAAATAACCTTATCTATATTTTCCCATTTAACATTTTCTATATGATTTGTAAATGCTTCATATCTATGCAATCTACATATTATCTTCTTTTCCCCTGCTAATCTATGCTTGCTTCCATAAGCCACAAGTTCGTCACACCACTCAAACCAACATATATCCGCCCATTGCATCCCCGCATCTATCTGCTTATAATCTATTACAATTATTTTCTTTGTTTCATATTCATCCGACAGTCCATTTATTATATCTCCAAGAAAACTATCCATCCCTTGCTTTACAAAGAAAACTATCTTCTTTTTATCTTCTACTGAAACAATGTCATGTTCAGATGTTATTTTTTCAACAACAGTAGTTATCTCTGTTTTTATATTTTCATCCTTACAATTTTCTAAAGCCTTTTCATAGTGTTTAACTGCCCTATTAAATTTTTCCGCTTGCTCATATAGATACCCTAAGTTATAGTTTAAATCAAAGTTTTCACCGTCAATAGCTAGTCCTTCTTTTAGCACTTTCTTTGCAGCATTCATATTTCCTTGCATTATGTAAATAACAGCTCTCATAGAATATATTTCTATATCTTCTGAATTTATTTTACAATATTCATCAATTAAACTCATTGATTCATCTAATTTATTGTCATCAATAAGCAACTGTATATTATCTCTTATCTGTTTCTTCATTAATTCAATTTCATTAGCCACTTTATCACGTCCTTAATTATTATGAATTTCTAACATTAGTAGGGCAATATAACCTATCGCTATCCCAAAAGTAGTTATATATACTTATCCCTAGATTACTTTCGCCCAAAATAGAATTGTTTACTGAAAATTGTCTTTCATTTCTCCTGTTATTTACCCACTCCAATACCAAATCATGTTGAGGAAATAAATCAACAATATCTTCCCCACTCTTTAACAAACCATCAAAATATCCATCTATTAAATAATTAGGTATTTTATATACTGTACCATTTTTAATGCAACTGAAATATCCGTAGTTACATCCAAAAACATTGCAGAACGTGAATATTTTTTTCTAATACATTGTACCGGAAATTGAGCATAATAATGCCTATTACAGGAATTGTTATTTAGTATAGTATAGTATAATATTGAGAATATAAAAGCGAACAAATATCAATAAACGTTCTAGCAACTCTGCTGTGATTTATCATTGGATTTATTTTTGTAAACGAAGATACTAATTTATCAAATTCATCTCTACATAATTTTTATCTTCTCCCCTAAACAAAACTTAACCTTCAGCATATTATTTATTTAACTCTATAGTTAACACAATTAACCGCTGCAATGTCTTTATTTCAGTACACATTTAAGTCAATCCTTTCCTTAGAAAATTTCACTATTATTAATAATACACCAAATTATACTTATATATTATATTTTTGTTTAATTCCTTGAGACTTACTCTGCATCTGCTTTAACATAATTTCTGACTTAAATAAAACAATCTCGATATCATCTTTAACAATTTTTTCATATTCCACAATTATAATCCTTGCATTTTCAATATCTCCAACTTCTATCAACTGCTTTATTGTATTTTTAACTTGAACTTTATACAGCTCTAATTCATCACTTACCTGATTTGCTTCATTTTTTATATCTTCCAAAAGTATTTCTATTCCCTTTTTCATGTAAGGATATGCAGTAAGAGCCTTTCTTAAATATTCTATATATGTTTTTTTCACGTTTTTATTTTTCAAAGCAATATTTATATAAAAAAGAAACTGTTCCTCTTGGTTTTTAAAATTAATAAAATCTCCCTCTTTTATTAATTCCTTATTATAGATCTTCTCAATAAATTTAACTCCAATATTGATATATTTTTTAAATATATTTTCATAATCTACATCATCTAATTTATCCATTAAAAGAACATATCTACACAAAATTTTATTTAATCTTAAATTACTTAAGTTTAAATTATCAGCAAAATATTTTATATATTCTACAGTAATCTCAGTAAAGTCTTCATATTTCTTTAAAGTATATTCTAAATACCTGTCTATATTTTTATCCCATACATTCAATAATATATTTGACATAGATTTACAATATTTAAGTTTATAATAAATAATATCCCCAAAGAAATTATCTAGACTATTAAAATCTCTTTTAAATATTATATTATCAATTACCTCTTGTAAACCATCATCATTTTGAATGCATTTATGCCTCAACAAATATAACTTTGAATAATCATTATCATAATTAGAAAAAAACTCATAAATATTATCACTGCCATAGCTCTCTAATATTAGGAAGAATTTTTCTTCTTTCATATTATCTCCTAGAACCTTTTCTTCATAAAAACTTTTAAGAAACTTCAACTTATTTGTTTTTATACTAGCTACAATTATAAGTTCCATAATATTCACTATATATTTTTCATTTTCTATCTGAGAAGCAAATTGTAAAACTTCATCAAATTTCCCATGTTTATAATATAGTTTTACTATATCCTGTACTGCTTGTTCTTTTTCTCCTAAAGTATACATACCTAAACTTACATCTGAATTTATTTTCATGTTATTGTAATCTTGGCACAATTTTATGTATTTTTTATAAGACTCTATGGATTCTTCATATTCTCCACATAAACCTTGGTTTTTTGCCAAATAAAACATTAAATCAATATATTGTCCATCTACTTTCAACCCTTCAATACAAACCTCTTTCGAAGACTGATCTTCTTTAAAGTCCATATAACATAATGCCATCTGATAAAATACATATTTATATTTCTTTTTTTCTTTGCAACTTTCAAGAAGCTTATATGCTTTTTTTGCTTGATCATAAGCTTGTTCATAATCTTTATGACTTCTATAGGTTACCGAAAGCTGAAATAAATAATATATATTTTCACAATCTTTTTCTAATGCGTTTTTTAGCAAAATACTTGTTCTTATAAATTTTTTATCTGCAACCTCTTTATTTTCTTGTACATACCCATAATGAACTATAGTTAATTCTAAATCAATTGTAGGTTCTTTAAATAGTGGGTTATTATGAACAATCCCTTCATAATGAAACTCACCATCATTTTTAAATACTCTTGGTGATTTAAGTACTGCATATTGAGAATCTTTTTCTAAATTGTATATATTCTTAACATCTACAATACCTGTATTGAAATCTTTACAATTAGTTGCCTTTAAAAATTCAATAATATGATCACAATCCACAATTTCTTCATCTGCATCTAGTATTAAAATCCATTCGCCTTTTGCATAACTTATAGACTTGTTTCTCATTTTTGAAAAATCATTTTCCCATTCATGAAAAAATATATTTTGGGTATATTCTTTTATGATTTCTACAGTATGATCCTTGGAATCTGTATCTACAATAATTAATTCTGAATCTGTATTCTGCAATATAGGTAATATACTATCTAAACACCTTCTAATATTTTTTTCCTCATCTTTTACCATCATACATATTGATATCTGCATACTCTTCTCCTCCATTTTACATAAACATAGCTTTTATACTTTCAATCTCAGGATCGTTGCATATTATACTTTCATATTGGTTTACAAGTTCTTTTGCCTCATCTATTTTATTTTCACTAATAAAACCGTTTATGTTTTCTATAACCTGCTTTTTGTAGTTTTCCAATTCCTTACTATCTTTAATTTCCTGAAATTCTTCTAGTAAAAATTTAATACCCCTATGCATATATGGATCTATATTTAAGGCTTTGTTCAAATATTTTAAATAAGCTTTTTCATCTGAACTTTTAAATAAGTTAGCGGTGTAAATATATTTGAAAAAAGCTTCTTCTTCATCTTTCAGAAAATAGATTTGCTCACTTCTCAAAAACTCATCATCATAAATAGAAAACATATATTTAATACCACACTCAACATAAGTCTTAAATAACTTTTTATATTTTTCATCTTCAAACTTGGTAACATTAATTAAATATTTGGCAATACTCTTTTTTAAACATATACATTTTAAATCTTGTTCAACATTAAAATATAATATTTCAGACAAGTTATGTTGGAAATCAACATATTTACCATCTAAGTATTGAAAAAAGACAATAAGCTTAGATTCATTTATGTTTTTCAAGAGTTTTATAGAATTATCCAAAGAGTTTTTCATGTAGTAATATAAAATATCCCCATAAAAATAATATAATTCATTAAAATCCAAATCTAACATACGATCAAACTCATAGCCATCTTTTAATAATTCAACACTATTATTTTCAATTTTCACTCTAAAATTCAATAAATCAGTGTATGAATTTTCTTCGTCTAAAATATTCTTTATTTTGTTGTTATCAATTTTATTATCACCTGTATACTTTTCTAAATGTAAAATAAACAAGTCTTTATTTCCATATTTTTTTACAATACTATTATAAAATTGACTCAACCCGTTATAATCATTACTATTTAAATATAAATTTATGTTCTCCTCTATAGCTTCTTCATGATTAAGTATACCCTCGTCTTTAATCTTGCTAAAATACTCTAGGGCTTTTTCAAGCACACCACTTCTTTTATATAGTATAAACATATCAAAATACACATATTGCTTTTTACCATGAAAATATACTTGAACTGCTACACTTTTCTTAGGCTGGTAATTATCTAATTCAATTAAATATTTTTCATATGATTCTATTGCCATATTGTTTTTTTTCATAAGCATTTGACTTTTACCTAATAGATAATAAATATCAATATGCTTATTACCTTCCTCTACTGCTTTATTACAAACATATTCGACCATATTGAAATTTTGAATTTTCAAATAACATAGTGATAGCTGTGTATATACATATAGATAATCTTTACGTTGCTTTTTTGATGTGTCTTTCTCCATAAGCTTAAAAGCATTAAGTGCACAATTAAGTGCTTCTTGTTCTTCACCATGAATACTATAACTTACCGATAATTGATACCAATAGTAAATATTTTCAGGTTGTTTTTCTAATTCACTTTTTAAAATAGTAGCAGTCCTTTGAAACTTTTTCTCAGTAAACTCTTTATCAGTGAATATATAACCATAATGTTCAATTAACACATCAACATTAGCATATGGTTTCTTAAATACAGGATTATTATGTACTGCCCCTTCATATTTAAAAATACCATCATTTTTAAATATCCTTGGAGAAGAAAAAGTAGAATAATCCCCCTCTTTACTGCCTGTTATATTTTTCACTGTTATAAATACGGTGTTATACTTTTTATCATATTCACTATTTATAAATTTTAATATGTCCCCATATTTCACAAGCATCTCATCTGCATCAATTATAAATATCCATTCACCACTTGCATAGTTTATAGTTATATTTCTCATATCCGAAAAATTATTATTCCATTTATGAAAGTAAACTTTATCTGTATATTTTTTTGCTATATCTACAGTACTATCTTCTGAGCCAGTATCTACAATAATTAATTCAGAGTCAACACTCTTCATAAATTTCTGAAGATATGTTAAGCATTTGTCTAAATATTTTTCTTCATTTTTTACCATCATACATATACTTACCTTCATATAATTCATCCTTTCAACACATTTATACAACATTACTATATATTATCGTGTATTTCAGCAAAATCTTAATACTAATACTAAAAAAACATGGAATTACTTAAATAGAATCTACAAAAGCAACAAAATTTATAATATAAAAAAAGCCAGAATTTTCACCCTGACTCCTTAATATTACTTTTATAAGTTCTTCAATTATCTCAATAGTGCAAGAACTTGTTGTGGTTGTTGGTTAGCTTGAACAATCTTGATTAAGAATATCATCCTTTGAGAAGTTTGATATTTCTTTAGCAACTAATCTCATTTCAATACTTTTTCATCTTCACTTCTTCTTTCCTTTATTCCTATGCCCTTACGTCCAAATTCTGCCCTACATTAGGTTCCACTGCAATATTCTTTACCATTTCTGTTATAGTAGTGGCATTTTCCTTACCTGTGTCCATTGCAATCTTCATTACTGCTATTCCAGCTGATTGTTGCACTCTTGATTGACTCATTGTCATTGATAGCACTCCTATGTCCATAGTTATCCCCCCCCTATTTTAATGATTTATTTTAAATACATGTTCTATTTTCATTCAAGGTCTGACTCCATACATAGTTTGGAAATAAAGCGGACAATCTCTGTCACTATATCCATTATACCTACACGTTCGCCATTAAAGATTGGAACACCTCTTTTAATTTTATATTTTTTTATACATTTTCCAAAATTTATACCACCTAGGTACACCTTGCTATCAGGTAGCATTCCAAATAATGGACAACTGAACTTGCTTACCAAATGAGCATCAATAGCTATTATTCCAGCCACCGATGCTCATTTGTTATTCTTTTTAATACTTCCCAATATTTTTACCTATGTAGTACTTGGTGGACCAAATGTACATCTTGCTAACCTATCGTTGAAATCCATCAGGTTTATTTTGACTTTTGACTTCTCATAAAGCTTATTTTTTCTTTGGACTCCTTTACTAGATTCTCAAACTCCTCATTATTTTCCAACTGTTCATCATTAATAAGATCAACTATTTCATTATTTCCAGATGTTGAAATGTTATAGCCTTCTTCATCCAATCTTTCAATCAAATTATCGTATATTTGCTGACTTCGTTCTTGAAACTTACCCATTATATTACCTCCTTTGGTTAATTTTCAACACTCATTATTCATCTAAATCATTCGGATAAATGTCTGCTCCATCTTCCTCTTCACTTACAGTTTCATCTAATCCTTCCATAATAAAATCAATATCATACTCTAATTTAATATTTTCGTCTTCGAACTTATTCTTAATTACTTCTTCAATAAATTCTTTTTTAAGCTTTTTCACCTCTTTGTCTATATCTCTTTTAGGATAATCACTTAAATGAAAAACTTCCTCTCCGTAACAAGCTACATAATCTTCAGTTCCTATAGTAATTATTGTTTGATTTTTTGTTTGATTTTTTTTATCGATGCACATAATCTCAAAATCACAGCAGGCCATTTTCATATCAACCTTCTTCTCTATATTTTAAAAGAGAGCCAGAAGAAAATTCTTCTGACCCTCAGTTATTGATTTTATTTTATAAGTTCTTCAATTATCTTAATAATGCAAGAACTTGTTGTGGTTGTTGATTAGCTTGAGCAAGCATAGCTTGAGCAGCTTGATTAAGAATGTTATTCTTTGAGAATGTTGACATTTCTTTAGCCATATCAACGTCTCTAATTCTTGATTCTGCTGATGTTAGGTTTTCACTTGATGTTCCAAGATTTGATATTGTATGCTCTAATCTGTTTTGCATAGCACCAAGCTTACCTCTTTCTGATGAAACAGAAGCTATAGCTTTGTCTAAAGTTTCAAGTGATTTAGTAGCATCCTCTTTTGTCATAAGATTCAATGCTGATTCTTGTTTAACATCCGTTGTACCATCAGTTACACCATTTGTTTTAGTAAATCCTGATTGACCTGCATTCCCAGTTATCTTAAGTGCTGCGGATCTCATGTCATTAATATTTAATGCCATAGATTGACCTTTATTTGCTCCGATTTGGAATGTTGTATTAAATCCACTACCTTGAGCTCCTGAGCCTACAACTTGTTGTAAATTGCCATTAGCTGTTGGTAGTGTAGTCGTTAAAGTAGCTATAGGTGAATTTGTTCCTTCTGCAAGTGTTAAATCTTTACCACTTGCTGATATAAATTGGATTTTATTGTCTTTTGAAATTGAAGCTGATACATCTCCACTTAATCCTGCTGCTTGTAATGATGAATTTATATCCTTTGCTAAATCTTGAAGAGCTGCATTTGCCACATTAACATCGTCATTTTTAGTGTCATAAGTTTTATCTAGTGCTCCTGGATTCAATGTAACATTTACAGCACTACCTGTGCCTATTGCAACTTTAAATGAAGAATTAGCCTTTATAGTAGTATCAGCATTTGTAAGGCTTAATGAACCTTGAAGTCCTGTTCTTTCAATCGTAGTTGGATCTCCTGTTGAAGTTCCAGCCAATACACCTACTCCTTTAAGTGTGCTTGAAGTTCCTGCTGATTTTGCAGTTATCGTCATTGAAGTACCACTAAATTTAATGTCAACCAAATCTGATAATTTCTTTCCACCTGCAGTAACTGCTCCTAAAGCATCAGCGTCCGTAGCTGTTCCTGTAACTTTAACTCCAGTAAAGCTAAAAGTTATTCCATCAACAGTTAGTTTAGCTGCTGCTGTTAATGTAGATGATGTTAATGTAGATAATGTAAATTTAGCAGTAGTAGCACTTGTAATTTTATCTCCTGAAGTAGTATTCATTCCGCCATTTAATACTTTTTGTGTATTAAATTCAGTTGTGTTACCTATTCTATTTACTTCTGAAGTAAGTTGGTTCATTTCATCTTGTATTGAAGATCTATCTCCTTCAGTGTTTGTTCCATTAGCTGATTGATTAGATAACTCTCTCATTCTTTGAAGAATGCTATGAGTTTCACTAAGCCCACCCTCAGCTGTTTGAATCATTGATATACCATCTTGAGCATTAGCTCCAGCTTGGTCAAGTCCTCTGATTTGGCCTCTCATTTTTTCAGATATAGCTAGTCCTGCTGCATCATCTGCTGCACTGTTAATTCTAAGACCTGAAGAAAGTTTTTGCATTGACTTGTTTGCAGCCCCTGCATTGATACCCATGTTTCTGTTTGCATTCATTGCCCCTAAATTGTGATTAATTATCATTATAAATTCCTCCTTGAGTTTTTAGTAGGACATCCTTGTCCTCTATTTGTTATCTATAGTTAAGCTCGTTGAGCCATACTAACTAATTTGTTATTGGACTATTGGTTTGTTTAAATTTTAAATTCTATTATTTATATCGTAAGTATATTTATAAACTTTATAGTCTTTTTAAAATATTTTTGATTTTAATTTAAAATCTGGTTTAGTTATTTTCTTGCTACTATATATATCGTGAAATACATTATACACTTTATAGTTTTTAAATTTTTTTCTTTCACTAAATTTCTTTACTCAAAAATACCGCTTTTGCTGATATATTATTATACCCAGCCATTCCTACTTGCCTTTTTTCATTTTGCTTTATTTTTTTCAATAAATCAACTTTCCTAACTTTCATTTCAGTAGTTAGTATTTTTTCTAAATCCTCTATTTCATATTGCAAATAAAACTCTTTCAGTTCTTCATTTGAATAATTAATTTTATTCATATCATCTAAAATTAATTGTCTTTGCTGAAAAATTTCATCTAGCTTCTCATATTCCTCTACTTTAACTATTTGAATAATAGTCAAAGTAATGTTCTTGTATTTAATAAAATTTTCCTCTAAGTTCAATTTATCACCCACTTTATTTTAATTGAAAATTATCAATTACACTTAGGAGCTTGTTCCAAGCATAGATGCAAGTGAACTCTGTTGTGAATTTAACTTATTCATGGCTTTTTCTAGTGCAGTAAATTTGGCATAATACCTAGTTGAAGCAGCCGAAAGTTGAGCTTGTAATTTTTTAACACTTAATGTCTTACCATATACTTGGTCAGGTAACGTATTTTTACTAGCAGTACCTGTAGTACTAAAATCATACTGCTTATTTACGAATATATTCATATATCCGCTCAAGCTGTAAGTACCATCTTTACCTATTGCAGGAGCTGCAACATAATCTCTCAATATGTTGTCCATTCTCTTGAATATGCTATCTTCATTATATTTTTTCGAACCTATATAAGGTTCTTTACGTTTTGCTGAACCTATAGGATCTTCTATTAGCTCTAAATCACTACTAGAAGCTCCCATAAATAATTTTCTGAAGTCACCCATGTTATTTTCAATAGCACTCTTTAATTTTGATTCATCAATAAGCACAAGCTTACCACCATCAAGAATATCCTTTGATGTTTCTATCCCTATAGCACTAGCACCATAACTACCAAAATTTAAGGCAATTTTTCCATTGCTAGTATTTGTTTTATCATAGCTATTATATACAGGTGAATAAAGTGTTCCTCTAAGCTGTGTTAACAAACTACTTAGATAATCATCTTTTCTAAGTATCCCAACCTTTGCTTTAGCTTCCCATGTTTTAATTTGGGTCTCACTCATACTTGTTCTTTGGTCATCAGTTAATGGAACATAGTTCTTATCTTTCTTTTCTGTTAATTTTGTATTAATCGTTGATACTATTGCATTATAATCCTCAATAAATTTTTTCATATTACTAACAACTGTATCTGAATTTGCTGTTACAGTTACATTTGAAGTTGCACCTGCTTTATTAACCCCAACAAGATTATAGGTAACACCATTAGTTGTAAATTTATTTGAGCTTTGAGTAGTTGTAACTGTTGACTGCCCTGGTTCCGTAATTTCTACTATAGCATCTATACCTGTTTTTGTTATTGTTTTTGTTGTAACTCCTGCTGCATCTACTGACACTTCTCCAGGCAATCCTAATTTTGCTATCATACCATCCGTTGCACCTATTGCCCCAGTCTCCATTATCTTAAAATTAGATGCAGAGCCATAATCTTTTGATTTAAATGAAATTTTCCCAGTAGTATCATCTATGCTCATTGTAACTGCTCCACCAGTTGAACTATTAACATTGTCCATTAGATCCTTAATAGTTGATGTATTACTTGCAGTTATGATTATAGGCTTTGTATTTGTAGCTGCATTGTAGGACAAAGAAAAACTAATGCTACTTGGAAGTCCCAAATCTGATAATTTTGAAGATGACGATATTCCGCTATTAATAGTTAAATCATTAGATATGCCAATAACAGTACTACCAGTCCTATTATCAACATTATCGCCAGTTTGACGCAATGTAATACTATCAGTTGTAGCCGCAGATTTTGCAAACTTAATATATTCTTTAGTAACTCCTCCAGTAACTTCTTTAACATAGGATGCTGTAATTTTACCATTTAAATCGGATGCTGCTATTTTACTATTTATATCAGCAACTAAATCTACAGTAGTAGTTCCCACTAAATTAGCTAAATCAACTTTACTTGTACCAACATCAACGGATAATGTCTTCCCAGTCCAGTCGGCTAAATTAGATACTGATACCAATGAATTCTGTGATTTACCCTCTATTTTAGCTTGTTCTGCCAAATGCTGTACGTGTACCTTATAAGTTCCAGCCTTAGCGGCTGCCCCTGAAGTTGCCGATACTATAGAAGCATCCTCACTTACAGCTGTATTAACATTCAAAGAATTTTCAGAGAACATATTTTTACTTGAAATTGGATCAAAATAATCCTGTAATCCCTTCACACCTTTAATAATTTCCCTATACCCTTCTTGCTGCCACTGTACTGTCTGCTTTGCTGCATTTGCTTTATCTATCTTAGATTGATAGTTTGAAACCATAGATTTAACTAATGCATCTGTATCAATACCAGATGCCATACCGGATATTCTCATTAAATTAGCACTTGAAGTACTACTAGTACTATTGCTACTTGGATAAATACTTGCCATATATAATCATCCCCTATTTTATTTTCCACCTTTAGACTTCTTATAAGCCTCATTCCAAGTATCCCTAACATCTTCAATCAGTGGGATTACCTCATTCATAATTTCTTCACTTTTCTTAATATTAGCATCAGCAAGCCTTCTCACTATAAATTCATAAACCTGCATTAAACTTTCTACCCATTGTCCGCCTTTTGACACATCCATGGTCGCCATTAATTCATAAAATATATTCTGAGTTTTTACAATATTTTCATGAGCCTTTTTCACATCTTTATCTAAAATGGCTTGTCTACCTATTTTTGAAAACTTTGCAGCCCCATCTACTAACATCAAAAGTAATTGATCTTTTGATGCAAAATTTATACTATTACTTTTATAAGTATTAAATGCATTTCCATAAGCATTCATTGCCATATTATTTCACCCCTACTTTTTAGTGTCTATAAAATTTCCCATTATCTTTTGTTCTTTTTCTAATGCTTCTTTAAAAACCTCTACCTCATATTGATTATTTTTATATGCTCCTACTGTTATTTTATGATGTTTCTTATATTTTGAAAGCTTGTACTTAAATTCTTCGTAAGAGCTTGAGTTATCTCTGGGATTTCTATCTTTATTTACGGTTATTTCGTTTTTTCTGTGAATTATACCAGACCTAGTTGTATCTTTTACGCGTTTTCGTATTTCAACATCTATTTTATTTAATTTAAATTCCATAATACTCCTCCCATCTTTATCCTAGTGGGTTACGAATTTTTCTCTTAAAACTTAAGCCTTTTTATCTACTAAAACACCAGCCATTTCACACATTTTAACTACCATATCTAGTATTTTTTTATTTGGGATTTCATTTATAACTTCATTAGTATTGTTATCAATTACTCTTACAATCATTTGATTTAGCACATCATGCTTTTCATATTGTAGGTGGGTACCTTCCCCCTCTAACAATTTATTTATTTTACTTACTGCACTTTTAATTTGTTTTTCACCCTTATCTTTTTCACTTAGTGAATTATTGCTTTCAGTAAACTTTGAAACATCAACTTTTTCTGAAGCCATATGAGTCTTACCAAAATCCATGGAATTATTCCCACTAACACCTCTGATTTCCATTCTTTCCCTCCAAATTTATTTTTTTAACTTTTCTAATACAGATGCATCAAAAATAATAGCTTTTTGATTTTCGTCCGTCACTTCTTTATAAAGTTCTGATCTTAAAATGCTAATTTCTCTAGGTGCATTTATTGCAATTTTTACGGAGCCATTTTCAATTTTAACTATAGTTATTTCTATATCGTCACCTATTAACAGGGATTCACCTTTTTTTCTACCTATTACTAACATTTATACATCCCCTTGCTTCTCTCTGGCATGAATAACAATTATGAATTGTCATTTCTTTTAAATAGAGGTTGTTTTATTTTATACTTATCATTATCCAATATTAATTGTTCCCCTAATCTCTCTTTTATATTAATAATGATGGGAGCTTTTAAATTAGTAGTCATATTCTCAATATTTGAATCTAGTGTTACCGTAGTTAATACTAATACTTGTTCGGGTTTAGCTATTTGTAATTCTTTTATATCAGGGTCTGGTATTTTAAATTCATAATCAGAAGCCACGGTATACGGAGATACCAACACTAAACCAACCTCATTAGCCTCAATTGAATGTAATATACTAAAAACTTCATTACTTTCTAAGGGGAAAATAATAAAGCTTTTTAATTCTTTAAATCCCGGTAACCCTTTTTTAAATACGATGATATCTTCATTACTGTATTCTCTAACTCCATGATACTTAGTAACTAGCTCCATATCATAAATCAACTCCTTTAGTAAAAATCATTTTTCTCTTGTTTTATAACTTTTCGCCCTGAATTTTTAGTTTTCTACTTCCAATCTTCAACCATAAATTTATTTTATCTTAGATAATCAAGTAATGAAGGTTGAAGTACCTTAGCACTAGTTTGAAGAGATGCCATGTAAATTGTTTGCATAGTAGCATATTCCATTGCTTTTTCTGTAATATCTATATCCTCAGTAGCCGTCAGAATTTCTGTCATATTTAGGTTCTGATCTGAATTTATAGTTTCAGCACTTTCCATTCTATTTTGCTTAGCACCAACTTCTGAACGTAACTTTAATACATTGCTCATAGCTTTTTGAATTCCTGCGAGGTCTGCACTAGTCAAATTTTTAGTAACAGTTGGATCTGTAGAATTAAGATGGGTTGTAATATTACCCAATAATTCCATAAGATCTTTGGGACTCTCAGGATCAGTAGGATCTACTGCTCCATAGTTTATAACTTGTGATGCTGTTATGTTATAATCCATAGTTACTCCTTGAGATACTTCTACTAACAGTTTAGATTCAGACTGTGTTTTCTCAGGGTCAGTAGTGGCTGTCAAACTCAATTCTATGTCCTCTACATTTTTAGTTGGGTCAGTATATTTAGCTGCACCAGTAGGCTTACTTGCTCCGTTTGTGCCCCCAAATATGTACTTACCATCAAAACTTGTATTTAGTAGTTGTGAAAGTTCTTCAACTCTTTGATTTATTTCATCCTTAATTGCTTTTCTTGAATTAACATCAGTAGCAGCACCTCCCGTAGATACTAAAAGTTCATCAATCCTTCCAATTACTTTCCCTACATTATCTAATGTTGTATCTGTAACATCAAGCCAATTTGCTGTGTTTTTTATGTTGCTATTATATTGTTTATTTGCATCCATCTCCGTGTACATTTGCATTATTTTAGAAGCTTTAGCAGGATCATCTGAAGGCTTATTTATTTGTTTACCAGTTGACATTTGGGTTTGTATTGTGCTCAGATTATTTAAATTCGTTCTCATATCTCTTAAAAAATTATTTGATAACATTTGATTGGTTACTCTCATATCTTCACCCCTTAATTATTAAATATAGATTTTATTTTTTATTTCTTCAAACCATTTATAACAAGATCTAGAAGTTCATCAACAGTTGAAATTATCTTTGCATTAGCTTGATAAGCATGTTGAAACTGAATCATATTAGCCATTTCCTCATCGAGTGACACACCAGATATAGAAGTTCTTGATTCGTTCAACCCTGCAAGTAGTGTTGTATGGTTGGTCACAGTTTTTTTTGCGTATTGGGTCTGATCGGCTAGTCTAGTAATGATATCTGTAAAATATCCACTAATGGTCATTCCACTTGCTGATGAACTAATCGTATCAACCCCCAAAGTAGCATCAGGAGCAAATTTATCTTTCAAAAATGTATTCCTGGTAGTAGTGTCATCTATGCCTTGAATTCCTAGCTTAATATCACGAAGCTGTGAAATAGCTAATGCTCTATTTCCATCAGTAGGTCCTGGATTATCACCCGCACCGACCTTTATAAGCATAACATTCTTAAGAATATCTTCATTTACTGAAATATTACCTGCTGTAATTTCAGCTTCCCCCTTAGATGTTTTATCACTACTGTTCATAAAAAACATAAGTGTATCATCTGTTGCATTATCTTTGCCGCTATGCACTGCATTTATAGAAAAAGCAATGCCCTTTGCCAAATTGTTTAAATCTCCTATATATTTATCTATATCCTCTTGTACAGACATATACCCTTGTATTTCTCCCGTTTTTGGAGCAAATAATTTTAAATCAGCAAACATATCACCAGTTTCAATTGGTGTACCATCTGCTTTAATAGCATTTCCATCCTTATCTGCCCAAAGCACTCTGCCTTGATCTAACTTTTTATATTCCTCACTTGTTAATGTCATATTTATAGTTTTTTTATTATTATCTGTTGATATATCGCCATTTTTGTAATAAATAACATCATAAGTTCCATCTGTTTTCTTATTAATCTCACTCACATAAGAAAATCTGCTTACGTCATCCTTTGAATCACTTTTTACAAAGTAAAAATCTTCACTAGGGTCCGTTCCCCCAATATTGTCAGTAGCCTTTAAATCTTCTCCCCCTAATGCCTTCTTATCTATAGTAATACCAAATTTCGTGCTCAGCTGGTCCACCAATAAATCTCTCTTATCCATTAAATCATTAGGCTCATTTCCTCCGATTTTTACGGCCCTAACCTGTTGATTCAATTCATTTATCTGATCAAGCATACCATTTATATCAACTACATCCTTCTGAATAACCTCATTGCAGTTGACTTTTAATTTTGTTAACAGGTTGTATGTACTATTTAGTTGATCCGTTAGTGCTTTAGATTTTTGTGCCACTACAGTTCTTGTATTTGAACTTTCAGGACTTGTGGAAAGTGATGACCAAGACTTAAATACTTCACTCAGCATACTTGATAGACCTGTTTCACTAACTTCATTAAAAATACTTTGAACCTCTGATAAAAATTTCTCTCGTCCCTCGTATAATCCCATAGTACCATTTTCTGTTCTTACCTGGTAATCTAAATAGGTATCCCTAATTCTCGTTATAGAGGAAATTTGTACACCAGTACCTAATTGACCCACCCCTGTAGCATTACTCATACTAGGCATACCAAATGGCCTTGTAGTCTCCATAGTGGCTCTTTGCCTTGAATATCCTTCAGTATTAGCATTAGCTATATTGTGACTTGTAACATCTAATGCCTTTTGTTGGGCGCTCATTCCTCTTGTTGCTACATTAAAAGTTGAAAATAATCCTGCCATTTCTTTCACCCCATACTATTTTTTTACTTTACCATATGCATTGTAAGTTGTTGACTCACGTGCCGGATTTAATACATTTAATATCCTATTTGTAAAACTAAGACCTTGTTTTATAAGTAACTCGTTTGTATCCTTCTGAAGTACTACTTCTTGTAATAACCGTTTAATTTTATTGTAATTGCTTTCAAGTTGTACATCATGTGCTTCTTCAATTATCTCTGTCATGGCTCTGTTTTCAGTAAGTCTGCGCCTCTCAACTTCCATATGCGCTATGTTTTTATTAGCTTCTTTAATTTTTCCAACACAAGCTTCCATTCCAAAGATATCACCCGCTATTATGCATCTATGTTGCTCATCAAGTTCTAATAAAAGGGTTCGCACTGCCTCTGTTTCCTGGAAAATAACTTCATTTAGTTTTTGTATCATAACTAAATATCTCTCCCTTTCATAATATCCATCATTCTAGTAGCCGTTAATTTAGAATCCATCTTGTAAGTACCTTGATTTACCTGATTTCTAATAGCTTCTATTTTTTCTTTAGAATTAACTGATTTACTATCTAATGCTAAAGCACTTAAGCTTTTTCCCGCTGTTGATAATTCTATAGTATCTTTTTTTTGTTCAGTCACCTTTGATTCTGTTTTAGGTGTATTCTTTTTATAAAAGTTAACCACATTATTCTTTACTCCATCTATTTTCAATCTTAATCACTCCTACCTTTTTATAAATTAATCCTATAATCCGTTCTTGATTGTTCTATCTATTTATATTATCGTATATACTTTCTCAAAGTTTATACTAGATTTAGTTATTACTCCATATTAATAATTTGTTTACTAAATATATTTATTTGCATATATATTTGTTTCAATGTGATTTAATTTACTCAGAAAACTTCAAAAGGCATGTTCATTTTTTATCTCAAAAAAATAAAAAGGAATAAATTTTCTTTATCCCCATTTATTTGATATGTAATTTTTACTACTCTACTAATGCCTTAACTCTTTCTTCTCCACTAATTATACTAGTAATTCTAACTCCAAAATTTTCATCTACAACTACTACTTCACCGTAGGCTACTTTTTTGCCGTTTACTAATATATCCACTGGTTCTTCTGCTAGCTTATCCAGCTCTATTAAGGAGCCTGTTCCTAAATTCAAAATATCACGAATGTTCTTTTTAGTTTTTCCAAGTACAACGGAAATTTCTAATGGAACATCTAATATTAAGTCAATATTCCTAGGAGAATTATAAACAGGGGCATTTGTTAATGGTTTAAATGCTGCTTGCCTAACTTCCACTTGTGGCTCTTCCCTTTCAATAGGTTTTGCACGATACTCCGGCTCAGCTTTTGCACTGGTATAAGCTGCTTCCTGCTTCGCTGATACCTTTTGAGCCACCGGTTCTTGTTTTGGCACCACTGGTTCTTGTTTAGGCTCTACCGCCATGGTTTCTGGGATAGTTTCTTTTGGAACTTCTAGAGGCTCTTCTGTACCCATCATGATGTCTACTATTTTTTTGGCTGTCTTAATAGGAAGTACTTGCATTATAACACTATCAACTAAATCACCAATAGCAATTTTAAAAGCAACCTGAACAACCTGTTCGTCGTCATCTATACTATCACTTAAAGGTGAGGTAGTATCATCCCATATTTTAGACTGGGGTGGAGAAATATTTACTTCTCTAGCAAACATTGTTGCCATAGAAGTTGCAGCAGATCCAATCATCTGATTCATAGCTTCTGAAACAGCACTAATTTCAATTTCTGAAAGTGCAGCTGCACCTTCTAGTTTTCCATCTCCACCCATCATGAGGCTTGCAATAACTGCAGCATCAGAAGTCTTCATTACTAAAAGATTTCCCCCTGCAATACCACTTGTAAACTTAACGTCTAATGCAATATTAGGAAGCTCATAATTACCTCTTAACTCTTTAAGTGTAGTGACTGTTACTACCGGTGTTGCTATATTTACCGGTTGGCCTACTATAGTAGAAAGAGCGGTTGATGCTGATCCCATAGAAATATTTCCAACTTCACCTAACAAATCTCTCTCAATTTCTGAAAGTTCAAATTGTTCTATAGGCTTAGAGCTCACGTCTTCCGTAGGGCTCATATCACTTCCATTTAAGAGAGCGTCGATTTCTTCTTGTGAAAGAAAGCCGTTACTCATAATTTTCCACATCCTTATCTATTATATCTAATATCTGAATTCCTTTGTTTTTACCTATAGTACCAGGAATACCTGTATAACATAATTGTCCCTCTACAAATAGTTTAACTGGGCTGTCACTTGCATTATCCAATGTAATTACGTCTCCCTCCGTTAATTGTAGAAATTCATTTACAGTAATATTAGTTGTTCCTAGCACTCCTGTCATTGGAACACTTACTATATTCAACCTATCCTTTAATCTGTTTCTAGAGTCATTTACAATTTCTTCATCATTTTCTCTAAACCAATATTGAACCACTAGTTTATCTAATACCTTTTCAATGCTTAAATAAGGTATACAAATATTTATAAATGTACTGTTATTACCCATTTCTACCGAAAAAGTAATTAGTGCAACTGGTTCATTTGGCGCTAGTGATTGGTTAAGTGCGGGATTTGTTTCTAATGTTTCAATTTCCGGTTCCACATCTAAAACATCTTCCCAAGCAAGTTTCAAATTAGCTATAAGCCCTGCATTAACATTTCTTATTATATTTTTATCTATATCAGAAAACTCTTTGAGTTTAACCTTTCTAGTACCCATTCCTCCAAGTAGTATATCAATTACTTGAAATGAGAACTGAGGATTAGTCTCAAATAATATAGACCCACTTAGTGGTGGCATTTTAAATATAGTTAAGATAGTGGGGTTAGGTATTGAATGAATAAATTCCTCATAGGTAATTTGTTGAATGCTTTCAATTTTAACCTTCACATTAGTTCTTAGCTGTGCTGATAAATAACTTGATATTATCCTTCCGTAATTGTCGTGAATTAGCTCAAGCGTTCTCAGATGATCTTTTGAGAATTTTTGAGGGCTTCTAAAATCATATAATTTAATTTTATGTTTTTCCTCTTCACCCGGGAGCTGATCTGGTTCTATTTCCCCAGAAGAAAGGGCAGATAAAAGTGAATCTATTTCACTTTGTGATAATACTTCTGCCATATTCCTACCTCATTTCTCTGTATAAAATATAAACAATATTTATCTTTATTGGTATACCCCTACCTCTCGGTAAGTTCTTACCTTTCGATAAGTTTACTAATATCAATTAACGTAATTATCCTATCATTAAAGTTTATTACCCCTTTAATATAGGTTTTTTTCCTGTCAGTTTCAATTTTTTCAATTTGTTTTTCATCAATTTCTAATACTTCATCAACTTGGTCTACAGTTACACCAACAGATTCATCGCCCAGGTTTAGTATAATAATATTTTCTTGACTACCTTCACCTTTTTCAATATCTAAAAGGAGATTTATATCTAAAAGGGAAATTATATTACCTCTTAGATTTATTAAACCTTTTATGTAATCTGGAGACTTCGGTACCTTTGTTATCTCCATCATATCATTAATGCTTTGAACTTTAGCTGTTTCCACTGCAAATTGTTCTTCATTAACTTTAAATACTACTACTTGCATAATATTCCCCTCCTAGCCTACAACTTTTTTTATTGCTTCAAGTACCCTATCTGCTTGAAATGGCTTAACAATAAAATCTCTTGCGCCAGCTCTTATTGCGTCCATAACCATGCTCTGTTGACCCATAGCGCTACACATAATTATTTTTGCAGCAGGATCAAAAGCTTTAATTGCTTTTACAGCTTCAATTCCATCCATATCAGGCATGGTAATATCCATAGTAACAACATCTGGTTTTTCTACTTTATATAGTTCCACAGCCTTTATTCCATTGCTTGCTTCCCCTACAACTTCAAACCCGTTTTTCTCCAATATATCTTTTATCATCATTCGCATAAATGCTGCGTCATCAACAATTAGTACTTTAGCCATTTATATTACCTCCAATTAATTTACACCTAATGAATTTAGTATTTTTTCGAGCGATCCAGGCATTGGTATATAATAAAAATGCCCACTTACCTTTTGATTTTCTTGTAAAAACTGTGTTTCTAAATCAAGTACATACTCATCAAATTGACCTGATTCAATAAAAGTAGTTGATAGTATTGCCCCCATCATATCTAATGCAACAGCTGGTACAGATGGTAAAAGTATAAGATTCGTAAGTTTTGATATAGCATTCATGTAAGAGCTAGAAATAATATTTCCTATTTCACATAGTGCTGAACTTCCAATCTCCGTTATCTGTTCTTGCTTTTCGCCCATTAATCTGGATATGATTTTTAGTGCAGCTTCCTTTTCAAATGTAAACAATATATTTCCTGGGATATCTCCAAGGACTCTTACAATTACACCAATTACTACTTCTTCAACTCCTATTTCAGAAAAAATATCATCAAAAGGAATAATATTTACTGATGGTACTGCCATATCTACTTTTTCATTAAGTAGCTCCGATAAGGATGTAGCTGCATTTCCTGCACCAATATTACCAACTTCTTGTAGCACATCTAACTGCATAGCACTAAGCTCAGAATAATCCATATTATATCCTCCTTATACTAAAGCAGCAACATCTAGTATCAATGTAACTAATCCATCTCCTAAAATAGTTGCTCCTATATATTCTTTTAATCCTTGCAATGTTTTTCCTAGAGATTTTATTACAATTTCTTGCTGTCCCAGGAGTGAATCTACTAAAAGCCCTACTGTTTTTTCTCCAACTTTTACAATAACAATATATCTCTTTTTGCTGTCACTAGTTTCTAGTTGCAATTTCTTGTTTACCCTTACTAATGGAATGACACTATCATTGTAAACAATAACTTCTTTATTATTAGTTTTCTTAATCAGCTCATCCTTATAATCTATTACTCTATCAATGTAACCAAGAGAGATTGCCATAGTTTCATCACCAATTTTTACTAGTAGCGCTTGAATAATTTGTAGTGTCAATGGTAATCTTATAATAAATGATGTACCTTTGTCAATTTCACTTATTGCATCTACAGTTCCACCAAGAGCCGCAATTTTAGTTTTAACAACATCCATGCCTACTCCACGTCCAGAAATATCTGTTACCTCTTCATTAGTGCTAAAGCCTTGTGCAAATATTAAATTCTTTATATCTGCTTCTGACATTCCTTCTGTATTTATACCAACTTTATTTGCTTTAGCCTTTATTCTATCAACATCTAGCCCAGCTCCGTCGTCTATAACTTTTATAATAGCTTTAGTACCTTCAGCATAAGCTATAAGTTTAATTGTGCCAATAGGATTTTTACCTTTAGCAATTCTTTTCTCAGAAGATTCGATACCATGATCTGCCGCATTACGAAGCAAATGTAATAGCGGTTCACCTATTTCATCGATAACTGTCCTATCAAGTTCTGTGTCTTGTCCTTGTATTTGGAGCTCCATCTCTTTTCCAAGGTCTTTTGATAAATCTCTTATCATCCTTGGAAATCTATTAAATACTGTTTCCAGGGGTAGCATTCTAATCTTCATAACTAAATCTTGCAGCTCTGAGGTAGCCCTTGCTACTTGTTCTAATGTTTCATTTAAATCAGTTAATTTATGAACACTGCTTATCTGCTCAAGTCTTGTTCTATGGATTACAAGTTCTGAAACCATATTCATAAATTTGTCTAATCTATCAAGTTCAACTCTCACAGATTGATGAGCTTTTTTATGAACTACGGCTTCCTTCTTGCCCTTACTTTTACTTTCTGGGGTAGCCACATTTTTTACTACTTCACTAGCAATTTCTGGAGATTGTTCTATTGTTTTAAAATCTCCTGGGTTATCAGAGAATTCCTCCTTGCCCTTGTTAATTTCTACATCATATACGATTACTTTTTCTACTTCAGAAATATTAAGCAAAATATCATTAACTTCTTCCTTTAGCTTATTAGTAATGTAAATTAAATTAATTTCAAATTCAAAGTTCTCATTTTCTAAGTCCTCAGCACCTGGTAATGATTTTATTATTTCACCATAATCCTCTAAGCTTTTAAAAATCAGGAATGCTCTCGCTGCCTTAAGCAGAGTATTTTCACTTAGTAGAATCTTTATTTCATAGACATTGTACATTTTTTCTTTAGCTTGCTTAACAACATCTAAATCATATTCATTAAGTGTAATTCGCTCAATGTGATTACACGTACTATCTGTAGTCACAGCAGCCTCTTTTTCCTTGTCTTCAAGAGTACCATGCCCTTCTGCTATGGAATGTAGGTCCGCTATTATATGTTCAATTGGAAGTTCTTCTTGATTCCCCTCTGAAATATTATTCACCATTTTTTCTAAGGTATCTAGACATGTAAATAAAACAGTTACCACTTTTTCTGTTACCTTAAGTTTGCCCTCTCTAAATTTAGATAGAACATCTTCCATTTTATGTGTTAATTCAGCCATTTGACTAAAGCCCATAGTTGCAGCCATACCTTTTATTGTATGAGCTACCCTAAATATTTCGTTTAACTTATCCATATTTTCTGGTTCTTGTTCTAATATAAGAAGTGCTTCATTCAATGTCTGTAAATTTTCCATAGATTCTTCTAAGAACATTGACATATATTGTGATGTATCCATTTTTTCCCCTCCCCTTTAAATAGTACCTTCAATTATACTTTTTTATATATAAATGTAGATGCCTTTTCAAATCCATACTCTTTATAATTATATATACTTTCGGTGGCCCCAACAAAAAGCAAACCGCCTTTTTTTAGAGACTCACTAAATTTTTTGTATATTTTATCCTTAACATCCGCATTGAAATAAATAACTACATTTCGACAAACTATTAAATCAAAATTACTTTCATAATTATCTAAAATAAGATCATGTTTCTTGAATTCCACTATTTTCTTAATTCCAGAATTAACATAGTATTTATCACCTTTAACTGTAAAGTATTTGCTCAGAAATTGCTTTGATACATTTTTAATTTCCGAATAAACATATTCACCATTTTTCGCCTTTTGAAGTATTGTACTGTCTATATCCGTGGCCACAATTTTATGATTGCCTCTTGAACTCAAATCATCTACAATCATAGCTAAAGAATAAGGTTCAGCACCAACGGAGCAAGCTGCGCTCCAAATTTTAAGCCCGGAGTTATAATTCAGCTCAGATTTGATTTTGTTTGAAAGTTCCTGAAATATTTCAGGATTTCTAAAAAACTCTGTTACATTTATGGTTATAAAATCTAAAAATTTTTGTTTTTGAAGAGGATCACTCTTAAGTAACTTAATGTACTCCTCGACTGAACTCACTCCAACTCTTGACATTAGACTTAAAATTCGTCTATGTAACTGATTGGATTTATAAGCTGCTAAATCTATTTTATACTCTTTTAAAACCCAATGTTGAAAATCTATTAAATCCATTAGCTATGCTCATCTCCCCATTACAAGTTTATTAATTTCCTGGGCAACATTATCAAGGGGAATAACTTCATCTACTTTACCTGTTTCAAAAGCTGCTTTTGGCATGCCATATATTATGCAAGTAGATTCATGCTCCGCTATAGTAAACCCACCATTGTCTTTAACCGCTGCCGTGCCACTAGCACCGTCTCGTCCCATTCCAGTAAGTATAACACTTAGTAGCTTTGCTCCATAAATCGATGTTGCGGATAAAAATAGTTTATCCACTGCTGGTCTTACTCCCCAAATGGTCGGCTCTGTATTTAAGTGTATTCTTTTGTCGGTGCCTATCTCCATATGAAATCCACCAGGAGCAATATAAACTATATTTTTTTCCACCCTATCCCCGTCTCGCGCCTCAACAACCTTTAATTTGCTGTTTAGATTGAGTCTATCAGCAAAGGCCTTTGTAAATCCCGGTGGCATATGTTGCACCACAAAAACTGGAACTCCTAAGTTATCAGGCAGAGCTGTTATCACCTTATATAAGGCCTTTGGCCCACCTGTAGAAGCTCCAATAACTACCGCCTCTAGATTATGTGCTATTTGTGTTTTAAAGTTTTTTTGATACATCAGTGTATTTTTACCCTCACTTTGCATAAAAGCTAATTTTATTTTTTCTACCAATTCTTCTTTAACTTTGTTAATGTCCAATGATATTGCTCCGGAAGGTTTTGCTATAAAGTCAAAAGCTCCTAGTTCAAGACAGTCCATAGTTAATTCCGTGCCAGTTTTAGAAACACTACTGAGCATAATAACTGGTATTTTTATATTGTTTTTTTTCATTTGTTTAAGAGTTACTATACCATCCATTTTAGGCATTTCAACATCTAAAGTTATTACATCAGGTATTTTATACCTGATTTTTGCCAATAGTTCTTCACCATTTCTTGCTGTATCTATAACTTCCATTTCTGCCTCGCTATTTATCATATCAGAAACAATTTTCCGCATCAATGCTGAATCATCTACTACAATTACTTTGATTTTTTTTAACAATATATATCACCCCAATAACTACAAAGTTAAACTAAATTTCTACCGTTCCCATACCTACTGTTCTAATAGATAGTAACCCATTTGTAGTATCAAATATTAATGTTCTACCTTTATTCCCGCCAATATCTTCAGATAATATTGGGATAGATAAAATTTTCAGTGCATTTTTTACTGCAATACCATTTCTGTTGCCAATGTCCATAACTATACTTTTATCCGGGAAGTTAAACATGGATGCTCCTCCCGCTATTTTAGCTCTCATATTTTTAAGCTTTGCACCCTTTTTTATCATATTTTCTACGAGTATAGGAATAGCTAAATCTGCAAATTTCATTTCGTTGGTTATTTTATTAAATTGAAGACTATCTGGAAGCATTATGTGTGCCAATCCTCCAATTCCTAAACCCTTATCAAAAATTGCTATGCCCACACAAGATCCAAGACCTACAGTTATTAATCTATTAGGAGCAAAGGTTACATTTAAATCTGCTATTCCAACTTTTATTTCACTATATTCCATAATTACACCCTATTTTATAATATTTCATTTTTTTCTTCTTCTGTTAATATGCCTTCAAGATTTAAATATATTATTATTCTACCATCAATCTTAATAAGTCCTTTAATATATCTTTTAGATATCCCAGAAATTATTTCTGGTGAATCTTCTATACTATCTAGCTTAACATCCTTAACTTCAGAAACAAAATCAACTATTATACCTATTTTACTACGTTCTTGCTTAGCAACTATTATCTTAGACTCTACTCCAATTTCAGTTTTTGGCAAATTAAATCTTTTTGATAGTGTTATAACTGGTAAAATCTTATCTTCGTAATTTATAACACCTTCCACAAATTTAGGAGAATCCGGAATCTTAGTCGATTTCTCATAATCCAGTATTCTTTCAACTTCCATAATACTGGTAGCATAGTACTCATTATTTATACTAAAAATCAAGATTTTAATTTCTTGCTGCTTCATATTACATCCCCCTACAATTGTAATTTATCTACAATTAAATCTCTGTTTTCATCTATAAATGCATGGATATTTTTACTAGAGGTATCCAGAATATATTCTTTCGCACCTATAATAAATCTAGTATTTGGATAAGCAACCTCTGCCCATATATGACCATGGTGGCTTTCTACAATAAGCCTTGTTGCTACTCCCCCTTGTCCTCCAACTATTTTGCATTTAATTTCCTTTCCTGCTTTTATGATTCCACCTCTGGCTACACTTCTATCCTTTTGAAAAATCACACTGTCACTTGCTTCAATTTCTGACACATATTGTCCCTTACCACTAAAAATAATATTACCGGAACTCTTAATTATTGAATCTTGACAGTAATCTAGTATTACATCCACGGGAAGAGTCAAATCCATCTCAAGTAGTGATATTTTATTATCAATAATTGTTATTGCATCATTTAATTCCTCATAATTTTTGATATTAAGTGGCCCCAAATTTAGTATTCTATTTTTAATGATAAATAGCAACTCATCCTCTGTATTTTCCTCTTTCAATATTCGCTCAGATATCTTAATTGCATATTGTGGAAGTTTTTTAAATTTAGTTTCTAATAAAATTTTTACAAGTTCACCATCACTAGTATTTCTATCCAAAAGGTTCATTTCTTTTAATTGCGTTATTGAAGATATTAATTTAGTGAGATCATTTTTCATATTTTTTAAGTCACTTAAATATTCTAATGTTAATACATCCTCTTTCCCAGCTGCAACATTAGAATGAATTACATTACCCTTTATCACAATATCACCATTTGCAGTAATTTCCGCTTCTGCCATATTGTTTTTAATCAAAACACAATTACCTGATTCTACTTTCATACCTTCCCGTACACTTCCACTTATAATAATATCCCCTACAAATTTTATGTTTCCTGTTTTGAGTTCCACATCTCCATTTATTTCATAAACTTTATAAACGAAAAAAGTATTTCCCCTATTTGATGGCCTACCTTCACTTGTAGCTACTACAGTAAATTCATCTGCCATAATGCAGCCTTCTCCTGCACCTAATACTATTTTTTTCGAAGTTTTAACTCTTATAATCTTCCCTGTAATGTCTATTCCATCTTCTCCAGCTTTACCTGGAGTTAATACTGCTAGAACTTGTCCCTTTTCTACGCATTTTATACTGCCTATGGCCTTGTAGTCTATAATTTCTGCATTGTTGTATACTTTATCTAGTTGACACTTTGCATCCTTGTATTTGATGTCCAAACTGTCATCTATTGAATCTATAGTTTTCTTTCCAGATGCAATAAGCAATGCATCAATTTCATTAGCTTCTAAACATTTTATAAGGGCCATCTTCCGAATACCATATTTAATGTTCTGCTTTCTTAGTTCATCTTTAATATCTGATTCAGTAAATTTTGGTGGCATAATTTCTTCTTTTACTTCTATTTGTATTTTCAGTGTATTTTTGGGCTCAACATCTTTTAGTTTATAAATAGTACTGGGACTATACAAAATACTAATATAAGCTTTCATCTTGTCTGGACTTGTAGTTAAATTCATTTGCCTTTTAGCCAAAACTTCTTCAAAAACAGTTTCTATATTACTATCCTCATATACGGCAGTGCCACCATAAACATTTTTGCCATCTACAATTAATGTAATATCACCACTCGTAGAAATTACCGCTGGCTTTCCACCCTCTTTAGGATTTTTTATAATAATCCTACCCTTTTGAATTTCTATACTTCCATTTATCTCTTCTAGCTCCGTGACCTTTTTAAGATCATCTTGTTTTGACTCATTCACTTTAGCATCATCTTGTGCAACATCATCTTTCTTATTAGTGTCTTCCTCCTGGTCAACTTCTATAGTATCAATAGAAATTACAGCATGTTTCTTAAAAAATCCATTTTTCTCCTCAAGTATCGAATATTCAAACTTTTCTATGGGTACCCCCAAACTAAAACTTGCGCTTTCTAAACATTCCTTAACATTAACTCCTTTAAATTTTTTGCCACATGCTTTAGCTACCAATTATACCACCTCTTTCATATAGAGAAATTATACCATAATTCCTGTATTTTTTTACTTTTTATTTCTTTTACTTTTTTTTATATTGTTTTACTAATTTATCGTTCTATTTTCAATAAACTTTACAAATTTCTGTTTATTATGATCTAATTCTCTTTGATATTCAACCATTATGGAATTTATTATTGAATTTTTTGAAGAATGGAAGGAAAATGAATCTACACACTGTATTGGTAACACCTCAGGTGAGGTTCCCGAGATAAATAATCCTGTTAATGATTCAATATCTTTTTCATGAATATTTCTTTCCTGGAAGTCTATGCCTAAAGTTTGGCAAGATTTTATAATAAACTGTCTTGTAATGCCTGGCAATACATTTTCAACCTTTGAGGTCACAACTGTAGAATCTATAACCATAAAAATATTCGATTTACTACCCTCAGTAATAAAACCGTTATCATCCACTAAAATTGCCTCATAAACCCCACTTTTTGCAATTTGCTGGTTTACCTTATCTCTAAAGTCACTATTGATAACCTTAGCATTTGGATTACTACGCTCTCCATGATAAGTGATGGTTTTTACGCCCTCCTTGTATTGCTGCTCTGTAGGGTATGAATGAGGTATGAAATAAACTAAAAATCTTTCATTTTCACTATTCCCCTTATTGGGATCATAATTTACAACTAATTTTACATTCCCGTCACAAATTTTATTTTTATCAATTAGCTCAAGAATTCCATTTGTAATTTGGTCCCTTGTAACTCTCATTTTATATTTCATTATATCAGCAGAATTTTCTAAACGTCCTAAGTGCTCACTAAAAAAAATTGGTATGCCCCCACTTACCCTTATAACTTCATAAAGTGATTTACCTACACTCATATCATAATTTACAAATTCCTCGCTTTTCTTAAATTCGTTCCCAAATAAAAAGTATTCATTAATGCACTTGTCCATATTTACTTCCTCCTCGCAAATTTTTGTTTATTTCCATTTTAAGATTTCAATTTTATCATGTGTTTTCTTGAAATTTATTAGGTAAGGATGCCCCACTAAATTAAAAAGTGGTAAATCCGATAATGAATCTGAAAACATATAGGACTCTGCAAAATCCACTTGGATTTTTTCATTTTTTAAAACTTCCATTAGCCTTTTTACTTTTTCCTGCCCCTTGCAATTTTCACCTGTAATTTGATTTTTATGTAATCCATGCTCTAGGGCAAACCTAGTTCCTATTACTTTATCTACTTCCTGTATTTTGTACAACTCGTTTAAATAAAATTCAGCAGAAGCTGAAATTAAATAAATCTTATAGCCCTCTGCACTCATTTTTTTTATCATTGCAATTGCATCTTTGTATAATATTTTACTTAAACGTTTTTCATAAAATTCCTTAACAATTTTTTTCATATCATTTTCCTCTATACCATCAATAAATCGTATAAATGTTTTCTTTACTGTGGAAGCATCATGGAGCTTCAACAAGTAAAAAATAGATGAGTATATACTTTTAGGTAGATATTTTAATAACTTAGGATTCTTTCTCATCATAAAAAGATAAAATTCTACTAATGTCTCTCGTTTTGTTAATGTGTAATCCACATCAAATATAGCTAGTTTCTCCTTCATTGGCTACCCCTTCTTCCTATAATGTGGTTGTAATCATTGCTAATAAGTAATCTCAACAACTTCAAATGTCTTACCTACATGGTACTCTTATAACAAAGAAATTACTATTATTATTGTTACCATCTACTTACTTTACATTCTAATATTTAAAATTAAAAAAAGCCGCTGCATTAGCAACGACTTTTTTGATAAAATTATTTCTCTGTTTTAATCATTTCTTCATAATATGCAGTTACTTCTGCAAATTCTTCATCCTCTGGGATAACTAATTCACCAGTTTCATCGTCTCCAATTACTTTGAAAAGATATATTGAGTCGTCTTCTGGATTTTGAACTAATGCATATTCATTATCTTTAAAAGTAAATCCATCTACTATTTCACATGGAACTACATTACCATTTTCATCTTCTAAATCTACAGTTAGTGCTTCTCCTTCGCCTTCTCCACAGCCGCATCCACATCCACAGCCATCACTCTCATGTTCGTGATCATGCTCTCCGCAACCGCAACCTTCGTTTTCATGGCTATGTTCGCTAGAACCACATCCACAACCATCATTTTCCTCGCATCCGCAAGAAGTTTTTTTATCTTCATTCATAATATGTTACCTCCTACATTCAGTATGTTTTAATTCTAACAATAAAAGTGAAATATTAAAAGTGTTTTTTTCATAATTTCTTGTTAATTTATTGTTAAGTCCTTTTATTTTGCTTTAAACCTTAGTATTTACTACTTATACCTAGTATTAACTATTTTATGTTTTTTATTTGTTATTTTAAAAATCAAAAGAAGATGAAATTTAATTCATCTTCTTTTGATTTTAAAACTTTAAATATTGTTCAAATAAAACGTTTTTTTAATACTATTTTTCTTCAGCAAGTTTTTTGTAACCAGCTAATCTGTCCATAGCATCTTTTTCTGTTTTAACAAATAATTCTTCAGCTGTTTCTGGATACATTTTAGCTAATGAAGAATATCTTACTTCGCCCATTAAGTAATCTCTAAATGAAGTAGTTGGTGCTTTAGAGTCTAATATAAACGGATTCTTTCCTGCTTCTTTTAAGTCTGGATTAAATCTAAACATACCCCAATATCCTGATTCAACGGCTCTCTTAGTTTCAAGTTGTGTACATCCCATTCCAACTCTTATACCATGATTGATACATGGAGCATAAGCAATTATAAGTGATGGTCCTTTATATGCTTCTGCTTCTTTTATAGCTTTTAGTGTTTGATTTTTATCAGCACCCATTGCTATTTGAGCAACATAAACATAACCATAACTCATTGCCATCATACCTAAATCTTTTTTCTTAGTTTTCTTTCCAGTTGCAGCGAATTTAGCTATAGCTGCAGTTGGAGTAGATTTTGAAGCTTGACCTCCTGTATTTGAATATACTTCTGTATCCATTACAAGAATATTTACATCTTCACCAGATGCAAGTACATGATCAACTCCACCATAACCTATATCATAAGCCCAACCGTCTCCACCAAATATCCATTGAGACTTCTTAACTAAATGATCTTTTTTACTAAATATTTCTTTTAAAGCTTCATTATTGTCTTTTTCAGCAGTTAATAGTGGTAATAACTTAGCTGTTGCAGTTTTTGAACCTTCTGCATCTTCTTTATTTTCAATCCATTCATTAAGAGCTGCTTTTAATGCTTCGCTAGTGTTTAAAGTTAATGCTTCTTTAGCTAACATTTCAACCTTATCTCTTAATTGGCTAGTTCCAATAAACATTCCAAGTCCAAATTCAGCATTATCTTCAAATAATGAGTTAGCCCAAGCTGGTCCTTGACCACATTCATTAACTGTATATGGTGATGCTGGTGAACTTCCTCCCCAAATTGAAGAACATCCTGTAGCATTAGCTACGAGCATTCTATCTCCAAATAATTGAGTAACAAGTCTAGCATATGGTGTTTCTCCACATCCTGCACAAGCTCCACTGAATTCCATTAGTGGTTTTTCAAATTGGCTTCCTTTTACAGTTGCAGTTCCCATTGGATTTTCTTTTTTAGATAATGATTGTTCGAATTTCCAATTTTTAATTTTTGATTCCTGTGTTGCATATGGTTTCATAACTAGTGCTTTTTCTTTTGATGGACAAACTTCTGCACAGTTACCACAGCCAGTACAATCCTCTAAACTTATACCCATAGTGAAATTAAGACCTTCAAAGTTCTTTCCACCAGCAGCCTTTTTACTTACATAACCTTCTGGAGCATTCTTAAGTTCTGCGTCAGTTGCTAAGAATGGTCTAATTACAGCATGTGGACATACAAATGCACATTGATTACATTGTATACAGTTATCTACTTGCCATTCTGGTACATTAACAGCAATACCTCTTTTTTCATAAGCTGCTGTTCCTGGTTGTAATGATCCATCTTCTATTCCAACAAATGCACTTACAGGTAAAGAGTCTCCCTCTTGTCTGTTCATTACATCAGCTATATTTTTAATGAAATCTGGTCTAGCTTCTTTAGAAGTTTCATTTTCATCTTTAGCTTGTTTCCAGCTTTCTGGTACATTAATATGAACAACTGATTCAATTCCTCTATCTATTGCAGCATTGTTCATGTTAATAACTTTTTCACCTTTTTTACCGTATGATGTAATAACAGCTTCTTTAAGATACTTAACTGCGTCTTCTACAGGGATAATGTTTGCAAGTTTAAAGAAAGCAGATTGCATTATCATGTTTGTTCTTCCGCCAAGACCTATTGATTGAGCTATTCCAACTGCATCGATAATGTTGAAGTTGATATTGTGACTAGCAATATATCTCTTCATTGATGCTGGTAAATTTTTCTCTAAATCTTCCACACTCCATATGCAGTTTAGTAGGAATGTTCCATTGTCCTTAATTCCTTTTAAAACATCATATTTATATACATAAGATTGATTACCACAAGCAACATAGTTTGCAGCATTTATTAAATAAGGTGATTTTATAGCTTTCTTACCAAATCTTAAGTGAGAAACTGTAATTCCGCCTGATTTTTTAGAATCATATGCAAAGTATGCTTGAGCATACATATCTGTATGATTTCCTATAATTTTTATAGCACTCTTGTTAGCTCCAACAGTACCATCTGATCCAAGACCCCAGAATTTACATTCTTTAGTTCCTTCAGGAGTTGTTGTTATCTCTGGTCCAGTTACAAGTGAAGTATTAGTAACATCATCAACTATTCCTAAAGTAAACCCCGCTTTAGGAGTACTTGCTTTCAAGTTATCAAATACAGCAACAATTTGAGCTGGAGTAGTATCTTTTGAACCTAGTCCATATCTTCCACCAACTATAACTGGTCTGTTTTCTTTTTCAAAATAAGCATTTCTAACATCTTGGAATAATGGTTCTCCAATTGATCCTGGTTCTTTAGTTCTATCCAATACTGATATTTTTTTAACAGTACTAGGTATGTATTTAAAGAAATGGTCTAATGAGAACGGTCTGTAAAGATGTACTTTAAGTACTCCAACCTTTTCTCCTTTTGCATTTAAGTAATCTATAGTTTCTTCAATTGTATCACAAACTGATCCCATTGCTATTATTACTCTATCAGCATCTGGTGCACCATAATAATTAAATAAATGATAGTCAGTTCCGATTAATGCGTTTATTTTTCCCATATATGATTCAACTTTTGCAGGAAGTGCATCATAAAATCCATTAGCTGCTTCTCTTCCTTGGAAATATATATCTGGATTTTGTGCTGTTCCACGAGTTACAGGATGTTCTGGGTTCATTGCACTATTTCTAAATTCTTCTAGTGATTCTTTGTTTATAAGAGATCCTAGAGTTTCATAATCCCAAGTTTCAATTTTTTGTATTTCATGTGAAGTTCTAAATCCATCAAAGAAACTTACAAATGGTATTTTTCCTTCAATAGCTGCTAAATGGGCAACTGGTGCAAGGTCCATTACTTCTTGAACGCTTCCTTCTGCAAGTAATGCAAATCCTGTTGCTCTTGTAGCCATTACATCTTGATGATCACCAAAAATATTAAGTGCATGAGTAGCAAGTGATCTAGCTGCTACATGAATTACTCCTGGCAAAAGTTCTCCAGCAATCTTATACATATTTGGAATCATTAAAAGCAATCCTTGTGAAGATGTAAAAGTTGTAGTTAATGCTCCTGTTTGAAGTGAACCATGAACTGCTCCTGCAGCTCCTGCTTCTGATTGCATTTCTACAATTTTAAGTTTTTGACCAAATACGTTTTTTGTTCCTTTAGCTGCTAGTTCATCACAATATTCAGGCATCGTTGATGATGGTGTTATAGGATAAATTGCTGCCACGTCTGTGTATGCATACGCAACGTGTGCTGCTGCTGTATTACCATCCATTGTTTTCATTTTTCTCATTAATAAACCTTCTTTCATAAATATTATAAAAAGCATTTAAAAGCTTCATAAAACAATTTTTCTTAAGTTTTTCTGTTTAGTTTGACCATTGAAACTGCTTTTATTCAAATTGTATGCCATTTACTTTATAAACTATCTTTACTATTTGGCATTACAGGTTCTTATAATCAAATGTTATTTAACTAAATTTTTTCCCATTTGTTCAGCTTCAACTAATTGTGCATTAGAAGGTGCCTCATTAACAGTTAATTTTTGTATAACATTAAACTCATATTCCTTCATTTGAATTTCCCATTTGTTCATAAATTCTCCATCATCCCAACCATAAGATCCAAATAAAGCTGTAACTTTATTATTAAGTGGAATTAGTTTGAACTTATCAATGAAAGGTTGCATTTCCTTTTGTTCTATTCTATTGTTATCCATTGATGGACTTCCGAAAGCAACTGCATCTGCTCCAGTTACATCTTCCACTGTAGCTTCGCTAACTAGTTTAACTAGTACCTCTGCCCCTGCGTCTTTTGCACCTTTAGCTATATGATTAGCTAGAACTTCTACATTTCCATTATTGCTCCAATAAATTATTGATAATTTTTTCATTATTATCACCCCATACTTTCATATTAATAGATAGTTATTCTTACCCTTTAAGTATACATCAAAATGAAAAATATTCAAGTTCTTTGTTATGAATATTGCATAAATATTGCATTAGACTTTAATAATTCCTTAATAAAGTATAATACAGCTAAGTTTCGCTAATTTTCTCCTATTTTAAACATTTCTCCACTTTTTACTATTACGGAGGTGTAGTCTTTTGAATCTAATAAGTCCTTAAAACTCTTTTGAGCATCCATATCCCCATGCACAAGAAAAATCTTGAGAGGTTTTACACTCATATAGTCTATCCAATTAATTAATCCATTTCTATCTGCATGCCCTGAAAGCCCTTGCAAATTATATATAGATGCGTTAACCGCAATATCTTCTCCAAAAATTTTAACCATTTTATTACCATCTAATATCTGTCTGCCTAAGGTTCCTTCTGCTTGATATCCTACAAATACTACAGAGTTTTCCTTTCTCCATAGCCCATGTTTTAAATGATGTTTTATTCTACCAGCATCACACATTCCGCTGGTGGATATTATTATCATTCCCTTTTGCACTTCATTTAATTTCATAGACTCCTCTGGGGAATGAGTAAACACAAGTCCCTTAAACCCCAATATATTATTATCATGTTTCTCCATCTCTTTTGCCTCATCATCAAAAAATTCTCTGTTATTTTCAAAAATTCTTGTTGCTTTTTCTGCAAGAGGGCTATCAACAACCACAGTGAGCTTTTTAAGCATATCCTTTTCAAAATAATTATTCAGTGCATATATAACCTCTTGGGTTCTTCCTACAGCAAAGGATGGAATTAATACATTTCCTCCTCTATCAAAAGTTTCACGTACTATATTGGCAAGTTCCTTTAAAACATCTTTGAAATTGTTATGTACTTTATCTCCATAAGTAGACTCCATAATTACATAGTCTGCACTATCTATAAATGTAGGATCACTTATAAGTGGAATATCAACATTGCCCAGATCTCCACTATAAACAAGTTTTACGGATTTTCCACTTTCTTTTACAGTGAGTTCTGTAATAGCTGACCCCAGCAAATGACCTGCATCCACAAAAACAATTGATAAACCCTCAAAAGGTTTTATTTCTTCATTATAAGAATAACTCTTAAAAAGTTTTAAACACTCTGCCGCAATTTCAGAAGAATATAAGGGCTCTACTGTGGATAGACCCTTCCTTTTAAGCTTTTTATTTTTCCACTGAGCTTCCATCTCTTGAATATGACCACTATCTGGAAGCATCACTTGGCATAACTCTTTTGTAGCTTTTGTACATAGTATTTCGCCTTTAAATCCGCCCTTATATAAGAGTGGAAGTCTGCCACTATGATCTATATGCGCATGTGATAGTATTACAAAATCTATATCTTTTGGATTAAATTCAAATTTTTCATTTTTGTCTCCATCTCCATCACTACCTTGGTACAATCCACAATCTAATAAAATAGTCTTGCCACCTATCTTTAACAAATGACATGAACCTGTAACACACTGCGCCGCACCTAAAAATTGAAGTTCCATTTTTTCACTCCTTCAATGTATATTATTCATCTTTCTTACATAATTCATTTCTTTCATATATTTTTTTCTATATAATATACAAATATATATTCTTATTATTACAGTTTACACAGTTTTGGACTTTTTTATCTAAAAAATATTATTAGAAAGAAAAAAGATGAAGAAATTTTACTTTCTTCATCTTTTTCTATATTTTTCTATTAAATCTACTATTAAATCAATACTATTCTCAGTGCTACTAAGCTTCATTTTTTTAATATATTGTGACGAATCCCTATACAACTCACCAATTTTCATTTCTAAATAATCAGGAGATAATTCTGCGTCTTGTACAACCATACTATAGCCACTTTTTTCAAAAGATTTAGCATTAAGTATTTGATCACCTCTGCTAACACTGGCAGATAAGGGAACTAATAAATTAGGCTTTCTTAGCGCCAAAAGTTCAAATATTACATTTGCTCCTGCCCTTGATACAACAAGATCTGAACAAGCCATTAGATCAGGTAATTCATCCTTAACGTATTCAAACTGTACATAGCCAATTTTCTTTTGGAGTAATTTATCTAAGTTATCTTTGCCACAAATATGAATGATATTATATTGAAGCAACAGTTTTTCAAGTTTCGTCCTTATGGCTTCATTTATAACTTTAGAGCCTAAGCTTCCACCAATAACCAATAATATTGGTTTTTCATTTTTAAAACCGCATATTTCTTTACCTTTTAATTTGCTCCCCTTAAATAATTCCGCGCGAATTGGATTACCTGTTACTACACCTTTTCCACCTTTTATTTCATTCAGAGCCTCTGGGAAAGTTACACATACTTTTGTACAATAAGGAGCCGCCAGTTTATTCGCAAGTCCCGGAGTGATATCACATTCATGTGCTATTACTGGTACCTTACTAAAATAAGCCGCCAGCACTACAGGCACAGAAACAAATCCACCCTTTGAAAAAACAATATCAGGTTTTTCAATCTTCATTATTTTTTTAGCCTGGAAAATTCCCTTTATTACTTTTAGCGGATCAGTAAAATTTTTCACATCAAAATATCTTCTAAGTTTACCACTAGAAATAGGATAATATTTTATATTTTCGTCCTCTATTATTTTTCTTTCGATACCCGCTTTTGTTCCAATATATTGGATTTCATATCCTAAGGTTTTAAGTTTAGGTACAAGCGCAAGATTGGGTGTTACGTGTCCTGCTGAACCGCCACCAGTCATTATTATTTTGTGTTTTTCCACTTTAACACTCCTTTTAAAAACCATGTTTTACTCAGTTTATTCTACATTATTATATACCAATTTCAATAAAAAGTTCTACTATTTATTAAAATTCATATCGTCCATAATTTACTAAACAGTATATATTTTTCAAAACTATCCTTCAACTCACTAATATAAAACTGTAATTTGGGGATAAACTACTATTATAAAATAATCACAAATTAAAAAGGAGGTTTTTAATAATGGCAAACAGAACATTAGTACCACAAGCTAGAGAGGGACTTAACAAATTTAAAATGGAAGCTGCTCAAGAAGTTGGAGTTAGTTTGAAGAATGGTTACAATGGAGATCTTACTTCAAAACAAAACGGTTCTGTGGGCGGACAAATGGTTAAGAAAATGGTTGAACAATACGAAAAAAATCTATAATTTAAAATTTCAAATTTAAAATTTAAGATTTAAGATTGGTTAAGAGGTATATGCTTGTCATATACCTCTTAACTATATTTTTTAGAAATAAATTATTCTTCTTTTATGTAAATATTTCTTTTTATACCAAGTATTAATGTAAAATGTTGAACTTGGTTAGTTTGTCTTAAAGACTCTATTATATATTTTAAATTTTTGCACAAGCTACTATCATAACAAAAACAAAACACAAAAGGAGTGATTAACAAATGTCAAACAGAAAGTTAGTACCTCAAGCTAAGGCTGGTTTAAACTCATTTAAGATGGAGACCGCAAAAGAACTAGGTGTTAATTTTACAGATTATAATGGTAATTTAACTTCAAGAGAGTGTGGATCAGTTGGTGGAGAAATGGTTAAAAAGATGGTACAGCAATACGAGCAGAATTTATAATATTAGTTAGAATATTATAAGAGTACATAGACTGTTGTCTATGTACCCTTACTAATTTATCAAAGTTTAGTTTTTTTAACTGAGTTTAAATTCTATAATTTTTAATTGAATAGATTGCCTACCATTGTACTCATTTATTTGAGGCGAAAAAATTAAATCTAATTTCATTCCTCGTGGGTTTTCAAGGTAGCTCATATAGTTTTCTCCATAAGCAACATTTAACATTTCCATGAATTCATCTACTCTATTAAAAAATATTCCATCTATTGTTTTATTTGAGCCTGGCATTAAAAATCTTATTTTTATTGTATTAGCTTTTTTGCCTAATATACTTATCTTTAGAACAGGAATATTTTTTTCAGCCAATAATGGGGATGAATTGCCTTTACCAAAGGGCTCTAACATCTCTAACTCATTAATTAGGTCATAATTCAATTTATTAAGTGGCATTCTCTGGTCTATTCTTACTTTAGGAATAATATCATCATCCGTTAGCTTACAAAGCTTATTTAATTTTAGCCTTAATTTTTCTATATTTTCTTCTTTTATAGAAAGACCTGCAGCCATTGGATGTCCTCCAAATTTTAAAAGTAATTCTTCGCATTTTATTAATTCCTCAAACAAATTATATTCCTCAATAGATCTTGCCGAGCCTTTAGGGTTTTCTTTACCTTTAGTTAATATTATTGTTGGCACATTAAAGGTTTCTCTAACACGACCTGCTACAATCCCTGCAATACTTTCATGAATAGTATCTTTATAAATTACTAATACTTTATCATTCAAATAAGTAGAATGCTTTATAAGTTCTATTACCTCTTCCACATTTTCCGTTGTCATGTCTTGTCTTTTCTTATTGAGGTCAAATAATATTTTAGCTAGCTCCACTGCGCGAGTTTCATCTTCACATATAAGAAGTTCCACTGAAATAGCTGCAGACTCTAGTCTTCCAGTAGCATTTATGCAAGGTCCTATTTGAAATCCCACATGATAAGATTTCATCTCTTTGTCATTAATACTCAGAATCTCTTTTAGGGCTTTTAGTCCAAGATTTTTTGTATTGGTAAGCATTTCTAATGCATTTTTGGCAATTATTCTATTCTCATCTACCAAATCTACCACATCACAAATTGTTCCTATGCCTGCTATTTCTATAAATTCCTTTAAAGCCTCCACATTAATTCCAAGTTTTATATAGAGTGCCTGTACAAATTTAAGTGCAATACCTGCCCCACATAATTGTTTAAAAGGATAATTACATTCTACTTGTTTTGGGTTAATAACTGCATCCGCCGGTGGAATCTTGAAAGCTCTAAGGCCATTACTATCTTCATCAAAGGGCAGTTCATGGTGGTCTGTTACTATAACCGTCATTCCTAATTCTTTGGCCAATTTAACCTGCTTGGTTGCTGCTATTCCATTATCACAAGTTAAAACCACTTGAAAACCCTGCTGATTTAATTTTCTTATCCTCTCACTATTTATGCCATAGCCTTCATGTTCCCTATCTGGCACATAATAATCTACCTCTGCACCACATTGTTTTAATGCCTTATACATTATAACAGTGCTAGTAACACCATCTGCGTCATAATCACCATAGACTACTATTTTTTTCTTGTTTTCAATGGCTTGTACAATTATCTCCGTAGCCTTTTCCATATCCTTCATTAAAAAAGGATCATATAAATCCTCCATACTAGCCCGCATAAATTTTTTTATATCTATGGCCTTGTGCAATCCTCTATTAATTAAAATCTTAGCTATAACCTCACTTACACCTGAGCTTTTTGCTATCCCACTAATGTCTTTCGAGGTATTTTTTATTAGCCACTTTTTCTCCATATCTATCTCCCATTTATCTATTATTATAACTACACTACTACAATTATTTTTTCACATTTGTAGTTAGTACTTGAATAGTAGCATTTACTAAGACTTTATTTACTACTTCCATCATTTCTTCATCACTTATGTTTTCCATCTTCTCAAATTCAGAAAAAATTCCAGGACCATCTCCATACATAATTTCATATGCACATAAACTCACACTAGTTTGAATAGATTTTTCTAAGGCTATCATTCGTCTTAATTTGTAACTTTTACATAATTTCATAATACACTGATGATCAAAAAAATTATCTAATTTTTTAACTTTTTCAATTTCATTATTAATGATTTCTATAGTTTTATCCACATTTTCATAGGAGGTCCCAAGTGATATAGTAAAAAGTTTTATTCCTGTTTCATTTTTAATTTTACTTCCTATATCATATACAAGGCCTCTCTTAGTCCTAATTTCATCATATAGTATACTACTTGTACCCTCTCCAAAAACTAAATTAAATAATTTTAATGCACTAATTTGCCTAGGATTTAAATCATGAATTGAAAAACAGTATTGAATTTTGGCTCCTTGCACATCCTCTCTATATTGAAAGTGTGTGCCCGGTTTGTTATTTTCGTAGTTGTAGTCAGCTACATCATCATTATGCTGACTTTCATTAGCTAATATAATACTAGAATTACAAAAATACTTTTCTACTATTTCTGAAACATCTTTAAAGCTCAATGATGATATTACACATACTACACAATTATTTGCTCTATAATACCTTTTGTAAAAATTCACAATCTGCTCTATGGTTATGGACCGAATGCACTCCTCCGTGCCTATAATTAAATTCTTTATTCTTCGCTTTTCAAACCCATTATAAAATAATGAATCTTCGCAAAACTGCGAGGAATCATCCTTCCACTCTTTTAATTCTTCGCAGATTACTCCTATTTCTTCTTTAAATCCACATTGGGGGAAGGTAGGATTCAAAAGAATATCAGAGTAAATTTCAAATCCCTTTTCAAAATCTTCATCTAAGGTAGTACCATAATATACCGCATATGGATAATTAGTCATAGCATTACAAAATCCAAAGGTTTCATCACATAATTTATTTATCTGATATTCACTGCGAGAAGATGTCCCCTTAAAAAGCATATGTTCAACCACATGAGCAATTCCTAGTTCACTGTTTTCCTCTACATTTGCACCTGCGTTATATCCTATGGTAAAAGAAGTTAAATTATTCTCTGCTCTCTTGTATAGTAACTTTACTCCATTTTTAAATATTATTTTTTCCACACACTCACCTTCATTTTCTTATTTTTCACATGTTATAAATATTTCTATATTATTTTTTATTCTTTTGTTGTACACTATTGTTTGTGGCAAATTATTATATTCTTTTCATAAAAAGGGTGGTGACTAATTTCTTAAAATTATTTTATTTAAGAAAAATATTCTATGAATAATAAAAATAAAACATTAAAATCCTTAGCCCAATTTATTAAGTATTCACTAGTTGGTGCTACTAACATTATAATAGATATTATCATATTAAACACTCTTTCCTATACTACAGGCATTACTAGCGGAAAAATGTTATTTGTTTTTAATGTGATCGCCTTTTGCGTTTATTCATTTTGCGGCTACAAATTAAACACTAAGTTTACTTTTAGAGAAACTTCACATAAAAAAGCTTATTTTCAATATGCCTCTGTACTTTTTTTTAGTATGCTTTTAAACAGCCTTATGCTAATCCTATTAACAAGTCACAATCCACTAATCCATCATATGCATAGGGGTATAAATATAATGCGATTAAACCATATTTGGTTTAATATATGTATCCTAATAGATTCTATGACTATAGGACTGCTTGGATTTTTAGTTAATAAGTTTTTTGTTTTTAATAAAAAGAAAACACACTGAATAAAGTTTTATTTAACTTTTATTGCGTGTCTTTTCTTTATTTCTATTTAAAGGCATTTCTATTTAAAGGCATCTTGCATGCCATAACAAATCTATTTGTTTTCAGTTGCTAAAACAACTCCCTCTACATAATCATCTACTAGCGCATTAGTTAAGTTTTTACCTCTACCTGCTCTGTTTTGAACATTTATGTCTTGTAGTCTTATAGTCTTTTTTTCACCTTTAAAGCAGCTCACTATTAAACATAAATTCTCCTCAAAAGTTACAGCTGTCTCATTAGAACTTACTTCTCCATTAGAATCTTCAGATTTATTTGTTACTGCCATTACCAAATCTACGAATATAACTTCGTCATCATCATCTTTTAAACTTATTCCCGTTACACCAGATGCAACTTTTCCCATGAAATTAATAGCACTTACATTAAATCTTATGCACATTGCCTTTTTTGTCACCATTAGTATATCTTTGTCTTCATTATCCCTGTTAATTTTTACAGAGGTTAATTTATCTTCTTCTGTTTTAAGCTTATAAACTAGTGTTGAAAAGAAATCCCCCTCCAGTTCACAAAGCTTAGTCCGTTTAGTAAATCCTTTTTTTGTAAAGAAATATATACTTGCTTCTTCACTGAAATCATCAACAGATATAAGATCTACTATCTTATCATCAAGATCAAAATTATCAAGCAAGGTAGTAATTCCCGTACCACTTTTGCCCATGTTTTGCATCATGTAGCTAGGTAATTTATGAACTATACCTTTTTGCGTGAAAACCAGCAGTGTAGATGTAGCTTTAGTATAAGTACTTAAATGCGTATGAGTTTTTTTACTAGATACTTTTATTGAACCTTTTGCGTTTATGCTAATATAAAATTCTTTATAGTCATAAGTCTGCGTAAATTCTAGATTTACCACTTCGTCCACAGCCGTAAGATTAAATAGTTGAGTTCCCAGTGTATTTCTATCAACACTCTGGAGCACTGGCTCCTCTACAGAAAATTCTAGCCCCTCTTTAGTGACTACCTTTATAAAGTTTTCTTGCCTTTCTATATCTATTAAGCTAACACTTAGAAGTTTTTCATTTTCTCTTAGTTTTAACGCAGATAGCTTGCTATAATTTGTGGTGAATTTTTCTAAGCCGGTTTTCTTTATATTCCCTTTATTAGTAAAAAGCATAAATTCCACATTAGAAGATAAATTTTCAGTTGTAAAACAAGCAACAACTCTTTCTTTTGTTAAATCTATTCCTCTCAGTAGGGTATCAAGCCTTTCACCTTTTTCCTTCCATTTATATTCTGGAACTAAATCTCCTCTTAGCTGATACATATTTCCCGCATCAGTAAAGATTATTAACGTATCTTTAGTACTTGCTCCGATTAAATATGCATTAAAATCTCCCTCTCTATACTCTATATCATCTATGTTAACGTTAGCTCTATTATAAGATTTCATTGGAACTCTCTTTATGTACCCCTCATTAGATAATGTTATCATAACATCCTCTACTACGATTAACTCTTCCACGTCTATCTTAGCTTCGTTATCATCTTCAATAATTTCCGTTCTTCTAGGGTCATCATATTTTTCTTTAATTTCTAAAATCTCTGTTTTTATCACTTTAAGAAGTTCCTTTTCGTTTTCAAGAATTTTTTTATACCCCTTAATTAGTGCTTCTAATTTTTTATATTCTTTTAAGAATATTTTTATTTCAAGACCTGTAAGTTTATATAGCATAAGTTCAAGTATTGCTTCAGTCTGAATAGCTGAAAAATCAAATTTAGCTATAAGATTTTCACCAGCATGCTTTTTAGAATTTGAGGCTCTAATTATTACTATAATTTCATCCATAACATCTACAGCCTTAATAAATCCTTCTACAATATGGAATCTATTTTCTGCAACTGAAAGTTCACTTTGAGTCCTTCTAGTAACAACATCCTTTTGATGATTTAGATAGTGCATTAATATAGTTTTAAGCCCCATAGTTTGAGGTTTTCCATTAGCCAGCGCTACCATGTTAAAAGGTATATTACATTGAAGTTCTGTTTTCTTAAGTAAATATTTAAGAACCTTAGTTACAGTGTCCTTATCTGTAGACTTTTTAAATTCAATTACAGATCTAAGCCCAGTTCTATCTGATTCATCTCTAATATCTATAATAGACTCCAGTGCCTTTGCATGTTTTTTGTCTGCAGTCATATCAGAAATAGATTGCAGTAATTTCGCCTTATTTTTTCTATATGGAAACTCTGTAATAACTATGCCAAGTTTCCCATTTTCTAAAGTCTCAATTTTAACTTTACAACGTAGTGTTACCTTACCTTCTCCAGTTGCGTAAGCAGATTCTATAGCATTCTTTCCAATTAATATGCCTCCGGTTGGTAAATCTGGTCCTTTAATATACTTCATAAGCTGTTTTGTTGTAATGTCCGTATTATCAGCATAAGCAAGCAAACCATCAATTACCTCCCCCAAATTATGAGGTGGTATGTTTGTTGCTATTCCTACTGCTATACCAAAGGTTCCATTCACTAGCAAATTAGGATATCTTGAAGGCAAAACTGATGGTTCCTTCTCTGTATCAGAATAATTATCTACCATATCCACAACGCCCTTATCAATATCCCTTATCATTTCAAGAGCAATAGGTGAAAGCCTTGCTTCTGTATACCGCATAGCAGCTGCATTATCACCATCTTGGCTTCCCCAATTTCCGTGGCCATCTATAAGTGGTTTTCTTGTGGCAAAACTTTGAGCTAGTATTACCATGGCACCATAAACAGAACTATCTCCATGAGGATGATATTTACCCAGAATATCTCCAACTATTCTAGCTGATTTAAAATAAGGCTTATCTGGGAAGGCCCTTAGCATATATGCCCCATAAAGAATCCTTCTATGCACTGGTTTTAAACCATCTCGCACATCTGGGAGAGCTCTCTCTCTGGCAACCTCCACTGCATATGGAAGGTAGTTATCTGGCATTGCTTCCTCTATTGGAGTCATTATTATATTATTATCTTTAGGTATGTCAATTTTTTTTGCCATTGAATAAATCCCCCTTAAGCATCACTTTCAGTGCTGTAATCATCACTGTCAGTGCTGTAATCATCACCTAGAGTGATGCTAGCGACTTTCAAAAGTGTCGTTAGAACTCAGCATATTTGTACATGTAATTTTTTCTAGGCGCAACCACATCACCCATTAAAAGTGATACCATTTTTTCTGCCTTTGCTGCATCTTCTATGGTAACTTGTTGCAGAGTCCTAGATGTTGGATTTAGTGTAGTTTCCCAAAGTTGATCTGGATTCATTTCTCCAAGACCCTTATACCTCTGTATAAGTGCACCTTTTCCAATTTCTTTTTTAGTCTTAATTAATTCCTCATCACTATATGCATACTTAACAACTTCACCATTTTTACCATTCTTATAAACCTTATAAAGTGGAGGCATTCCCATATAAAGATGTCCATTTGCGATGAGCGGTCTCATATACCTATAAATAAAAGTCATCCATAGGGTTCTAATGTGATACCCATCAACATCCGCATCACTCAATATAATTATCTTGCCATATTTTAAATCTTTTTCATGATAATTATCTAAAACTCCTGTTCCAATAGCTGTATTGAATAATTTAAGTTCTTCACTAGCTAGTACATTTTCTAACTTTTGCTTTTCAGTATTCATAATTTTACCCTTAGAAGGCATTATAGCTTGAAATCTTCTGTCTCTAGCTTGCTTTGCGCTACCACCAGCTGAGTCTCCTTCCACCACTATAAATTCTGTAAAATCCGAATCCTTTATTGTGCATACTGCAATCTTACCTGCAAGAGGAGAAGCTCCTTTACCAACTTTTTTTCTTTCAGCATCATTAATTTTCTTTATTTTATCGCGCCTAGATGCAGCCGAAATAGCATTGTTTATTAAGTTAGTAGCAATTTCTTTATTATCTTCTATCCATTCTAAAATCTTAACAAAGCACAATTCATTCATCATGCTGTAGGCCTCATTATTTCCTAGTTTGCTCTTAGTCTGACCTTCAAAAATTGGGTTACTTATTTTAATTCTAACTATTGCAGTCATACCTTCTCTTAAATCGTCACCTTCAAAGTCCTTATCTTTATCTTTTAAAAGATTAAGCCTTTTAGCTCCCTCTTTAAATGCCCTTGTCATTCCCGTTTTAAATCCAGTTTCGTGCGTTCCCGATTCTGTAGTTGGTATGTTGTTAACATAGCTAGCAATATATTCTGTAGTAGAATCAGTAAATTGTATGCATACTTCCCCGTACAATTGTAAGCCATTTATTTCTTTTTCACCTTGAAAAAATATGGGCTCCTTATGAATTAGTGTTTTGCTTTCATTTAGATAATCAATAAAATCAAGCAGGCCCCTTTCTGAATGATATTCCTTCTCAGGGACTCCTTCTTTCCTTTTATCTATAAATACTAAGGTAATTCCTTTATTTTGAAAAGCTAGTTCTTGGAGTCTTTCATCAATGACATCATATTTAAATTCCAGTGTAGTAAATACATTCTTATCTGGCATAAAAGTAACTTTACTACCCGTATCTTTTGTTACTCCCACTACGCAAAGCTTATTTACCGGTGTTCCTGGCATAAGTCTTTTTAACTCACTATCATAAGAATATTCAAATCTTTGAGTGAAAATTTCACCCTTTTGTTTGATTTCAACTACTAGCCATTCCGATAAGGCATTTACAACTGCAGCTCCAACACCATGAAGTCCACCAGAGGTTTTGTAATTCTTGTTATTAAACTTTCCACCAGTGTGAAGTTCAGTAAAGACCATTTCCACACCAGATTTATGTTTTATAGGATGCATTCCTGTAGGAATTCCCCTACCATTATCTACAATAGTAACACTTTTATCTTTATTTAATATTATTATAGCTTTATCCCCAAAGCCATTTGCTATCTCATCTATAGAATTATCTAAAATTTCCCATATGCAATGATGTAACCCTTTGCTCCCAGTAGAACCTATGTACATACCTGGTCTTATTCTTACAGACTCTAGTTTTTCTAGTGAAGTTAAGTCCGTTACATCATAGGTTTGAAGTTCTTCAGTTTCTAAACTCATAAAAAATCCTCCAGTAAAATTTATTATACATTTGTTATTCTATATGTTTATTTACAAAAGGTAAAGGATTTAAATAAAAAAACAGAACATTAGTTTCTGTTTTTTGCATTTCTATTCTTTTATATAAATTTTGCCCAGCTTTCTATTTCACTTGTGGCAGTTTTTATGTCTTCTACTTTAATTTTTAAATCATAATTATATTTATTGGACGAATGCATATACATTGGGTCATAATGTTTTATCATAAGTTCACTTACTGCAACTTCATACTCCGATTTTAAAACAGAATCACAGTATCTGTCAACATTTTTTTCTCCAAGATATTTTTCTAGTCTTTTTAAACAATTAATTATTTCCTCATTACAGTTTTCATATTGTGTATATTCTTTAATAATAAGATCTGTTCTAAACTCAATATCTGCATCCACAAATACATGTATTCCAGCTTTCATTTTATCAAATATAAAATCAGGTATAGTAGCATTACCTATACGTTTGCTTTCAGCTTCAATAAACACGTATGAACTTTTACAGTCCTTTAACATATGAAATATTTTAGATTCAAATGATTTTTGACTAGTTGTTTTTCCAAGTCCTACCGTACCTAAAAGTGATCCTCTATGATTGGCAAAACCTTCTAGGTCTAAAACATCAAATCCATCACATTCTAATTGTTTAAGTATTTCAGTTTTCCCAACACCAGTATTACCATGTAAAACAATATATTGAACCCTATCATTAAGTGCTGATAGATTTTCATTTACAAACCTTCTATATCCCTTATAACCCTCACTTATTCTCTCTGTGTTAACTCCTAGGGAACTAAGTAGCATTCCAAGTACACCACTTCGCATTCCTCCTCTAGCACAAAACAGTACAATTTTATCGCACTTACTATAAAGTCCTTTAATTTCATCATAAATACGAAGCAATTTTCCAGATGCCACTTCTAGGCCAAGTCTTTTTGCTTTTTCAGCACTTTCTTTTGTATACACGGTACCAATAATTTTTCTTTCTTCGTCGTCAAATAAAGGTATATTAATCGCCCCTTTTATAGTTGAATCGAGAAATTCACCTGGGCTTCTTACGTCAACTAATATATAATTTCCTTGAAGTTCTCCATATTCTATGGTCTTTAGCATTAACTTTCCTCCTCGTTGTTCATCTTTTGTATAGTTAAAATATAGCAATTAACTTACCACTGTTAACTGTAAAATTTATTATCGTTTTTCAAAACATTAACCGGCAGAACAAAATTCTCCTGCCGGTTAATAGTGTGATTTGCTGTAATTTTGCTGATACTTACTCTTCTACTTTGTTAGTTGGTGATAATAATGCCGCAGCTAATCTTATAAGATATTTTAGGCTATCATCATCTATGTTACTTTTAAAACCCATTAAACTAATAGCATCCTTAGACTTCGCAATAGCTTCCTGTTCTTTAAAGGTATTTGCACTGTTTTTATAGTTGATTTCTACATATTGCACTCCATCTGAAACAATTCTGATAATTTTTTTTACATTTTCAGGTGTGGATTCCTCTGCGGATAAAGATCCCAGTATTATATAGTCAAGACCATAATAGTCTTCCCTAATATTTATATCCTTATCCTTTAATAAGTAAACTAAATAGCCAAGTCCTGATACCAAAAGTAGTATTAATACATATTGAATAAGTATTTCTGACATGCATGTGCCCCCTTCATTTGCATATATATTACTTTATATGCAATTCAAATAAAAAAGGGTACATATTTTGATTAAATTCACAAATAATTATATAACTAATGCCCAATTTGTCCTTCTAATCCACCTGGTTTATTAAACATTGCAACCTGGTCTATAAGACTCATGCTATCAGTATTAGCTCCTACGATATATATCTTTACTCCTATTTTATGATATTTCAAAACCACTTTATCTATGGCATTAACTGCTGAATGGTCCCAAATATGAGAATTTGAAAATCAATATGAATATTTTTCTTGTCTTCATCGTATTTGAAAACATTTATAAAATATTTTGCTAAAGCAAAGAATAATTGCCAATGCTAAAACTATTCCTGCCATAATGTCCTTGTTAATATTTGATAACCATTCTTTTTTTAGATTTTTACGAATAACTAACACCCAACTATTGTATTTTCACCTACACACTAATATAATTTCATAAAAAATACTTAGCTAGCATATCTTATTTGAGATATCAAAAGTGCCAAGTGTAATTATATATTAACATTATATTTAATGCAAACACCTTTTTGTAATAATAATCTTTTCAAGAATAGTCCCCCTTTTTTGTTACTTGCAAATAACGTAAAGTATGCTAAAGCATCTTAGAATACTATTGTTCATTTATTTCATTTTTAAAATTAATGAATCCTCTAAGAAAATTGCGAATTAACTCACTTGGAGATTTTTGCAAGTGGTGGCATGAAGGCAAAACCCAATGCTACCACAATAAAATTGACACTTCTATAATTCACACCAATAATCCCACAGAAAAATTGTACTATCACGTCAAAAATAATGAATAAAAGAATATAGAAAACAATCGTATGTTTTATCTTAATATTTCTTTCCAAAACAGTCCATAATGCTCTGCTCCATCCAAATCTTATTGAGATTATCATGAACAAAGGAATAGTCAAAAGACAAAGCACAAATCGAATTACTAACCAGAGCATTACTCTCTCCCCCTTTTATCTTGCAATGAAATACAAAGTTGTATATATAGTATTTCTTGTATTTACACAACCTATAAGAAAAGTGTCTATTAACAGTAGGTATTTGGAAAATGTTTTACAGAAGTTTTCATAATAAAATTACTACATAAAACACCTAAAAAGAATCCAAGAGTATTTAAAATAATATCATTTATATCAAATATTTCGCTGTGGGAAACATGCTGTATTGTTTCAATCATCAATATGTATACTAAGAAACCTATGAGTAAAAAACAGCCAAAATATCACCCCCTCTTATTCATAAACATAAAACCTTAAGATACAAGTTCGTCATAAAATATATATTTAACTATAACATAATTACCATAAATTAAGTATATTTACAATTCTTAAAAAATGCTCAATAGCCTCAATGTGGAAGTAACTCAGTTGGTATTGTGTTACTTTCAGAATATCTTAAACCTGTATTGGTATATCTTGAATAGGTTCTATTTATGCATAATATGTTACTATTGTCGCCTCTTATTTTTGTTTGCTACAGCATCCATTGATGCTCCAATAGCAACTCCTATAGCAATAGCAATAGATATATTATCCATTGATACTCCAATAGCAACTCCTAAAGCAATAGCAAGGTAAGTTCCCTTTCCAGATAGCTTGGTTTTAGATTTTTTTTATTTTCATCAATGCTTTCTCTATCGTTATTCTTTTCTAAATCAGTCATATTGAAGTCCTCCTCATATTCCGCATAATTTTATTAATTAGATTTTTTACTTAATTATACTATATATAACATATATTCCATATAAAGAATTTTGCTAATTTAAATAATAACGTGCCATACAATATAATAAAATGTTATGGTGAACCAAAAGAAAGAACTATCTAAGCTGATAGTTCTTTCTTTTGGTTTTAAGGTCCTTACATATAATTATTGACCCTATGCAAATTGTTGATATACATTTCAAAAACTTTTCCGACGGGCTTAGATAACGTCGGAAAACAAATAAATTTCAAGCTTTCTAACCTTTGCAACTGTTGGTATCCCTCGTTAGTTGGAAGATAAACACCCCTGGGGTGTTTGTGAAGGCTTACCTGAACTTGCTATTTACTTTCTCTTTCTGCTAATACAAGATAAATAATTCCTGCAATTAATGAAATTATGCTTAAAGTTATAAGCATATTACCCGTGAATTGAAGCATAGCATTAAATAATTCTTTATTCAATGAAGTAAGACTTGAACCAAAAATAGAAGCACTAATGTACCTTGTTACAAATAAAAATGCTGATATAAAGCAAAATACTACTCCTGCACCTCTTCTATTAATTTCGCATACCCCCCCATTTTGATTTTCACTTCGTCATTTTTTACAAGTTTACTACAATTGTTAAGTTACATTAAAACAACCTTGATTTTATTATGAACTCTTTTTCTTGTTATATCTTCTTATTTCAAAGATTATAGATATCACAATAACTATACTTATTACAATCAGTATAAAGTAAAAAATATAATTATTCCTATACCTCGTCAGCATAAAAAAAGAACTAAAGAGTGTTAGTATTCCTCCAACTATACATGCAATTGTACTAAATTTGTCTCCTTTATTTTTGCTTCTATATGCCATAATAAAGATACCTACAGAACATAAGAAAGTTATTGTAGCAAATATAATTTTATATAACCACATAATATGCCACCTTCCATAATAAAAATATCATACAATTAGTTTTATTCCATACAAATTTAATTAACTCACAATAATTAATAGACGCACCGACCGCATTATTATACAGTTGAGACACAACCTTAGAAAAGTGCGTATCACTAATCTAATTTTCATATTTGTTTTTCCAATTTTCTCTCCACTTTTCATAACTTAATCCCACTACTTCTTCTAATGTTTTTCCATCTAATGAATATACTGAACCTACAAATGTTCCATCTGCGAATGCGTATCCACCAATAACTTTACCATCAGAAATCATAATGTAAAGATTGGTCTTAACCTTATAATTTTTTTCCAAAGGGTGTTTTTCTACTGTAAAACAATAGGTGCTTATTTCTTTTCCTAAATATTTATAAGGGTATGTATTCTGTACACCCCAATATTGCTGATATGTGAAAGTTTGAAGTTTGCTTTTATCTAATGTGTATTTCTGTATGTCTCCCTTTTAAGTAATAATCTCATAACCTTGGGTTTTAATATACTTTACTGCTGTGCCTTTATCACCAGTTTCACTACAACCAGTAACAATTAGAAATAGCAATTCAATTACAATACATAATAGTTTTTTCACTATAAATCACCTTCCTTTCTCTATTTTATAAATTAGACGTATATATTGAAAAAAAGTTTTTCATAAAGAAAAAATTATAAATTTCTATTATAAAAGAAAAATTAATTCATTAAAATTTATTTTACTTCGGGATAAATCACAGAACTTTCTTTTACCCACATATCTCTTCCACCTGCAAGAGAAATTCTGCAATAGCCATCTTTTCTCTCCTCAAGCCTCCCACCATCTATTGCTCTCAACTTTATAGGAGTTATAGTTTTAACATCTTTAAACTCATATGTTTCATAGACTTCTGAACCTGCTTTAATATCTACATCACTTTGAACTAATTTTATCTTGTCTTTTGTATATGCAGTCGTATCAGATTCTCTTATCCAACCTCTATTATTTGCAGAAGAATCGTATGTTGGTATCCGTACAAATAGCCAGGATTCTTTATCTACAAGTGCCTTCTCATATATTGTTACTAAAGTATTAGTGCCAATAGGTCGCATAATACTTGAACCACTTTAGGATAACAAAACTAATAAATGTTTTTTTGTTTTTCATAATATCCCCCCATTATTTAGGTTAGTTAAGGCACAATATTATACAGTTGTGACGCATAATTAGAAAAGTACGACATTAACTAAAATTATAATTATTTTATTCGTTAATTTCTCGAATAAAAATCATTACTCCAGTACCTTCTCTGCAAAATCTCCATCCATCTTTACCAAGCTCATTCCATTCCATTTCCACATCTTCAACTTTTTTATTTTGTACAAAACCTAATTTCACTTCTTGTTTAACAAATTTATATTCATACTTTTTCATAACTACACTCCCCAATATTATATATAATTTTCACTTCGTATTTTTTTACAATGTTGCACTATATCTAAACCCATGATTAATGTAGCCTTTATGAACATTGATAACATTAATTTTTATTATTAATCATTAAATCTTTTCCTATAGTAATCTTGCTTTCAACCATATTACTATTCTTTAATTTATATTCTATTTTAATCTCTGACTTGCTATATAAGTTTCTTATGTCTTGCTCACTTAAACCCCTGCTATCAAAAATAACAAATGCCATAGAATCTGCGGTATCTTGTTTACCTACATTATTTTGTTCAGTAGTTCCACCTCCTACTGCTCTAACTTTATCGTGCCCATTAAGAACTATAGATAAGTCTGGTATAATAATTGTTCTCTCTTCTGCTTTCTTTGAATTGCTAATTTTAACATTAATATATAGTTTTTTAATATCGTCTATAGAGGCCCCTTCTGACTTGCTTAAATCATTATTGTTGTATTCCTGTTCTGTAATATTGCTTAATGTGATTACCGTTTTAATTTCTGGATTATTGCCTTTACACCCTACTAAAATAAATGAGCATATTAACAAACCTATTGGTATTAATAATAACCTTTTTATAAGTAGCATTTTATACCCCCTATCCAATATTTTCAATTCATCATAAATTACGACTTAACCTTTATTTTTACTTTTACTTTCCTATAGATAAGTTGTAAAAATGAAATCAAAGTAATAGAAAAGCCTATAATACTAACCAGAGTATCATATTTGTGATAGTGATATGTTAATGCCTGTTGCATACACATACCCCATAAAAACAACGGTATTAACAACAAATTCGTATTCATTAATATATATTTTGTTTTTCTTATATAAAAACTATATATTATTAGAAATAGCACTAACAAACAATATATTACTACACTATCCTTATAAGATATTTCAACAGGTATATCACTTGTAACTACCATTTTATATACCCATATTATTAGTATGAACGCACTTACACCTAAGCCAATAAAAACATTTTTTATTTTGTTCATGCTTTTTAAACACCTCTATCTTTCCCATATTGAAAAGTCTTGTATCCCAAATACTAAAGAGAAGGTTAGTAATGAAGGAGTTCGAGCGACATCGTCATTACAAATTGGTAATTCGGAAATACAACTATTACCTATACCTTATACTAACTCACAGATAATAATTACTCCCTTATCACCTGTGAAGTTATAAATAATGGCTATGTTTTAAGAATATTGATAGAAAATACATAAGGGTTTTTATAATTATATATTTCACCAATTACTGGGATGTAATATCTATAGTCTTACTATCAATTTGAACATGATTACTGTCTATCCACTTAACAACATCATTGCCTTCTCCATAATGACCAGTGTAAATAAGCCTATTTTTCTTAAATAAGTAACAATATTTTTCTGCTAAATATACACGAGTAGAGCCACCTACAGCACCATTGTTTATAGAATAAACTTCAATCATCTGTTTGTTATTTGGTGAATCTACTAATTTAACTAATGTTGCATCCGTAAAAATCAATCCCACAAATAGGATAATTAAAATCAGAATATATGAAAAATTAGAAAGAAATTTAAATATTCTATGTGATTTTTCGGAGCAAAATAATGGGAATATCAATAATGATGGAAATATTACAAATAATGTTACAGGAATAAAAGTTTCATATAATATATATATCAGTAACAAATTAAAAAGTATAAACAAGCCATGATGAATTTTAAAAGAATTATGCTTATGAATAATTAAAATAGTTATAATTGACAAAACAACATGTATACCATAATAAATATTTTGTACAACATTAGATATAAAATAGAAACTATTTAAAGTAAATACACTACAAATCAATAGCACTATTCCCAGAATCCAAATTTTTTCATAAATTAGTTTTTTAAGCATATTTAGTCCTCCTTATAACCTATTAATAAGCCATAATATACTTGAAATCAATTTGACTATGACTTCTTAAATGAAGATTAGGAAATATCCGTTTGCAAGTACATATTTTTTTAATGTTGTTTGATTATACTAATGTCCAAAAGAACTTATTAGCCAAGGTGAATTTTTGTCTTTTCTGATTAAAGTATAACTATATTTATCGGGACCACTATCAGTTGGACCTACTCCCTCTTTCTTATACTTAACATAAAAATCCACGTTAAAAATGGTTACATTTTCTAATTCTGATTTTTCTTTTTCCGTATCTATTATCAGACCCTTTTTCATCTGGTGTAGATAGACTTCCTTATTTGTTTTATTAGTATCTTCAATTATTTTGATAACTTTAATATATTCTAAATTATCAAATTCCCAATTTAAATGATATTTTTCAGTTGTGAATGTATTCATACCTTCTAAATTCTTTTGGTTATAATATTTAAAAAATCCTTCTATAACTCATCTTCCGACTATACAAAAACCCTTTTAATGAATTACATTTGTAATAAATTCATTAAAAGGGTAATAAATACAAAAAGGATTTTATTAAATTATGTCGAATATACATACTCACATAGAA
>NZ_JBOITM010000095.1:0-56437 GCF_050717535.1 Clostridium sp.
CTCCTGGAAGAACACCAGGTTGATAGGTTAGAGGTGTAAGCATGGTAACATGTTCAGCTGACTAATACTAATAAGTCGAGGGCTTGACCAAGTTATTTAAAGATAATGCGAAAATTAATACACTGTGCAATTTTCAGAGAATATTATATTCTCTATCTGGTGATTATGGCATGAAGGTAACACCCCTTCCCATACCGAACAGGTCGGTTAAGCTTCAATGCGCTAATGGTACTGCAGGGGTAACTTTGTGGGAGAGTAGGTCATCGCCAGGTTATAAATAAAAGCTACTAAGTTTAACTTAGTAGCTTTTGTTTTGCGTAAAAATAATCAAGTTAGTTTATATAAATGAGAGTTATTAATAATAATCTGAGAGAGTAGGATGATATAATTAAGTTAGCCATTAAAAACCTATGTAATGGAGTCTCTGAGACCACCTTAGGATAATGCATTTAATATGTATCCTAAAACATTGTTTGATTTAAGGAGACCTTGTATGCATTGTAGAACGGCTTCATCTGTAATGAAAATTTATAATAAAAAAAGAGTCGTCTAATGACAACTCTTTACTTGGTCGGGGTGACAGGGATTGAACCTGCGACCTCATGGTCCCAAACCACGCGCGCTCCCAGCTGCGCTACACCCCGACGACATTTGTTATTATATAATAGAACTGTATAGATGTCAACAGTATTTACAGATAAATTTACGTAGTTACAAAATAGGATTCTTCATTTTAAATTAATTTCAATTGATATTATGCGATTGGAGGATTTACTATTTCTATTTTACAACTTGTAATTGCAGTGTCCGTACTAGTGGCTGAGACACCAGCAAATATTATACCGACAGCTTTGACATTAAGACGGCTGTTTCCAGTGGTAGTACCACCCACCATAAAATTATAAGTAGTTCCAATTAATAGATTATCTCTAATTTCTTTTTCATAAACTTGTTCACAATTTGTTTGTATAGGATTAAATAAGGACAGTGGAGTAATGCTTCCAAGAGATTCAAAAGAAGCATTGCCAAGTACTCTTATCCATGCAATACTGCGCAAAGATACAATGTATCCATTATTTAATCTTACTATACCATTACCTAATTGTGATGGATTACTTAAGGAACTGGTAGTTGTTCCTCCATTAGTTGTATTTATTTGAAGGCTTACTGGATGACCCATATCCTCAGCTGCTATGGAAATTTTATCTAGTACATTCCTAATTTGTGCTGTGCAATCACAATCAATATCTCTACATTTACAAGCCCTAGTTGGATCAGCAGGACTTGTAGCATCAGCAAGGTCAATAGGACCATTAGCTCTAGTATGACATAGTCTACAGGTAGGATGAGTATGGCAATCATCACACCAATTTCCATGGTAATGTAAATTATCAGGATTTACTTCGTATTTAGACATAATATCACTTCCCGCATTATAATATGTTCCTTAATTTAAAATTGTGATAGTAAAGCACTGGAGGAGAAAAAACTTTATGGTTAGATAGTACTAGAGTGGTTGTGGGAGATTTTAATAATAATGCTTTTATAAGAGAGGAAGGCTATGATTATTTAATGGGAAAAGGATTAAGGGATAACTGTAAAGGTTAACTTAGATATAAGTTTATAAAAAAATAAGAATACCATTTGGTATTCTTGGGAATGTGGCTAGAGTTGTGTAAACATAACTAGCCACATTATTTTTTTTACATACTACTTGTCACATTTGAATCCATTGAATTATAAACATCTAAATCAAGTTCTTTTTCTGAATTTGCAACTATGCAAGTACCAACAGCATCCCCAGTTATATTTAAAACTGTTCTTCCCATATCAAGGATTCTATCTACTGCAAGTACAAGTCCAATTCCTTCAATAGGAAGCCCTACCTGTGTAACCACCATAGTTAACATTACGGTGCCTGCACCAGGAACACCGGCTGTTCCAATTGATGCAAGTGTAGCTGATAATATTATCATAAGTTGACTTGCCAAAGTAAGCTTTATTCCAAATACTTCTGCGATAAATATAGCAGCGACTCCTTGCATTATTGCAGTTCCATCCATGTTTATTGTAGCACCAAAAGGAATGGTAAAGCTTGCAATACTCTTTTTGACACCTAGCTTAGTTTCACATGCTTCAAGATTCAAAGGTATTGTTGCATTACTACTTGATGTTGAAAATGCAAAAACCATTACAGGCCAAAACTTCTTGAAAAATTTCGTTGGGCTTAAATGTGCTATGAATTTTAAGGCGCCAAAGTATGTAACTATGCAATGAATTATAAGTCCAAGATATACAACTCCAACAAGTTTAAGAAGACTTAGAAGAACATCAAGGCCTTGAAGTGAGATAACCTTTGCAATTAGTGCGAATACTCCATAGGGAGCAAGTTTCATAACAGTTCCTATTATCTTTAGAAAAACATCATTAATTTGATTGCAGATACTAAGAAGAGGTTTTGCGGGTTCCCCAATGACACTGATTGTAACTCCGACAAAAATGGCAAATACTATAATTTGAAGCATATCACCCTTCACAAGTGCATCAAAAGGGTTTGAAGGAACCATATTCACAAATATATCCATTATAAATGGCGGTTTAGTTGCTTTAACTACAGCGCTTGTTGGAATTAGCATTCCAATACCAGGCTTAAGTAGATTTGCAAGTGTTAGTCCAATAACAACTGCAAAGGCTGTTGTTGAAAGATAGAATGATACTATCTTTCCGCTAACCCTTCCAAGTTTTTTAGTATCTCCAATACTTGCGGAACCACAAATTAGAGAAAATAAAACAAGTGGAACTACTATCATTTTAATTAAATTGAAAAAGATACTTCCAACAGGAATTAATATCCATTTATTAATGCCTAGGTTAAAGTCTTTAGGTAATAGTATATTTGAAATTATTCCATAAAGGATACCAAGAACAAGAGCAATAAAAACTTTTTTTGTAAGGTTAAGTTTCGAGAATTTCATAAATTTTCCCCCATGTTAGTGTGATTTATTTTAGCATTTTACAAATATATTAGCAGAAAAATGAGTAAATGTCAATAATTAAAAATTATTTTTCAGAATATTCAAATTAATTAAAGTATTATTAAAAATTTAATTTACTTGAGGCTCAGCTGGATAGATGTATGATGAAAATACGAATAGGGTAGATTTGTTATTTTGTTAATAATGGCTGATGTGGATGTTGCAAATAGTATTAGCTAGTGCTAGCGGGCTTGTAAAAAAAATATTAAATACCCATAAAAGAGGAAATACTAACCGAAGAACGAGTATGGTAACAAGTATTAAAGAGCGAATAAAGGAGAGAGTGGAATGATTAAAAATTCTAAAAAATTACTAACTCTAACAACTGCATTAGTTATGACAATCGCAGGAACATTTATAGGCAGTGTTCTTGCTAAAACGAAAGAAAACAAAAATCTCAATGATTTTGCAGTAATGGTTAAGGATAATAGTTTGTGGGCAGCCAATTTATCAAAATCAGATAAGGAAGTAGTGGTAGATAAAGGTGTAGCATTTGAAAATTTAAGTATTTCACCAGATGGGTTAAATGTTGCTTATATAAAAGATGGAAGCTTTTTTATAGCTGAAATTGATTTGATAGCGGGACAGAAAAAACCTATAAAAGTTGTTGACAAGGTAGTAAGTTACACCTGGGGAAAGAATACTGATTTAGCATATGCAGAAGAAAAAGGTGGGCTTAATGGGTTTAATTTAACAACTAAAACATCCTCTATTTATATTAAAAGTGAGGACCGTTATGAAGAGATGGAAAGTGATGGAAAAGGAAATATATATGCAAGTGTATATAAATATTTTACAAAGGCTGGTTATAATTATGTTAATTCCAAAGGGCTTATAAAATATGACATGAGTTCTGGTGTGGAAAGTCTAATTATAAAAGCTAAACCATGGAGTGATGATATTCCAGGTAGTAGCTTAGTACCTAAAGTTGCTGGAATTTCAAAGGATGGAGCTTATGTTTATATATGGCGTAAAGCTCAATCAGGATCAATGAATGCTGATGGAGTTCGGTTTGGTGTATATGAGGTAAAAACTAATAAGTTTATACTTTGTGATGATAAACAGGTTTTTGCTTTAGCATACAGTGATAACTTAGCCATAAATCCTCTAGATGGAAAGAAACCTGTACTTAATAATGGTGGTGTAAGAAATATGAATGTTAATAAAACAATAGGAACAGTAGATATAATAAAGGGAACATTTGCTCCTATTTTACCAGAAAGTATGATATCTACTACTAAGGACCCATACAACACTAGTGCTAAAGGAATGGTTACAATGACACCAGCTTTCTCACCAGATGGGAAAAAAGTTATATATTCAGCTTCTAGTGCGAATGATGATGCTGCGCAGTGGGCAAAGGAACCACACAATATATATACTGTAGATTTAAAAACTAAAAAGGTAGAAAAGATAACTAAGGGTGATAATTTTGGTTTTGCACCTAATTACATTTTGAAAGGAGCGGGTATTATATTTGCTAGAAAAACTGGTGACAGTATAATTTCTCTATTTAGGCTAAAAGGAAATAAGGAAGAATGTATAGCAAAAGATATTAAATTACAGGAGGATAGTTGGTATTATGGACATTATAATCTAGAAGATAGTTTGGACATTTATACTAATTAAATTAGTAATGTAAAAGGCCACTTTATCATACGGTTAAAAGATTAAGATTAATAAATTAATTCATGTATTTACCTATTATTGATAATAATAGGTAAATACACTATAATATTTGTAAAGATAAAAATGAAAACTGTATATACGAAATGAGGTAGAGGTTTTATGCACAATAAAATTTTAATTGTTGAAGATGATATTGCTATTAGCGAAATGGTAAGGAATTATTTAATAAAGGATGGATTTATAGTAACAACTGCTTTTGACGGTGAAGAGGCCATCCTTAAATATTTAAATTGCGATTTTGACATAATCCTTCTTGACTTAATGATGCCTAAATTAGATGGTATAGAAACTATGAAAATAATTAGAGAAAAGAGTTCAGTACCTATTTTAATCATGTCTGCAAAAGATAGTGATGTGGATAAAGCCATAGGGTTAGGCCTTGGAGCAGACGATTATATATCCAAGCCTTTTTCTATGATTGAATTTTCCGCGAGAATAAAATCTGCAATTAGAAGATCAACAAAGTATTCTAATAATGAAAAAGAAGAACAACTAGCGCTTATTAAAATTGGAAAGCTTAGTATGGATGTGGGTAACTTTTTAGTTAGTAAAAACAATCAAGCTATTGCGCTTACTTCTAAAGAATTTGATATATTAAAATTGTTTTTTCAAAATCCTAATAGAGTGTTTACTAAGGCTCAGATTTATAGTTTTATTTGGAAAGATGAGTACTTTGGAGATGAGAATGTAATCAATGTCCACATAAGAAGACTAAGAGAAAAGATAGAAGAGGACCCCTCAAATCCACAATACATAAAAACATTGTGGGGTATTGGGTACAAGCTGGAGGTAAATTAGATGATTATTTTATTACTAATAATTATTTTTATTTTAGTTTGTATAATACTATTTCAATATAAAATTGCAAAAGAAAGAACTGTGAGTTTGAAATATATTGTGAACAAGTTAAATAAAATTGAAAAGGAAACAACCAACGAAAAGATTCTGGTTGTTACTGAGGATAAAGCGCTTAGACAATTACTTGTAGAAATTAATGGCCTCTTAGATTTTAGCCAAAAGGTATTTGCAGACTATACAAAAAAAGAATTATCTATGGTTAAAATGCTTTCAAATATTTCTCATGATTTAAAAACCCCACTTACAGTAGTATTGGGATATATTGAAACTATAAAACTAGATAAAGATATCACAAGGGAAGAAAGAGAAATATTGCTTTCAAAGGTTCACAATAAAACTCTTGAAGTAATTGAACTTATCAATAAGTTTTTTGATTTAGCTAAGCTAGAATCAGGAGACAAGGAGATTTCTATAAGCAGAATTAATATTAATGAAGTTTGTAGAAAAAGTATATTAGACTTTTATGAAAATTTGACTGGAAAAGGTTATGAAGTGGATATAAATATTCCAGAAACTTGTATTTACGTGTTGGGTAACATAGAGGCCTTGGAGAGAATAATGAATAATTTAATTTCTAATGCTATTAAATATGGAAGCCTGGGTAAATACATAGGTCTTAATTTAAGTTATGATGACAATTTTGCCTATGTGGAGATTTTGGATAAAGGCAAAGGTATTGATGAAATTAATGTGGAAAAAGTATTTGAGAGGATGTATACTCTTGAAGATTCAAGAAATAAATTGTATCAAGGGAGTGGGTTAGGACTAACCATAACCAAAAGGCTTGTGGAAAAACTAGGTGGAGAAATTTATCTTAGGAGCAAACCTTACGCGAGAACTAGCTTTACCTTTAAGTTAAAGCGAATAACTTATTGATTTATAGAAAGCAAGGGGCTTTCGTAAGCGGTTTGTATTCTAACTTAAGAATTTTGTAAGATTTGCTTAATAAAAAAGAGAAGTCCATATTATATAATAAAGTTATAATCCATTGTGAAAACATACTAGATGGAGAAAAGAGGAATGAATCATGAATTATATATTAAGGACAACAAATTTAGTGAAAGTGTTTAAAGACAAAGAGGTTGTAACTAATGTAAATATGAATATTAAAAAAGGAGAGATATACGGTTTTTTAGGTCCTAATGGAGCAGGTAAAACTACAATAATGAAGATGATAGTAAATCTAGTTAAACCCAGCAGTGGAGAAATTGAGATTTTTGGTGAGAAACTTACTAATGGTGATTATGAAGTATTGAAACGAATAGGAAGTATCATTGAGTATCCTGTATTTTATGAGAGGCTCACTGGCAGAGAAAACCTAGAACTTCATTGTGAGTACATGGGATATTATGATAAAAGCGCCATAGATAAGGTTTTAGATCTTTTAAATTTAAAGGATATAGAAAATAAGGCGGTTAGGAAGTTTTCTCTAGGAATGAAACAAAGACTAGGAATTGCAAGGGCAATTATAACTAGACCGGAATTTTTGATATTAGATGAGCCCATTAATGGCCTTGATCCAATAGGAATCAAGGAAAGTAGAAATTTATTAAAAATGTTGTGCAGTGAATATGGTATTACAATATTAATTTCTAGTCATATTTTAGGTGAAATAGAACAAATAGCAGACACTATAGGGATAATAAATAGAGGAAAGTTAATAGAAGAAGTTTCCATGGATAGTGTTAGGCAGCAAAATACTGAATATGTAGAAATAGTTACTGCGGATTGTACAAAAGCTGCCTATATTTTAGAAAATGATTTGAATATTTCTAATTTTAAAATTATAAATAATACCACAATAAGAATATATGATTTAAAGTTAGCTCAAAAGGATATTTCAAAAGCTCTAATTTTAAAAGGTATCGATATTGAAGCTATCAATAAGAAAAATAGTTCATTAGAGGATCATTTCTTAAAACTGTTAGAAGGAAGTGAGTTAAGTGCTTAAATTAATAAAATTAGAAATGTTGAAATTTAAAATTAGTGGATATGTAAAACAAGTTATCATTGCAAATTTAGTTATTTTAGGATTTTTATTTATAGTTGTATATGGATCAAAAACCGATATGGAAATACCTTTTAGAAATTATGGCGATGTTGTTTTATTTACAGGTACTTTTGTAAGAGCTGTTTTTTCGATTTTTGCTGCGGTGATTATATCAAGAATAATAATTGGTGAATACAAAAGTAAAACTATAAATATTTTATTTACTTACCCAATAAATAGAAAAAAGATTATGGCAGCAAAGCTCGCAGTTGTTGTAATATTCGCTTTTACATCAATGGTTCTATCTAGCATTTTCTTGAATTTTATTTTGTTTATTTTAAATACTTTTATAAATTTCATTCCAGGTTCATTAACTCAGGATGTTTTAGTGAAAAGTTTAATTAATATTGTAGTGAATTCAGCAGCATTCTCCTTTGTGTGCTTAATTCCTGTATATGTGGGTATGTGGAAAAAATCAAGATCTGCCACAATAGTAACTGCAGTTATATTAGTAAGTTTATTAAATAGCGGTTCTAATGGAAATACATTAGCAACTAATACAATAATGCCACTTATCCTTGCAATTATAGGAGCAATTGTTGCTTATTTGTCTATAAAAGATGTAGAAAAAGTAGATGTAGTTAATTTTTAGAATGAATTAGTAATAGCTAATATTAAATAATAAAAACAAAAATTAGTGGCTAAGAAGTTAGCCACTAATTTTTTTTATATAATTAAAATGAACCTTTTTATCTTAATTACGTTAAAGTTACGAGAATAAAAAGGGGATATTGTATATGATTTATGCATTTACTAGATATTATAAAATATGGAGAAATTCAAAGTATAAAGGGGACGGTAATAATTATGAAAAATAAAGATATAAAGATCACTCTTATATTCACGCTAATAGGTCTTATGGCAGGTATATTCTTAGGGCTATTGTCACTTTCAACAGTTACTGAGGCAGTAAAACAAGGTATGATTTCTAAATTTGGTTCAACCATAGCAATTGTAGCTCTTTCAGCAGCACAAGTAACAGTATTTACATTCTTTTCAACTTTTATTGGACTAAAGCTTGCGAGAAAGGTAAATTTGAAATTAAATTTTAAATTCGATAAGAATAGTGCAATCTTATCAGCTGTAATAGGGGTAGTAATTGCCTTTATAATAGCTGGATCAGATAAATTCATATTTGCTCAATATCTTCCAAAACAAATAGAAATGTATACAATTTCGCCATTATATTTTATTTCAAGTATACTATATGGAGGTGTAGTTGAAGAATTAATGCTAAGGCTACTTGTAATGTCATTAATAATACTAATACTTTGGAAGTTATTTGCAAAATCAAAGGATAAGTTGGATATTCCAAATTGGATTTATATAACTGGTATTTTTCTTGCAGCTATTTTATTTGCTGCTGGTCATCTTCCTGCTACAGCACGTCTCTTAGGATTGTCTACTCCTATTTTAATAAGAAACTTTCTATTAAATGGGGTTGGAGGCATTGGGTTTGGGTATTTATATTGGAAGAAAGGATTAGCTTATGCAATTTGTGCTCATATACTAACACATATATTTATTCAAATCATATTTATGCAGATATTTTTTAAACTATAGCAAGTGGTGAACCTTACATTTATCGATATCACGGTAAACTTTCTTACATGTTTTATTTTTTATGATTGGATTAATTGAAGCTAGTTTATCAATGATTATTTTATTTGAAAAACATCTATTTCCTGTTAATTTTATTTTAATTTTCATGAAACATGGAAGGCAGATAAGCAATACTAGTTTAGTAACAAGAGATATTAGTAACGCCACCCTAGTAATTTAAGGGTGGTATTTTACTGTAAAAATAAAGTGCTTATTCTTCGTCCTCCACCAAGGAATTTGTACCTGAACACTGCTTCCTATATTCACTTGGTGTTAATCCAGTATGTTTTTTAAAAAAACGCGAGAAGTAAGTTACATGACTGAAATTAAAAGCATAGCTTATTTCACTTATGCTTGAATTTGCGTGATTCATGTACAACTTAATGGCAGCAATTCGCTGATCATTAATATATTCAGATAAGGTTTTGCTAACTTCCTTTTTAAAAGCAGCACACAAATAATTTGGATGTACATTTACAAAAGAAGAGATTTCTGCTAGAGATAAATTATTTTCAATATTTTTATTTATATAGTTGATTACACGGTTAATAAGTGGATTATAAATATTTTCCTTGTATTTTTTTAAAACCATAATAAAATCATTTAACATTTTGTATTCTAAAGCTTGAACTTCAGATGTGGTAGCAGTTTCGTCAATAAGGTTAATATAATAATCACTTAACATAAAGGAAGTCTCAGTATCTAAACCCGCTTCAATTATTGCCCGTGTAAAAAATGTACATGAGGCAATAAGTGAATACTTAAGAGAACTAAGAGGTCTTTTAGACAGCTCGGCTCGTTCTAGTGAATTGATTTGGTTCAAAACCTGGATACTTTTATCATAATCCATCTGCTTAATAGCTTGTACCAACTTACACTCAAGGGCATAAGGTGGATGGATATAAGAAGAGTACCTATTTCTAGCCATTGTATATTCAAGTTTCTTATAAATGTCTTCCAAAAAATATCACCTCTCAAAAATTAACCACAATAAAGTGTAAAATATGTTAACATTGTATAAAAAGCATACGATTTTTTGGATACAATGTCAATATACTTTAAATATTCAGGTTATATAAAAACTTAGTTGTAAAGGTATTCACTATATTTTAAGGTTCATAAAGAAAATAAAAAATAGGGGGAATTAGCATGAAAAAGTCCATGAGTACTATCTTAGCTATTGTATTAGCATTATCAACTATGACGGGATGTGCTTCAAAAAGCGGGGATGTAAAAACAGCAGATACCGCTAAAAAGGAAAAAGCAGTAATTACTGTAATTCAAAATAAGGTTGAAATTCAACCTCAACTTGAAGAGGCAGCAAAGGCATTTAATAGTTCTCAAAGCGATGTGGAAGTTCAAATATTGGGTTCAGCAGGAGATAATTTGGTAACGACTCTGCAGTCTCAGTTTGCATCAAGTCCAGAAAAAGCACCTACACTTTTTACTTGTGGAAGTGGCAGTGAGTTTGATAAATTTTTCAAATATATGGCCCCAATGGATTCTGCAAAATCAGCAGCAAAAGTTGCTAAAGGACAGGCTGATGACGCCATGAAGGATGGTAAGTTATATGGTCTACCACTTGCAATTGAAGGGTTTGGATTAATATATAACAAGACAATGTTTAAAGAGGCTGGTGTAGATCCTGCTAGTATCAAGTCAATGGATGACTTAGCTGCAGCAAGCAAGAAACTAGCATTAATTAAAGGGGTTAAAAACCCAATAGCTTTTGCCAAAGAAACATACTTCCAGTTTATGCAACCATTTAATTGGCCATTTGCAACAATGAGTAACTATAAAGAAGTTATTCCTAAGGTTATAAATGGAAAATTAAAATTAAAAGACATTCCAGAAGTTAAACAATATGCGCAGGATTTGGAAAAGCTAAAACCATATACAAATCTTGCAAAAGACAGTTATGATGATCAAGTTGCAGGGTTTGCACAAGGTAAATTCGCAATGATTCATCAAGGAAACTGGGCTCAAGGAATAATTGATGATTACAAAGTTAGTTTTGAATATGGTATGATGCCAATGCCAATCAATGGTAATGCATCATTAGCAGTAGGAAACACAAACTTCTTCCATGTAAATAACGCAGCTACAGCAGCGCAGAAGGCAGGAGCAATTAAGTTCCTAGATTGGTTATTCACAGAGCCAGCAGGACAAGCATTTGTAACGGATAAGTTTAAGGTCATTCCAGCATACAATGGTTTTGATACTAGTAAATTAGATGTTCTTTCCAAAGAAATTTCAACATATTCAGAAGAAGGAAAGACAATACCATGGACTTTCAATCTATTCCCAGCAGGTGTTGACAAGGATTGTTCAAGCGCAATGGAAAAATTCTATGCGGGTAGAACAAATGTAGATCAATTACTAGATGAAATAAATGCAGTTTGGGTTAGTGCAGCAAAGAAATAGCATACCTTCTTAGATTAAAAGCCTCCATGAGAGGCTTTTAATCTAAGAAAAATAAAAAATAGAAATGGAGAGTGTAATAATGAATAAAAAACTCAAAGGCAAAATAACTACCTCTTTGTTTGTTATTCCTTCGCTGTTTATATTTATAAATGTAGTTATTATTCCTTTTGTCATGGGAATAATATACTCATTTACAAATTGGGATGGTTTTGCTTTTAAAGGATCAACTTTTGTAGGGCTTAAAAATTATGCTGCGGTATTTGCAGATAAAAAGTTTGTCACCTCCTTTTGGCTTACAACAAAATATACTTTTGTTATGATCATACTAGTAAACATTGTGGGACTTTCACTAGCACTACTAGTAACTTCAAAGGTTAAGGGCAAAAATTTTTTTAGAGGTGTATATTTTTTACCTAACTTAATTGGTGGACTTATTCTAGGTTTTATATGGAAATTTATATTTACAAAGTTTTTTGTGCAATTTGGTGAAATTACACATACCTCAAAAATATTTTTTAATTGGTTAGATGAACCTACTGCAGCCTTTTGGGCTTTAGTAGTTGTTGGGGTATGGCAAATGGCAGGGTATGTAATGGTAATATACATAGCTTCTATAGAGAGTATATCCGAGGATGTTATGGAGGCTGCTAGTATAGACGGGGCAAACAGCTGGACTAAATTTAAAAAAATAACACTTCCGCTAATTGCACCCGCTTTTACAATAAGCTTATTTATCACACTGTCAAATTCTTTCAAACAATATGATACTAATCTTTCATTAACAAATGGTGGTCCTTTTGGAAGTACTGAATTAGTAACCATGAATATTTTTTCAACAGCCTTTAGCTATAACAAATATGCGCAGGCACAGGCAAAGTCCATAATCTTTTTCTTGGTCATAATGGTCATTACTGTTATCCAGATCTATACTACTAAGAAAAGGGAGGTTGATATGTAATGAAAGTAAAATTTAAAGCATCTAAAGCATTTATTATACTAGGAATTCTTACCGCAGCTTTTACCTTATTTCCTATGTATATTATGGTTGTCAATTCCTTTAAAGGCAGAGCAGAAATTTTTACAGATACCATAGGACTACCTAAATCATTAGATTTTTCCTATTATGTATCAGCGATCGAAAAGATGAAATTTTTAAAAGCATTGTCAAATTCATTACTTGTGACAATAATAAGTATTGTTTTAATAATACTGCTTACTTCTATGGCTGCTTGGGCAATAGTAAGAAGTAATTCAAAGCTTTCAAATTTTATATTATATACTTTTATAGCAACGATGCTTGTTCCTTTTCAGTCTGTTATGATTCCTTTAATGCAGTACATGAGTGGATGGGAAATAAAAGCTATTAATTTTTCAATGATAGATACTTATTATGGACTGATTTTTATGTACATTGGGTTTGGATCTAGCTTATCCATTTTTCTATATCATGGATTTATAAAGGCCTTTCCACGTTCATTAGAAGAAGCGGCAATGATAGATGGATGCAATAAGTTTCAGGTGTTTTGGAGAATAGTATTTCCTAACTTAAAGCCAATTACAGTTACGGTAGCTATTTTAAATGTAATATGGATATGGAATGATTATTTGCTTCCATCCTTGGTACTTAGAAGCCCTAAACTTCGAACAATTCCTCTTTCCACCTTCTATTTTTTCGGGGAATTTACAATACAATGGAATTTGGCCATGGCAGGACTTGTCCTTACCATTATACCAATAATTATTTTTTATCTGTTTTCGCAGAAATATATTATTAAAGGGGTTATGGCTGGAGCCGTCAAATAATTCAGAGTTATATTTATATTATGCATAACTCAGAAGGAGAGTAGACATTATGAAAAATGGATGGATTATTAGCGATAATAGTTTAAATGAAGAAGATTTATTAAAAAACGAAAGCATTTTTAATGTTTCCAATGGATATATAGGAATTAGAGGAAACTTTGAAGAAAAATATCCTGACAACTACGGAACAATTAGAGGATCATACATAAATGCGTTTTATGAGGAAGCTCCTATTCAATATGGTGAAAAAGCCTATGCTTTTCCAGAAAAGATGCAAAAAATAGTAAATATTACAGATGCACAAAATGTTAATATAATAATTAATGGAGAGAGGTTTTCTCTGTTTGAAGGAACTGTAAAAAATTTTAACAGATATCTTGACATGAAAGATGGCTGCTATGTTAGAGAAATATGGTGGGTTTCGCCACTGGGAAAAGAACTTAAGATAGTGATAACAAGACTCGCTTCATTAAAATATTTGGAACTATTCACTATTAATTATGAGATAGAAAAAGTTAATTTTGATGAGGGAATTATTATAGAATCTGAAATTGATGGAAATGTAACAAACTTTACAGATGAGAGTGATCCTCGATTAGGTGCGGGGCATGCTAATATTTTATCTGTAAAATCTATGGTAGTAGAAAATGATATTATGCAGGTGGTGTCAGAAACAGAAAACTCTAAGAAGCTTGTAGCTGTTACAACAAAGCATAGCTGCAATGTTAATTGTAAAATTTCTCTTGAAAATGCTTACAAAGTAGCAAAAATCATCTTTAAAACAGAGCCTGGAAAAGAAATAATAAACTTTACTAAATATAATGTATACACAGATTCTAGGCGTTATAAAAATTTAGTGAGCCAAGGTATAGATATAGCAGAGAAGATAAGCCTTGAACCTTTTGAAAAAATATTAAATGAACAAAGAGATTATTTAAAGGAGTTTTGGAGTCTGGCAGATATTAATATTCAGGGAGATGAAAAACTTAAACTGGGGCTCAGATATAATCTATTTCAACTTCTTCAAGCAGTGGGGAAGGATTCTAAAAGTAACATAGCAGCGAAGGGCTTAAGTGGAGAAGGTTACGAAGGACATTATTTTTGGGATACTGAAATTTATATGTTGCCTTTCTTTACACTATGTCAACCGGAACTTGCAAAGGGTCTTTTAAAATATCGCTTTTCCATTTTAGATAGTGCAAGGCAAAGAGCAAGAGAATTAGGACATAAAAAGGGTGCAGCTTATCCATGGAGAACTATAATAGGGGAGGAGTGCTCAGCTTATTTCCCAGGGGGAACTGCTCAATACCACATTAACGCAGACATAGCTTATTCTTATATACAATACTATTTAGCTACAGGAGATATAGATTTTATAAAAGAGTGTGGAGCAGAAGTTGTTTTTGAAACTGCAAGGATATGGATTGAGATAGGGCATTTTCACAAGGGACAATTTAAGATTGATGCGGTAACAGGACCAGATGAATATACTGCCATAGTAAATAATAATTACTACACAAATGTTATGGCAAAATATAATTTAAAATGGGCAACAAAATTGTATTATGAACTCTTAGACAAGGATTCAGAAATGTTAAATAGCTTATGTAATAAAATAAGTTTGCCTCTGAAAGAGATACAGCAGTTTGTATGCGCCTATGAAAATATGTGTTTGCCCTATGATGAAGAACTTAAAATAAATGCCCAAGATGATAGCTTTTTATCTAAAGCTGTATGGGATTTTAAAAATACTCCAAAAGAAAAATATCCACTATTACTAAATTATCATCCACTAACTATTTATAGATACCAAGTATTAAAGCAGGCAGATACTGTACTTGCACATTTTCTTGTGGAAGATGAATCAGATATCCAAACCATTAAAAATTCCTATGATTATTATGAGAAAATAACAACTCATGATTCATCCTTATCTTGTGCGGCATACAGCATTATGGCATCTAAGATAGGATATACTAAAAAAGCATACGAATATTTTATAGAAACAGCTAGATTAGATTTAGATGATACTCATGGAAACACTAAAGACGGGGTTCATACTGCTAATATGGGTGGAACCTGGATGGCAATAGTCTATGGATTTGCGGGTCTGAGAATAAAAGAAAATTATATTTCACTTGCACCAAAGCTTCCTGAAAAGTGGAAGGGACTTAAATTTAAATTTTTATATAAAGGCGCTCAGGTTCAGGTGGATATGAAAGTGGATAAAACAGAAATAACAATTCAATGTGATTGTCCAGTTAATCTAAAAGTTAATAATGTATTATACGAAATTGTAAGTAATCAGAAAATAGAGATATTGAATTAAAGAATGAATTCAAAGCAAAAGGGAGAATCTTTTATAGAGTCTCTCTTTTATTTAGTTAATTAATTTGATGTTTAATGATATAATTACAATAAAAGTAGGATTAAAATAAATAAAAAGGTGTGTTGAAATGGAAAACTTAAAGAATGCCATAAATGAAATTATACAACAGGATATTCTAAAATTAGTTATTAGTAATAAATCTAATAAGGATGTTGAATTCAATAAAATAATTTTTGTATTAAAAGAAGACAAAGAGAAACAATACTATCAAATAGAGAAATACACTGATAAGCAAATTTTCCATGAAAATATAAGTATAGATATTCTGGAAGAAAAGCTTTTAGATACTATATCATCTAATTATAAACAAGTGGATGCGTGGTCAAACACAACTACCTTTGATCTTAAAATATCTAAAAAAGGCAAGGCTCATTTAGGTAGAAAAAAAGGTGATAATATAAAACTCGCCAATAAAGGTCATAATAAAGAGAAAAATTATATTCTTAAAGAGGGCATGATAATAGAGCCTCTTATAGATCTAGGCATTTTTACAAAAGAGGGCAAAGTGGTTAATTCAATGTATGATAAGTATAAACAAATCAATAGGTTTGTTGAAATTATTGATGATGAGATTACAAGAAATGATTTTAAGGAACTTACTGTATTGGATTTTGGTTGTGGCAAGTCTTATTTAACTTTTGTATTGTACTATTATTTTGTAAATATCAAAAAAATCAATGTGAAAATGATAGGACTCGATCTTAAAGAGGATGTAATTAAAAAATGCAATGATATAGCTAAAAGATACAACTATGAAAACTTACATTTTGAGATAGGGGACATAAATGGATTCAAATATACTAATAGTGTGGATATGGTTATTACCTTGCATGCCTGCGATACAGCTACTGATTATGCATTATATAATGCAATAAAGTGGAATGCAAAGATGATTTTTTCTGTTCCATGCTGCCAACATGAATTTAATAGTCAAATTAAAACAGAATCATTGTCTATATTAACAAAGTATGGCATAGTACAAGAAAGAATTTCAGCGCTTATGACAGATGCGATAAGAGCAAACATTTTAGAATGCGCTGGATATAAAACTCAGCTTTTAGAATTTATAGATATATCACACTCTCCTAAAAACATATTAATTAGAGCTTCAAAAGCTAATATACCAGTGGAGATAAAGGAAAGTGCAATGAACGAAGTTAAAGCACTAATGGAGCAATTTAATTTAAATCCTACACTATATAATTTATTAAAAAAAGATAATTTAATTTAAATAAATATAGCAAATTCTACAGGAAAATCCTCTTATTCATTTTCGTGAAAATTATATTCACAAAAGAAAAAATATAAAAGAAAGTAGATGAGCCTAAAAATGTTAACAATATACGCAGTATCAGATTCTATAGGAGAAACAGCTGAACTTGTAGCTAAATCAGTAGCAAGTCAGTTTCCAGACAGTGTAGTAGTAAAAAAAATACCACACATTAAAACAGCTGAGGATGTCAATAACTTTATTAGTAAAATAGACACTAATTCTAAAGCAATGGTTATTTCCACTATAATTATGGTGGATGTAAAAGAATTTTTAGTTCAAAGATGTGTTGAAAAAGGAATACTTGTATCAAATGTGCTAGGACCTGGAATTGGTCTTGCTTCTAAGTTATTAGGTATGCAACCAGAATATATTCCTGGGGCCATATGGAACATGGATGAGGAGTATTATAAAAGAATAGAAGCCATGGAGTATGCTATACATTATGATGATAGCAGGGATTATAATGGAATAAAACATGCAGATGTAGTGCTTATTGGTGTTTCAAGAACTTCAAAAACCCCCTTATGTATGTATTTAGCTAATAAAGGAATTAAAGCAATTAATATCCCATTAGTACCTGAAGTACCAGTTCCAGAAGAGTTATATAGTATTCCAGGAAAGAAGATTATAGGGCTTAAGATAGATCCTTATGTGCTTATCGAAATAAGAAAACATAGAATGGACAAATTCAACGGGCTTAATTCAAGCTTTCAATATTCCAATGATCAAAGAATATTAGACGAGTTAGATTATGCAGAAAAAGTAATGAAAAGAACAAGGTGCCTAACAATTGATGTAACTAAAAGAGCAATAGAGGATACAGCTTTAATTATTATGAAGAGTATAGGTTTTAATCAATAGTAAAAGTTATAACAAAATATGTATTGTGAGTTTTCTTATCTTAGGGTAAGAAGACTTTTTTTGATTAAAATGAATATAAAGTGGTAAATAATAATAATACAAGTTATTTACCACCCATATTATGCAGTTAAACTCTATATATCTACAAAATGTAAGCAATAGCTAGCATATGTTTCATTTTTACCCTTATATCATCTATACCCCAATATATATGGAACTGCAACATCCGTTCATAGTTTATGGAGTTATGCAAACAAGCAATCCTATGATAACATATAGAGTGTCAGTTACAATTAATAAAAATTCGCTGACTTTTTACTAGTTTATTGAGGAGAGGAAATATGTTAGAGTTTAAGAATATACACAAGGTTTTTAAAAACCAAACCGTAATTAAGGATATCAGTTTTACTGTAAATAAGGGAGAGTTTGTAGTTATAGTAGGACAAAGTGGTTGCGGGAAAACCACAACTTTAAAAATGATTAATAGGTTAATTCCACCAACATCAGGGAGCATATACTTGGATGGTAAAAATATATTAAAGGAAGATACAATTAAACTTAGACGGAATATGGGATATGTAATACAGCAAACAGGACTGTTGCCACATATGACTGTAGGAGAAAATGTTGGAATAATACCAAGACTGGAAAAATGGACAGAGGATGAAATACATAAAAGGACAATTGAACTTTTAGAAATGGTACACATGGATCCAAAATTATACATAGACAGATATCCTTGTGAATTAAGCGGAGGTCAGCAACAAAGAATTGGTGTAGCGAGAGCTTTTGCAACAAATCCTGAAATAATTCTTATGGACGAGCCCTTTAGTGCACTAGACCCAATTACAAGGAATCAGCTTCAAGATGAATTGTTTAATCTTCAACAAGAGTTTAAAAAAACAATTATCTTCGTAACTCATGATATGGATGAGGCGCTTAAACTTGGTGATAGAATTTGTATTATGAAAGGTGGAAGTATTGTTCAATTTGATACTCCAGAAGAAATTCTAAACAACCCAGCTGATAATTTTGTTGAAGAATTTATAGGGAAAAATAGGATATGGCAGCAACCAGGGTTTATAAAAGCTAAGGATATTATGATTACGGAGCCAATTACAACTAGTGGTAATAGAACAGTAGTTCAAGCTCTAGAAATTATGAAGGCAAACAAAGTAGACAGTCTATTAATCATTAATAGAGAGGATAAGCTGGAAGGAATTGTTACAATAAAAGATATTATAAGAAATTACACAGGTTCTCTAAAGGTAAATACTATTATGGGCACAGAGATTAAAACCGTTAATTTGGATGACTCTTTAATAGATATATTAAATCTAATGAATGAACTTAAAATTGGATATGTTCCTGTTGTAGATGACAGTTCAAAGTTAGTTGGATTAATTACTGAGAGTAGCTTATTAATTGTTTTAAGCAATCAGTATATTGACCAGGAGGATGAGGCGTAATGGGAATAATAAATGCAATAGTAAGTTTTAAAGACTTTGTAGTTTCAAGGCAAGGAGAAATAATACATTTAACACTTCAGCATATTGAATTAACTGTATTTGCTGTGGTTTTAGCTATAATTGTTGGAATTCCACTAGGTATTTTAATATCTAGATACAAAAAAATGTCGGGACCAGTTATAGGTTTAGCAAACTTAATACAAGCGGTACCAAGTTTAGCACTATTAGGGTTTTTAATACCACTAATGGGGATAGGTAGTGCACCAGCTATACTTATGGTGTTTTTATATTCACTACTTCCAATTATAAAAAATACTTATACTGGACTTATGAATATAAATCCAGATGTAATAGAGTCATCTAAAGGCATGGGTATGACAAATAAACAAGTACTTAATTTAGTTCAATTGCCACTTGCCTTTCCAGTGATTATGACTGGTATAAGAATATCAGCAGTCACTGCGGTGGGACTTATGACAATTGCAGCCTTCATAGGTGCAGGTGGACTAGGATACATGGTATTCTCAGGAGTGCAAACGGTAGATAACAATATGATACTAGCTGGAGCAATTCCTGCATGTTTGCTGGCACTATTGATGGACTCTATTGTAGAGAAGATTGAAAGAGGGGTAACACCTCCAGGAATTAGAAAAGCAGATGGAACAATTAAATTATCTAAGAGAAAAAAATATAAATTTAATAAAATGCAAAAAATAATAGCTAGTAGCTTAGCTGTTATATTAGTAGGTAGCGGTATCTACATGGCAACTCAAAAGAAGGACACAATTGTGATAGGTGGTTACAACACTTCTGAGGAAACTATATTGGGTAATATGCTATCAACATTAATAGAAAAAAATACAGATATTAATGTAGAGACACATTTAAATCTAGGAGGTTCAGGCCTTGCATATGCTGCATTAAAATCTGGTGAAATAGACATGTATCCTGAGTATACTGGAATGAGTTTGGTTGGTATTATGAAACGAGCACCAATTAATGACCCAGCTAAAGCATATAAAGTTGTAAGTGATTATTACGTGAAAAACTATGGTATTACTTGGCTTAAACCTTTTGGATTTAATGATACTTATACCTTATCAGTAAGACAAGACACAGCAAAGAAATATAATCTAGAGACTATCTCAGACCTTGCAAAGGTGGGCGATAAGCTAGTACTTGGTGCTACATTAGAATTTTGTAATAGAGCGGATGGTTATTCAGGAATAAGCAAAGTATATAATTTTAAATTTAAAAGTTTCAGTTCAATTGAAGGAGGACTTAGATACTCAGCTATAGGGAATAAAAAAGTAGATGTTATAGACGCATTTATGACTGAAGGATTGTTAAAGTCATATAAACTTAAGGTTTTAAAAGATGATAAACATTTCTTCCCAAATTATGATTGTGTACCTATAGTTAATAGTAAAACACTTGAAGAACATCCAGAACTTAAAAATTTAATTAATGAATTAGGCGGCAAGATTACTGCTGAGAAAATGATAGACTTAAATTATAAAGTGGATAAACTTGGAGAAAAACCAGAGAAAGTTGCGGAAGATTTTTTAAGAGAAAATAAATTAATTAAATAGATATATGCATTACATTTAATAATTAAGATAGCCGATTTCTACAATTTATGTATAAATCGGCTATTTTTAGACATATTAATACCTAAAAATGCTATATAGCTACTTATTGGGAGTATTGTCTAGTATATAAATCATTTTTACCAATATGTTGCCTATAGCACGATATTCATAGACGTATAACATTTGTTCTTAGTTTATGGAGTTATGTAAACACACAGTCCTATGATACCATATAAGTTGTTGGTTATAACTAATGAAGGTTAGCTGACATTCTATTATTTTATTGAGGAGAGGAAATATGTTAGAGTTTAAGAATATAACAAAAGTTTTTAAAAATCAAACTGTAATTAAAAATATTAGCTTTACTGTAAATGAAGGAGAGTTTGTAGTTATAGTAGGCCAAAGTGGTTGTGGTAAAACAACTACTTTAAAAATGATTAATAAGTTAATAGCGCCAACCTCAGGACATATATATGTAGAGGGCAAGGATATATTAAAGGAAGATAACATAAAACTAAGACGAAAAATGGGGTATGTCATACAGCAAACAGGACTTTTGCCACATATGACAGTAGGAGAAAATATTGGACTAGTACCTAGACTGGAAAAGTGGACAGAAGATAAGATAGTGAAGCGAACAAATGAACTTTTTAAAATGGTAGGAATGGATTCTGAAGAGTATGAAGATAGATACCCATGTGAACTCAGCGGAGGTCAGCAACAAAGAATTGGGGTAGCAAGAGCCTTTGCAACAAATCCTGATATAATTCTTATGGACGAGCCTTTCAGTGCACTAGACCCAATTACAAGAAATCAGCTTCAGGATGAATTGTTCAATCTTCAGAAGGAGTTTAAAAAAACAATAATTTTTGTAACTCACGATATGGATGAGGCTCTTAAACTTGGTGATAGAATTTGCATTATGAAGGACGGAAATATTCTTCAGTTTGATACGCCAGAAGAAATACTAAATAATCCCGCTAATGATTTTGTTGAAGAATTCATAGGAAAAAATAGAATATGGCAGCAGCCGGGGTTTATAAAAGCTAAGGATATTATGATTACAGATCCAATCACAATTTCTGGGAATAGGACAGTGGTTCAAGCTTTAGAAATCATGAAGTCAAACAGTGTAGACAGCTTATTAGTTGTTAACAAAGAAAGTAAGATAGAAGGAATTGTTACGATAAAAGATATTATAAGGAATTATACAGGTTCTCTAAAGATAAATACTATTATGGGACGTGAAATTAAAACTGTTAATTTAACGGATTCCTTAGTAGACATATTAGAATTAATAGATGAACTTCAAATTGGATATGTGCCAGTTATAGATGATAATTTAAAATTAGCTGGATTAATTACTGAAAGTAGCTTGTTAATTGTTCTAAGCAATCAGTATATTAACCAGGAGGTTGAGGCGTAATGGGAATAATACATGCAATAGTTGGGTTTAAAGATTTTGTAATTTCAAGTCATGCACAGATAATAGATTTAACACTTCAGCATATTGAATTAACAGTATTTGCTGTGGTTATAGCTATAATTGTCGGAGTTCCTTTAGGTATTCTAATAACTAGAGTTAAAAAGTTATCAGGTCCGGTTATAGGTTTTGCTAATTTAATACAAGCAGTACCTAGTTTAGCTTTGCTGGGATTTTTAATACCAGTAATGGGAATAGGTAGTGCACCAGCAATACTAATGGTGTTTTTATATTCATTGCTTCCTATTATAAAAAATACATATACTGGGCTTATAAATATAAATCCAGATGTAATTGAGTCATCTAAAGGTATGGGAATGACAAGTAAACAAATACTTAAATTAGTTCAATTACCACTTGCATTGCCTATAATTATGACAGGTATAAGAATATCAGCAGTTACAGCTGTTGGACTTATGACAATTGCAGCCTTTGTAGGTGCTGGTGGACTTGGATATATGGTATTCTCAGGTGTGCAAACCGTTAATAATAATATGATTCTAGGTGGAGCAATTCCCGCATGTTTACTGGCACTTTTAATAGATTCAGTTGTAGAGAAAATTGAAGAAGGGGTTACACCTCCAGGAATTAGAAAAGCCGATGGTACAATTAAACTATCTAGGAAGAAAAAATATAAATTTAATAAAGTGCAAAAAATTATAGCTAGTTGTTTAGCAGTTGTATTAATAGGTGGTGGCATATTTATGACCACAAGAAAAACTGATACAATTGTTGTAGGTTCGTATAATAGTAGCGAGCAGACTATATTAGGCAATATGCTGGCAATATTAGTAGAAAATAATACTAAATTAAAAGTAGAAAAAAAGTTTAATTTAGGTGGTTCAGGAATTATCTTTACAGCGTTAAAAAACGGTAAAATAGATATGTATCCTGAATATACTGGAACGGCACTACTTGATATTATGAAGTCAGAACTCGTTAATGACTCAGATGTAGCTTATAAAACTGTAAGTGATTATTATATTAAAAACTACGGTATAACGTGGCTTAAACCACTTGGGTTTAATGATACTTATGCAGTAGCCGTAAGGCAAGACACTGCTGAGAAATATAATCTAAAGACCATTTCAGATTTAGCAAAGGTAGGTAATCAACTTAAACTTGGTTGTACATTAGAGTTTAGTAATAGAGAAGATGGTTATTTAGGTTTAAATAAAAAGTATAATTTGAATTTTAAAAGTGTTAGTACAGTTGAGGGTGGTTTAAGATATACATCCTTAAACAATAAAAAATCAGATGTTGTAGATGCGTTTAGTACAGAAGGACTTTTAAAGGCATTTAAACTTGTGGTTTTAAAAGATGATAAACATTTTTTTCCACCTTATGATGCTGTACCTATAATTAGCAGTAAAACTTTGAAAAAACATCCAGAGCTTAAACCTCTACTTAATGGGTTAGCTGGAAAGATAGATGATGCTAAGATGGTAGATTTAAATTATAAGGTCGATAAGCTTGGTCAAAAGCCAGAAAAAGTAGCAGAAGACTTTTTGAGAGAGAATAAATTGATTAAGTAGTTTCTGCAATTAAATTAGATTTTTGAAAAAGCCGATTCCTACAGTTTATGTAGAAATCGGCTTTTTAAAATCATCTTTCATAATATTTAGCAAGCAACTGAGTGTATGCTTCTTAAGTAACTGCATGTATAAGATATAATCTCTCTAATTCTATATAGTTCACTTTCCTTATTTCTAGTCCTCCAAATTTTAGCATAATCACAAAACCATACTTCTAGATTTTCAGCTAAGTCCACTGGTGTAAAGAGGGTATCTAAATCATTCCTACAATATTCATTCTTAATTAAGTTTAGAAAGAAACTATCTACAAGTTGTATCGCTCTTGCGGAAACAATAAATTCTTGAAGATCAAAGGCATTTATGCGTACAGATTTGGATAAGGTAGTAAATTTAGTTTCTATCTCACAAGCTAGTGTGTATCCAGCTAAAATCTTTTTATCATCAAGTTTACTATAATCTTGTTTAAGATGCGTTACTTCACTAGAGTTTTCCTTCCAATTTACTAGTTCATACCAGCCTACAATCTGCTCCTTGGATAATTGATTTAATAGGGATATTAATTGAAGTGATTCATCACCATACTCTATAATGGACAAGGCCTTAAATACATTTTCAAAATTCTTATCTCCATCGGGATTCCATGATAGGGAAGCTCCGTATGCCATACCAGGAATAGAACTACTTAAAAAATTTATATGCCCAAAATCACCCCAGTCAGTATTGAGAAGACCGGTGGCACCATATTTAACACCATAGGAAACCATCCTTGTAATATTTTCAAACCCTTTATCAACCTTGTTCACTAATTGATTCCAGCCCCATACACCAGGGCATACATATTGTTCCCTACCTGTTGCGGCGATTGCCTTTGTTCCATCTTCCTTGACATCTTCGCTGTAGTCCCAATTAAGGCATATGGCATTTTTATCTATAATATTTAAAAGCTCTGGATGATGTAAAATTACATCACCCCAGAACATAACCTTTTTTCCTTTTTTCGTAACTATATCTATTACCTTGTTCAAAAATTCAACGTAGGTTATTCCGGCTCCAACTTTATCTACTTTAGCCTTTGATTTACCCTTACCTAAGTCAAAGGTTTCATCACAACCTATATTAAATTTGTTTGAGCTAAATAAAGGAATATATTGCAGTAACATTTTTTCAACTAGTTTTATGCTGCCAGCATTAGTTGTATCCAGTGTGTGTGATACCATTCTATTACTAAAGGAGTATTCACCACCCTGGCTGTCTTCTAATTCACACAATTCATTGAAAGATTTTGATCTAAGAATTTCATACAGATGACCGAAAGTAGACAAGGATGGTATTAATTCAACATGTCTCTTTTGACAATACTTATCTAGTATTAATATTTCCTCAGCTGTTAGTGGGTCTTTGTCCATCCAAATTTCACTCATACCCTTAAAGGCGAAGGTATGTTCTATATACAATTGTAATTGATTGATTTTATAAAAAGAGGCTCTGTCAACTAGTTCCATAAGTGTTTTTAGTGTGGGCACCTTTCCTCTTGTAACATCATGATAGAATCCTCGGTTAATAAAATATGGTTTGTCTTCTATCTTGAGATTGGGAAGTAATGCTCCATTTTGCCTAATAATTTGCCTTAAAGTCTGTACTCCATAGAATATACCTACTGAAGTAGCTGCATCTATTGATATACAATTTCCACCAATAGTTAATTTGTAAGACTCTTTTTCACCGGGTGTTCTATTAAATCTAATTGTGATTTTATTATTATAGGTATCGAAGGTCTTATTAATTACTAATTTAAAACCTAATTGCAATTGGATCTCATCCTGTAATAAAATAGCAGCATTTAAGTCGTCAAAATCACACTGGTAATCTAGGATTATTTCCGTATCTCGCCTAAGTTGCAATATACCTTCTTTTAGATCTAATTGATTAGGACTTGGAATTAAAAACATATTTTACACTCCCTAAATTTTGTTTTGTTTATCTGTTTCTCTAACTTATACCATATTGAAGAAAAAATCAATACTATAAGAGGCAAAAAATAAAAATAATTTTAAATATTAAAATTGTATTCGGATTCAAAGACTTATGGTAAAATTATAGTGAAAAAATTATCAATAAATACCCATTTTTATAATGATTAATTATAATATGAAGCAATTGAATTTTTTTTCGTTAATGGGGAATAAATATAATTGATAAGAAAAAAATAAAATGAATGAAAAAAGCAATGAAAATAGGAGGTGTATTATGAACTATTTAGATAAATTATCCAGAAACATCAGTAGAAAAAAAAGAATGCAAAAAATTAATTCCAATAAAAAAATTATAACCTTAGCAGTGGTAGGTGTTACATTTGTTGGAACAATTTCGGTGTTATTGGCTAAGAAGATTAGTGAAGAAATAAGAAATATTATTATTAATAATGCAAAAGATGCTGATGAAGAGATTGACGTAAATGAAGGCCATAGTAATGAAGATATTAGTGAAAATATGGATCAGGATGTCAATGAAGATACTGAGGAGGAAATCAAACGAACTTTGGATAAACAAAGGGGTAAACCTATGGGTGCTGTAGGGGATGCATTGGAAGAAGCTCTAGATGATATAGAGGATGAGGAAAAAAACGAGAATGAAGCTAAACAGTAATATATTTTAAATCTATTATAGAGCAGGTCATATACTTTTTAAGTAGAGTATATGGCCTGTTTTTATGTTTTGAGGTAATCTGGGCAATTATGGAGGTAGACTACGGTAGAAGGATGTTAATGCTAAAAACGAGTATTTTATAGTGAGCAATATATGTTTAGTAAAAATATACTGAATATTAGGTAGAAAAACTTGATTATTTACTAAATATTAGCTACAATAAATTTAAAAAAAGTAAACCGTTGCTAAATATAAAGAAAGTAGGGATGTTTTATGCCGATACTATTTAATGAAAGAACCAAAGAATTTCATCTATATAACAATGAAATTAGTTATATTTTTAATGTTATGCCTAATTATCAATTAGGTCATTTATATTTTGGAAAGAAGGTTAAGCATAGAGATTCTTTTGAACATCTTTTTCAAGTTGAGGCTAGGGCTTTAACAGCTTGTGTATTTGAAGGAGATTTAAGTTTCTCTCTTGAACATGTTAAACAGGAATATCCATCTTATGGCACTACTGATTTTAGGGAGCCTGCCTTTGAAATTCTACAGAAAAATGGTAGTAGAATTACGGATTTTAAATACAAGTCTAACAATATTTTTAAAGGTAAAAAGAAACTTACGGGACTTCCAGCTACTTATGCTGAAAGTGAAGAGGAAGCGACTACTTTAGAAGTAATCCTTTTTGATGATTTAATAAATGTACAACTTACTTTAAGTTATACTATATTTGAAGATAATCCAATAATAACAAGGTCTGCTAGATACAATAATTATGGAATTGAAGAAGTTTATATTACAGACTGTATGAGTTCTAGTATAGATTTACCTAGTGATGAGTATGAAATGCTTCAACTTTCTGGAGCTTGGAGTAGCGAAAGGCATATAAGAGAAAGAAAGCTTCAACCTGGCATCCAATCTGTTTATAGTGCAAGAGGAGCAAGCAGTGCTAATCATAATCCCTTCATTGCTTTAAAATCTATAAATGCAGATGAGTTTAATGGAGAAGTCTATGGATTTAGCTTGGTGTATAGTGGAAATTTCAAGGCACAGGTAGAAGTAGATGCATATTCAGTTTCTAGAGTTACTATTGGAATTAATCCCTTTGGTTTTAAGTGGAAATTAGAAAAACATGAAGAATTTCAAACTCCAGAAGCTGTAATGGTGTACTCAAATAAAGGTCTGAACTATATGAGTCAAACCTATCATACTCTATACAGAACAAGACTGGCCAGAGGAGAATGGAGAGATAAAGTAAGACCAGTTTTAGTGAATAATTGGGAAGCAACTTACTTTGATTTTGATGAAAAGAAGATTTTAGATATTGCTAGTATTGGAAAAGAACTAGGAATAGAATTATTTGTATTGGATGATGGGTGGTTTGGAAAGAGAAATGATGATACCACATCTCTTGGTGATTGGTTTGTGGATAAAAACAAATTGCCTAAGGGTATTGTGGATTTAGCATCAAAGATTGAGGAAATAGGAATGAAATTTGGACTTTGGTTTGAACCTGAAATGGTGAGCAAAGTTAGTGAACTCTATGAAAATCATCCAGACTGGATAATAAGTACACCTAATAGAAGTGTATCCCATGGCAGAAATCAGTTAGTATTGGACTTTTCTAGAGGAGAGGTAGTAGATTACCTTTATAATAAAATGAGTGAAATACTAAAAAACACTTCTATTTCATACATAAAATGGGACATGAACCGTAATATAACTGAGGCATATTCTTCAAAACTTTCAAGCGAAAGACAAGGAGAAGTTATGCATAGATATATTTTGGGGGTATACGAGCTTTATGAAAGACTAACTAGTACATTCCCACATATACTTTTTGAATCCTGCGCTAGTGGAGGGGGAAGGTTTGACCCAGGAATGCTATATTATGCACCTCAAGCATGGACAAGTGATGATACAGATGCTGTTGAGAGATTGAAAATACAATATGGGACTTCATTAGTTTATCCTATAAGTTCTATGGGGGCACATGTATCGGCGGTTCCTAATCATCAGGTTAAAAGGATTACAAGCATTGATAACCGTGCAAATGTAGCATATTTTGGGGCTTTTGGTTATGAATTGGATTTAAATAAATTAAATGACAAAGATAAAATGAAAATTAAAAGTCAAATAGAATTTTATAAGAAATATAGAGAAATTATTCAAAAGGGTATTTTTTATAGGCTTAATAGTCCTTTTGAAAATGATACTAATGTTATTGCGTGGATGATTGTCTCCCAAGATAAAAAAACTGCTATAGTAGGTCGTTATAAAATATTAAACAAACCGAATCCAGGTTATGAGAGGCTTAAACTAGTGGGTCTTGACAATGATGCACTATATAACATAAAGTCAATTGGATCCAAACATTATGGAGATGAGCTTATGAATATTGGCTTAATTGTTAATAATAATTTTACTGGATTTAATGAAAACTTTAGTGAACTTGAAAATGGAGACTTTACTTCAAGAATTTATGTTTTAATTAGAGATAATTAGTGGACTTCCAATGTATTAGCTCCTCATCAAAATAATAAAATTTTTTGATGAGGAGCTAATACAAATGTCAACAATAAAAAAAGTAGCAAGTATAGCAGAAGTCTCTTCATGAACAGTATATAAAATTTTTCATAATATGGTATAATTGTGACATAAAGTTGATGGAAAATTAACGAAAAATTGTGATAAATGGTACATAGGGGGACAATATGTATAAGTTGATTTTAGTGGATGATGAAGAAGAAGTAAGAAAAGGTATTATACAAAAGATAAAATGGGCGCAATATGGTTTTGAATTAGTGGGAGAAGCTGAGAATGGTAGAGATGCCTTAGAAATGGCAGAAAAATTCACTCCAGATGTAGTTATAACTGATATTAAAATGCCATTCATGGATGGACTTCAACTTTCCGAAGAATTAAAAAAAAGATTTCCTACCATCAAAATAATAATACTAACAGGTTTTGATAAATTCGAATATGCGCAAAAGGCAGTAAATCTAAATGTAATTGAATATGCACTAAAACCTATTTGCTCCAAGGAATTTATTGAGGTGCTTTTGAGGGTAAAAGAACAAATTGATAAGGAAATGTTGAAAAAAAAGGATATGCAAGTTTTGGAAGAACATTATATTAAAAGCTTACCTATACTGAAAGAAAAATTTCTTACTTATCTAATTACTAGCAAATTAAGTAGTGCAGAAATACATGAAAAATGTAAAAATTATGATATTAATTTAAGAGGGAATCGATTTATTGTAGCGGTTATAAATATTGATAACAAAGGTACGTATAAGGCCTCTAAAATTGATAACAGTAACGAATTAGAACTTATGAAATTTGCAGTACTTAATATAATTGAAGAAATCCTTTCAAAAAATAATAGTGGAATAGTTTTTATACATAACGATATGATTGTACTAATTAGTCCATATTTGGAAGAGGATAGAGGCTTTATTTTTAACAGTGTTCAATCCACACTTGAAGAAATAAAACAGAATATTGAAAAGTATTTAAAACTAACTATTATAATTGGTCTTGGTACAATTATAAATGATGTTTCTTATATTTCTGATTCTTATGACAATGCTATTCTTGCTTTAGACTATAGATTTATAATGGGAAGCAATCGAATCATTTGGATAGAAGATATTGAGCCAAGCAGCAGTGAAAAAATAGTTTTTGATGAAATTATGGAACATGATCTTAGAAGTTCTATAAAAGTGGGAACAGAAAGTGAAATTATCGAAATAATAGATGGTTTATTTTATAAACTTTTAGATTCAAAGGGGCCATTTAAACATTTTCAAATATATTTATTAGAAATACTTACAACTATAATTAAAACTGCAGAAAGCTTAAATGTAGATTTATCTTATGTTTTTGGTGAAAATTATAATTTGTTTGTAGAATTATACGGATTTAATGATATAAATCAAGTTAAGAAATGGTTTCAATATATATCTGTTAAAATAATGAACTACATCACAAAAGATAGGCAAGATAGTTGTACACTTTTAGTTGAAAAAACAAAGGCATATATAAGTAAACATTATAGTGATAGTACTATAACCATTAATAGCCTTTGTAATTATCTGTATATAAGCCCAACCTATTTCAGTTTTATTTTTAAAAAAGAAACAAAAATGACCTTTATAAATTATTTGACTCAAATTAGACTAGATGCATCAAAGGAGCTAATTAAGGCTACAAATATGAAGTCTTTTGAAATTGCTTATAAAGTTGGATATTCAGAACCAAATTATTTTAGTTACTGCTTCAAAAAACATTTTGGAATTTCACCATCAGAGTATAGAAATAATTAATAAAACATTTTTTATGCCATAGAGGAGATGAAATTTTGGAAAGCAGGATTAAAAGGTTTTTGAAGCATCCATACAAGACCGCAATTACCACCTTTAAAGTACGGGGAATACAATTTATTATAACCATATCATTTACACTGATTACAGTTTTGGCTATGCTTTTTGTTGGAATCGTAATTTATAATAAATTTTCAATTTCCCTAGAAGATAATGCTACCTTGAGTACAAAACAACTAGTTAATCAAGTGAACTCAAATATTGAGTATTATTTAAAGAGCACAAAGGAAGTATCCAATTTATTAGATAAAAATATTTATTTAAATCAACATATTCCAAATAATAAGCTTAAAGATCAAATGAATGTAATACAGAATATTAGAGGGGACATTGCAAGTCTAGCAGTTTTTTCAGATAAGGGAGAACTTATAGTAGGATCATCTAATTCAGTATTAAAGGATAATGTAAACGTCATCGATCAAGATTGGTTCAAATCAGTCTTAAATAAATCAGATAACGTCAAGTTTTCTTTGCCACATGTTCAAAATCTTTTTAAAGGAAAACATGATTGGGTTGTTTCATTAAGTAGAGTTATATATTTTTATAGAGGTAAGGAAAAGCTGCGTGGAGTGCTTCTAGTTGACATGAATTACAGCACTATAGGTCAGCTTTGCCAAAATATATCTATAGGAAAAAGAGGCTATATTTATATTGTTGATTCTGATAATAATATTATATATCATCCAGAACAACAGCTTATTAACATAGGTTTAAAATCTGAGAACCGTGAGGATTACTTAGGTAGTTATTTAGAAAATTCTGATGAAGGTAAGCAACTTATAACAATAAAAACAGTGAATTACACTAATTGGAAGGTTGTAGCAGTTGCATATGTTTCAGAAATATTAGATTTTAAAGAAACTAGTTTTAACTTTATAGGCTGGATTTTATTTGTTTGTATAATAATAATTATTTTTATATTTGGATTCATATCAGCTAAAATTTCACATCCAATAAAACAGTTAGAACAGTCCATGAAAATGGTAGAGGCGGGAGACTTTAATATATATATTGACGTTAAAGGTGAAGATGAGGTGGAAAGATTATCTACTGCCTTTAATTTGATGATTTCTAAGGTGAGATATCTTATGGCACAAATAGTAATAGAGCAAGAAGCAAAAAAGAAAAGTGAATTGGATGCATTGCAAGCACAGATTAATCCACATTTTCTATACAATACCTTAGACTCAATAGTTTGGATGGCTGAAAACGAGAAAAATGATGGTGTAATAACAATGGTAACCGCTCTTGCTAAATTATTTAGAATAAGTATAAGTAGGGGTAAAAATATAATTACAGTCCGAGAAGAAATGGAACATGCAAAAAACTACTTGATAATTCAAAAGATTAGATATAAAAATAAGTTTGTGTTTGAAATTATAGTGCAAAAAGAAGTTCTAGAATATAAAACCTTAAAATTAATATTGCAACCGCTTATAGAAAACTCAATTTATCATGGTATTGAATATATGGTAGATGAAGGGTCTATAAAAATATCAGCATCTATTACCAGTGGTAAATTATTGTATGAAATATCTGACAATGGGCTGGGAATTGAACCGGGAAAATTGAAGAACTTACTTGAGTATAGAGGAAAAGATAATTCGGGGTCAGGAGTTGGAGTTAAAAATGTACATGAGAGAATTCAATTAAGTTATGGCACAGAATTTGGTCTTGAAATACAAAGTGAACTTGAAGAGGGGACTACAATTAAAATCTGGTTGCCTCTTACAAAAGAATAGATCTGGGGTGCACAAAATGTCTAAAAGAAATATATTATTAATGTTTTTGTTTATTATACTCCTTGTATCACCCTTTTTGTTTGGAATTATAAATATAAATACTAAGGGGGAGGATGAACCTAAAAAGATCTCATTAATATTAAAAACTCAAAGTGGTGACTACTTTAAAAATGTTAGAATGGGTGCTGAGGTTGCAGCACAGGAATTTAATGTAAAGGTAGACTTTACTTCACCTAGTGATGAAAATGACATTGATGGGCAAATAGCCCTTGTGAACGCAGCTATTGAAAGAAAAGTGGATGCACTGATATTGGCACCAGGTGATTATAATAGGCTTATAAACGTGGCTGAAAAAGCTATAAGTGGAAAGATACCGGTAATTGTTATAGATAGTAAATTAAATTCTAATAAAATAAGTAGTTACATAGCTACAGATAATGTTAAAGCTGGTGAAATGGCGGGTAAAAAGCTTGTATCGCTATGTGATGCAAATTCAAGAGTTGCTATTATAAATTTTGTTGAAGGGGCAGCTAATAATAAGGATAGGGAGAAGGGATTGCGGTCTGTAATTTCAAAAAATCCACAAATAAAGGTTGTATATATGGATTATGTAGCAGCAGATTCAGAAAGCGCATCAGTGCTTACCAAAAAACTTGTATTAGGCGATGATAAAGTTAATACACTAATAGCATTAAATTATATTAGCTCTATAGGAGTAGCACAGGCAATTGATGAAATAGGTTTTGCAGGTAAGGTAAACGTCATTACATTTGATAATACTCCAGAAGAAATAGAATTTTTAGAAAAAAATGTAATTCAAGCTACTGTAACTCAAAGTCCTTTTGGAATGGGCTATTTAGCAGTTAAATATGCAGTTTTAAATTTGCAAAACAAGAAAATCTCAAAGTATGTGGACACTGGAGTAGTTGTAATAGATAGGAAGAATATGTACTTACCTCAAAATCAAAAGATACTATTTCCTTTTACACAATAAATATATAGGGAGAATGCTAATGAATAATATAAAAAAAATTATAATAGCTTTGGCAATGTGTTTTATTGTGGTATTAATTTTAAAAGTGGGTATAAACAGGATTGCTTATTCAAAGGCTGGATATAAGGGCGAATTACCCAAAGTAGGCGCAACTATCTATAAATATGATGACGAATTTATGTCTTATATACGTAATTCTATGGAAAATGATGCATATGGAAGAATAGCATTGAATATGAATGACTCTCAAAATGATCAAAATACACAATTACAACAAGTAGACACAATGATTTCAAAGGGAGTACGAGCGCTGGCAATAAATTTAGTTGACCCAAGGGCAGCAAAAGATGTAATTGTTAAAGCAAAAGCTGCTAATTTACCGGTTATATTTTTTAATAAGGAACCAGGTACGCAAGTATTAAACAGTTATGATAAAGCATGGTTTGTAGGTACGGATTCAAAGGAATCAGGAATTTTGCAAGGAAAAATGATAGTAGACCTTTGGAATGAAAATAAAAATAAATGGGATAAAAATAAAGATGGCAAGCTATCCTATGTATTACTTAAGGGTGAGCCAGGGCATCCAGATGCTGAGGCTCGAAGCAAATATGCACTAGATGAAATTAAAAAGGCAGGTATTCCCGTAGAAGAGTTAGCATCATCTACGGCAATGTGGGATGCTGCAAAAGCAAAGGAAAAAATGGACGGATGGATATCTAAATTTAATAATAGAATAGAATTTGTAATTTCTAATAACGACGTCATGGCACTGGGTGCGTTAGATTCGCTTGAAAAAGCAGGGTATTTATCTGAAGAGAAATTTATTCCTGTTGTTGGAATTGATGCTATTCCAGATGCTGTTAAAAAGATAAAAGCGGGTACCATGGTTGGAACGGTATTAAATGATGCAAGCAGTCAAGGCAAGGCAATAATTGATTTAGTTACAAATGCTGCAAATGGTAAAAATGTTGTGAGCGGTACTTCTTGGAAGATAACAAAGAATAAGTATGTACGTATCCCTTATGTAACTATAATAAAAGATAATATTGATGTAGCAGAACAGGCATATAAATAGTTAGTAATTAACATTATATTGAAGAACAGTAGGATTTTAATATATCATAGTAGGATTTTGTATTAATAATAAATCCTTTTGATGTTATTATTAATACAGGTTAACGTTTACATTAAAAATTAGAGGGGGAAAATTTCATGAAAAAAGCAATTACAATGATGTTAGTAACAGCAATGGCTACTACTTTATTAGCAGGCTGTTCAAGTAAAACTCCAACAACACCAAGTGCAACAACAGCAACAACCAGTGAGGCTAAAAAGGTATCTATAGGATGTACAATTTACAAATTTGATGATACCTTCATGACAGGGGTTCGTAACGCAATATCTGCAGCTGCAACTGAAGCTAAATCAAATGTGGAAATTGTTGATAGCCAAAACTCATCAGCGACTCAAAATGATAAAATTGATTTGTTTATAACTAAAAAAGTAAATGCATTAGAAATAAATCCAGTTGATTCTGCAGCAGCAGGTGCAATTGTAACTAAGGCACAAGCAGCTAAAATTCCAGTTGTATTCTTTAATCGTATGCCTGCAGCTGCTGACATGGCTAAGTGGGATAAACTTTATTATGTAGGAGCAAAACCTGAGCAATCTGGAATAATGCAAGGTAAGATTTTAGCAGAATATTGGAAAGCTCATCCAGAAGCAGATAAAAATAAAGATGGAGTTATGGATTATGTTATGCTTACTGGCGAACCAGGACATCCTGATGCTATAGCAAGAACTAAATCTTCCATTGAAGAAATAGTAAAAGAAGGAATAAAGGTTAATGTAATAGCTAGTGATACTGGTATGTGGGATCGTGTTAAAGCACAAGATAAATTACAATCAATTTTAGCTGCTAATGGTGATAAAATTGAAGCAGTACTTGCTAATAATGATGACATGGCGCTTGGTGCTATATCAGCATTACAAGCTAAAGGATACTTTAAAGATGGTAAATTCATGCCTGTTGTTGGTGTAGATGCTACAGCTCCAGGAATTGCAGCACTAGCTGATGGAACACTACTTGGAACAGTACTTAATGATGCTAAAAACCAAGGAATTGCTACTTTTAAAATTTCACAATTACTTGCTGAAGGTAAGGTTCCAACTACTGAAAATGTTGGTTATACTTTAACAGATAGTAAATATGTATGGATAGATTACAAACCAATTACTAAAGCTAACATGGCTGATGCTAAATAAATCACTATATTTATAGTTTATTAAATGTTTTAAAATTAACTAAAGTACAATAGGATTCTATTGTACTTTGGTTTGTTAATGAATTCATAGAAATTATTTATAATTATGGTATACAGGAGGCATTACAATGAAGGAAGATAATTATTTGCTGGAGTTAAATAATATATCCAAAACGTTTCCTGGTGTAAAGGCATTAGACGATGTAACTCTTAAAGTACGTGCTGGTAAGGTACATGCCCTAATGGGTGAAAATGGTGCGGGTAAATCTACACTTATGAAATGTCTTTTTGGTATATACACACAGGATTCAGGAGAAATACTTTTAGATGGTCAAGAGGTAGTAACAAACAATTCAAAAGAAGCATTGAATCTTGGAATAGCCATGATTCATCAAGAGATTCACCCAGTTAAATTTCGTAATGTAATGGAAAATATGTGGCTTGGACGTTTACCAATGCATGGAATTGGACCTTTTAAATTAGTTGATGAGAAAAAAATGTACAAGGATACACAAGAGCTTTTTAAAAGTCTTGGACTGGATGTTAATCCGAATACAATAGTGGGAAATTTATCTGTTTCTATAGTACAACAGATGGAAATAGCAAAGGCGGTTTCTTACAATGCAAAAGTAATAATTATGGATGAGCCTACATCATCTCTTTCTGAAACTGAGGTAGACCATTTATTTAGAATAATTCGTGGCTTGCAAAAGACAGGAGTTGCAATAATTTACATATCTCATAAAATGGAAGAAATCCTCAAAATCTCTGATGAAGTATCTATAATGAGAGATGGGAAGATGATGGGCACTTGGGATGCTAAAGATCTTACAACTGATATGATAATTAAAAAAATGGTAGGACGTGATTTGACTAATAGATTTCCAGATAGAAACAATGTGCCTGGTGAAGAAGTCTTAAGAATTGAAGGATTCACTTCACCTTATCTAAGATCCTTCAAGGGTGTTTCTTTTAATCTTAGAAAAGGAGAAATACTTGGTGTAGGTGGTCTTGTAGGGGCTCAAAGAACAGAGGTTATGGAAGCAATTTTTGGTCTTAGGAGTTTGGAGTCTGGAAAGATTTTCAGAAATGATAAACAAGTTACCATTAAGTCCCCAATTGAAGCAAAAAAATATAGTATGGCTTTAATTACAGAAGAACGTAGGGCTACAGGAATATTTCCAGTGCTATCAGTATTGGAAAATATTGTAGTAGCAAACCAGTGGAAATATCTTAATAAAGTGGGAATATTAAATGATAGTAAGCGAAGAGAAGATTCGCTTAAGAGCATGAAGCAATTGAATATAAAAACACCTTCATTTAAAGAACTTATACAAAATTTGTCTGGTGGTAATCAACAGAAAGTATTATTAGCTAGATGGCTTCTTACGGCTCCAGATATCCTAATTCTTGATGAACCAACACGTGGTATCGATGTAGGTGCAAAATTTGAAATATATACAATTATTACAGAACTTGCGAATCAAGGTAAAAGTATTATAATGATATCTTCTGAACTACCTGAACTTTTAGGTATGTCTGACAGAATAATGGTAATGTGTGAGGGACATCTTTCTGGTATTGTTGATGGTAAAACAGCTACAGAGGAAAATGTAATGGCACTTGCTAGTAAGTATATGGAATAGTGAGGGGGAAAGAGAAATGGAAATGCAAAGGTCAAAAGGTAAAAGTATACAAGCATTCTTAAAGCAATATGCTATATATGTGGTATTGGTTGTATTAATAATAGGTATTGCCATAAAAGATCCACGATTTATTTCAGTGGGTACTTTTAAGGATGTTTTGATTCAAAGCTCAACTAGAATAATTATAGCACTAGGAGCTTGTTTCGCAATTCTAACAGCTGGAGCTGATCTTTCTGCTGGACGTGTGGTAGGACTAGCCGCAGTTATATCTGCGTCAATGATCCAAGCTGCTGATTATTCAAGTAAGTTTTATCCGAATTTAGGTCATTTAAACATAATAATTCCTATTTTAGCAGGTATTATAGCAGGAGGTATAGTTGGTCTTTTAAATGGTTTCATAGTATCAAAGTTTGATGTACCACCATTTATAGCAACTTTGGGTACAATGGTTATTGTTTATGGAGCAAACTCCATTTATTTTGATATGGCGCCTAACAAGTCACAACCTATTGGCGGTTTAAGGGCTGATTTTACTAAACTTGGAACAGAATCATTTTTGGGTATTCCATATGTAGTAATTATAGCGGCAGTTGTTACTGTTATAATATATATAGTTTTAAATAAGACAAAGCTTGGTAAAGATGTATATGCTATAGGTGGAAATAGAGAAGCGGCAACTGTTTCAGGTATTAATGTACGTAAATCACTATTAACGATATATGTAATAGCAGGTCTTCTATATGGTTTAGCAGGTGTTCTAGAAGCTGCTAGAACTGGTGGAGCAACAAATAATTATGGTAATGGATATGAATTAGATGCAATCGCAGCCTGCGTTGTAGGTGGTTGGTCAGTAGCTGGAGGTGTTGGTACTGTACCAGGTATTGTAGTAGGAGTACTTATATTTAGTGTAATCAATTACGGATTGACATTTATAGGAATTAATCCATATTGGCAACAGATAATAAAAGGTGCAATTATAGTATCAGCAGTTGCTGTAGACATAAGAAAATATATTCGCAAGAAATAAAAATAGTATAATTATATGAAAATCCTAAATAATATCGTTAAATTGATTTATAAAACAATCAATTTAACGATATTATTATTAGGTTATGTATTAATGCTATTGTTAAGTTGTGTTTTATTTGTTAAAATAGAATTGGCAACATAAATAAGAATTTGTCCCAGTGGGACAATATAGTTCCAATGAACATTTTAGAACAGTAAATTATCATTTACATATGGAAGGAGATAATATTATGATGTATACAACAGAAGTTTCAGAAATGATGTGTGTTGCAAAAGGACCTAATCATGGATCAGCACCAATTCCTGAAGAAGGGAAATGGGTACAATCTAAAGAAATTAAAGATATCTCAGGTTTAACACACGGAATTGGCTGGTGTGCTCCACAACAAGGTGCATGTAAGCTTACTTTAAACGTTAAAGAGGGCATAATACAAGAAGCATTAGTTGAGGTAATAGGATGCTCTGGTAGTACTCATTCAGCTGCAATGGCTTCAGAAATACTTCCAGGAAAAACTATATTAGAAGCATTAAATACAGATTTAGTATGTGATGCAATAAACACAGCTATGAGAGAGTTATTCCTTCAAATTGTTTACGGAAGAACTCAAACTGCATTCTCAGAAGGTGGACTACCTATAGGTGCTGGTCTTGAAGATTTAGGTAAGGGTCTTAGAAGTCAAGTTGGTACAATGTACGGAACATTAGCTAAGGGTCCAAGATACTTAGAAATGGCTGAAGGTTATGTTACTAATATTGCACTAGATAAAAATAACGAGATAATAGGTTATAAATTTGTTCAACTTGGAAAAATGATGGACATGATTAAAAAGGGTATGGATGCTAATGAAGCTATGGAAAAAGCTACTGGAAGTTATGGTAGATTTGATGAAGCTACAACAGTAATCGATCCAAGACAAAAATAATACAAGAAGGAGGAATAATTAAATGGCTTTATTTGAAAGTTATGAAAGAAGAATAAATCAAATATTACCTGTACTAAGTAAACATGGAATAAATTCAATAGAAGAAGCAAGAACAATTTGTGAAGACAAAGGTATTGATGTTTTTAGTATAGTAAAAGGGATTCAACCTATAGCATTTGAAAATGCTTGTTGGGCATACGCAGTAGGAGCAGCTATAGCAATTAAAAATAATTGCACTAAAGCAGCTGATGCAGCAGTATACATAGGAGAAGGTCTTCAATCATTTTGTATACCTGGTTCTGTAGCTGACGATAGAAAAGTTGGAATTGGTCATGGTAATTTAGCAGCTATGCTTCTTCGTGAAGAGACTAAATGCTTTGCATTTTTAGCTGGACATGAATCTTTTGCAGCTGCTGAAGGCGCAATTGGTCTTGCAAAAGCTGCAAACAAAGTAAGAAAAGAACCACTAAAAGTAATACTTAATGGTCTTGGAAAAGATGCTGCTTATATTATTTCAAGAATCAATGGTTTTACATATGTTCAAACTAAGTTTGATTATTATACTAGTAAATTAGCAATAGTTAAAGAAATAGCTTATTCAACTGGTGCAAATGCCAAGGTTAGATGTTACGGAGCAGATGATGTGCGTGAAGGCGTTGCAATAATGCATTTGGAGGGAGTTGACGTTTCAATTACAGGAAACTCAACAAACCCAACAAGATTCCAACATCCAGTTGCTGGTACTTACAAAAAAGAATGCTATGAGCAAGGTAAGAAATACTTCTCAGTTGCATCCGGTGGTGGTACTGGAAGAACTCTTCATCCAGACAATATGGGAGCAGGTCCTGCTTCATACGGAATGACTGATACTATGGGAAGAATGCATTCAGATGCACAATTCGCAGGTTCTTCATCTGTACCAGCTCATGTTGAAATGATGGGATTAATAGGCATGGGTAATAACCCTATGGTAGGAGCTTCTGTTGCAGTTGCTGTTGCGGTAGAACAGGCAATGAATAAATAAAATCAACCCAATAAGAAGCCCCGCCTTTAGCCGATTAAGACTAAAGGCGAGGCTTTTATTATTGTTTGAAGGTCGCTATAAATATGCAATGATTAAAAAAGGAGATAAAACAATGAAGTTAAATAAGATTCATCATATAGCTATTATTTGTTCGAATTATGAAATATCTAAAGATTTTTATGTTAATATTTTAGGTCTGAAAATTATTAAAGAAACATACCGAGAAAATAGAGGGTCATATAAGCTTGATTTAGGTGTTGCTGAAAATGATCAAATAGAATTATTTTCTTTTCCACAATCACCTAAAAGGCCTAGTTACCCTGAAGCACTAGGACTAAGGCATCTTGCTTTTGAGGTGGATAACATAGATGAGGTAATAAAAGAATTGAACAATAAAAATATAATTACTGAGAATATTAGAATTGATGAGATTACCAACAGAAAATTTACTTTTTTTAGTGATCCAGATGATTTACCTATAGAATTATATGAAAAATAAGGTTAAGAGATAAATTACTTATCTCATTTCTTTTTCCTAAGCTTAATCCATGTAATAAGTAATAATATCAATACTATTGTACAAACACCAGATAATATAAAGCAAACTCTAGCTCCATAGTGCTCTGCTATAAACCCTGAGAATAGACTACCTATAGGAGTAAATCCAGCAAACACAAGTGAGTATACACTCATTACTCTTCCTCTGTATTCATCCTTAGAATTTAGCTGCAATGTGGAATTAGCAGTTGTAGAAAAAAACATATTAAATATTCCTGTTATAGCTAAACTTAGTGCAGTAAGATAATATACATTGCTCATGCCTGTAAAAATCAACATTATGCCAATTGCAATAGAGCTGCCTATCATAAGAACTCTATTTGGACCGCCTTTACTTTTAAAAGTAATAAGAAGTGCTCCAATAAGGGAACCGGCACCAAGCGCAGCCAATAAAACTCCATAGGTTTTTGCATCCATATGTAGTACATTTTTTGTGAATACAGGTATTAAAACACTGTAGTTAAAAACAAATATTCCCATAATACTAACTAAAATCAAGGTATCTAATAAAATAGGAATCTTTACTATATATTTAAGTCCATCCCCTATTTCCTTTAGTATACCCTTTTGAGAAGTCTTTTTCCTTACGAAAGCCACTACTTCAATGTGAATTAGTCCATAGATTACTGCCATAAAGCTAAAACCATTTAATAAAAAGCACCATCCAGCTCCAAGGTATCCCATAAGCATGGCTCCGATAGCTGGACCGATAATTCTGGCTAAATTAAAAGTGGCAGAATTTAAGGCAACGGCATTCATCAAGTCTTCTTTGCCTACTATTTCCATATTAAAAGCCTGCCTAGTTGGCATATCTAGTGTATTGCAAAATCCAAGACATATAGCCAAAACTATTATATATTCATATTTTAATGTATTTGTAAACACTAATGCTGACAATATAAAAGCCAGTATCATGGAGAACGTCTGAGTAAAAATAAGTATTTTTTTCTTTGAAAATCTATCGGTTACTACCCCAGCAAACAATGAGAATAAGGTTACAGGTAAAAACTGCATGGCGCCTACAAGTCCAAGTAAAAATGGAGAAGATGTTAGGGAAAGCACTAGCCATGACTGACCTATGCTTTGTGTCCAAGTACCTATTAAGGAAATGCATTGTCCAAACCAAAAATATCTATAATTCTTATGTGAGAGAGCATGAAAATTATTGTTAATAAATCGTTTAGCAGAAGCAGTTATATCCATTATTATCATCTCCTAATGTGCTGCATCATTTGTAAAATAGTCCTTTGTGATAGTGGTAGCATTTTCACCCATTCTTTCTAAAAGTGAAATCCACCTTGCTACAGAGTTTCTACTTTTATTCATAAATCTATCCTCCGAAATTAGTTGCGATTGCTACTAATTTAATAATATAGTATTATAGTTTCCATTGCAACTATAAATTCACTTAAAAAAGGAGGCCTATATAAGGTCTCCTTAAGTTGTTTACCTTCTAAGTGAGAATATTGAAATTGGCATTTTTCTATAGGATTTTTAGCCTGTGACGAAGGCTTCGTTTTCTTACAGACGGTATCATCAATAATCATATAAATAGGCTTACCTGTATCTTTTGATAACTGCCATATCTTTTTTAATGCAAATTTTTGTAATGCTCGTAAAATGTAATCTTCATTCCATGGACTGTTGGATAAAAAATTTCCTACGGAAGTTCTGTGTCTTGAACTATAACAGCTTTCAGTACGGCTGACTTTACCATTGCAACCACGGCCTAAGGCCCCAAATACGAAAGCGCAAATATGCTTCAATTGTGGCAATGTTAAGTAAAGAACTATTCTAATCTCTATAATAAAGTTTTTAATTGATTTAGCATATGGTATATTATTTTCTGTAGGCATTTTTATCCATATTTAAATTATATTTCTTCACATGAAATAGATGGAAAGGAAAGGTATTATCTTGTTGGAGAAATGGCAAAGATGTCTAAATTAAGTAATAGTCATGTTGCTATGATGCATGATAAAATAAAGAGTAATATACCATATTTAAGTTTTTTAAGTGCGGTATCATATTATACTGCTTTAAATTAAGACAATAAAGATAACAAAATAGAAATTGATTATATGAGCATGATGCAAAGAGCACTAACACCTTATATAGTGGAAATTATAAGGGATAATCAAAAATACAAACTCATTTTAGAAAAATTAGATAATATTGAGTCGAAAATTGATAACATAACTTTAAATGGTACAAATAAAAAAGAAAATGGTATTGAAGAGGCATTAACCACTGATGAGCTGCAAGAAGTTAAATAATATTAATAAGAAAGATAGGTGAATTATTATGAAATTAACTAGAACATTTTTACTTGGTTTAAAAGAAGTACCAAACTCTTTTTATTACGCTTTAAGGATTGAATTTTTATTTCATTCTAATAAATTAGAGGGTAGTACTTTTAATAGAGATTCTTTAAATCAGTTGGCAGATAAAAATATAGTTTCTGGTACTCATACCTGGGATGATGTTATTGAAACTAGGAACTCTTTAGATGTTTTTGATTTTATAATTGAAACATTAGATGAGCCATTATCTTTACAGTTAATTAGAGAATATCATCAATTATTAAAAAATGGTACTTCTGATGATAAAAAGGGATTTTCAGGTAGCTTTAAAAAAATTCCTAATATGCTTAGTGGATTAGATGAAATAAAACTTGTAGATTCACATGAAGTAGAACCTTTATTATTAGGACTTATTGAGAATTATAATACTAAAAAAGCTTTAAGTATTAATTTACATGAATTATGTTACTTTCATAGTAATTTTGAAAAAATACATCCATTCCAAGATGGTAATGGTAGAATAGGAAGGTTTCTTTTACTTAAACAATGTCTAGAAAATAATATTGATTTAATAGCTATTGATGAAAAATACAATACGGAATATAGGGGTGCGCTATATGAATCTCAATTAAACGGAAATTATGATAAACTTATTGAAATTTTTAAAAAATGTCAAGAGTATATAAAATCTAAAGAAGGTATTATCTTTTCAAGCAATGAGGCATTAAAAAATTTAAAAAATAAATAATATTTAAAGACTTCTCTAATAAATAGATAGGTCTTTATTTTGGTCCAATATAATAGCTTATTATATTGAGTGATTTCTTCTGCTTTTTTATTCCAAAATATGTTATGAAATTTGCTCATTTATAGATCTATATTATTTAAAATTATTTTTGAGGGGGAGTTTATCACGTATTTAGAGAAAAAGCCTATAGAAAGGTCAAGAATAAGACTCTTATTTGGTAGTGTTTATTACTCTGCTAAAAGGTACAAACAGTGGTATTTTAGTGGTAAACATTATGCGAAGAGTATAAGGGTGAAAGTATATCCCAATATCCTATTTACTTACAGTACACCCCTTTTAAGAAAATTAAAAGATGTAGATATGATACTTCAATATAATAAAATTACAAATCTTAAACTAGCAGCAAAAAAACTAAATGGTATAGTTATAAAACCAGGACAAACACTTTCTTATTGGAAGCTTATAGGAAAGCCTACTTATAGGAAAGGATATTTAGATGGATTAGTATTATGTGCTGATGGTACATTTAAAGCAGGGGTAGGAGGCGGTATCTGCCAGCTTTCCAATCTTGTTTATTGGATGACATTACATACAAGTTTAACTGTAACGGAAAGGTACAGACATAGTCACGATGTTTTTCCAGATGTTAATAGAGTGCAACCGTTTGGGACAGGGGCTACTTGTTCTTACAATTCTCTTGACCTGCAAATTTATAATGGGACAAGTAGTGACTTTCAACTTTTAATATACCTAACACTCGATAACTTAGTTGGAGAATGGACAAGTACCGAAGAGTCAATGAACAAATATGAAGTTTATGAGAAAGAGCATTCTATTACACCAGGTATGTTTGGTGGATATGTAAGAAATAATAAAATATATAGGAAGGTTTACAACGAAAATATAGGTCTAATTAAAGATGAATATATTACAGAGAATCATGCTTATATGACTTATTCTCCATATTTAAGTGGAAAAATAGAATGATATATGCGGTATGACTACAATGAGGAAGGATTACTATGAATACTATTCTATATTGACATTATAATAAAACAAGGTATAATAAAAATAAAGATGTACGTACAAGCAAATTATAATTTAGAGGGGCTATAATATGAGTAATGACGAAGATAAAATACCTAAATATATGCAAATTGCTGAATATTTTAAAGCTCAAATAATGTCTGGTGAAATAGTTTCTGGTCAGCAGTTGTCCACAGAAAATGAAATAGCAGATAAATTTAAAGTTAGTAGACATACGGTAAGACATGCTCTAAGGGAATTAGAAAAAGGTGTGTATATATATAAAGAGCAAGGGAAGGGAAGTTTTTGTTCTTCTAGAGATAAAAATACAGGAGTAAAAACCATTGCGGTTCTTACTACATATATCTCTAATTATATTTTTCCCCTTATTATTAGTGGAATAGAAGAAGTTTTAAGCGCAGCAGGATATAATTTAATGCTATTAAATACAAATAATGAAAAAGAAAAAGAGGCAGAGTATCTGCAAAAAATAATTGCCAATGATGTAGTTGGGTTAATTGTGGAACCAACCATGAGTGCTTATGAAAATGTGAATTTAAATTGGTACAAAGAATTAGAAAAAAAAGATATCCCATATATCATGATTAATGCAAAATATGATGTATTACACCCTGCATTTGTAGTGATGGATGATGTTGAAGGGGTGTATCTTATAACAAAGTATTTACTTCAACTAGGACATAGGCAGATAGCCGGAATATTTAAACAGGATGACCTGCAAGGAGTAAATAGGCAATTAGGTTATAAGAAAGCTTTGGAAGAGTTTGGTATACCTTTTAACAATGAAATTGTAAGTAATTTTGGAACAAAGGAAATATCTTTTGCGCCTTATGAATTTACTAGTAATTTAATAAACAAAAGTGAAAGACCTACTGCCATTATTTGCTATAATGATCAGATTGCAGCATATGCACTGCAGGCTATCAGGGATGCAGGGCTTCGAATTCCTGAGGATATATCTATAACTGGGTTTGATGATTCAGACATTGCTATGGCAACAGAATTTAAATTTACTACAGTCGCTCACCCAAAGGAAGATATGGGAAGAAGAGCAGCAAGACTTCTTATTAATATGATTCAAGAAAAAATAGAGAAACCAAACTATGTGTATAAACCAGAGCTAATTGTAAGGTACTCAACTGGAAATGTGCCAGTAAAGAATGAAGTTGTTAATTTATAAGCATAAAAGCAAAAAAAATATGAAATCCTTTATACTTTAAATGAACTAATATATATTTTAAAATATAGAGGATTTTTTGTAAACATGTAGAATATATATATAATGAGTTGTACGTACAAATAGATTAAATTGTATAAAATAATGCATACAAATAAAATATATTGTACAGTCAAATGAATAGAGGAAAAGAGGGGACGAATTTAATGCTTAATAAAAAGTATACCATTGGAGTTGATTATGGTACTCAATCTGGACGAGCTGTACTGGTTGAAGTTGCCACAGGAAGAGAAGTTGCTACGGCGGTTAAAATATATCCTCATGGAGTAATGGATGAGTATTTACCAGATGGAAAGACAAAACTTAAGCAGGACTTTGCATTGCAGCATCCACAAGATTATCTTGATGTGTTATCGGAGACTATTCCATCTGTGATGAAGGAAGCTAAAATTAGTCCGGAAAATGTAATCGGTATCGCCATTGATTTTACTGCTTGCACAATGCTTCCTACAGATAGTGCAGGAAAACCACTTTGCTTTTATGATGAATATAAAGCGAATCCACATAGCTATGTTAAATTATGGAAACATCATGCAGCACAAGATGAAGCCACTAGGCTAAATAAAATTGCAGAGGAAAGAGGAGAAGATTTCCTAAAACTTTATGGCGGGAAGATTTCTTCAGAGTGGCTTATACCAAAAATTTGGCAAATCCTCAATGAAGCACCAGATATTTATGAAAAGGCTGGTAAATTTATGGAAGCTACAGATTGGGTAGTTTATCAATTGACTGGTCAGGAAAGAAGAAATAGTTGTACTGCAGGATACAAAGCTATTTGGAATAAACAAAATGGATATCCATCAAAAGAATTTTTTAAAGCATTAGATTCAAGACTGGAAAATTTAGTAGAAGAAAAATTGAGCACGGATATATATCCAATAGGAGCTAAAGCAGGAGAGATAACAGAAAGTGCGGCAGCATTAACAGGGCTTTTGGTAGGAACTTCAGTGGCTGTAGGGAATGTGGATGCACATGTTTCAGTTCCGGCACTCGGAATGACCGAAGCTGGGAAAATGCTTATGATTATGGGAACATCAACTTGTCATGTAATGCTTGGCAGAGAGGAAAAAATTGTGCCAGGAATGTGTGGAGTAGTAGAGGATGGAATCATTCCAGGGTTACTTGGATATGAGGCAGGTCAATCTTGTGTTGGAGACCACTTTGAGTGGTTTGTAGAAAACTGTGTACCGGCTACGTATACTAGAGAAGCAGAGCAGAGAGGTATAGATATTCATATTCTTCTTACAGAAAAGGCACAAAAACTTGCAGTTGGAGAAAGTGGACTTGTTGCTCTGGATTGGTGGAATGGAAATCGATCTGTTCTTGTTGATGTAGACCTAACAGGAATGATTCTTGGATGCACACTACTTACAAAGCCAGAGGAAATATATAGAGCATTAATAGAAGCAACAGCATATGGGACTAGAAAGATAATTGAGACTTTTGAAGAAAATGGTGTTCCTATTGAGGAATTATATGCTGCAGGTGGCATAGCTGAGAAAAATAAGTTTATGATGCAAATTTACTCAGATGTTACAAATATGGAAATAAGAATTTCAGCATCCGCTCAAACTCCTGCTTTGGGTTCAGCAATTTTTGCAGCAGTGGTGGCAGGTAAAGATAAGGGTGGGTACGATTCAATTGTTGAGGCAGCCCAATATATGGGTAAGGTAAAAGAGGAATTTTATAAACCCATTCCTAAAAATGTAGAGGTTTATGCAAAACTTTATGCTGAATATAATATACTTCATGATTATTTCGGAAGAGGAGCAAATGATGTTATGAAGAGGTTAAAAACGATTAAATCTCAAGCTAAATAGTGGGATTTATAGGGAGGTTTTATAATGCTAACAGAATTAAAAGCGGCAGTGCTTAAAGCAAATTTAGAGCTACCTAAAAGAGGTTTAATTACTTTCACTTGGGGAAATGTGAGTGGGATAGATCGCAAGAATAATTTAATTGTAATTAAGCCAAGTGGTGTAGCATATGACCAGCTTAAACTAGAAGATCTTGTTGTGATTGATTTGGAGGGAAACCAAATTGAAGGCAAGCTTAAACCCTCCTCAGATACACCTACACATCTTGTTATTTATAGAAACTTTAAAGATGTAGGAGGGGTTGTCCATACACATTCTAGATGGGCAACATCCTGGGCCCAGAGTGGAAGGGGAATTCCAGCACTTGGAACAACTCATGCAGATTATTTTTATGGTGAGATTCCTTGTACAAGAGAGATGAGAGCTGAAGAAATTAAGGTGGATTATGAGAAGCAAACAGGAAATGTAATTGTTGAAACTTTTGCGGGTAAGAATCCAAATTATGTTCCTGGAGTTTTGGTAAATAATCATGGACCATTTACCTTTGGAAAAGATGCTGGGGAAGCGGTACACAATGCGGTAGTTCTTGAAGAAGTGGCTAAGATGGCATATAATACCTGTCAACTTCAACCAGATATTAAAGCTATAGATCAGGCTTTACTTGACAAACACTTTTTAAGAAAACATGGTGCTAATGCATACTATGGACAAAAATAGGAGGGGGAAATAAAATGATAGATATGAAAAAATCAGAGATTTGGTTTGTTACTGGAAGTCAAGATTTGTACGGCCAAGAGGTAATTAAAAAAATAGAAGAGCATTCTCAAATAATGGTAAAGTCTTTAGATGAAGATGCTATAATCCCATGTAAAATAGTATTTAAAGCTGTTCTGAAAACATCAGATGCTATTCGAAAGCTGTTTGCAGAGGCTAATAGCGATGATTCTTGTGCTGGAGTTATTACTTGGATGCATACATTCTCACCAGCAAAAATGTGGATTGCAGGTTTATCAGAATTATGTAAACCATTACTTCATCTTCACACGCAGTTTAATTGTAATCTTCCTTGGGATAGCATAGACATGGATTTTATGAACTTAAATCAATCTGCTCATGGTGACCGTGAATATGGATTCATTGGCGCACGTATGAAAATTGAACGTAAGGTTATAGTTGGCCACTGGGAGGACTTAGAAGTTAGACAAAGAATGGCTTCTTGGATGCTTGTAGCTGTTGCATTTACGGAAGGACGCCACCTTAAAGTAGCTCGTTTTGGAGATAATATGCGTGATGTTGCTGTTACTGAAGGAGATAAGGTTGAAGCACAAATTGTGTTTGGTTGGGCTGTAGACGGGTATGGTGTAGGTGACTTAGTAACTTATATGGATAAGGTGTCAGATGAAGATATAAACAAATTAATGAGTGAATATGAGGTCCTTTATGAAATTGCAGAAGAAGCAAAAACAGAAGGGGCTACAAGGGATTCAATTAAGGAACAGGCACGTATGGAAATTGCCATGAAAACATTTATGGAAGAGGGAAACTATACTGCTTTTACAAATAATTTTCAAGATTTGCATGGAATGAAACAACTTCCAGGCCTTGCAACCCAGAGACTTATGGATGCTGGGTATGGATATGGTGCAGAAGGAGATTGGAAAACTGCAGCCTTGGTTCGTATTATGAAGATCATAGCAAAGGGAAAAGGAACTTCTCTTATGGAGGATTACACATATAATCTTGAAAAGGGAAACGAAATGATTTTGGGAGCACATATGTTAGAAATTTGTCCTAGCCTTGCAGCAAATCGTCCACGTATTGAAGTGCATCCACTTTCTATTGGTGGAAAAGAAGATCCAGCAAGATTGGTATTTGAAGGTGGTAATGGCCCAGCAGTTTGTGCATCACTAATTGATATGGGAGGAAGATTCCGCTTAATTGTAAGTGAAGTAGATGGAGTAAAAGCAGAGCATGCTATGCCAAAACTTCCTGTTGCTAGAGTTTTATGGAAGCCACAACCAAGTCTTAAAGTTGCAGCAGAAGCTTGGATACACGCTGGTGGAGCACATCATACTAGTTTTTCGTTTAATGTAACACCTGAGCAGTTAGGAGACTTTGCTGAAATGGCAGGAATTGAATGCTTATTTATAAATAAAGATACAAATTTAACCGCGTTTAGAAATGAATTGCGATGGAATGATCTTGCTTTTAAACTTGGCTTATAAAATTTTAAATTTATAAGGTGGAAAATTTTATGAAATTAGGTAAAAAAGATGTACTTAATGTGCTTATATTAGCAAAATAAATCGCTTGATTATTTTAATGAGATTACTATTTTTCACCAGATATATCTAAAGTCAAAATGAAAAGGTAAGTTTGGTGAAGTTAAGTGATATATTACAAATTAATTATTTAAGAGGGGGAACAACAATGAAAAAAATCGTATCAATATTAATGGCAGCAACCATGGTATTCGGACTTACAGCATGTGGTTCAAAAACACCAGCTCCAGCAGCAGGCGCAGCGAAGACTACAGAGGCAACAAAAGCTACAGGTAAAATTGCAGGTATAGCAATGCCTACAAAGACATCACAAAGATGGATAGATGATGGAGATAATATGGTTAAATCACTTGAAAAGTTAGGATATAAGACTGATTTACAATATGCCGATAATAATGTACAAAATCAAGTATCTCAGATAGAAAATATGATTACAAAAGGTGCAAGTGTACTGGTAATTGCGTCTGTTGATGGTACAGCACTTACAGATGTATTACAACAAGCTCATGATGCAAAGATTCCAGTAATATCTTATGACAGATTAATTACAAAGACTGCTTTTGTTGATTACTATGCAACCTTTGATAATTTCAAAGTTGGAGTTCTTCAAGCTGGTTACATTGAAACTGCTTTAGGACTAAAAGAGGGGAAAGGTCCATTTAACATTGAATTATTTGCAGGTTCTCCAGATGATAATAATGCAAAATTCTTCTTTGATGGAGCAATGTCAATTTTACAACCATATATTACTTCAGGAAAATTAGTTGTTAAGAGCGGACAAACAGCTTATGCACAAGTTGGTACTTTAAGATGGGATGGTGCTACTGCACAAGCAAGAATGGATAATATATTAAGTAAAAGCTACACTTCAGCTAAGGTTGATGCCGTATTATCTCCATATGATGGCATAAGTATTGGTATAATCTCATCCTTAAAGGGTGTTGGATATGGATCAGGAACTCAGAAAATGCCAATAATTACAGGTCAAGATTGTGAAGTTGCTTCAGTTAAATCTATAATTGCAGGAGAACAAACATCTTCTATATTCAAGGATACAAGAGTACTTGCTGCAAAAGCTGCTGAAATGGCTGATTCTGTTTTGAATGGTAAAACTCCAGAAGTTAATGATACAAAAACATATAACACTGGCATGAAAGTTGTTCCATCATTCTTATGTGATCCAGTTGTTGTTGATAAAGCAAATTACCAAAAAGTCGTAGTAGATAGTGGTTATATCACTGCTGATAAATTAAAATAAAAAAATAGATAAATGAGATTTAGTGGTGGTGTTACAACCACCACTAAATCTATATAAAATGTAAGGAGTTGAATGTCATATGTCGGATATTATTCTTCAGATGAAAAACATTACTAAAACCTTTCCGGGTGTTAAGGCTCTGGATAATGTTAACCTAGAGGTTAAACAAGGTGAGATTCATGCATTAGTTGGAGAAAATGGTGCAGGTAAATCAACACTAATGAAAGTATTAAGTGGAGTATATCCGCATGGAACATATTCTGGAGATATTTTATTTAAGGATAAGCTATGCGAATTTAAAGATATAAAAAATAGCGAACTTTTAGGAATAGTAATTATTCACCAAGAATTAGCTTTGATCCCCTTTTTATCTATTGCTGAAAATATATTTCTCGGAAATGAACGAAGCAAAAGTGGTGTAATTGATTGGAATGAGACTAAGAGAAAAACCTGTGAGCTATTAAAAAGGGTTGGCTTAAATGAATCTCCTGATACTCTTATAGCTAACATTGGAGTAGGAAAGCAACAATTGGTTGAAATTGCAAAGGCATTATCTAAAGAAGTTAAATTGCTCATATTGGATGAACCAACATCAGCCTTAAATGAAGCTGATAGTGATAACTTGTTAAAGTTAATTGAGGGGCTTAAGAGTCATGGAATTACTTCAATAATGATATCTCATAAATTGAATGAAATTAAAAAGATTTCAGATTCAATCACTATACTAAGAGATGGAGCGACTATTGAAACTCTCGATACTCGAAAAGATAATATTACAGAAGATAGAATAATTAAGGGTATGGTTGGAAGAGATTTAGTTAATAGATATCCGACACGCGAACCTAATATTGGAGAGGTCATATTTGAGGTGAAGAATTGGAATGTATATCACCCAGTTATCAGTGATCGTAAAGTTAGTGATAACGTAAATATCAATATTCACAAAGGGGAAGTAGTTGGAATTGCAGGTCTTATGGGAGCTGGGAGAACAGAACTTGCTATGAGCATTTTTGGCAAGTCTTATGGAAAAAAAATAACTGGACAAATATTAATTAATGGTGTGGAAGTACATTTGAACAATGTAAATAAGGCTATCGAAAGTGGTCTGGCCTATGTTACTGAAGATAGAAAAGAGTACGGATTAATTTTAATAGATCACATAAAGGGAAATACTACTTTAGCAAATTTGAAAAAAATATCCAAAGCTGGTGTAATTAATAAAAATGAAGAAATTATTGCAGCTGAGGATTTGCGTAAAAGACTAAATATAAAATGTTCTGGCATACTTCAAAAGACAGGTAATCTAAGTGGTGGAAATCAGCAAAAGGTAATTTTAGCTAAATGGATTTTTGCAGAGCCAGAGGTGTTAATTTTGGATGAACCCACTAGAGGCATTGATGTAGGTGCAAAATATGAAATATATACCATAATTAATAAGCTGGCAGCAGAAGGAAAGGGAGTAATGGTTATTTCTTCAGAACTTCCTGAACTGTTGGGAGTTTGTGATAGAATCTATGTTATGAATCAAGGCAAAATACTTGGAGAATTATCTGCTAAGGAAGCATCGCAAGAAAAAATCATGAAAATTATTATTAATAATGTTCAGGAGGCTTAATTATGGGACATATAAAAAAAGTAGTTAAAGAAAACAGCATGATAATTGCACTAGTAGGAATTATGATATATTTTCAGATTGCAACAGGTGGCATTTTATTAAAACCTGTAAATATAACAAACTTAATATTGCAGAATAGTTATATATTAATTTTAGCAATTGGTATGCTACTTGTAATAGTTGCTTTTCAAATTGATTTATCAGTAGGTTCAATAGCGGCTGTAATTGGAGCCCTTGCTGGAATGATGATAATTAATAATCATATGTCCGTTCCGCTTGGAGTTGCAGCCCTATTAATAATCGGTGCTATTATAGGAGCTTGGCATGGATTTTGGATTGCTTATGTAAGAATACCAGCATTTATAACTACCCTTGCAGGAATGATGGTGTTTAGAGGGTTAACCTATGTTTCATTAAATGGTACCTCAATTGCACCTTTTCCTAAGTCATTTCAATTGATGAGTACTGGTTTTATTCCAGATCTCTTTAATGGTGATGGAATTAATATTACAACTATTGTTATTGGACTTCTGATAACTGCCTTTTATATAACCCTTGAAGTAAAGAAAAGGGCCACTGATAAGAAGTACGATTTTGAGGTTACTAACATAGTATTTTTAATTATTAAAATAGCTGCAATTGTAATTGTTATAAATGGATTTTGTTATATAATGGCTAAATATAAAGGATTACCAAATGTATTAGTATTATTAGGTGTTCTAGTTGCTTTTTATACTTTCATAACTACAAAAACTACCCTTGGAAGACATATTTATGCACTTGGAGGAAACGAAAAAGCAGCTAGACTTTCTGGTGTAAAAACAAAATGGATTGTATTCTTGGTATTTGTTAACATGGGAGTACTAAGTGCCCTTGCAGGATTAGTTTTTGCTGCAAGACTAAATTCTGCAACGCCAAATGCGGGTGTTGGGTTTGAACTAGATGCAATTGCTGCTTGCTTTATTGGAGGAGCATCAACTGCTGGTGGTATTGGTACAATTATGGGAGCTATGATTGGTGGCCTCTTTATGGGTGTTATGAATAACGGAATGTCACTTATGGGAGTAGGAATTGACTGGCAGCAGACTATTAAAGGTTTGGTATTGTTACTTGCTGTAGCATTTGATGTATACTCAAAATCAAAAACTTCTTAGAAAAATTAAATACAGCTGTCACCAATTCAATTTGCTTTTAAGAACTTGTTAAATGAATTAAATGATATACTAGTGTTCATTGATTGAAAAATTTAAAATTTAAGATAGAGAGAAGGGAAGTCGGTTATGTCACCATTTAATATTCTATTTGGAGTGGTAGTTGTAGCAGTTGGAATATATGCTATTGTATTTAATAAATATCCAGGTAAAGAAGTTTCTTATGAAAATGCAAAAAAGAAATATAATACAGTTAATGAACGTAGAGTAACTTTGTTTGATGGAGTATTTTGTATACTATTTGGTGTAGCATATGCGTCACTGGGAATGATTTTTTTAGTAATATTAATGCTTGCTTATTATCCCGTAAGAACAATATTTCTAAAATTTAGTATTATATAGTGTATTAATTTCCTATTAGCTTTAAAAAAATGTATAATTAAATTGAGAGGCTGTTGAATTTATTATAACTTCATGGCCTTACTTTTTTGAGGGGGGAATATTGAATTATGAGTATAAAAAAAGATTTTGGAATTGTAGATGGAAAGTCTGTATATCTATTCACTATTAAAAACTCCAAGGGTATGGTGGCAAAAATCACTAATTATGGAGGGACATTAGTATCTTTAATGGTTAAGGACAATAAGGGTGAGGTAGGTGATGTAGTTTTAGGCTATGAAAAAGTTCGAGATTATATAAAGTATAAATACTTTCTTGGAGCAACAGTAGGACGAGTTGCAAATAGGATAGAAAATTCGAGTTTTGAGCTCAATGGAACTCAGTACAAACTAGCTAAAAATGAAGGCGAAAATCATTTGCATGGTGGAATAGTAGGATTTGATAAAGTAGTATGGGAAGAAAAGCTTCAAGCTGAAGAATCCAATGATAGCATTGAATTTTCTTACCTAAGTATTGACGGGGAGGAAGGTTACCCAGGAAATCTTAATGTAAGAGTTAAATATACGGTTACAGAGGATAATGAACTTAAAATAGAGTATTTTGCTGTTTCAGATAAGGATACTATAGTAAATCTTACTAATCATTCTTATTTTAATTTAACAGGGCAAGGTTCAGGAGATATTTTAAAACATAAGATAATGATTAATGCCGATAAATTTACTATTAATAGTAAATTAGCCATTCCAACTGGTGAAATAGCCCAGGTAGAGAATACACCAATGGATTTTAGAAAGCTTACTTATATAGGTGAGAATATTTCTAGTGATTATGAGCAAATTGTGTTTGGTAATGGTTACGATCATAACTGGATAATTAATAATAGTGGTGAAAAATTAAACAAGGCAGCTGAAGTTTACGATGAGAAAAGTGGACGAGTTATGGAAGTTTACACAACTAAACCTGGAGTGCAGTTCTATTCTGGGAATTTTCTAAAAGGTTTGGAACCAGGAAAAGGTGGCACCACATATTGCAAAAGAGGTGGGTTATGTCTCGAAACTCAGTATTTTCCTAATGCCATTAACAATGCAAATTTTCCTTCACCAATACTTAAAGCAAATGAAAATTATGAACATAGCACTGTGTATAAATTTTCAGTTAGATAAAACCTAGATAGATAAACCCCCGGCAGGCTGTGCGAAAACCTATAAAAAACTATTAATAATCTGTCAATTTTGGTATAATTAATCTATATTATACCAAAGGAGAAGGATAAATTATGAACTATATTTTGGGAACAGATAGA